>JANYLM010000067.1 GCA_025357835.1 Gammaproteobacteria bacterium
GGTGGAAGTTCTGCGCGGTCCGCAGGGCACCCTATACGGCCGAAACACCATCGGCGGCGCGATCAACTTGATCAGCAATGCGCCGAACGCCAAGCTGTCGTTGAGCGGCGGTGTGGAAGGCGGCAACTACGCCACCATCAATAGCCATTTTAAGATCAACGTACCGCTCTCCGAGACTCTATTTGCGTCTTTGGCGCTGGTTCAGAAAAAGCACGATGGCTATGTTAAACCCATCGTCAATTCTTCCTGCACCACCTGTACGACCCAGGCGCTGTCCGACGAGAACGATGTGTCTGCGCGCGCCGCAATTCGCTGGCTGGCCTCCGACGCGCTGACGGTCGATCTAACGGCCGACTATTCGGTCAAAGACAATTTGCCGCTAGGAGTTCGGCTGCTCAGCTACAACGATGGATTGTTCGGGCCGCCGATTCCCCCGGGTGCGGTCATTCCGCCGTTCCCCCCCGGATTTCCCTTCTGCAATTACGAACAATGCGTAACCCGGGTCTTGGGCCACGACCCATCCTATTATGTGAACGGCCGATACAACACCAGTCAGAGCAACTTTGCGGGCGAAGACCATCAGCAAGTGTGGGGCGCGAATCTCACGGCGACCTGGATGGCTAACGACGTGACCCTCAAGTCAATCAGCGCCTATCGCACATTGCAGATCAATGATTCGAACGACGGCGATGGGTCGCCGATTGCGCTGTTTTCCAACAACTACGACCACATCCGGCAGGACCAAGAGAGCCAGGAATTTCAAGCCCTCAGCACGGCGTTCGGCGGACGCCTAGATTGGCAGGCCGGCCTGTACGGCTACAAGGAAAATGCCACCGAATCCCAGGACTTCTCGATTTACGGCGAAGGCGGAGCATTCGGTCCCTTCCCCTGCTTGAGCTACGACCCCGCACAGAAGCCGGCCGCCGGCGGTTGCGGAGACAATGGCGCGCAGTACTCAAACTATGCCGTGGTCAGCGCAGCGGCCTACGGCAACGGCACCTACCATTTCACCGACGAGTTCAGTGCCTCCGCGGGTGTGCGCTACAGTTATGATCGCAAGACTTTCTACTACACCCAGGTGGGTGCACCAGCGGAGTTCACTAATGCCGAGAATAGCTGGAACGCCTTCACGCCTCGCGTGGGTGTCGAGTACCATGTGGCCAAGCAGGCGCTGTTGTACGCGTCGGTTTCGCAGGGATTCAAGAGCGGCGCGTTCAACAACGGAACTTTCACGGCCCAAGGCGGTTCCCGAGCGGTCGCACCGGAAAAGGTGAAGTCCTACGAACTCGGCGCGAAGACGAATTGGCTCGACGATCGCCTCACCCTGAACGGGGCGGTGTTCTACAGCGACTACACGGATCAACAATTACAGATTACCCCCGAAAAGGGGCCGCCGGGCCAGCATGCCTTCGTCAATGCAGGCGCCTCGCATATTTACGGCGCCGAACTGGAATTCAACTTCCGCCCCGCGCAGTACCTGCTGTTCAACGCCAGCGCCGGCTACACTCATACAGAGATTACCGAGGTGGCTCCGGGAACTGCCGGCGTGACGGTAGGCTCGAAGCTTCCCTTCACGCCCAAAATGACCACCAGCATCGGCGGCCAGTGGACCGTGCCCATGGCCACCTTTGGAGCGACCGACCTACGTGCGGATTGGTCGTATATCGGTGCACAAAACGGCGATGCATTAAATACCACAACCCTTATTACCCCGGGGCGGGCCGTGACGAATTTCCGAGCGACCTATCATCCTGACGGCAGCGGCCGGCTTGCGGGTTGGGAGTTCTACGCTTGGGTAAAGAACGCCTTCGACCGAGAATACCGTTCCGCGACGTATTCGGCATTCGCGCCGCAGTTCGTCGTCGGCATCGACGGTCCGCCGCGGACTTTCGGAGCAGGCTTTAATTTCCATTACTAGTCTTCTCCGCTAGTGCCTGGAGCCCTGAGATAAACGCGTTGCGGTGCGAAGCAGGAATCTTCTCCAGAAGCGTCTGCTCGTGGGCCGCGAAAGCGGCCTTGATTCTCGCCACTAGGCTTCGCCCGCTGCGTGTGAGAACGAGTCCATGCGAACGCCGATCGACCGGCTGCCGCTCGATCAGTTCCCGGCTCGCCAGCCGCGACACCAGCGGCGCCATGTTGGCCCTGGCGATCTCAAGTAACCGGCCGATATCGCTCTGCGTGGAGTTAGGATTCGCTTCGATGACGGTCAACACCGTAGCTTCGCCTGGCCGAAGGTCCAAGGGTGCCAAGCGTGTGGCGAGTGCCACCATGGCGGCCAAAGAGGCGCGTCGCAGTAAATATCCCGGATATCTATTTAAAGGATCGATCATTTCGGCCGCCGCCTTGAGCATCAGTTTGTAGTATTCATGCAGATTGCTATATTATATAGCTATCGCCAAGAAACCGCTAAGACAATCGACGGGGGGACAGATGGAATTCGAGCGCATCAATCCGATGACGAATGAAACAGCTAGCAAAGCACCCGCAATGAGCGTCGCGCAGGTCTCTGCGATCGCCGCTGCGGCCGCAACTGGCTTCGCCGCGTGGTCCTCGATAGGACCCAATGCGCGCCGTGTCGCCCTGACGAATGCAGCCATTGCATTGGAAGCGCGCAAGGACGAGTTCGTACGCGCAATGATGTCGGAGACCGGCGCGACAGCGGCCTGGGCCATGTTCAATCTTATGCTCGGGGTGGCGATTGTTCGCGAGGCGGCCGCCCTCACCACCCAAATCACGGGCGAAGTAATCCCCTCAGATAGACCTGGTTGTTTGGCCCTGGCGTTGCGCGAACCGGTCGGGGTCATCCTGGGCATCGCGCCCTGGAATGCTCCCATTATCCTTGGGGTGCGTGCCATCGCGGTACCCCTCGCCTGCGGCAATGCAGTGATCTTAAAGGCATCGGAAATCTGTCCGCGCACCCACGAGTTGATTATCGAGGCATTCCGAGACGCTGGATTTCCGGCCGGGGTCGTCAATCTGGTGACAAATGCCCCAAAAGACGCGGCCGACGTCGTGGGCGCACTGATCGATCACCCGGCAATCAAGCGAATCAATTTCACGGGTTCGACAGCGGTCGGACGCATCATCGCCAAGCGCGCCGCCGAACATTTGAAGCCCTGCCTCCTCGAGCTAGGAGGCAAAGCTCCGTTCATCGTATTGGCGGACGCCGACCTTGACGAAGCAGTCAAGGCCGCAGCTTTTGGCGCATTCATGAACCAGGGTCAGATATGCATGTCCACCGAACGCATCATCGTGGTCGACGCCGTGGCCGCAGAATTCGTCAAGCGCTTTTCCGCAAAGGCGCAATCGCTCAGCGTCGGCGATCCACGCGAAGGTAAAACGCCCTTGGGCGCCGTGGTCGACCGTAAAACAGTGCTGCACGTAAATTCCTTGATCGCGGACGCCGCGGCCAAGGGCGCGGCCGTCATCGCCGGCGGCAAATCCGACAGTGTCTTGATGCCGGCGACGGTGATCGATGGGGTCACCGCCGACATGAAAATTTATAGGGATGAAAGCTTCGGTCCCGTGGTAGGAATTATTCGCGCCAAAGATGAAGCCGACGCCATACGGCTCGCCAATGACAGTGAATATGGTCTCTCAGCCGCCGTCTTTACGCGTGATACGGCTCGCGGTCTGCGCGTCGCCCGACAGATACGTTCCGGCATGTGCCATATCAACGGCCCAACCGTGCACGACGAGGCACAGATGCCCTTCGGCGGCGTGGGCGCCTCTGGCTACGGCCGCTTTGGCGGAAAGGCGGGCATCGATCAGTTCACGGAACTGCGCTGGATCACCATCGAGACGCAAGACGGACACTTCCCCTTCTGATAGCGACGAGGATTCACGATGAATAGTGCGAACACCGCCGCTGCGGAGCGAGCAGAAGCAGATACCGTTTCCTACAGCCTCATCGATCGTATCGCCTGGGTGAAATTTAATCGCCCGGAGAAGCGCAATTGCATGAGCCCTAAACTCAATCGCCAGATGTCTCGAGTGCTCGACGAATTGGAGCATAGCCCCGACGTCGGCGTTCTGGTTCTAACCGGCGAAGGCACTGCATGGTCGGCAGGCATGGACCTGAAAGAATATTTTCGCGAGGTCGAACAGCAAGGACTGGGAGCCATCCGCGCTGCGCAGCGAGAATCCTACGGTTGGTGGCGCCGCTTGCGTTGGTATCAAAAACCCACGATAGCGATGGTCAACGGCTGGTGCTTCGGCGGCGGCTACGGTCCTCTATTCGCCTGCGATCTCGCATTCGCAGCACATGAAGCACAGTTCGGTTTGTCCGAGATCAATTGGGGCATCTTGCCGGGCGGAGGCGCGACGAAAGTTGCGCGCGAGCTGCTGTCGTTTCGAAGAGCGATGTATCACTCGCTCATGGGCGAAAACATCGATGGCCGCACGGCGGCAGAGTGGGGCTTGGTCAACGAGGCATTGCCGCTCGAGAAACTCAAGGATCGGGTAGAAGAGGTCGCGCGCACATTGCTGAAAAAGAATCCGGTCGCACTGAAAGCCACCAAAGATGCCATACGCCGCGTCGGCGAGATGACCTATGACAACGCCGAAGATTTCCTGGTCCGGGCACAGGAAGCGGCGAACTTTTATGATAACGAAGGTCGCAAGCAAGGCATCAAGCAGTTCATCGACGATAAGGCCTATAAGCCCGGACTTGCCGCCTATGACAAGTCGGCACATGGTCGCAAAGACGAGTGAACGTGGCTACCGCAATCACCTTCAATGTTTGGAGAAATCGGGCTGCCTTTTTTGGAAGAACGCCCGCACGCCTTCCACGCATTCATGAGTGTCCTGCGTCATCTCCTGCGCGCTGCGTTCAGCGTTGAGCTGTTGACGCAAGGAGTTCTCAAAAGTCGATGCGTGCAGCGCGCGGATTTGCCCAAGCACTCCGCATGGACCGCACGACAGGCAGTGTGCGACGGACTGGGCGCGGGTCAACACGTCGGCGGTCGGCACGACGGCATAGACGAGACCCCAGTTCAGGGCCACTGCTGCGTGTATTTTCTCGGCAAGCATCAAAGTCGAAAGCGCGCGTCCGCCGCCGATACGCCTCGCCAAAAAGAACGTGATGCCCGCATCGGGCACCAATCCGAGGCGTACAAAAGATGGAAGAAAATAGGCGTTTTCACCGCAGACGATGATATCGCTGGCAAGGGCAAGACTCATGCCCGCACCTACCGCGGCACCGTTGACGGCGGTGACGATGGGAAACCGAAAGCTGCTCAGCCGCAGGATCAACGGGTCCATGAAGCTGCGCATCCGGGAATGCACGAGTTGCCGGCTTTTCTTGCTTTCAATAGCGACCGAGCGAAGATCCAGCCCACTGCAAAAGACACCGTTGCTGCCGGTAATGACTACGGCTCGCACGCCGCTGCCGGCTTTCTGAATTCTATCAAGTGCAGTGTGCATCGCTCGAATAATGGCAATGTCGATGGCGTTATTCGTGGCGGGACACTGTATGGCCATCGTCGCAACGCCGCTGTCAATCGTGAGCGATAAATCACCCATATGCCCGCCTCCTTAAGTCGAAGAACGTCAGCGAGTCCATTTCGGTGCAGTCAACCATCGGCCGAATGTGCCGCGGCGCGACGATGGGCTGCGCATTCAGAGTTGACCCACATAGTTCTCGGCGAACGCCTGCGACGCCGCGGTCGAATGTCTTAGATTGTCGAGCTCCGCTAATTGCAGTCGATGGGCGAAGGCGTCGTCCGAAAACTTGTGCGTCAGCGCCGTGAACCACCAGGAAAAGCGCGTTGCGTTCCATACTCGCGCCAGCGCGCGGGACGAATATTCGTCGAGCAGTGCTTGACTGCCGGAAGCGTAGAACTCGGCAAGCCCCTCGTACAGCACGCGAACGTCGGCAGCAGCAAGATTAAGGCCCTTGGCGCCGGTTGGGGGCACGATGTGAGCCGCGTCGCCAACCAGAAAAAGGCGGCCGTAGCGCATCGGCTCAGTCACAAAACTTCGCAGAGGCGCGATGCTTTTTTCGATGGCGGGACCGATAGCCATTCGAGCCGCATAGGGCTCGGGCAACCGCATACGAATTTCATCCCAAAATCGACTGTCCGGCCAATCCGTGACTTGGTCCTCGACGGAGCATTGGATGTAGTAGCGGCTACGGGTGGCGGAGCGCATGCTGCACAGCGCAAAGCCGCGCTCGTGATTCGCATATACGAGTTCTTTCGAGACCGGCGGTAGGTCAACCAGGAGCCCTAGCCAGCCAAAAGGGTATATCCGCTCGTGTTGCCGCAGCCGCTCGACGGGAATGGATTGACGACTCACTCCATGGAAGCCGTCGCAACCCGCGATGAAATCACACTCCAACTCCTGCCATGCACCGCAGGCCTGGTAGCGCACCCGCGCGGCAGTTCCGGTCAGCTGGTCCAGCTGGACTTGCTTAGCTTCGTACTGGACCTGCGCACCGGCGGCAAGATGGGCGTCGGCAAGATCCTTCTGAATCTCCGTCTGTCCATACACAGTCACATGCTTGCCAGTAAGAGCCTCGATGTCGATGCGGTGAGTACCGTTCGCAAAGGCGAGCTCGAAACCGCCATGCCGCAAGCCGTCTTGGTCCAGCCGCGACGAAACACCTGCCTCGCGCAGGAGATTAACGGTCCCCTCCTCCAGCACGCCGGCTCTAATTCGCGCCTCGACATAGGCGCGCGTGCGGCTTTCCAGCACGACGCTGCGGATACCGGCCCGATCGAGCAACCGCGCCAATAGAAGGCCCGAGGGACCGGCACCGACAATTGCCACCTGCGTTTTGACCACCCACCCCCGCAACGGCAAATGCCGCTTGCTGCTAGCGTCGCGGATTGGGTTGCGCCGAGGAATGGACGTCTGGCCCGGAAACTTGTACTTTTCTGATATGGCCGAGCCACTTCCAAAAGACCGGCACACCAAGGCTATGCCGGTGCCGGCGTTTTCTTTGTATGGCGAGGCCTTGCGCCCTCCGGATGAAGCAACCGTGCACGTCGAGACTATTGCTGCGCGCAGCCGGCTGCATGATTGGACCATTCAGCCGCACCGACATCGAGACCTTCATCAGATACTGATCGTGCAATCCGGTGGAGTCGAAGCGAGCCTTGACGATCGTTCAACCACTATAAGCGGCCCTGGCGTCGTGGTCGTGCCGCCGGACGTGGTACATGGCTTTCGTTTCGAGGTGGCGACGGTAGGCCTGGTTGCGTCGTTTGCCAGCGGACTTGCCCAGGATCTCGCGGGACGTGCCGCGGACCTGCATCGGTTCTTGCAAGAGCACAGCGCGGTGCCGCTCACGAGAGCGACTTTTGCCGCAATCGATCTCTCCCGCCTGTCGACTATGTTGCTGCGCGAGTTCAAGCGCTCCGCCCTAGGCCGCGAATGCGCCCTGCGCGGACTCTTGGGCGCGCTCGTGGCGAACGTCTATCGCGTCGCACACCGCCCGGACACGGGGCATGCGCCGGCGGATGCTCGCGCGCGAGAAGTGGTGGCCAAATTCCGGGAAGTTACTGAACGCAGCTTTCGCCGACATTCGACCGTCGCGGCGTACTGCCGGGCAATCGGAGTTTCCGAGTCCCAGTTACGACGCGCCTGCATGGCCGTCACGGGCCAAGCGCCGATAGCCCTCGTTCACTTGCGCATGCTAGTTGAGGCGGAACGTCAGCTTCGATACACAGCCATGCCCATCACGCAAGTGGCCTATTTTCTGGGGTTCGACGACCCGGCGTATTTTACGCGGTTTTTTACGCGCGGTACCGGGCTGTCGCCGAAGGCCTTCCGCGCACGCGGCTAGGGATAACTCTGCTGAAAGTTGCATTGAACGAGCGAGCTGGCGCAGATCCGACGTCCGCTCATCAGTCGTGCTAGGCGCTGGGGCGATCGGCATTCGCCTGATTCCCGATGGGCACCTTTGCGGATCGCCGCGAGCCTCGAGCGTACGCAAACGCGCAGGTAAACTCTGCGCCAAATAAGAATATTTGCGCCGAGTAATAAACCCAAAGCAACAGCACGATAAGTGAACCGGCGGCGCCATAGGCCGAGCTAAATGTGCTCTTACCTATATAAATGCCGATCAGCGTTTTCCCCACCGTAAAAAACACCGTGGTAAAAATGGCCCCCACCCAAACATCACTCCACGGAATGCGTTCGCGCGGCGTGAACTTGAAAATCATGGCGAAGAGGAGAGCGGTCATCCCGAAGCTCACGATGAAATTAAGCCAGTACGCGAGATACAGAGGAGCCGTAAGGAAGCCGCCCAGCCAATGGCTCGCGGCACTGAGCGCCGCGCTCGCCACCAAGGAGACCAACAGCAAGAAGCCGATCCCCAACACCAAGCCGAGAGAAAGCACCCGCCCGCGGATGAACCGCCACCAGACAACCCTACGAGTGATCTCCGGAGTCTTCCATATCTTCTCGAGAGCTAGTTGCAACTCCTGGAATACGCTGGTCGCCCCGACGATAAGGGTGATGACGCCGATGAGCGCCGCGATCCCGCTTTGATTGCTGTAATGGGCGCTCACAACGAGGTCGCGAACCGCTGCTGCGCCGCCGGTACCTACTAGATCCGGGAGTTGTGACAGGACTTGCTGCTGAGCCACTTCGGGACCAAACACATACCCTACGATGGCAAGTGCAATGATCAGCACCGGCGCGATGGAAAATAAACTGTAATAGGCAAGCGCTGCGCCCATGCTTGATGCATCGTCCGAAACCCAAGCCGCGGCGGCTTTGCACGTGATCGACCATAAGTCGCGAACATTTAGAAGCCGCTTTAACGCTCGCATAATCGGTGTTTCCGTATTGCTGGAAGAGTTAGCAACTCTCGTCGGTCGAGTACCACACACAGGGACCATCGCCGCCGGCGAGACAACGCCATCGCTTCCCGCTGTTGCATTGCTCATCCCCACCGTTGCAATGGCGCTGAAGCTTTAATTCCTTAAGCTCCGTCTCCGTGGCGGGCACTGCGATGAAGGGTTGACCATCGAGCACGTAGTGGATCGCGATAATGAGAGGTTTAGCCATAAATGTCCATCCGCAGTGAGGAAACGATCGGGCTTAAAAAGCCGCCGCTTGCCGTCGATTGTAATCCGTTTGGCCTTATTGTCCGCTACTTCTTCTTGGCGCAATGGGAGCTGGAGATTCGCTTTGAGGGAGCAATCATTGCGGACCCACGACACGCGTATGCACGCTGCGTAGCGAGCGCACAGAGGCATCTTTGCTACGCAACCGCGCTGGGCTGCACCGCCTGCTTCCACTTCAATTCCTGAAGCTTCGGCACCATCCAAATCCAGCCGACCAAACCGAGCAGACTCATTGCGGCGGCCACCACGAAGGCGTACGTGAAATGCCCGGTGCGTTGGATGATGACCCCCGTCAGCCACGGCGCGATGATTCCCGGAAAGTTGCCGAGCGAGTTCTGAATACCGACCCAACGGCCGGACGCGCGCGGGCCGGCGAGAATTTGGCACATGGCGTAGACGCCCGGCGAGGAAGCGCCGGAGAGAGCCAAAAATACGAACATGCTGACGATTGCCATGGTGGGCGAGCCCGAGGCCATGCATAGCATGCACGCCACCGATCCCAAATGAGCGATGGCCATGACCGATTTATATGCGGCATTGGCCGATCCGCCGCGGGCGATGTAGCGATCGATGGCCCACCCCATGACCAGCGCGCTCGCCGCACATCCGAGGTAGGCCCAGGTAGCGTACTGCGTCATCTGCAGCGTCGACATGCCCCGCTCGGTCTGCAGGTACGAGGGCAGCCAATTCAGCATGAAATAGAACACGTAGTTGCTCGAGAAAAGGCCGAGTGCCGTGCCCCAAAGCGACGGTTGCTGCAAGATCATGCCCCACGTGGGCGACTCCTGCGCACTCGGCTGCACCGCCGTTCGCACTTGGCCCGCTACGCGCGACCACGGCAGCAACCACAGCAGGGACAGCGCGCCGAACACCAGGAACGACGAACGCCAACCGAAGTGCGCCATCAAGGTGCCGCCGGCGTACGTGCCGACCGCAGGACCCACCAGATACCCAAGCGCCACAATCCCATTGGCTGTGCCCAAGCCCTTGGCGGGCACGACCGCCGCCAGTATTTTCGCCACGCTCGGAAAACCGGAACTCTCCCCCACCCCCAACAGCAGCCGCAGCACCAGCAATTCGGAAAAGGTGTGGGCTACGCCGACCAGCATGGTGGCCGATGCCCAGATAGTCAGTCCCGCGGCGAGTATGCGGTGGGGACCGTAGCGCTCAGCCAGCCAGCCCACGGGAATCTGCACGAAGGTGTACGTCCAGAAAAAGGCCGACATCAACATGCCCATCTGCTCGTAGTTCAGGTGCAGATCGCCCTGCATCAAGTGCGCCGCCGTGGGCATGGTGCCGCGATCGACGTAATTGATGAACAACACCGCGGCCAGCAAGAAAACGATGGGACTGCGGGCGGCCCGCATCGGATCGACGGCCGCTAAGACGCGCGAGTTCAGTTCGCGTAATCCGAATGGCTGCGGTCCAGAATCCGTTTCAATGCATCGAAGTGCAGGTCCGCGCGATCACGGCCGCCGACCGTGCCGCCCGCGCTGAACTGCGCCGCCGTCGTTTTGATCACGGACTCCTGAATCAGCCGCAACGACCGGCCAGTCGACAATGCCAGCACCTGCGCCTGCGCGGCCCGCTCGAGAAAATACAGCCGCTCGAATGCCTGAGGGATGGTCTTACCCACTACCAGCACGCCGTGATTGGCCATCATGAGCACCGATCTAGCGCCGAGCGCCTGCGCCAGGCGTTCGCCCTCGGTCTCATCGAAGGCCAGGCCATTGTAGGTATGGTCGTAGGCCACATCGTCGTAAAAGCCGAGCGCACTCTGCACCGCCATCTCCAGGCGCGGATTCTCGAGCATGCAAAGCGCCGTCGCGTAGGGCATGTGCGTATGCAGTACACAGCGTCCCTGCGGCGACAGCCGATGCACCGGCTGGTGAATATATAGCGCCGTTGCCTCCACCGACCCCTGCCCGCTCAACACCTGCCCTTTGAAATCGACAATCAGAAAATCACTGGCCCTCACTTCGGACCAATGCATGCCGAAGGGTGCGAGCAGAAATCGGTCCGAATACCCCGGCACCAGCATCGTCAAATGATTGTCGATGCCCTCGTTCAACCCGAAGCGATCCGCCAGGCGATAGCACGCCGCGAGATCGACTCGGGCAGCACGTTCCGCATCCGCGGATGGCTGGACAGACTTTAGACTCGCATTCATATCGCTTGCCTCACGCGAAAAGCGTTCCTACTCTGATTTGCACGGTCGGCAGCGCCCGCGGCGATGCGGTGTCGGCTGCGCTGCATTCAAGCACCTGCGCGTAACCATCCGCGGTCGGCTCACTGTAGACGTAGATGCGTCGACCCTGCACATCGACGACCCAGTATTCCGCGACGCCGTGACGCGCGTACAGCGCGCGCTTGGTACTTTGATCGTAGGCGAGACTGCTGTCGGATACCTCGACCAACAACAAGACATCGGGCGCTGTAGGCCGCCGGCGGGAATAAAAATCCTCGCGACGTTTCAGCAGCATCAGATCTGGTTGCGGTAGGGAATAGTCGCCCAGCCTGACCGAACTACAAGGCGATACGTTCGCCGACCCACCTACCGACAGCACAAATAGCTCGGTCAATCTCGCCGTAATAGCCGAATGCGGTGGGTTGATCCCCGGTTCGTTGATCATGTCGCCATCGATCAACTCGACGCGGTCGTACTTAGTCAGAACCCCGGTTTCGATCATTTTTTCGTACCGATCAGCGCTGATTCGCGCGCGCTCGGGATGCAAAGCCATGCTCATGACATGTTCCTCTGTTGTCTCACGCAAAAAGCATTCCAACTCTGATTTGCACGGTCGGCAGCGCCTGCGGTGAAACCGTGTCAGCTGCGGCGCGCTCATGGACCTGCGCGTAACCATCCGCGGAGGGATCGCTATAAACGTAAACGCGTCGGCCCTGCACGTCGACGACCCAGTATTCCCTGACCCTGTACCGAGCATACAGCGATCGCTTGGTGCTTTGATCGTAGGCGAGACTGCTGTCAGATATGTCGACCAGCAATAAGACGTCAAGCGCCGTAGGTCTCTGCCCAGAGTAAAAATCTTTGCGCCCTTTCAGCAGCATCAAATCCGGTTGCGGCATGGAAAAGTCGCCGAGCCTGACTGAGCCGCCCGGAGACACGATCGCCGAATCCCCGACCGACAACACGAATAGCTTGTTCAGTCTAGCCGTAACAGCGGAATGCGGCGGGTTGATGCCCGGCTCGTTGATCATATCCCCATCGATCAATTCGACCCGGTCGTACTTGGTCAGCACGCCGGTCTCGATCATCTTCTCGAAGCGATCAGCGCTGATTCGCATGCGCTCGGGAAACAAGGCGACACTCATAAGAAGCTCCCGTTGCGACCCCACCTAATCCTACACCGCGGTTGGCCGCGGTGTCTGCCGGTTAAAATGAGGTAAACACAGCAAATCCACATTGAACGGCAAGGCGTCTCTGGCGGATTTCGAGCCCATAATCGACTACTGCAGTAACCGATCCAGCACCGGCAGCGGCACGGCGCCCTGCCGTAGCGCGCTCTCATGGAATTCCTTAAGACTGAACGCAGGTCCGCGCTTGGCCTGAACATGCTCGCGCACCGCCAGCCACCCCTTGTAGCCGGCGTAATAGGTCGGCAATTGGCAGGACGACAGCTTCGCTCGCTGCAACTTGGAGGTGGCCTCTTCCATTTCCTGATAGGTGTTCTTGGTCATCAGATCGAGCGCCTCCTGGTCGGTCATGCCCATAGTGTGCAGCCGTACGTCCAAAATCGTATTCGCCAGGACCCGCAGCAATTGCTTTTGCATGGTGAGCCGATATCCCGGCGTGTCGCCCAAGTAGCCCTGCTCCGCCATGAGCTGCTGCGAGTAGACCGCCCAGCCCTCCACATACGGGCCGTTGCCGAAGATATTGCGCAGCAAGCGGCGCGCTCGCGGCTGCACTTCATTCGCATACTCTCCCTGCACATAGTGACCCGGCATGGCCTCATGCACGGTTAGGTGCTGCATTCCCGAATCGTTGTATTCGCGCAGCTTCGAATCGATGCGCGACTGCGGCCAGGAGTTCGGAATCGGCGTCACCCAAAAAAACGCCCCCAACTTGGGCTCCAATGCCGGCGCCGGATTGAAACCGCCCACCCCGTAAATGCCGCGCATGAACGCCGGCGTCTCGATGACCTGCAAATTAGCGTTGGGCGGCAGAGTCAACAAGTCTTTGGATTTCACGAAGGCCGTCGCGGCGATGAGCGCCTGCCTGGCCGCGGGAAGGAAGGCCGCCGCCGTCGCATGCTGGCGCGCCACATCGGCCAGCGCCTGTTCGACGGCTTTGGGCGCCGCGAGCCGCGCGATCTCGATCCGTGCCTTGGCAAGATCCGCCTCCGCTTCCGCCAGCAGGACCTCGGGAGTCTTGCCAGTGGCCAGCACCCAACGAAACTTCTTGTCGTAGCGCTCCTTGCCCAAACGCCAATCGCTGGTTCTCTCAGCCAGGTGGTCTTCCAGCCAGTGGTTGAAGCCGTTCAGAGCCGCAATGGCGGCGGCCGCGGCCTGGTCATAGCGCATGCGTGCTGCGGGCGGGCAGTCGGCGCGCAAAGTGGCATCGATGAGACCGATGTTGCCCGTGTTCTCATCACGCGCGATGCGGTTCCAAACTTCAGGCGAATCCTGCAGATTCGCCTCGGCCTGCCGAATCAGTTCAGGAACCCTGTTCAGGCGGTTGATGATATGTCGGTACCGTTCCGGCGCCGCGGCGTAATTCAGCACATAGGGGGTGTAAAGGCCGTTACCCAACAGTTCCACATAGGTGGTGGGATTGTGGCGGTAGCCCTGGATATCATCGAGTTCCAGTCGCGAAGCGCCCAGGGCGTTACGCATGATATCGATGTCGGCGCGCTGCTGCGCGTCCAGCGACGCGGTATCGAAGCGGGCGATCCGCGCTTCGATGTCGTGCAGCAAAGCATGCGAGGCTGCGACTCCCGCTGGACTGAAATCATCCAGCATGTCGTCGAGCGACGCGCCATGATGCTCATGGTAGCCAAAGCCGGTCGCCGTCGTCGGCGACAGCGCCAAGGTACCGAAGACGAAGTCGTCGACCAATTGCTCGAAAGGAGCGTCGCTCGACGCCGGCACGGGGCTAGTGGGTGCCGCCCAGACGCCAGTACAGCCCAGGACCGCCGCAAGCAAACAAGCAAAGTGAAAGCTTTGATTTTTGTTCATGACCTATATTCAGGCAATACGCGCCCCGTCGTCCAGCCGTTCAGAACCTTGAGTTAAGATGCCGGTGGCAAGCAACCCGTAGAGGATTAGACATGCGCCAGTGTGCCGGCATCCCCAATCTGCCCAGCATGGCCGATCCGGCCGTACTGGGCGAACTGAACTGGTAACCGGTCAATGGCGGCTGGGAAATTCGGCCGCAGCGTGATCCGCACCACGACGGCCCTGGTGGTGGTGCTTCTCGTCGCGGCATTCGCGCTGTGGCTGAAGCCGCCGGAAATTTTGCGGGTCGGCGCCAACTACGCCGCAAAGATAGTCTGCTCCAATGTGTTTCTCGCCGGGCGCGACCCGGATGAGGTGCTGCGCATCGACGTACAAGCACCTGGGATAGCGTTGTTGCGCCTGATGCACGTATCCGTCGATCGGGAACGCAAGGTGGTACGGGCCGGCCTACTGGGTTTCATCGGCGATGGATTGGCCGTGGCACGGCCGGGCGCCGGCTGCGCCGTGGTACCCGACGGCAACCTGGATTTCGCCACGCATATCAGATCGGCAACTTCGCAAAACGATGCCGCCGTTGCCGCGCCCGGGGGTATCGTATCGGTGACCTCGGCGCCGGGAGTTATCGCGCCCGTGGCAGCTGCGGCCAGCGTGCCATCAGGCGCAAGCGCGAACAGCGCGACCAACACGACCAACACGACCAACACGACCAACACGACCAACACGACGGCAGATTGGCCGGAAGGTGACCACGTTGCAACCACTGCAACACTGGATCGCCTGCTCGCCGATGACACGCTGACCGGACCGGGTATGCGCGCCGTCGTCGTGGTCCGCCACGGCCGCATCGTGGCCGAGCGCTATGCCAAGGGCTTTTCGGCAACGACACCGCTGCTTGGTTGGTCCATGACCAAGAGCGTGATCGCCGGACTTGTCGGGGTGCTCATCAAAGAGGGCCGGCTCACGCTCGATCAAACCGCCGGTTGGCCCGCATCCGGCGACGGCCGCGAGAGCATCAAGATCGGTGACCTGCTCGCCATGTCCAGCGGGCTACGCTTCAATGAGGCCTACGGCGTCGTGTCGGACGTCACGCGCATGCTCTACTTGCAGCCCGACATGGCGGGGTTCGCCCGCGCACAATCGCCGGCGCATCCCGCGGGCGAGTATTGGAGCTATTCGAGCGGCACGGCCAACATACTGTCACGCCTGCTTCAAGACGCGGCGGGTGGCCTCGGCGCGGGATATCCGGCGGAAAAACTCTTTAAGCCCTTAGGGATGACCACCGCCACGATGGAAACCGACGAGGACGGCACGCTGGTGGGCTCCTCTTACATGTATGCCACCGCTCGCGACTGGGCAAGGTATGGACAGTTCCTATTGCAGGACGGAGTCTGGCGGAGCCAAGACATGCTCCCCCACGGCTATGTCGCCCTGATGGCTTCCCCCGTCGCCGCCTCCGGCGGCCAGTATGGACACGGCCTGGTGTGGCTCTGGGGCTCCGACGCCGTTACTCCCGGCACGAACCCGGACACCGCCTTTGGCATCCCCGCCGACACGTTCTGGATGGAAGGCCATGACGGCCAGAGCACCGCCATCATTCGCTCGCGCGAATTGGTCATCGTGCGCCTAGGGCTGACCCCCGCGCGCGAACACTACCAACCACAGCTGTTGGTGAAGGCCATACTCGAAGCCAAGGATTAAGGCCGCCGGCGCCGGCCAAACTCCCCGACCATTCGGTGAGTTCAAACCCTTGAGGTGAACTCCCCCGGACATCAACGCCGTCGCCGAAACTTCAGCGAACCTGCTCGGCGTAGAGCTTGACCAACGCGTAGAGAAAATCCCGGCCGTCATACAGCGACTGCACTCGGATGCGCTCATTCAGGCCGTGAATATTGCTGAGGTCGGGATCCACGAACATGCCGCTGATGCCATAGGTGGGTATGCCCGCCGCCGCAAGATAATTCCCGTCGGTGCCGGCGGCCTGCAACACCGGCACCACTTCAATGCCGGGGTAAAGGCGATGCGTGACCTGTTCTATCGGCTTCATGATGGCAGCAGTGAGCGGCGGCGCCTGGACCAGGAGATCGGAGGGGTCCACGGCTGTGACCGAAATCTGCGGGTCCGCCAGCACGCGGGCCAGAGTCTGACGCACGTCCTCGATAGGCACTCCCGGGAAAATGCGGCAATTGATGTTGGCGCGCGCCCTTTGCGGCAGGGCATTGCTGGCGTGCCCGGCATCCAGCAATGTCGCTACACAGGTGGTGCGCAACATGGAATTCAAGCGGGGATCCTGCGATAGGGTGGCCGCCGCCTTGGCGGCCGCGTTCGCGTCCGCGGCATCGTTGATCAGTGCCTTCATGGCCTCACCGGTCTGCCCGCCGACGATGTTGGACATGCGCCTGAAATAGGTACGTGAGGTGTCGTTCAATTGCACAGGAAAGTCATAGTCGCTGAGGCGCGTCAGGCCCGCCGCGAGATGATAGATGGCGTTGTTCTTGAGGGGCCGGGAACTGTGGCCGCCCGGGTTGACGACTTCGAGCCGATAATCCTGGTAGGTCTTTTCGCCGGCCTCGATTTCCATGACGACACGGCGTCCCTGAGCATCCAGCACCCCGTACGCGAATTCGTTCAGAGCAAAGGCGGAATCGATCAGTTGCCGCTCGTGCTTGGCCAAGTACTCGGCACCATTGAAGGCGGAGCCGCCTTCCTCGCCGCAGGTCAGCGCCATCTTGATGCTGCGCTTAGGCTTGTAGCCCTGCTTGCGCAGTCGAATCAGGGTGTCGACCCACACGGCCGCCATGGATTTGTCGTCGAAGGTGCCACGGCCGTAGAAATAGCCGCCCTCCTCGACCAACGTGAATGGATCGCGCGTCCAGTCCTCGCGCCGCGCCTCGACCACATCGAGATGCGCCAGTAATAGAATCGCCTTCGCGGCGCGGTCCGTCCCCGGCAACAGGGCGACGAGGCCGCCATCCTTGGGATGCTCCGCGACGGCGAAGAAGTGCAGGTCCGATTCCGGGTATCCTACGGCTCGCAGATGCGCCGTCATCCTCTGCGCCGCCAAAGTACAACTGCCGACGGAATGACTGGTATTGGTCTCGACGAGTTCCCGGAATATATCGCGGAACGCAAGTTGATCGGGACTCGGCGCGAAGGCGGCCGATGCCGCCGACAGCGGCGCCGCCAAGGGCTCGGGCGTCGTGGCCGTCGCCGCCGCCACCGGTTCGGCCGTTACCGCCCACGTCGGCGCCGGCATCACCATTGCAACGGCCGCCATCCCCAGCGCCACCCCTGCAGGTGCCACGGCCCATGTCGATACGGAGGCAATGCCTACCGAAGCCGCCCAGGTGACCGCGGCAGTTCTTGCGGCAACATCTTGCACAAATGCCACACAACGTTGAGTCCAATGGCACACAGGCTGGTTCATGCTTACACCTCGTTAAAACGGGTTTGGAGGCACCATCTAGGGCTTCGCCACCTCGGCAAGGCGGCGACGGCGGGCGACCCATGCGTAGACCGGAGCGCATATAATCAGTAGCAGGCCGGCGAACATTCCGGAACGCCGGTCTTCGGTGATCGCCGCGATCCAGAGCAACACGCAGCCGATGAGCACGATGCCGGTGGTGAACGGGAAACCGAAGGCTCGATAAGGCCGCGGCGTGTTGGGCTCTTTGCGCCTCAGCACGAACAGCGCGATATAGGCCGACACATAGTTGAGTAGGAACAGCACGGCGGCCACCGCGACGATTTGCTCGAAACTGCCGCTCATGATGAGCGCCGCGGCGCCGATGCTCGACACCGCCAGCGCGACGCGCGGGGTACCGCCCGCACTCACCAGCGCGGCCTTTTTCGTGAAAAAGCCATCACGGCCGATGGCCAACAGAATGCGCGGCGTCAAGAGCATGACGGCGTTGACCAAGCTCAATACCGTCAGCAGCGATATCACGGTGACGAGTTCGGCGCCGCCGTGCGGCAGAACCACGCGTGCGGCATCGGCCGCGGGCAGCTGCGACGCGGCCAGCACCGGCAGCGGCACGACTCGAAGAATCGCGATATTGATAATCACGTACATCGCGGCCACCAACACCGTGCCGCCGATGATGGCGCGCGGCATGGTGAGCGCAGGCTGGGTGCTTTCCTCAGCCATGTAAATGGCCGAATACCAGCCATCGTAAGTCAAAAATACCGCACGCAAGGCGGAGACGACGGCCGCCAGCATGCCCAGCGACAGCAGCGGCAGCGACATGGCCGAGGACGGCGGCGGCGGCGCGACGGATGCGGCGACCGGCGCGGTGAGAAAGCAGCCCACCACCAGCACCAGCATCATGACACCGATGCTTAAACTGATGATGCGCGTGAGGGTGCTGCCGATGCGCAGCCCGGCCCAATGCAGGGCCGTGAAAGCGGCGAGAATGCCAATGGCCAGCGCCCGCGGATTGGCGGCGAGAACCGGCCACACCTTGCCGAAGAACACTGCAGCGGTGAGTGCGCCATAGGCCAGCGACGCCACTTGATTGACCCAGTCGCTCCAGCCCACCACGAAGCCCGGTCCATTGCCGAAGGCGCGCCGCGCGTACACATAGAACCCGCCGGCCTCCGGCAGCATGGCGGCAAGCTCGGCCACCGCCACCGCGCCGAGGAGCGCATACACTCCGCCGACAACCCAAAACAGCACAATCAACCGCGAATCACCCAGGGCCGCGGCCAAAGTTCCTGGGAGCCGCAGGATGCCCACCCCCACCGTACCGCCGAATACCATCGCCAAACCAAAACCAAGCCCCAGAATTCGTGTCAGTGGACGCGCTGTTTGAATCATTATGTGCCCGTCGATGCAAGTGTCATCGCGCGCAGCTTGCGGGACAGTCACGATGATCGCAAGCGCGGCAGGTGCTGCGACATCGAGATCTCGCGTCGGGCATCAATACTTACATATCGAGCCCGGCTGCCCGCGCAATCAGGAACAACCCTATCCCGACGACGATGGCTCCGATGGCTCGCGCGACGCGCTCACCCGCCGGCGCGAGACGTTCCACGCTAATGGCTGCCGTCACGACAGCCATCGCACGCAGGTCCATGATCCCGATGATGAGGAGGATCGCCGTCAAGCCGGCACAGCAGCAGCTACAGTGGAGGCCGAGACGCAGGCCGTACCGCCAGGCCGAGCCGGCGTTCGCCGGCAGCGCACCACCGCATCCCGGTGTTGCCCGGCAGCAGGCCAGGTGGCGTGCCTTCCACGCGGTGAACTGGAGTGCGCCCGCGATGAGAATGGCTACACCGACCGTGATCGGAACGACGCGCGCCAGCGCCGGCAGCTGCATCGCGATCGTCGCCAGCGCGACGCCCAGTGCAAAGGCAGCCATTCCGAATACGGTCCACACGAAGAAGTATCCTCCGCCCACCAACGCGGTCAGCCGACCGAGCCGCGTCTCGCCGCTGCCGTCGACGGTCTGGCGGTAGCGCCACAGCATGGGGAGCAGGGATGGCAGCATCATCGCGACCATCATCACGGCCCACATGCCGAGGAAGGACACCGCGGCGCCGGGCCAGGTCTGTCCGGGCATCCGCATCCACGCCATCGACATCGTCCAGCCGCCGGGCATCGGTAGCTCGCCCAGCGCCGCCATCGACGCGCAGCAGTGAATCGTCAGCGCCACGCTGCCGGCGCAGAGCAGCGCCGCGACACCGAAGAAGGCTCGCCGCGAAACTCGCTCGGAAAGCCTGCCTCGCGAGGACTGTGGATTGCGACGAACTCGCCGCTCACTGCCGCAGGACGCGACCTGACTGCGAGAGATGTCCAGATACGCCACCCAACTAGCCGTCGCGTTTCCGAAACGCGGCCTCGCCGGCGTCCGACACCGCGGCCCACTTCGGGTCGGGCGTGGCGCCGGGGACGTAACTGTCGTGCCAATTCCACCACTTGTACGGCCGGCTCTGAGGGTAGCCCTGCGGCGAGTCCTCCCACGTCTCCTGACGCCCGAGCGCCGTCATGTCGAGGTAGCTCCAGGTGGTGCCCATGCACTCGTCGCCGCGGCCATTGATGAAGTAGGTACGGAACACGCGCTCGCCGTCGCGGATGAACGCGTTGTGGCCATGCCATTGATCCACGCCGAAGTCGGCGTCGAAGCCGTCGGTGATGGTGTACCAGGGGAATTTCCACCCCATCCGCGCCTTCAGGCGCGCGATATCGGCCTGCGGTGCACGCGAGGCATATACCAGGGTCGTGTCGCGCGCGTTCAGGTGGGCGAGGTTGCCCACCTGATCGGCCCCTAGGGAACAGCCCATGCAGGCATGCTCCGGCCAGCCATGTACGCCGCCCTCGAAGAAGGCGCGGTAGATGATCAGTTGATGGCGGCCCTCGAACAGGTCTATTAGGCTCGCTTTGCCCTCGGGCCCGTCGAACCCATAGGCCTTTTCCACGGCAACCCACGGCATCCGCCGACGCTCGGCGGCCAACGCGTCACGGGCGCGAGTGAGAGCTTTCTCCTTAATCAGCATCTGCTCGAGCGCGGCTTGCCACTTCTCGGGCGACACGATCGGTGGTGTATTCATTGCGGGATGTCCGTCTTTACGGTCGTTCTCAGCTGATGGACTCATCGAATATCTCCTTTGCGCTGTAGGGGGGCGTCGGCCGGCCGCTTTCCTGGCTGCCGCGCGGTGTAATCATGATGTGGCTGGTTTCGGACGTCGCACGGCGCGGACCTTGCCGCTCGCTCCGCCGCCGCAGTAGAAGAGGTCTGCTCCGTCGGACTCGAGCCCGCTGACGCCGGTGCCGCGCGGCATCTCCAGCCGCTCGAGGACGGCGCCGCTGTCCGGGTTAATGCGGCGGATATCGCTCTCATCCCCTTCCCAAGTCCCGTGCCACAACTCGCCATCGACCCAGGTCACGCCGGTGACGAAGCGGTTGGACTCGATGGTGCGCTTGATCGCGCCGGTCTCGGGATCGATCTGGTGGATCTTGCGATCGCGGTACTGCCCCGCCCATAGACTGCCCTCCGCCCAAGCCAGCCCCGAGTCACTCCCATGGCCGGGCGCAGGGATAGACGCCACCACGTCACCGGTGGTGGGATCGATCTTGTCGATGCGCGCCTCGACGATCTGGTAGAGGTAGGTGCCGTCGAAGGCGGTGCCGGCGTGGCAGGCGTGGTCGAGGGTGCGCGTGGGCTCGCCGCTCTCGGGATCGAAGGCGACCAGCTTGGCCCCGGTGGCGGCCCAAACGCTGCGGCCGTCATGAGTGATGCCGTGTACATGGTCGGCGCCGGCGAAGGGCCCATACTCGCGCACGATTTCAGCCGCACGCACCGATGTCTGGGGTCGGTCCTTGCCTGTTTTGGGGGTCATCGACTGGCTCCTTGCGTGGCGCCTGGGATTGGCGCCGCAACACCAATCTACTCGAGGGGGAGCGTAGTGGGGAGTAACAAGATCGTCGTGAATCCTGTCAGCGGCGGCGCCAGCCAGCGACGCGCCCGAGCCCGTCCAATCGAGCGCACCCGCCCGGCAGCCTCAAGTTCGACGAGCGCGCGCTGGACGGTGCGCTGACTGTCCCCCAAGGCCAGCGCCAGGGCCGAGGTTGACCAGGCCGCGCCGTCGCAAAGCAGTGCCACCAGCGACGCCTGATCGCCGTCGATGGATGGCGCCAACACGACGACGGCGCGTGCATCGCAAGGCCTGAGGGCGAAGCCTCGCGCGGTGGCCTCGATGCGCGCCAGCGCTGCGACGAGGGCGCGCAGACGGCCGATCTCGACCCGCAGGCGCGCGCGATGCGACTCGTTGGGGCGTCGGGCGCCGAACGCTCGCGCGATCAAGGCTTGCCGATCAACATCGCCGGGCCACGCCTCGGCCAGCGCGCGCGCCAACGCGAACAGCACCGGCCGGCGCGCCAACGGCCGCCACGCGACGCCGGCGCGCAGCCCGTGCCGGCAGGCGTCGACTACCAACGCGCCCGAGGCCAGCAGCGCTGCGACCTCGTCGAGGCGCAACGCCTGCTCGCCGCCGGCGAAGAGTCGCCGCGCGGCGGGACGATCGAGCGCAGCCCGCGCTTCTGCCACCTCGGCCAGCAGCGCCGGTACGCCGGCATGAGCGGCCGCCTCATGCGCGCGGGCGAGCGCCGCACGCGCCGGACCGGTGCGCAGCGAGCGCAGCGCCACCTCGGCCGCGGTCAACTCTGCCACTGCCGCCAGCGACGGCGCTAGTCCGCGGGCGTCGAGGCCTGCCAGCGCGGCGGCGGCCTCGTCGAGGCGACCGAGCAGCAACAGCCGGCGCGCCGCGATCAGCCGCGCCTGCAGCGCGTTGGCGCGATCGGCGCGCGCCTCGAACGTGGCCAACGCCGCCGCCAGCGGGCGCGGTGAGCCGCCGAGGTCGCGCATGGCCAGCGCCACCTCTGCCTCGGCGACGACGCAACGAGCACGCGCCAGCTCCTCGTGGGTGCCGAAGCCGCGGGCGGCTCGCCGCAGCAGCTCGCGGGCGCGCGGGTGCTCGCCGAGCTGGGCCATGGCGATGCCGCGCAGGGCCAGCGCCGGCGGGTCGTCGCGCAGCGCCACCCGCTTGAGGGCGCCGAGCACGTCGCCGGCGGCGAGGGCGCGCGCGGCGGCGGCGATTAGGGAGTCCATCGAAGTCCCCTCACAACTGTAACTCCCACCGTTCGATACTTGGGACTGAAACTATCACGAGCAACAACCCTCCGAGCTGGCTGAGCCCTTCGATATGTCACTGCCCGTCATCTCGCGGCACCTCAAGCTGCAGGATTTGGCATCGCTCATCAGCAATGAACGCGAGGGAAAGCACCGCGGTATCGCGACACCAAGCACTAGCCGAGGCGACCCACAATCCTGATAATGGGCCCGACTAGCCGCAGTATCCGTCCTTGATCTGTGGGCCCGGTTAATTCGCGGCCGGTCGATCAAAATTATAAAAATCCGAAGGGCAATCATGAACACGCAATCACACTCGTCCAACCGCATCCCGATATTGTGCACACTGTTGTTTCTTGTGCTGCTTTCCGGCTGTGCGATCAATATGAAAGTGCCGGTCCGAGAACTCGAGCCGTCGACGGCGCAGTATGTCAAGCCCGCGAGCTCCGCGCCGGTAACATTATTCTTTACCGATGGCCGATCCGCTGACAACAAGGGTGCGTTGATTACCGGCCGAATCCCCATGCAGTTGACCTCGGCTGACAAGCCATTTGACGCAATTCCCTGGCTGGCAACGCATACCGCGAAAGAAATGGTGGCGCGTGGGCTGCCGGTTGAACTGGGCACCGATGCAAGCGGCCCCCATACCGTGATCGTCAAACGCTTCCACATAGAAAATCGGCGGGTCAGTGGCTTCTCGCCATTCGAGACTTTCACGAGCGCCAGTGCGGATGTGGTAACGCCGGCGGGCACACAACGCATCGCCACCTTCATCAAGCGCGGCAAGGTTCCTATTTGGTCGTTCAACGAAGTGATCGATCCAACTTATAGCGACCCACTGGATCTGACCGCGAAGGAGTTTGCGGCCAAGCTTGCCCGCATACTTTTTGACGCTAAGTTGAGCGACTCACAAGTCGATGCCCTCGTCGTCAAAACCAGCGGCGCCAACGTCAACTATCGCGATGTGTACGAATTGGGATTCAGCAACAACCCGCGTGCCATACCGCAACTAATCAATCTGTCTGCCAACAAGGACGATGAAGTACACCAGGCGGCGTTCTCTTCGCTGGGCATACTTCGCGATTCGCAACACTTCGACCTGTTGGTGACGAAGGCGCAGGACTCCAAGAGCGATTGGGAAGACCGCGCGGCGGCGCTAAAGGGGATTGGTGACTTAGGCACAGCGGAATCCGAAGCCTATTTGCAGAAAGAGAAGGCTCGTCTGGAGACATTGACGGACGCGGAGTCCATGCGCACCAAGCAACTGATCGGCCTGTACTTGAACTAATCCGATCCGAACGCCCGCAACCGCGCCAGTTCCCAGATCACCCCAGCTAACGACACTTGACGGGTTTATGGCAGCGGCTGCATATGCGCCGGATTCGCTCCCACCATGGCCGTTCTGCTGGCGGGCAGGCTCGCTCAGGGAATCGGCGGCGGCACGCTGCTTTCGATGCATCCCAATGATGGCTACGAATCTGGAGGCGCGCAACGGTGGGCATGACCATGACTCCTTGGTACAGTGCCGCCACCGCACCATGGAATTCAATTGACAACCTTTCTACTGGCGTTCGGCGCCCTGTTCTCCATCGTCAATCCGATGTCGGGCGCGTTCATTTTCTTCGGCGCGACCCGCGAGCTTGAGCCGCGCGTGCGCGCGCAGGTATCGACCTGGGTGGGGATCTACGCATTCTCCATCATGTCGGCATCGCTGTATGTCGGCGCCTACGTTCTAGGTTTCTTCGGCGTATCCATCCCGGTACTGCGGGTTGCCGGCGGCATCGTCGTCGCCGCGTCCGGCTGGCGGATGTTGAACCAGCCCGATGCCACGGAACAGCGCCGCAGCGAGACACCGAGCCCGCGTTCCATGGATGTATCCCCGAGCAAGCTGGCGTTCTATCCCCTCACCATGCCTCTGACCACGGGCCCCGGCACCATTTCGGTGGCGATTTCCCTCGGTGCCAACCGGCCCAGAGGCTTCCATGCCTCGACCCTCGAGTTCTTCGTCGAGACCCTCGCCGCCGTGGCGCTGCTCGCTTTGCTGGTATACGTTTTCTACCGATATTCGGCGCGCCTCGCGGGCTTGATGGGCGCCACGGGAACTACCATCGTGGTGCGGCTGTCAGCCTTCCTACTGTTCTGCATCGGCATCCAAGTGTTGTGGAATGGCTTGGCGGAACTCCTGGGCACGCTGCCGCTCGGCGCCGCCGGCGCGAGTTGAGCGGCACCTGCAGCCGAGCGCTGTTCGCAGCACCAAGCCGCAAGTTGCTGCATCGGTTGCGGCGCTGATCGCCGCACGGATCGGCGACGCAAGTCCCGTGCAGCGGGAGTTTGATGAGACTGGTCGCCGCGCAAGGATTCAGTGTGACGCGCTACGTATGACGCTCGGGAGATAATATGAAAATTGAATTCGACCGCCGGCACTTTCTTGCCGGCAGCGCAAGTGCTTTCTCGTTGAGTCTGCTGCCAAAGATCTCCTGGGCCACCACCGGCCGCAGCGTGCCGCCCGCCCCGAAGGCGCGCATCGACATCGCGCACGACACCTACTTCGGCGAAACGCTGAGCGATCCCTATCGCTGGATGGAGAACGACAAGGACGCCGAGTGGTTGCCCTTCCTGAAGGGACAGAACGAACATGCACGCGCAGTGCTCGATGCGCTGCCGATGCGGGCGTCGCTTCTCAAGCGCATCCAGCAGCTATCGGGCAATACCGTGTCGACCAGCCGCGTGCAGCGCGCGGGCGGCCTAACTTTTTTCACGCAGCGGCCGCAGGGCGCGGATAATTTCAAGCTCTTCGTACGCGAAGGCGCGGCCGGGCACGACCGCGTGCTCATCGATCCCACAAAGGCTACCGGCGCGAAGGGCCATGTGTCACTGGACTGGTGGCGTGCCGCACCGGACGGTCGGCATGTAGTCTACGGCCTGTCGAAAGACGGCAGCGAGGATTCGACCCTTCACGTTGTCCGCGTCGCCGACGGCAGCGAGCTTGCCGAATACATCGCCAACACCGAAGCCGCCAATCCGCAGTGGCTGGATGACGGCAGCGGCTTCTTTTACAACCAACTCACCGGTGCGGTCGACACTCCCGACCGATACCTCGACAGCCAGACACGCTTCCATCGCCTAGGCACCGATGCAAGCACCGACCCTGTGCTCATGAAGCGTGGGCTCGTCGCCGGGATCGATTACGAGAAGATACAGGCTCCGTATATCGTGACCTACCCCGGTGCCGGCTACGCCATCCTATTACTCGCCGATGTGCGACCGGAGACGCGTGGGTTCATCGCGCCGCTCGCCGAAACAATCGCGGGTCGCGCCCAGTGGCAGGCCTTCGCAGGCTTCGAGGACGAAGTCACCGACATCGATCTGCATGGCGAGGACCTGTACCTACTGGTCAACAAGGGCACGCCGCGCGGACGCCTGGTCAAGACCTCCGCCGCCGCCCCCACTCTCGCCACCGCCGTCGTAGTCGTGCCGCAAGGGCAGTACGTCATTGAAGGCAGCTCGCGGGCGCGCGACGGCCTGTATCTGCGAATCATGGATGGCGGCATCAGCCGCCTGCAGCGCGTTGGAAACGACGGCCGAGTTTCCGACATCGCCCTGCCCTTCGACGGCACGATTGGTTCGGTTAACACCGTCGCCGCCGAGGACGGCGCCCTGATTTCGCTCACCGGTTGGCTCACCCCGGCCGGCATTTATTCGGTGGATGCCGCCGGCCGCGTCGCCGATACGGGCATCACCCCTAAGCCCGCGATCGACGTGAGTGCGTACCAGGCCAAGCGCTTTTTCGCGGCCGCGAAGGACGGCACGAAAATCCCGTACACCGTCATCTATCGCAAGGGATTGAAACTCGACGGACACGCGCCCACGTGGATATCTGCGTACGGATCCTATGGTAGCGCAGCCTATACGCCGGCGTTCGCCGGACGCACCCTGGCCTTGGTCGATGCCGGCGCCGTGGTCGGCTACGCCAATGTGCGCGGTGGCGGTGAATACGGCCGTGAGTGGCACAAGGCGGGACAGCTCGCCAATAAGCCCAACACCTGGCGCGATTTGATCGCAGTCTGCGAGGATCTGGTTGCCAAGAAATATACCTCGTCCCCGCATCTGGCCATCGGCGGGCGTTCAGCCGGGGGCGTCACCGTCGGACGGGCCATGACCGAGCGGCCCGATCTGTTCGCCGCGGTGACCGACGGCGTTGGCTGGTCGAATCCTCTGCGCTACATGGTCGAGCAGAACGGCTACGGCGAAGAACCCGAATGGGGAGCCATTAACGATCCTGCGGGGTATCGATCCCTCAAGAGCATCGACAGCTATCAAGCCGTGAAGGACGGCACCCCCTATCCGGCGGTACTACTGACCACCGGCGTTACCGACCCGCGCGTAGCACCCTTTCACGTGGCGAAGATGACGGCGCGATTGCAGGCGGCGTCGAACTCCGGAAAACCCATCCTGATGCGCGTCGACTATGACGCCGGGCACGGCATCGGCTCGACGCGCTCGCAACAGGACCGCGAAGCCGCCGACACTTACGCCTTTCTGCTGTGGCAGCTACGCGGCTAGCGGCGGACCCATACCGCCGGCGACGTTTAGAAAGCTCTTCGCGCGCGCAGGCTCGCTCGCTGCCCTGGTCCCATCTAATTAGTTCTAAACAAACTACCAGTTGGGGAACCTCAGATACTCATCTGCATCTTGAACAACCGCACCTGCCGTCGGGAAATCTCCACTTCCGGACCATCGCGAAGCTGCGCATGGAGCCGACCGTTCACGCCAAGCTCGACGTTCTCGATAAAGTCCAGATTGATAATCTGCTGACGATTGGCACGGAAGAAGCGATTCGGATCGAGGCGTTGCTCAAGGGTTGCCAACGAGCGCCCGAGCAATGGGCGCACCTTCCCCCACGACAATCGAACATAGT
This sequence comes from Gammaproteobacteria bacterium, assembly GCA_025357835.1. Classification (GTDB taxonomy): domain Bacteria; phylum Pseudomonadota; class Gammaproteobacteria; order Steroidobacterales; family Steroidobacteraceae; genus Bog-1198. The sequence goes on from JANYLM010000067.1 coordinate 27,816, forward strand.
TACCCTCTGAAGTCAGCAATCGTACTTCTCGAAGCGGCACGAACCAGCACTGAGGACCGTCGCGTACAAAGAGTTGCTCGAGCACCGTGCCGGGCTGCAGAACCATCTCCGCGTTGGCGCTTTTCACTCTTGCCATGGACGCCGCGAGGCGCGCTGGATCGATGGGCTTGAGTAGGTAGTCGAGGGCATTTACCTCGAACGCCCGCACGGCGTGTTCGTCATGTGCTGTCGTAAAGACCACCTGAGGCAGATGCTCGAGGCGGGCGAGCAGATCGAAACCGGAGCCGCCTGGCATTTGTATGTCGAGAAAGAGCAGTTCCGGGGAAAGTGATTCCATCAAATCCGCTGCCTGCGCAACGTTCCCTGCCTCGCCCACGATTTCGATCCAGGGAAATTCGGCGAGCAGGCGGCGCAATTCGCGACGCGCCGGGGGCTCGTCATCGATGATCATCGCTTTCATCCTTGCTGAAGAATCCGCAATCGAGCCGTGGCCACGGCCGGTTTCGACAAATCGAGGTCAAGCCTGGCGCGATTACCGAAGAGCAGCTTCAATCTCTCGCGGGCATTGCGCAGCCCGACGCCATCGTGAGCGGTAGTCGATGATGTCGAAGGTCTAGGATTCTGTACTTCCACAAATAGCGTCCCGTCTTCCAGAGCGGCGGAAATTCGCAGCAGCCCTCCGGAGGGCAAATTGGCAATACCGTGCTTGATGGCATTCTCCACGATGGTCTGCAGCAACATCACCGGAATTTGCACGCTGCCGGCATCCGACGCTATATCATTTTCGACTCGCAGCCTGTCCTCGAAACGCATCGACTCAAGCTCAAGATAGTCGGCGACAATCTCCAATTCCTGCGAAAGCGTGACCAGCTCGTCTTGCCGCGAACTTAAAGTATAGCGCAGCGTGTTGGAGAGGCGCGTCACGGCGCTCTGCGCCCGCGAAGGATCATCGGCAATCAGCGAGCGCACCGTGTTGAGCGCGTTGAATAAAAAGTGCGGGTTGAGTTGCGATTTTAACAATCGCAGCTCGGCCGATTGCAAGGCACGCGCCAACTCGGATTGCTTCAACTGCGCAGAACGATGCTCCCGCATTCGGATAGCGGTAAAGTAAATCACTTGCCAAAGGACAAAGACAAATGCCGAGTTGACGATTTCTATCGCAATCCCAATCGCCGAGGGGATATGAATGCCGAGAGCCGCAGCGTGTTGCTGCAGTAAGGGACCAGGATCGTGCAACGCGCTTAAGTCGGTAAACTGCGTCACGATTCCGAGTGGCGTGCCCAGCACGAATCCTGCGGCGATGATCCGCAAGGTCAATTTGCGGGCGTTGAGAGCGCTCCAGCGTTCGCGCCGTATAAAATAACGAAGCCAATGCGAGAGCCCTAGTCCTGCCCCGTTCAGCAGCAGTAGCTCCAAGGTGATTCGGAGCCAGGGAAGTCCAAGAATTGTGACGGCCCCTGAGAGGCGCGCCAAAGCAAACAGTCCCCATCCCGCCACCTGGAAACTCCAATAAAGTCGATTCGATTTGGCCTGCGCGATGGGTTGTTGGGAATCATTCATCCGCTAATCCTATGCCGCTTAAGCAATCTATGTGCCACGTAATGCCGCGGCCAACGGCGCCCGCGCTGCTCGGATGGCTGGAAAAGACGCTCCCACCATCCCGATGATGCAGGCCCAGAGAATGCCAAATCCTACCAAAGGCAAATCAACTACCAGTGGAACCGACAGTTGGGTCAGTCCGCCACCATTTGTGCTGACGGCGTTCCCATTGAACATCAGCCATGCAATACATCCTCCCGTCGCCCCGCCCAGTAACGCGAGCAGCAACGCTTCAGCGAACACTGACACGATTACGGCCGATGCGTCAAAGCCCAGCACACGCAGCGTGGCGATCTCAACCGAGCGCGTGCTCACCGCGGAATACATAGCGTTGAGCGCCCCGAATACGGCGCCAATACCCATGATGCCTCCGATGAGGTAAGCCAGGACGGACAACAGCCGAGTAAATGCCTGGGATTGTTGCTGGAAATAATCTGTCTCGCGCACAGCATCGACCGCCAGAGAGGGGTTGCCGGCCAGCGCCCCCTTGAACTGCGCAAAGGAATCTGCCGACTCGAGCAATACCGTGACCGATTGAAACGTGCTCCTCCCGAAGGATGATTGTAGTTCTTCGACGCCGGTGATCATTTCCGCTTCGTGCTGGTCGCCGCGACTTTCGAAAGCCCCAATCACCGTCCACTCAGCGCCTCGCAGAAGGACCCGGCTGCCAATGTCCAGGCCGCGAAATTGCCGCTGAAGGGTGCGCCCAACGATCAACTCGCGCACCGCGGGCTTGAACATCCGGCCTTCCACCAATCGGATCTCGGGACGAACGCCAAAGGCTAATTCACTGACTCCCCGCAACGAAACATTGCTGCTGCTTCCATCCCGCTTAAGCGGCATGCGCACGATGGCAAGCGATTCGGCCGACGCCGCGGGCTTGCCGTCCGCACTCCGTTTGATAGCCGGGGCGTCCGAAATGGTCTGCACTTCCTCGCGCGTTAAATTGCTCAGAGTCTCATAGCTCGCGCCCGTGCTCACGATAATTGCGCGGTCAGCGCGTCCGCTGCCGGTCATCATTTGCGAAAGACCCGCGACCATTGCCAGAATGCTCAATAACACGCCGACCACGCCGGCAATACCAATCACAATGACCAAAGAGGCACCGAGGCGCTTAGGTACGCTTTTGATATTCATGAGAGTGACGGATGCAATTTGCCTCAGCGCGCTCATATAATTTCCCTCTTTCAGCGACCGGCCAATGCGTCGACGATGACCAGGCGTTGCGCGCGCCAGGCCGGCGGCAAGCCGCTCGCTATCGCCAGAACAACGGCAATCGTCAATCCCTCAACCACGACCTTAAGCGGCAGCGCGGAGCCGGCGACGCCCAGCGCTGCGGCGAAGGGGAACACGGCTGCGGCGCCGGCGAGGCCCGCTGAGGCAGCTAATCCGCAGAGCAGTAAAGACTCGATCAGAACTAAGACCGTTACTGAGCGGTCCGAGAACCCGACGGTCTTTAAAATAGCGAGCTCCGGGGTTCGCTCGCGCACCGATTGCATCATCGTGTTACCTGTGAGAAACAGCAGCGTGAAGAGCACGGCAGCAACGATGGCATTCGTCATCAATCCGACATCGCCTAGTTGTCGCAGCTGTCCCAGGAAATACGCCTTCTCATCTTGCGTCGTCGTCTCGCTCGGGGAGTTTACAAAGAGCGCATCCACCGCGGCGCAGATTTGAGCCGAACGAGACGGATCGTCCACGGCGACTACAAACGCCCACGCGGTTCCTCGCTCGAGACGGCGAGCCTCGTCGAAATAGGTGTAATTGACGATCAAACGGTTCGCCAGCGAGGGCGAGCCGGGAATATCATAAGTACCGACGATTTCGAAGTTCCAATCCGCGCTGCCGTTTTGCTTCATCACCGACGTTCGCAGCGGAATTCGATCCCCGACCTTCCAACCGAAGGCTCGCATGAGCGGTACCCCCACTATTGCTCCGTCGCGAGTGTGGCTAATCGCCTCGAGTTGTTCAGGCCGCACCTGCCATTCTGGATAGATCGCAAACAGAGTCTTGACGTCAGAGGCCATCGCCAGAATATTGTTGCTCTTCTCCTGGTAGTAGCCAGGAATTCCGCCAATGTACGTTACCTGCCGGATCCCGGGAACCCGTTCGATTTGTTTCAGGTACGCGCCCGGCAAAGGCGAAATCTCGCTCACGCGGCTCACGACATACAGTCGGTTCGCATGTGAATCCGCGCCGAACGCGCTCAACCAGGCATTCACGCCTTGCAGTAGGCCGAACAACAGGAAGGCGACAATGATCGACAGTAACGTGAAAATCGTTCGCGCCTTCTTGCGCCACAAACTGGTCCACACCAGAGGGAAGAACTTCATGCGGCCACGCTGGTCTCAGCATCGATCAGCCGGCCCTTGTCTAGGTGCAGTTGCCGCGTTGCGCGCGCGGCGGCCTTAGAATCATGCGTGACCATGATGATGGTCTTGCCTTGCTCACGATTCACCATCTGCAGCAGGTCGAGAATTTGCTCGGCCATTTCCCGATCAAGATCACCTGTGGGCTCATCGCACACCAGGAGATCAGGATCCGCAACCAGCGCGCGAGCAATGGCCACGCGCTGTTGCTGACCCCCTGACAATTCGGCAGGTTTATGAGAAGCCCGGTCGGCGAGGCCAACGAGGTCAAGCGCCGCCTGCACGTTGTTGTTGCGCTGCGCCCTTGAGAGGTTGGTCATCAGCAGGGGCAACTCAACATTCTGCTCCGCCGTCAATAAGGGCATGAGATTGTAGAACTGGAAGACGAAGCCCACGTGGCGCGCGCGCCAATGCGCCAGCTCACGCGACTTAAGCGCACTGATGCGCTCGCCGGCTACGACGAGGTCGCCGTCGTCTGCGCGATCTATACCGCCAATGAGATTGAGAAGTGTCGTCTTACCGGATCCAGACGGGCCCATGAGCGCGAGGAACTCACCTTCCTGGATCTCAAGATCGAGTGCATGCAATACCTGCACGCGCTGCTTGCCGCGCGTGTAGCGCTTTACGACCCCTTTCAGGGAAACGACTGATGGCATAATAATTCGCCTCCTTATCGCTCGTTCTTATTCGGTAACTTGCGCAGCAATGTACGGCACCCGCACAGAACGGCTCTCGTTTGATGCCGAGCGGTCAATAGGTGCTGATGGACGGTCGAATTCGAACATCACGCGCCGGGAAACATTGAGAGTGGTAGGCGAGTCTGCCTGCGACGCCCGTCGAATTTGGCATAAGATTTGGGCGCGTTGCCTTCGGTCGCGTTGATCTCGCTACGTCAAGAAGCCTGTTGCGCCTCGAGCCAACCCACCACCGGAACCGTTCGGCGTCGCCTTTTGACCGTTTGTCATCGGCTCCAAGTTACCTGTGTGGTGGCCGGTAATCTTGGAACCCATGAAAACTTCGACCATTGTGGCAAAGGATAGGTCATCGCTTCTGAATAAATTGCGAATCGATCGCCACGAACCCACTGCATCAGGCCGACTTGCCGCCTGGTGGTGCTTAGTCGTCGCAATAGGCGGCGTTACGACAGGGCCTATTGCTTGGCATTTTTCGCGAGGCGTGGTGGTACCGATCAGAACGGTCGTGGCAGTCTCGGTCGGCGGCTATGCATCGGCACCGGCCACGGCAGCCTCTCTCTTGGATGCTTCCGGCTACGTGATCGCTCGACGCCGCGCCACGGTGGCGTCCAAGGTCACTGGCAAGGTGATAGAGGTGTCACTGGAAGAAGGCCAGCGAGTCGAAAGCAGCCAAATCATCGCGCGGCTGGATGATTCAAACGCGAGAGCTGCGTTGGCGCAAAGCGAGGCGGAGGTGAACCAGGCGGAGGCAGTTGTGAGCTCCGCGCAAACGGCCTATGAAGACGCAAAACCGATTTTCGAGCGCAATGAAAGGCAAAAGGCGGCCGCGGTGATCAGCGCGCAGAGCTTTGATCAGGCGCGCACGCAAATCGATGCCGCCAAATCCGAACTTCTAGAGGCGATGCGCGCACTCGACACAGCTCGTGCCGGACGCTTGGTTGCGCAGCGCAATCTTGACGATACGATCATCCGTGCACCGTTTACGGGAATTGTCACCGAAAAATCGGCGCAAGCGGGCGAAATGGTCTCGCCGGTCTCAGCAGGCAGCGGCTTTACGCGCACGGGCATCGGTACCATCGTTGATATGAATTCCCTCGAAGTAGAAGTCGATGTGAGCGAGAACTTCATTGAACGAGTGCGGCCGCAACAGCCCGTTCGCATTAAGCTCAACGCCTATCCGGATTGGGGCATTCCAGGCTCTGTCATTGCGACAATTCCGACGGCGGATCGCGCCAAGGCGACGGTGAAAGTGCGCATTGCCATCAAACAGAACGATGTCCGTATCCTGCCTGAAATGGGTGCACACGTGTCGTTCTTGAGCGAAGCGCAGTCCGGATTAGAAGGTGCTGCCAAAGCGCCGAGACCCAGCGGCGTCGTAATTCCCGCGGAGGCAATTGCAACAATAGGCTCGACGCACTTCGTGTACCTCGTAAATGACTCTACCGTAGCGCGACGCGCGGTGCAGTTTGGAGAGAGAATCGATGCCGGGCAGATCGTGATTGCTGGCCTAGATGCTGGCAATTCCGTGGCCATCGGAGATCTCTTACGCTTGAGCGACGGCGTCAGAGTCCGAGTCGCCAAATAATGGTGACGAGGCAACGGAGCGCAAAAGTGGCCATGATCGCGGCGCTCTGGATAACGAGTCAGTTACTTTGCGGCAGCGTATTCTCGAGTGAACAGCAACACAAGCAAGCGGGAGACGCCGGCGTGAATGTGAAGGCCGATCGCAATCGTGAACATGTATTGTACGAGACCAAACTCGTTGTTGATTGCAATGCGACCGCATACCTAGTCTCAGAAACGCGCGCCGGAGTCCTTGCGCTATGCTGGTATCCGTTGACACGAGCTGTGGCCTCGTTCGTCTGGACGGGTGTTAAATTGCTTGATGCACTGCGAATGGGTGACTGGATAGTCGCCGGGCGTCAAGTGTTGGCCTTCCTCGCGAGAATGTGTGCCGCATTCCAGTAGGGAGCAGTACCGTTGGAGTTCTTGACTATCTGCGCGCAAGGACGCGGCATCAGGAACAGCAGCCCTACTCTTGCTTTGCGGCGGCCGGTGTTGCTCTGATCATGGCGAAGGGCGCTGATGCCCTGGGTCGTTCGCAGCCTATTGGGGCGTTTGAATTCAAATGCAGCCGATATTCTGCGCCTCAGCGCTTACGGGTGCGCTTGGATCGTTGCGCTGGGCGGCCGAGGTCAAGGCTGGTTGCGGGGGCATCTGCGTCGCCGTGAAGAGACATCAAAGACTCCATCAACCCTTCGTCGGTGCTCGAGCAGACGCCGAGCACGGTCGCTTCTTCGCAGCCATCGGCGGTGACGTAGGCGTGCCCCATGTTGCTATCGAGATAGATGGATTCGCCAGGTGCCAGCACCACCGGATCGTAGAATTCCGTGTGAACCTTGATCCGTCCTTCGAGGACGTAAATGAATTCTTCGCCGGAGTGTCGCACCAGATCACCGAATTCCTCAGCGCTCTTGGCGCGGATGCGCGTCAAGATCGGAATCATGCGCTTCCTGCGCAGCTCCGGGCAGAGGTAGTGATAATCGTAGTTCTTGGTATTTACCCGTACCGCCAGGTCCGTACTGCCGATGCTCCGTCGAGCAGTTACCGCCGGCTCGGATGTAGCCGAGGGATCCGCGAACAACTCGGAGATGCGGATGTTGAGCCGTTGGCTCAGCTGGACGAGCTTGTCGTAACTCAACGTCAAATTGTCATGCTCGACTTTCGACAGCGTCGACACCGGAATACCGGTGCGTTGACTCATCTCCTTCAACGTCCAACGGTTTCTCAGCCGCAGCGAGCGCAGCAAGCTCCCAAGAGTCGGGTGATCAGCTTTCGTATCCATGGTCGTCTGGTTCGCAAGGTCGACGTAATAACAAGGGCAGCGCGCCCGCACTCAGATTGTAACTTCTTTCGATTTACCTAATTAGAGAATACGGTTGAACAATTCTCTAATCAGGACTAATGTGTCTGAATAGGTAATTCCGAGATCGCCGACATTGAATATTGTTTTCGATGTCGAGCCAACCGCAACGCAACGAAGAAGGGATAAAACAATGATCGTAAATCTCCGATTTAAGATGTTAGCGGCGCTTGGCGTGTTGAACCCATTTTTGTTGCAAAACGCTGTGGCGCTCGACGCGGCACGGCCAGCTGACGGCACCGCGAATACGCTAGAAACCATCATTGTCACAGCGGAGAAGCGCGCAGAGCCCCTTAACGAAGTGCCCCTGAGCGTGAGCGCGATTAGCGGCAGCACACTCGATAATTTGCAAGCCCGCGATTTCGCCGACTACGCGGCTTTGATTCCCGGCCTGTCACTGTCGAGTGGACAGTCGGGACTCACCCGGCTGACGCTGCGCGGTCAGAACGCCGGCGGGGTGGGCTCAACCGTGGCGGTCTACATCGACGAATCGCCATTCGGATCGAGCACCGCGCTACTGAATGGTTCGATCAACACCGGCGATTTCGATACGTGGGACATGCAGCGCATTGAGGTGTTGCGCGGACCCCAGGGCACGCTCTACGGGGCCAACAGCGAGGGCGGTCTTCTTAAATTCGTCACCAACGCCCCCGAATTGGGCAAGTTCTCAGTCGCAGGCGAGGCCAGTGGTGAAAGCGTCAAGCACGGTGGGAATGGCTGGGATGCGCGCGCCCTCGTGAACATGCCGCTGGGCGATAAAATGGCCCTTAGGGTCAGCGGCTTTTACGACGACGTCCCCGGCTATATCGACGATCCTGCGAGCGGCCGGCGCCGACTGAACGAAGGTCGCAAGTCCGGCGGCCGCGCATCCCTGCTGCTAGCAGCAACGACTGATCTGGCGATTCGTCTGACTGCCGAATCACAGACGGCCAGTTACCACGGCACGAACTTGGTCGACGTCAATCCGGTCACTTTGAAGCCGTTGTATGGCGATCTGACGCAGCAGCACGTCGTCCCGGAACCGAGTCATTTCAAGTACGAGAATTACAACGCGTCCATCGACTGGAACCTGGGAGCCTTCAGACTCCTGTCCGCCACTAGTTACGGCATTCTACACTCTGACACTGTAACCGACGGTACGCCCATCTACGGTGGGCTGGCCGCCGGGGTCTTTGGCGCGACCGGCGCGCCTCTCGACGGCGACGTTGAGCTCAAGAAGTTCACGCAGGAGATTCGTCTTACGTCGTCTGCCTCCAAAAGTCTCGAATGGCAGATCGGTGGTTACTACACACACGAATCCGGAGCGCTGGTTCAGAACCTGAATGCCGTGACAGCTTCCAGCGGGAAAGCTCTCGGCTTACTCATACAGCCGGTCGTCGATTCCACGTACAAGGAAGGCGCTGGGTTCCTGGATCTGACTTATCATATCAACTCGCAATTCGACGTCCAAGCCGGCGGTCGCTGGTCCAGCAACTCACAAGACGCGACGCAAACGACCTTTTACAACCCTATCCTCGCAGGTCTTTTCGGCATCGTTCCCAATCCGCAGGTCGTCAACGGCAACTCGAGTGAACACGTATGGACGTATTCCGTGGCGCCCAGCTGGCACTTCGATGCGAACAGCTTGGTTTATGCTCGCGTGGCAACCGGCTACCGCCCGGGTGGCCCCAATGTACTGCCGCCCACCGCCCCGCTGGCCGTGCAACGACAGTATGGCTCGGACAGAACGACGAACATTGAGCTGGGTGTGCGCTCGACCCAGCTAGATGGCCGTGTTTCCCTAGACCTTGCCGCCTTTCACGTCAATTGGAAGAACATTCAGCTGTTCGAAGTCGTCGGCGGCTTCGGCATCAATGCCAACGGCGGAACGGCGCGCAGTCAGGGTGTAGAGTGGACCTTTGCATATCTGCCCGTGTCCGGGCTCACCCTGCAATGGACCGGTGCCTACACCGATGCGAAGCTGACCTCTGCCGCCCCGAGCATCGATGCGAACTCGGGCGATCGACTGCCTTATGCGCCGAAGTGGGGCACTTCCGTGGACGCAGAATACAAACGAACGATGTTCGGAAACTTCAGCGGCTTTCTCGGCGGCACCTATAGCTATGTAGGGTCCAGGAGCAGCGATTTCGCCAGCTCTGTGGTCAACCCGCCGGGTCAGCTGGTCCTGCCGAGCTACAACACGTACGGGGCACGGCTCGGCCTGGAAAATGGCCGCTATCGTGTGACGCTCTATGGCAAGAATTTAAGTGACTCGCGTGGCATCACCAATTTCGCGGGAAGTGGCGCGCCGTATTCGTCGGTGACCGTCACGCAACCGCGCACGATTGGCCTGACGCTGTCGGCGAAGTTCTGAAGTTGATGCGAACGAACGTGAAATGCGGGTGTGACGCCCGACCTTTGCGCCTGCATTGTTCAAGTTCAAGCTGACGGTTCTTATGAATGACTCCAACATCCCGGCAGCGGTGTCGGATGCAGCGTCGGTGCTGCAGCTGCCGTACCCGTACCTGCTCTTTCTGGGCGATGCGACCGAGGCGGCCTTTGCGAAGACCGCCTTTGGTCTGCGCGACTGGGCTCCGGAGCGCTGCATCGCCGAGTGGGGGTGTGATACGGCCACGGTGTCCACCGGCCTGCCGCGTCTTTCCCCGAAAGAGGCCCGCGCTCGCGGTGCGCGGGGACTGGTGATCGGCATTGCGAACACCGGCGGGGTTATCGGCGAGAGCTGGGTGCCGCTTCTGGTCGAGGCACTGGAGTCCGGACTGGACATCGTCAGCGGTCTGCATGTGAAGCTCGGCTCGGTGCCTGCGCTGAAGGCCGCGGCCGCACGCCACGGTCGGCGGCTGATCGACATACGCACGCCGCCGCCGAACATCCCCTGTGGTGTCGGATCCAAGCGTAGCGGCAAGCGGCTCCTCACCGTCGGTACCGACTGTGCACTCGGCAAGAAATACAGCGCGTTGGCCATCGCGCGTGCCTTCAAGGCACGCGGCCATGCGGTCGACTTTCGCGCCACCGGGCAGACCGGCATCCTCATCTCCGGCAGCGGCATACCGATGGATGCCGTGGTCGCTGACTTCGAGGCCGGTGCGGCAGAACTGCTCAGCCCGACCGCCGACCCTGCGCACTGGGATGTCATCGAAGGACAGGGTTCCTTGTTTCACCCGGCGTACGCCGCGGTCTCCCTCGGGCTGCTGCACGGCAGCCAGCCGGATGTTATCGTCGTGTGTCATCAGCCCGGGCGTGAGTGCGTGCTGGGCCACCCCGACTTCCCCCTGCCGAGCATCGCCGAGACAATCGATCTGAATCTGCGCCTCGGACGGCGCACCAATCCTGCGATCCGCTGCGGCGGCGTCAGCCTCAACACCGCGCTCCTGGAACCGAGTGCAGCAAGTGAGCTGATGGCGCAGGAGAGCGCCCGACTCGGCCTGCCGGTGGCGGATCCGATGCGCCCGGGAGCGGAATTCGAACGACTCATCAATTCGTGCCTGGACTAACCTCGGGCCACTAGGAATAAGCACATGAGCAAACCTCGACGGTTGGCCGCCGTGACAACCGGCCTTTTCGCGCTCGCTGGCGCCCTCGTCCGGGCACAGGATAGCCCTCCGGCGCCCGTGGTTGCCGCAGCTACGGCCGCCCCGCTCACCACCGCGGATGTGAACGCCTGGTTCGATGGTTACATGCCGTATGCCCTGCATGTGAGCGACATCGCAGGCGCCGTCGTGGTCGTGGTAAAGGACGGGCAAGTGCTCACCGGGCGTGGCTATGGATACTCGGACGTAGAGAAGCGCACGCCGGTGGATCCGCTACTCACTCTCTTCAGGCCCGGTTCGGTCTCCAAGCTGCTTACCTGGACAGCGGTCATGCAACTGGTGGAGCAGGGCAAGATCAATCTTGACGCCGATATCAACCAATATTTGGACTTCAAGATTCCCGAGCGCGATGGCAAGCCCATCACCATGCGAAACCTGATGCAGCACACCGCCGGGTTTGAGGAACAGGCTAAGGGCATCATCTCCGAAGACCCCAAAGCGCCCGGGTTCGATGCGTTGCTGAAGGCTTGGGTGCCGACGCGAGTGTTCGCGCCTGGAACGACGCCTGCTTACTCGAACTACGGCGCATCGCTCGCCGGCTACATCGTCCAACGGCTGTCCGGGGAGTCCTTCGACAGCTACATCGAGCAGCATATCTTCGTCCCGCTTGACATGAAGCACTCGAGCTTCCGGCAGCCGTTGCCGGCCGAGCTCGTGCCGTTGATGTCCAAGGGCTACCCGCTGGCATCCGAAGAGCCGCGGCCGTTTGAGATCATAGGTCCGGCGCCGGCCGGTTCGCTCACCGCAAGCGGCGAGGACATGGCGCACTTCATGATCGCGCACCTGCAGGGGGGCGAGTACCACGGCAACCGCATCCTCAAGGCCGACACGGCCGAGACGATGCACAACACTCCCCTGACAATGCTGCCGCCGCTGAACCGGATGGAGCTGGGCTTCTTCGAGACCAACATAAATGACCACGAGGTCATCGGTCATCTGGGCGATACCGACCATTTTCACACCTCACTGCACTTGTTCCTGAAGGAGAACGTGGGCTTCTACGTCTCGTTTAACAGCCCCGGAAAGGGCGGAGCCGCCGGCGGCCTGCGTAGTGCGCTGTTCCAGGATTTCGCCGACCGTTATTTCCCGGCGGTGCCTGCGAAAGCCGGCGTTGACGAGAGGACTGCTGCAGCTCACGCCGCACTCATGAGTGGCGCATGGGCCAACTCGCGCGCCTCCCAGTCGAACTTTTTGGCCACATTATCCTTCATCGGCCAGACCAAAGTCGGAGTCGGCAAGAAGGGCGAGCTGGTGCTGCCGTTCCCGGGCCTCAATGGCAAGCCGCGCCACTGGGTGGAGATAAGTCCCTTCGTGTGGGTTGACCGGGACAGCCGCGAGCGGGCGGCTGCCCAAGTCGTCGATGGCAAGCCGGTGCGCTTCAGCTTCGACTTACTCTCGCCGTTTATGGTGTTCGAGCGCGTGCCCTGGTACGCCAACGGTTCCTGGCTTATGCCGCTATTTGGCTTCGCAGTCGCAGCGTTGCTACTCACCACGCTGCTGTGGCCGGTGGCGGTGCTGGTGCGACGTCGCTACAAGGCGACGCTGGCACTGCCGCCTCCCTCACTTAGGGCCCACCGCGGGAGCCGCATCGCCTCGGTCATGGTGCTTGGCGCCCTGGCACTCTGGACGCTGATCTTCAGCCTTATCCTCAAGGACACGAACTCCCTAAGCTCGCGGCTCGATCCCGTGTTGTGGGTAGCACACCTATTCGGCGCTGTGGCTTTCTTCGGCGGGCTCGCGCTGATGCTGTGGAATTTCAAGGCGGTGTGGAGCGGTGAGCGTCGTTGGCCCGCGAAAGTCTGGAGTATTGTGCTGGTGATCTCTGCCGGTACAGTGCTGTGGGTGGCGCTGGCGTGTAAGCTGCTGAGCTTCGGAACCAACTACTGATGTCTGCTCTCAAGCTCACCGTCGAGAAGGTGAAGCTAGCGTTTTCAGCGCCGTTTCGCATTTCCGGGTTCGTATTCGACAGCCAGGATGCTGTCGTTGTCACTGTGGACGACGGCACGCATCGGGGTCGCGGCGAGGCCGCGGGAGTCTACTACCTCAAGGACGATGCCCCGTACATCGTCTCAATCCTTGAGTCCAAGCGCGGGGCGATCGAGGCGGGTATCGACCGCGAGAAGCTGCAGTTGCTGCTTCCGGCCGGAGGCGCGCGCAATGCACTCGATTGCGCTCTGTGGGAACTGGATGCGCGGCGTACCGGTAAGCCGGTGTGGGAACTGGCGGGGCTGGATCCACCCAAGCCGCTGCTCACCACTTTCACTATCGGCGCCGAGTCTCCTCTCCACATGGCAGAGCGTGCGCGGCACTACGCGAGCGCGCGTGCCCTGAAACTCAAGCTGACCGGGGAAGCGGTGCTCGACCGCGAGCGCGTCTGCGCGGTCCGCGCCGCACGACCGGATGCCTGGATCGGCGTCGACGCCAACCAGGGCTACAGCATCCAGGGATTGCCGCCCCTCATCGCGAGCCTGATGGAGGAGCGCGTTATGCAACTGGAGCAGCCTATAAAGCGTGGCGAGGAGGCGCAACTTGCGGGCTTGTCGTCGCCGATTCCGCTGATTGCGGATGAGAGCGCGCAGACTCTCGACGATGTGCCTGGACTGGTAGGGCGCTTCCAGCTGGTGAACATCAAGCTCGACAAGTGCGGTGGACTGACCGAGGGCCTGGCCATGGCGCGCGAGGCCCGTCGGCTGGGACTGGGGGTGATGGTAGGCAACATGGTGGGCACCAGCCTTGCCATGGCACCCGCATTCGTCCTCGGGCAATTATGCGATGTCGTCGACCTCGACGGACCCACCTTCCTCTCGCACGACCCCGCACCGACCATCACCTATTCCGAGGGCATGATCTGGTGCGACGAACGAGTGTGGGGCAGACCGAGTAGGCAGCCCACGTGAGGGGTCGGGGCGGCGGCCTCACGCGCGTACACCCCATTGACTGACCGGCCGCGATGTCATCCCGATTCCAGCGCTTCCTGCTCCCCGCCTTTGCCTTCAAGGCCGTCGTCATCGGCGGCGGCTATGCCACGGGGCGCGAGCTGACGGAATTTTTCTTGCCCAGCGGTCCATGGGGAGGCGTCGCGGCGATGCTGCTCGCGGCGGTCATCTGGAGCGGCGTGTGCGTCGCAACCTTTCTCTTCGCCCGCGCCAGTGAGACCCGCGACTATCAGAGCTTCGTGCGCGCCCTTCTCGGCCCCGCATGGATCGCCTTCGAAGCCGCTTTCATACTGTTCGTGATTCTGATTCTGGCGGTATTCGGTGCAGCCGCTGGCGCGATTGCCTCGAGCCTGGGGATGCCCGCGCTTGCGGGCACGCTCGCGCTGATGTCGGCCATCGCCCTCGTGGTGGCCTACGGCAACAGCTCCGTGGAGCGATTGTTCACCGGCGTCTCATTCCTGCTATATGCGGTCTACGCGTTGTTCCTGTTGCTCGCGCTCACGCATTTCGGCGGGCTCATCGTGGCGGGATTCTCCCGGCACGTTGCGATGCAACCCTGGGTGGTCGGCGGGGTAGCCTATGCCAGCTACAACATCGTCGGCGCGGTAGTGATCCTGCCGGTACTGCGTCACTTGACTAGCGCGCGAGACGCAGTCATCGCAGGCCTGATCGCCGGTCCTTTGGCGATGCTCCCGGCACTGCTCTTCTTCTGCTGCATGATGGCCTACTACCCGCAGATCGGCGCGGCAACTCTGCCCTCGGACTTCCTGCTGCAGCGTCTGGACCTGCCGCTGTTCCGCCTGCTGTTTCAGATGATGATCTTCGCCGCATTGCTGGAAAGTGGCACGGGGGCGGTGCACGCGATCAACGAGCGAATCGACAACGTCTGGCGTCGTCGCCAGGGAAACTCGCTGGGGCGCGGCCCACGTCTTGCGATCGCGCTCGCAATCCTCACCGCATGCATGTTCCTGGCGGCACGCTTTGGTCTGGTTGCCCTGATCGCCAACGGCTACCGGCTGCTCGCGGCGATTTTCCTGCTCGTGTACGTACTGCCGGTGCTCACAATCGGCGTCTTTAAGCTCACGCGCGGCACCGCACGCCAGGTAACGGCATGAAACAAATCATCCTCGCGACAGCTCTGACTGTCGCCTCCGGAGTGGTATTCGCCGCACCGCCCAAGGACTTCGCGGGGCGCGTGGAACGCGCCCGCACGATCGTCGGGGTCCCTGGCATGGCCGTCGCCATCCTCGAGGGGGACACGGTGACCTTCGCCAAAGGATTCGGGGTCAAGGTCATCGGCCGGAGAGATCCAGTGGATGCGGACACGATCTTTCCCACCGGGTCGACCGGCAAGGCAGTCACCGTGGCCGCCCTCGGCATCCTCGTGGACCAAGGCAAGATCGGCTGGGATGACAGGGTGACCGATCGCCTTCCCGGCTTTCAGATGTACGACCCATGGGTCACTCGCGAGATCACGATTCGTGACCTCCTGGTTCACCGCAGCGGGCTCGGCCTGGGCGCCGGGGACCTGCTGTTCGTCCCGCGCACCCATCTCAGCCGCGCCGAGTCAGTGCGCCGGCTGCGCTACATCAAACCTGCGACCAGTTTCCGCAACGGCTTCGCCTACGACAACGTGCTCTACATGGTGGCAGGGCAGCTCATCGAGTCGGTAAGCGGGGAAAGCTGGGAACAATTCACGGCCGAACACGTCCTCAAGCCTGCCGGGATGCTGCATGCGACCAGCGACTCGGAGTCGCGATTCGCGGCCGTCAACCGCGCGCAGCCGCACGGGCGCCTGGACGGCGGCTTGCGCGGGACCGGCACTCAGGAACTCCTCAATGAGCGGGACGAACTTGGCCGCTCCGCAGCCCCGGCCGGCGGACTTGCGGTCAGTGCCAACGACATGGCGCGCTGGCTCTCCATCCAACTCCACGACGGAGAGCTGCCGGGGCACAGCGGTCGCCTGTTCTCCGAAAGTGCGCACACGCAGATGTGGAACCCGGTGGTTCCGCTGCCGATTAGCGCACTGCCCGATGCTCTGAAAGCTACGCAACCGAGCTTTAACAGCTACGCACTTGGCTGGGACATCATGAGCTACCGCGGCACAAAGGTTGTGTGGCACAGCGGTGCAGTGTTCGGTTTCCTGACCGCGGTGGTGCTGATCCCGGACCGGCATGTCGGCTTTTCTATTCAGATCAACAGCGAGGACGGTGAGATCATCCGTGGGCTCATGTACGAGCTCTTGGACCATTATCTTGCTCTGCCATACACCGATTGGGTCACCCGTTACCAGGCCGAAAAAAAGCGCCAGGTGAGTGAGGCGCTCGCAGCCCTCAAGGCGCAGAAAGCCGAACCTGCCGCTGTGGGCCCCTCGCTCCCCCTCGAGCGCTACACCGGAACCTTCGCCGATGCCTGGTACGGAAACATCGAAGTAACCGCTGTGGACGGCAAGCTCAGGATCGACTTCAAGTCGACACCGCGCATGGCCGGCGCGCTCGAGCACTGGCAGTACGACACCTTCGTCACGCACCTCGATGACAAGAGCATCGAGCCCGCTTATGTGACATTTGGCCTTGGTCCCGATGGTGGCATCGAGCGCGTGACCATGAAGCCGGTCTCACCGCTGGCCGATTTCTCCTATGACTACAAGGATCTGACATTCGTGCCGGTGAGCAAAGCGCAATGAACGGGTGCCTGCGCGGCTGGCTTCAGACGTAACCTTCATTCGGGGCAGTCACAGCTTGGGGAATCACATGTTTGACAGACTCACTTGGATTTTCGTGGCCCTGCTGGTGGCCCCGCTGGTGTACGCGGCTGCCCCGGTTGAGCAGGACTACACAGCGCGCGTGGCGCAGATCCTCAAGAAGACCCCGCTCATCGACGGCCACAACGATTTGCCTTGGGAGATCCGCGAACGGTTCCACAGCAAGTTCTCGACGATCAACCTCAACAGTGACACGTCCGTATTGCAAGTGCCGGAAGGCGGTGCCGCCCTGATGACCGACATCAACCGTTTGCGCCGCGGTGGCGTGGGCGGGCAGTTCTGGTCGGTGTTCGTGCCGGTGGAGATGCAGGGGCCGCTGGCCGTGCAAGCAACGCTTGAGCAGATCGATATCGTGCGCCAGATGGCGGAGCGTTATCCGCAGGACTTTGAGCTTGCGAACACCACCGCCGACGTGCGCCGCATCCACAAGTCCGGGCGGATCGCCTGCCTGATCGGCATTGAGGGCGGGCACCAGATCAACGATTCCCTGCCAGTGCTGCGCGAGATGTACGCGGCGGGCGCGCGCTACATGACCCTCACGCACTCCTCCAACACCGCCTGGGCGGACTCGGCGACCGATGCGCCGAAGCACCACGGCCTTACGGCATTCGGTCGCGAGGTCGTGCACGAGATGAACCGCCTAGGGATGCTGGTGGACATCAGCCACGTGTCGGCCGAGACCATGCACGCGGTACTCGACACCGCAGAAGCCCCGGTGATGTTCTCCCATTCCGCCGCGCGGGCAATCGTCGATCACCCACGTAACGTACCGGACGATGTGCTGCGACTGCTTCCGCGCAACGGCGGCGTCGTGATGGTGAATTTCTATCCCGGCTACGTGTCCGCGGTACGCAACCGCTGGGATGCGGACTATGCTGCCGAGCGGGCACGCTACGACAGCCCGCCCTTTGCGGGCCTCTACATCGGCCAGCCCGCGCGTGCCAAGGCCGCACTTGATGAATGGGTAAAGGCCCACCCGGCGCCGAAGGTCACCCTTGCGGAAGTGGCCGACCACATCGAGCACGTGCGCCGCGTCGCCGGCATCGACCATGTCGGCCTCGGCTCGGATTTCGACGGCATTCCCCTGGCTCCGGTGGCGCTAGAAGGAGTTGATAAGTACCCGGACTTGCTGACGGAACTCCTCCGTCGCGGCTGGACGGACGATGAAGTCGTCAAGCTCGTCGGCGAGAACATCCTGCGCGCCCTTGCCCGCGCGGAGAGTATTGGTGCGCGCCTGCGCACGAGCCGCAGGGCCTCGGAGGCCACCATCGAAGAACTGGACGGACCGACGAAGGTGAAGAACTGAAAGAGCAGCTGAGGGAACCCCGATTGCGGGCACGGGCTCGATCTTCTTGGCCGACCGGTGCGATCTCGTGGCGCTCATCGCCACTCGACCCCCGCCGCGCGTGCTCGGCCGAGCGGACGAATATTTGGATTAGACCGGAGTACACATGGTAAAAGCATCTTCAACTTCCGCGCGTCCGGTTGCCCTCGGCAAGAGACGGAAACCTGTTAGCCAGGCATCATCAATAGTGTATGCATTTTTAGCATTATCCTGCAGTAAACCTCCATTATATTCACCATGCCAGCTGAACGGAGACTTGCC
>JANYLM010000102.1 GCA_025357835.1 Gammaproteobacteria bacterium
GAATCGCCGTAATTGGCTGCAAGGACACCGGGTCGAGCCACTGCTTTCCACCCAACTGCGTCGAGCTGTAGGGCAACAACAAATCACCCGCGCTCACTGACGTCAGGCTGCCGCTTGCCAACTTAATCGAGGTACCGGCAGCAAAATTAATATTGCCGAACGGTGCGATGACGGTACCCGCCTGCACGATATTGTCGGCGGTCACATTGAGAGAACCGGCCACCGACCATGGCGTCCCCGGCGAGGCTGCGGTTTGGCCGAATAAAATCGTGCCGCCGACGCCGGCGGGAGAGCTCAGCACAAAGCTTGTCGCAGTGGTGGGATAGATTCGCGCCGCATCGACCTCAAGATCACCACCCACAGCCAAACTACCTTTGCTCAAATTATTTGAGACGACACCACGCAACTGCACATCGCCGCTGCTGCTCAGCAAGACCTTACCGGATTCCTGAAAGACACTGGAACCAAACACTTCGATGAAGTGCCCGGAAACACTCAAAGACCCCAGTCCCGAAGTGGGGCTCGAGATATTCGCCGCCGTTGCGCTATTGCCCAGCGTGATCACCGGGGCCGACAGGCTGGCGTGACTTGCCCCAATCACGTCGAACACCGGCGCATCCAGATTGATGCTCCGAGCCAGGGCCAGCGGCGCTCCGGTTGCGAACTGGATGGCATTGTCGGCTTTGAGAGAAATCGAATCGATTCCCGAAGCCATCAACCCGGCCACCCCGATCGCCGCCTCACCGGTGTCCGGTGGATAGACGCCTTGCGTTCGATTATCGCCCACCAGCTGAATCGTGAGCGGTGTGGTGGGAAACGGATTTGCCGCCGCTGACGCATTGACTGCAAAGAATGCGCCAACGCGCGACATCAGCACACTAAGCGCGCCCGCGGGCGCCTGGCCGTTGTCGCCTGTACCCGCCTTACCCAACAAACTGCCAAGCAGGGATATCGACTCGGACGAGCGAACCGACAACAAACCGCCGGCACTTCCCACCGTGTGACGCGTGTAGCCGGTAAAGGAGGTACTATCCGGCAAATCCACAGTGTCACTAACGCCCGAGATATTGATTTGCGAACCCGGCCCCGTGACCAGGTAGCCGCGGTCGGCAAAAAGGCTCACCGTTCCGGCTCCCATGACGCCACCCAGCAGCAGGCCCGAATCGTTCGGCGTCATCAACGTGTAACCGCCGACGTCGATGTAGGCGTCGGTGCCCAACTCGATTCGCTGGCTGGGTAAGTAGCCCGGATCGAAGCTGCCCGGCGAAAACAAATTGGGTCCGTCGTAGAGCCCCAAAATCTGCAGCGACACATTGCCGCCCGGCGCGCGCAGACTGCCGTCGACCAAGATGCTACCGGCGCCCTTCAGGGAAATCGACGCCCCCGGGTCTGCCTGAATGGATGCACCGGCTTGAATATCCAGTAGTCCGTAGATCGTGGTACCCAGCGGTACTATCTGGCTGGGAGACCCGGGAGCGGGAATAACCGCAAGCGCCACGTTGACAGCGGGGCGACTATAGTCGGGCAACATCACCGGGGAGGCAAAACCTGCGACGGTTCCACCGGAACTATGAGCGGAAAAATCCGAATTCAGCTGCAGCGAACTCGCCTGCGCTCGAATCGTCGTCCCCGAAGTTACCGTTAGCGCGTCCAGCGAACTCGAATTGGCTTTCAAGGTGCCCGACGCAGTCAGTGAAACCGATGAAAATCCGTATTGGGAAAATAGCGGGGCGTACAGTTGAATCGCATTTCCCGTGCCGAGGAAATCATCAACGCTCTGCGCTTGAGTCCAGTCACTGCTTCCCTGTGAGATCGTCATTCGCGGTGCCGTGAAAGAAAATTGACCACCGTGCGCGCCGACGACGCCGAACCCCGCGAGTTGAATGCCGGATCCGAGGCTGACCGCCGAATTCACGGAGCCCGCGTTGAGTTCGATTGATCCACCGGCGCCCGGCGCGATCGTGCCGCTCGAATTCACCCATGCACCGCCGTTAGCCAGCAGACTGACATTGTTTCCGAGCACCAATTGTTCAGGGTCTGGACCGCTGATGGGCCCATCGAGTTTGAGTTGGATAACGCCGCCGTCTTTCCAACTCGGCCCGCTCAGTGAATTACCGGTATCGATGGCGAGAAAATCATTGGTCCACTGACCACTAACATCCAAGGTCACGCCATCATGAATCGTGATGCCGGCGCGCGACGTGGCGGGATTGGGACTGAAAGCGGTCTGCACGCTGTTCAGGAGAATCTTGCCGTCAAGGGCGGTGATATTTGACTTCACATCGATCTGCGGCGCCTTGACGAGCAAAGAGCCGCCGGCAGTTAAATCGAGCGACAAGCCTGCGGGCAGCGCGACCTGTGTATTACTGTAAATCTCGGTGCGGGTGAAACCGCCCGAGGTCAAGTAGGACACCGGTAATTGCAGAGTTAAGGGTCCCGGCAACGACGCCTCGTCGCTCACGACGATGACCGGCGGCTGTGCGGCAAAACTGACAGAGGGCGAGAGATAGTCCGGTGGATTCCCAGCGCTGACCGAGCTCAATCCATTGGGGAGACCAATAATCAATCGCCCTCCCGGCACCGCCCCGTTCGGCGGCCCGAACAGGGTTGGATCCAAGGAAACAGCCGTATTCGGCGTGCGCTGCAGAGCGCCATTGGTAACCCGGCCGAGAAGCGTGCCGTTCAACACGATATTGGGTGCGGCCACTTGCACGGTACCCGCAGCATTTCCTTCGACATAGCCGGACTCGTAGTGACTGCTTCCCGGCGTCGGAAGCACCTCTTGCACACCCCACTTGTCGAAGGTTTGCGTGAAAGTCGGATTGACCACGCCGGTATAGGTCAACAGCGGATTGGCCGCGCCTACGTCATATAAACGACCGTCGGCTCCGACCAGTTGTGTCGTTTGAATCTGGCCGCCGTCGTAGGTAACCGCGCCGCCCGACACATTGATCGTCGATCCTTTGGCAACGACGACGTCGCCCTCGGATTCCATAATGACGGAGCCACCTCTGCTGGTGCGTTGCGCGACGTTGCGCGGCACGGCGGCAATCGCCCCGGAGACATTGGCAAACTGCTCCGCGGTACCGACGCGAGCGTCGATGATCACGGTCCTTCCGCGCAAAGCACCATTGCGTTGCGTCGGATCGTCGGCGAATTCGTTCGCGCGCAGCTGCACGGTCACCAAATTCGCAGCCATCGGCAACTCGGCGTTGCTTCCGGACACGTCGATGCTGGCCCCGGGGTCAATACGGATTCGCGCATTAGCATTGCCATTCGTCACTACGCCGGCGCTGGGATTTGCGGACGCGGTGATGGTCAGATTCCCGCCGGGTGCGGTGATCTCGCCGCCTTGCATGATCACCGCCTGCCCGATGAGATTGACCGTGGACGGCAATTGCGCCTGTTGATCGACCGCGGTAGCGGTATCGGTCAGTTCCGGCAAAACGTCGATATGGCTATCCGGCCCGAGAGTGATCGTGCCGCCGTTGCTCGATTCAAGTGTTTTGCCATTGAAGAACGCGACCTGGTGCGAGTCGCCGGTATTACCAGCCTCAAGACGTACCGAACCATTGGCCGACACAGTCGTGGTTGCGGAAATCCGGCCGTCCTGATTCACGGCTAGGCCCACCAGGGAAATATTGCCTCGAGCGGCTGAAAGCTGGCCGGTCAGCTGATTCTCAACAACTCCCTTCGAATCCACTTCGACCAGAAGGCCGCGAAGACTCGGATCGGAACTGGATTGCAGGTACACCTTCTGACCGGCCGCAAGTATGATTTGTCCATCCGGTGCCTGCAGGCTACCTGCATTTTGAACGGTCGGAGCCGCCAGCAACAGGCGGCCGCCCGCGGCGGCGTTCAACTGCGCGCCCTGCTGTACGGTGATTGCACCCGTATTAGTGAGGTATGTTTTGCCGGACGGGTCGCTGGGATCCAGGTACTGATCCAAGGACGGCAGCGGATTCAGAACTATATTTGGCGGCAGCAACCCTGCTTGAAATCTCGAATCGGTGATATTCAATGACGAAGCGATCAAGCCACCGACGTTCACCTGGGCGGACTTACCGAACAAGATCCCATTGGTGTTGAGGAGGTAAATCTGACCATTCGCGGTCAACTGCCCGAATATCGAAGTTGGATTCGCGGAGAAAATTCGATTCAGGGCAATGGACGTGGCCGATGGTTGCTTGAAAATGACTTTGCCATCGGCACCGATATCGAACGAGGCCCAGTTCAGAACCGCTTTGTCGGTGGATTGATTCACCGTCAGCGTGCTCGCCGCCTGCACCGCTGTCGCTTGCCCCGAGGTCACCCAGGTACTTGGGCCCGCCACACCGCAGGCACCCGCAGCGCAGGGAACGGGGAGCTGAGCCGGAAGCGCCTCGCGGGCGCAAAGTCCGAGTTCCGCCAAGACGGCGAGACAAATTAGGCTTAACGAACCATTGCGACTGACTATGGACATGCTAGAGATCGTAGAACAAATTCATGACACCACCATGGCAACATGTCGTCGACTAGAATGAACCGCGAACCACGAAAAGCACGCGCGAATCTCCACGACGAGTATTGACGGAATCAACCAATGGATACGCCCAGGTGAGCGACCCGGTTACTCCTCGTCCCGGAAGTAAATCCAGGCCCGCGCCGGCGCTGCGCAATGATCGGTCGACCTGCCCGGCCTGCGATTTGATGATGTAGGCGCGGCCCGCATCGAAGAAAACGAACCCGTCCAACAGCGCCGTTTCGCGCCAATGAATCGACGGCGACCCAAACTGCAGAGTGCCATTGATTCCCATATCGCTCAGTGATTCTGCTTCGAGATAACCGCGCACGGTATTCGCACCGGAAATCGAGTAACTTTCGTTCGTGATCAACGGATCGAACGCGATCTGACTAGCCGCGCGGGCGGTAAGCACAAAGTCGGCCGGTAATTTCGTGTTATAGGCACTGTCCGCGCGCACATAGAAATAATTGGATCTGCCCTGGTAGCGCTTATTGGCAAACGCGGTTTCGTCGTTGACGATGATGTGCGGCCCGAAGTTAGCGGTGGTCCCGAAAGAAAAACCGTGCCGTTCCGTACGCCAATCTGCCGCGAAGGCCAGTGAAAAATTCACGTAGGACACGGGAGTTGCCACGCCATGCGTGGCATCCAATTGAATCGTTTCGGCGAAATGCTTGTAATCCATACCGAGGGTCACGGAGTGCGCGCCAGGTATGCTTGGAATGGAATAGATGAAACGGCCGCTGAAAATGTCGCCCTTGCCGAGGACCCCCAGGGTACTGAGGGCGGGAACTTCGCTGGAGGAATGAATATAGGTCAACGAGTAGCGCTCGCCGTCTGCGAACACTCGGGTCGTGTAGTTGGCTGCGAACACGCCAACCTGGCTCGGCTTCTGCGGTGTGGTTTGATATTGCGCCGAAACGCCGTCAAGTTCGGCAAACAGGTTGGTATACGATAGTCCGACGATCGCCCGCAGCGTTTCAGTATTGGGGGTGTACTGGTTATTGACTTCGGCGCTCGCGTGCAACGGCAAATGATCGTCAACCTTGAGCGCAAGATCCACGGTGCCCGGCTCCGGTCCCGCTTTCAGGATTGGAACCACCGAACGATCGGTGGTTTGGGAATTCACGGCTGTCAGCTGCTGCTGTAGAAGCTGCAGCTGCGGGACGGTACCGGGTGCCGCAGCCGGAACTGCAGCCAGTATCTTGCGCTCCGAGAAATAGCGTGCGCCGCTGATGCGGGTTTCGTGCAGGCGTCCTTCGGTTGCCCGCAAGCGCACCACATTTTCATTGATATCCTGTTCCGGAATATCGACGAAAACAGTAGCAAAGCCTTTGGCATGGTAAGCGTTCTCGAGCGCAAGTCGCGCCGCTTCGACGTCAGCCAACGTCTTATGATCACCGAGATAGGGATAAACCGCGCGCTCGACATCCCTCACCGGTAAAACCGTATTTCCGAGTACCCGGTATTCGTATACGTCGAAGGATTTATCCGCATTGGCGGTGGCCGTTGTAGCCGTCGCTGGCTCGGCAGATTGCGCAGCAGCCGGCAAAAATGCGACGACGCCCAGCAACAGCGCAGCGAGTGGACGTAGACAGTATCGCGAGCTATGTCCTATCCCGATTCGCGCACAAGCTCGGTCAATTATGTGAAACGTCAATGCTCGACTCAGCGTTTTATTGATTTGGCCGTAAAGGATAGCCGGCTTATGTTGCTCAATTAAGTCGGCGGTGCGGAAGTAAAAAAGCCCCTTCCGGAAGGAAGGGGCCTATCAACATCGAGACAGTCAAACAGCTAGACAGTGAACGATATCAATTCTGCGACGTGGCACGCGCGCAGCTATCACCCGACCGGCTATACAAACTCGTTGCAATGACACCACTGGTGGTCAGCGGTAAAGTGGCGGTATTCCCGGCCAGACCGGGGATCGCCAATACCTGAGCAGACTGCGGCGCAGTGGCCAATGCCTGTATTTTCGGCAAGTAGTAGTTGTAGAAGGCGGTGTTATTCGCGTTGGCGTTCTTATTCTTGTTGAGCGAGGCTTCGAACACCCAAGTGTACTGACCCAGGGCGGCCTTGGTGTTGCTCGGCAGAACGCCGTCCAACGCCACCGCGACGACGCCGGCGGGCAGACCCGCCTGCTTGTCGATCGACACGTAACCAATCGCTCCCGGGTTGTTCTTCACGCAGGTGATTTCATCCCCCGTCGAGAAGTTGTCGGCCGGCGGCGTGATGTCCGCGAGCGGAGAGGCGGCGGAGGTGCATTCGTCACCGAGGAAGAAGAGCGTCGTACCTGTGCGGGTGCCCGAGCCGGCTTCCCGATTACAAACAACGACAGCCGTACCGGCTGCAGACGCGACACCAGGACCCGCGCCGTTCATTGACGTCAAGCCCGCAACCGTGGGAGCCGCAGGCACGCTCGCCCAATCGGCATATCCACCAGTCAGGATGTCCGACACCGCTTGCTTGCTGAGATTGTTGACACCGGCAATACCTGCCGGCGTGTTGTTCATAATGATCCCGAACACCTGCGCGAAGACCGGAGCCTGAGGCAAGTTAGTCGTCGACTTCAGGTTCGCGGCGGTCTGACCTGGGCCGATAAAGGTGTACGATGAGGGGAAGTTGTCGCCGATGAAAGTCTTCGGTTCCAGGTCGGAAACGCCGATCTGAGCCGGGACACCCGGAGTGAACACGCCACTGGGCCAACTATCGGTGTTGCCATTCGCAGCAGCGGTACCGCCGACCACGCAAGCTACCGCGCCGGTCGTCGTTTGCGGGCAGCCGCCAGCAGGGCTCAGGTCCAATTGCTTGATTGCGACGTCGTTATACAGCGGTAGAACGCCGACCACCGAACCACCTTCCCCACGATAGTAAATCGTGGTCGACTGGCCGACGAACGGGCCGGCCGACGCCGTGCAGGAGTACGCATTGAAATCCGGCGATCCCGCCGCGAATGTCGACATGCTGTTGCCACCGCACCAGTCAGCACCGGCAAGCGACGCCTTGAACGCGCCCTTCGCAGCCGATGAGCCAGAAATATAGATTTTGATCGGCGCGGCTTGTGCCTGCACCGCCGTCGGTGCGCCCACTGCGAAGGCGGCTCCCGAGGAAAGTACGCCGGCCACAGCCGCCGCAATAGTTAAATTACGCATTGAAAACTCCTAAATTGAATTCGTAGTGTCGCTGGCGCCGGCCTATATCCGCCGGTCGCCAGCGGGCAATAAATGAACTTAAGCAGTCGCCGTGCGACGACGACCGACGCCGAAGAGCCCCAATATGCCACTGCCGAGGAGCCAAACCGCCGCGGGAAGCGGAACCGGCGCGGCGCCGACGCTTTGCAGCGTGCCGTTGGCAGTCAACGTGAGAGTGCCCAGCAAATAGGACTGTACTCGGCCGCCACCCGAACCGTTGCCGGTGAGACCGTAAAAGCTCTGGTTCGCGCCAGTCAGCACGCCCGTCGTGTCGGGGGTCGCTCCGTACCAATTCTGGTTGCCGTTAACACCGGCTCCAGTTCCCCACACGCCGTCGCCGGAGGTCGCGACAACACCGGTCTCAAGCGTCGAACCGGTGGCACCGATCTGCCCAAAGCCATTCAAGTTCTGCACGTCGGTCTTGAAGTTCGTCATTTGTGTGCTAAGACCGGCGGCCGTAACCAGTGTCGGATCGCTGACACCGGCGGTCGTCAACACGCGCATGTGAGCGACAGGGCGCTGCTGGGCGCCGCTCGCACCAGTCCAATTGGCCGCTTCGACGGCCCATTGCAGCGTGTGAGCTCCGGCGGACGTGATGAATTGCGTCAAATTCGCATCGGGGCCGAGGCTGGGAATACTGAGATTGTTCAGATTCACGGTGCCCGAGTACGGCTGATTGGCGGTGATCGTCGCCTTCGAGAACAGACTGTCGAGCGTGATGCCTGTGTCACGCGCATAGGTCTGTTTGGTGACCGTGTCTTGCACAAACAGGATCAAATCGCCGACGCCCGTCGACGGATCGGCGATAACGGTGGCATTCGCCGCGCCGGCACTCAACAGTGCGCCGGCAATTGCAAGTCCAAGAATTGTCTTCATTAATGTCCCCTGAGGATGGTGAAAAAACATGCGGGAAACGATCACCCGCTGCAGTCAAGCGACGAGATTTGTGTAATGGCCCATCGGCAAGGCAGACGCCTCCTGCAGAACTCTTTCCACACACCTCGTCACAGTTCGGAGGGGAGGATGCCGATTTCGTGTGGCTTGTACATAACGGAACTATGAATCTTGTGTATCAACGCACCTCAATTCGCGCCGCTGCCTGGTAGCGGAGGTGGCATTCGCCGGCGTCGATCCGCTGGTATTGCATACAATTTTTTTTCAAAGCAGTATTGCGCCGCGCCGAAGCTACTGCCGTTTACATTTAAAATACTTTTGTATGACGCTTGCGATGCTGGTCGCGATGTTCGACGGCTGAATGGCCGATCGCCATGCACTAGTCTGCGACGGCCTCGTTCCAGGCTCGCGGCTTTAGCGGTGGACGCGACATGCCGGGTCGCTATCGACGGGCCTCCCGAATGGATGCGTTACGCCGCCGACAGCACCGCACGGAGCAAGGGTTTGGGTTCCAGTTCGGGATGCTGCCCGTCGATTTCCGTCAACTGATCGCCCAGGGCGTCGCGCAGGGACTCAAGTTCGGCTAGCCGCGTGCGAGCGCGCCGCCAGGACGCCTCGGCCACTTCCATGACTTCACGCAGGACTTCGCAGTCGGCCTGCATGGTGCGAACCGCCGTAATCGACGCGAACCAGCGGCGCTCAAGCAGATTGGCGGCTGCATCGCGATCCATATAGCGATCGATCATCTCCTGCACTCCTTGGCTTTGATCTCTCAGTCCTGACCGAGGATGTTGTCCTCGAGACGCTCTATCTTCGCCATGATCCGAGCCTTGAGCGCTTCGGCGCGATCGAGGCGTTCGCTCGCCAGGTCGAGCATGTCGGCCTTGGGCTTGGGACTCGCCGCCAGGGACTGATAGTCGGCGCGCGCGGCGATGCTGGACTCATACGCCTGCCGCCATTCCGTTTCCAAACTATTCATATGCGCGTCGAGGTCGAGATCGAGACTGCTCATGGGTTAGCTCCTTGGGCTGGTTATGTCTCGATGCTGCCCTGCCAACATGACGGTTAGCAGACAGTTATGCGGCAGTTCGTTTAAAGAAAGAGCCTCGCTGGCAGGCCTTAAGGGGAGGGATCGAAGGATTAGGCGGCGACCGGCGCCGCGCTTTAAGACAGCAACGCTCGCGGCGCACGAACTGGCGCCGTCCGACGCTGGGCGCGGCGCAGCCAGGAACTAGTGGAAGCGGCAACACTCTGTACGTTGACGGTCTTGAGAGCCGGAGCGGCAGAGCCATGCGCGTCGCCTCCCAGCCCCAAGGCGAGATTCCTCTGGAAGGCGTGCCAGGGCAGGCTCCACAATTCGCATATGTCGTTCACATCTCTCTCCGGATTTCAGGCAGCTTGGCCGAGGGGCAGCGCCATGGTGGTCTCGCGCGCCTGTTCGCGCAGCTTCGGCCAGTCGATCAAGCGCAAACGGCCATTCATGTCTTCCACCAAGGAGGTACAGCTCTCCACCCAGTCGCCGTCGTTGCAGTACAGAACTCCGTTGATGTCGCGCATTTCCGCGCGATGGATATGTCCGCAGACCACGGTGTCCACGCCGCGCTTGCGCGCCGCCTGGGCCACGGCGTCTTCGAAGCTGCCGATGTATTGAACCGCAGTCTTCGCCTTGTTCTTCAGGTAGGAGGATAGCGACCAGTGCGGCAGGTCGAACTTGCGCCGCACCCAGTTGATGCAGGGATTCGCCGCCAACAGCACGTCGTATATATTGCTGCCCAGCTTCGCCAGCCAGGGGCTGCATTTCACGACACTGTCGAATTCATCGCCGTGCAGGATCAGCATGCGCCGGCCGTTGGCGCCCTGGTGGATATATTCGCGATGAATTTCGAGGTTGCCGAACACGGCCCCGTCGAATTCGCGGAATACCTCGTCATGGTTGCCGGGAACGAAAATCACTTTGGTGCCCCGCTTGGCCTTGCCCAAGATAGTACGCAGTACGTTGTTGTGGGATTGCGGCCAGAACATGCTCTTTTGCATGCTCCACACATCGATGATGTCGCCGACCAGGAATAGGGTGTCCATTTCGACGTTGTGCAGGAAATCGAGCAGCAAATCGGCGCTGCAGCCTTTGAAGCCCAGATGGATGTCTGAGATAAAGACCGCTCGCAATCGCAGCGGCGACGGGGCGTTACGTTCGAGCATCTCGTCCTCCAAAGTCTTCGCGTCGCCCCTAAGATCGCGATTTCTTGTTACGGAGGCGTTACCCGGGAAAGAAGATTTGTTTACAAAAAAGGAACTTAGGCGTGGAACATCGCGTGGAACAGCAAAGTGTGACGCGCTTCAATCCGTGCGCATGGTGGTGGGCGCCCCGAACCGATAACCGAAGCCGCGTACGGTTTGGATATAAGCCTCATAGCCCGGCTCGGCGAGGATTTTGCGCAATCTCTGCACATTAACGTCGACGGTGCGCTCATCCACTTCGCTGTCGCCTCCCCACACCTGAGCAAGTAGCTGGCTCCTATTGAACGTTCTGCCACAATGCGACATCAGGAACTCGAGCAGGCGGTATTCGACGCCGCGCAGGTTCAGCAGCCTGCCATGCGCAGTTACTCGATTGGTCGACGCATCGAGCACCAGCTCATCGCAGCTGAGAGTGGGATGCTGAACCTCATGCGGACTGGAGCGCAGCAGCACCGACACTCTCGCGACGACTTCGCGCAACGAGAAGGGCTTGGCGATGTAATCATCCGCGCCGAGATTCAGGCCCGTCACAACGTCTTGTTCCCCCGACAAGGCCGACAGGATGATGAGCCGGACCGCCTGCGGCGCCCGCGCCCGGCGTACCCCCTGAATCACCTCGAGCGCCGCAAGACCCGGCATGTTCCAGTCGATGATGACCAAGTGCGGCGGCCGCTCCGCCACGGCGGCAATAGCCGCGGTTCCGTCGGCGATCGCGCGCACGACGAATCCCACCTCACCCAGTCTCTGGCGGAGCGGTTCAACGGCGGCAACATCCCGATCGACGATCAGTATCTGTTTATTGGTTTCGGTGGCAAGCATGCGCCACGTCATTAGAGGTACTGAGCTTTACAGTTCGTTTACGCTTTTGTGAATTGAAAAGAAAAACTGCGCCACCCGCCGACTCCCGACGAGCCGAACCTAGGGATTCATCGACGCCACGCGCAACTCCTCGGAGTGCAGGGTTGCCGCGCGCACCGACACGGATGAATAGCCACGCAGCGCCTCGGGCCGGCGCCTCCCTTGAGTCGTCGCGCCGTTGTCCGACGCGTTCCACGCCGCCAGCAACACGCCGAGCGCCAGCCAGTTCAACGAAGCCTCGCGGCGCTGTGTCCACCAAGTGTCCTTGCAGCCCACCAGCCATGCCGGTTCCATCATTCGCATTGATACCGCCATGATTCACTCCTCGTTTCGGTACGAGGCCAGTGTCCGGTGTGATTCGCGATTCTTGAGGGCTCAAATCGGGCGAATCGGCGGCCAACTATGGCTGATTGTGGCAGGGGATGTGTGATGGACGTTTCTCAAATACTGCCCGTCATCGGCTATGATTCAGCAATGAAAAAGAACATCGCCATAGTCGAGGATGAGCCGGCTTTGCGCGAGAATTACTCGGCCGCGCTGGCGCGGCACGGTTACTCCATCAAGACCTATGGCAACCGCCGGACGGCCATGCAGGCGTTCACCAGCCACCTGCCCGATTTGGCCATCATCGACATTTCGCTGGAGGACGAGGCCGAAGGCGGATTCGATCTGTGCCGCGACTTGCGCGCGCTCTCGGCCGAGCTTCCCATCATCTTTCTCACCGCTCGAGACAGCGAATTGGACGCCGTCTCCGGATTGAGGCTCGGTGCCGACGACTTTCTGACCAAGGATGTGAGCCTGCCGCATCTGGCGGCCCGCGTCGCGGCCCTGTTTCGCCGTATCGATGCCCTGCGGCGCCCGGACAATGCCGCCGATATCGTCAGGCGCGGTGCTCTGTCCATCGACGGTGAGAAGATGCAGACCACCTGGAAGGGCACTGCGGTGACTTTGTCCCTGACGGAGTTTTGGATAGTACACGCCCTGGCGCGCAACCCGGGGCATGTGAAGAACCGGCAGCAGTTGATGGACGCCGCGAACGTAGTTCTGGACGACAATACCATCACCTCCCACGTCAAGCGCATGCGCCGTAAATTCCAGCAGATCGATCCGGACTTCGATGCCATACAGACCGTGTATGGAATGGGCTATCGCTGGGTCGAGTGAGCATTCGCCTGCAATTGCTGATTGTCGCGCTCACCACGCTGGTGTTGCCCTGGGCCGGCTGTCAGTACGCGCGCGAACTGGAGACCGCGCTGCGCGACGCGCAGGAGAAGTCCTTGCTAGCCAGCACCGGCACCATCGCCAACGCCCTTTCGGCTCAGCCGCAACGAGTGTTTCGCGATCCTGACGACCCTCAGACCTTCGCGGCGAGCCATGGGGATTTATACGTCTATCCGTTGCGCAATCAACCGCTGCTGGATGGCTACCGAGATGATTGGGGGGTCGCGGCCGATCCCGCCCCGCTGCCCACCACCACCGGGTATGGCGCACGTGCGCAGGCGGGGTCCACCGAGCGCTATCTTTATATCTATATCGAAGTCGACGACAGCCACTTCGACCCCGAACCAAGCAATGCTCGTCCCGAGCGTGACCGCTTCGATCGGGTCGATTTGACGCTGCAGCGGCCGGACGGAACGCGGGAATTCTACTTCTTCGCCACCAATGCCCCTGGTTTGATCGCAGCCCAGAGCATAGTCAACGGCGGCGACGGTGAGGATCATTCCGCAGTGGAGCCGCGCATCCAGGCGTTTTGGCTGCAGACACCGACGGGCTACCACCTCGAAGCGCGCATCCCCAAGAGCTTTGTCGGTTCGCGGCTCTGGATCGAGGCACTGGACGGCCTCGGAAACGGCAAGTCCGGAGTCGATGCGGTCGAGTTGCCCGAGGGCGGACGTCTATTTTTCACGACCCAGGGGCTCGACGAGCTGCTGGGCACCTTCATTCGCGACGGCATCCGGGCCACTGTCGTCGACGCCAATGCGCTGAAACTGGGAGTGGCGGGTAAGCTCGGCACCCATGCGCCGGGCGACACCGAAGAGGAGGCGCAACCCTGGTACCGGCATTTGTTGAGCGTCGACACCTCGACTCTTCCCTTGCAAGTATCGGCGCCCGACAGGCTGGGCGGGAATAGTGTGAGTGCCGCGCTGGCGGGGCAGCCGCATGCGCAGTGGGTGCGCAGCGCCGACAGCCAGGAGCTGCTGTTGACCGCCGCCGCGCCAATTTTGATCGACAATCAAACGCGCGGCGTCGTGTTTCTCGAGCAAGCCGGTGATCAACTGTTGGCCCTACGCGATCACGCAGTGAGGCGCCTGTTCAATCTCACTTTGCTGGCCACGGGCTGCGCCGGCATCGTCATGTTCGCTTTTGCGACTTGGATCAGCCTGCGCATCGGACGCCTGCGTCATGCAGCCGATTCCGCTGTGAGCAGCGACGGCAAGATCCGTCTCGACATGCCGGAATCCGCCAGCGCCGATGAAATCGGCGCCCTGTCGCGCGGCTTCGAACGCCTGCTTGCGCGCCTCAACGAACACACCCAGTACCTACGCACCTTGGGCGGCAAGCTCTCACACGAATTGCGCACGCCGCTGACTATAGTGCGATCCTCATTGGACAATCTCGAGTCCGAAGGCCTGCGCGACGATCAGCGGGGCTACGTGACCCGAGCGCGGGAGGGCACCCAGCGCCTGCAATCCATCTTGAGCGCATTGGGCGCCGCGGCGCGGGTCGAGGAGAGCATCAAGCAGACGGAACGCGTGAATTTCGATTTGTGCGAGCTGCTGTTATCCGCCATCGCTGCCTATCGCGATGGCTTTCCCCAGGCGCACTTCGCCCTCGAGACGCCGGCCGACCCCTGCTTCATTCGCGGCGCTCCCGATCTGCTGGTGCAGCTGCTCGACAAGCTCATCGAGAACGCCGTCGATTTCACCACTCCCGCCGGCACCATCACCGTGCGTTTGGAACGGGCGCTGGGGAATTACGTGTTGCAAGTTCAGAACGACGGTCCGCCGATTCCGCAGGCTCTGCATGGACGCCTGTTCGAGTCGTTGTTTGAGCATCGACCGGGCCGCGACGACAAACCTCACTTCGGCCTGGGCCTGTACATCGTGCGGCTGGTTGCCGAGTATCACGGCGGCACGGCGGTCGCCGCCAATCGATCAGAGGGCGACGGCGCCATATTCACCATCACTGTGCCGCTGATCTAGATCAAAGCTGCGGCTGAGTGCCCCTTCATGCTCGAGCAGCCAGCACTTGCGCTCCAGGCCGCCCCCGTAACCTGTCAACGAACCGTCGGCACCGATCACCCGATGGCAGGGCACCACGATAGAGATGGGATTGCGGCCATTGGCGAGGCCCACGGCGCGCGCAGCATTGGGATTGCCGAGGCGTTTCGCCAGTTGCCCGTAGCTGAAAGTTACGCCGTAGGGAATTTCAAGCAACTCATGCCACACGCGCGTCTGAAACTCCGTGCCCTGCAGGCGCAGCGGCAAATCGAACTCACGCCGGATACCCGCGAAATATTCGCTCAATTGCCGAGCCGTCGCCGCCAAGGGCTTGATGCCGGCATCCTCCGCCCAGCCATCGGTGGACTGTGCCTTACGGCTCGGCTCCGTATAGAGACCGGTCAATGCCATCCCGTCCGAGGTGAGCATCAGGCGGCCGATCGGGCTGTCGACATAACAAAAGGTATTCATGGGGTGGCTCCGAGTGATTGCCATAGATAGTGAGTTGCGTACGCCCGCCACGGCCGCCAGGCCTGCGAGAGTTTCTGTAATTGCTTCTGATTGGCGTTGGCGGCTCGCATCAGCATCAGATCACCGCTGGGGAAGGCATCCGGCCAGTGCAGCGCCCGCATCGCGATGTAGTGCGCGGTCCACGGTCCGATGCCGGGGAGGCGCAGCAAAGCCTCGATCTGCTCCTCGACATTCGGTGCGAACGTCAGCACCACTCTTTTCTCGAGCACCGCCTTGGCCATCGCAGACAAACAACGGGCCCGCGCACCCACGATGCCAAGCGCAGCAATGGCGCCGACGTCGACGGAAATCATCTGTTGTGCGGTGGGCGTCAAACGATTGAGCTCCGGATAAGGAGTGGCCACGGGGGATCCGAAAGCCAGGGCCCAGCGCCCCGCCAGAGTGGTCGCGCCTTTCACCGATACCTGTTGCCCCAGAATCGCCCGCACCGCCAGTTCGAAGCCGTCGAAGGCACCGGGCACGCGCAAACCGGGAATCTTGCGCACCACCTTCGCGAGCAAGGGGTCCTGCACCAGCAAGCCGCTCACCGCATCGGGCACCGCCGCCAAATCGAATAGGCGTTTCACACGCGCGATGACCGCGCCGATCACCGGCGCCAGCGACGGCGAGATCTCCACATTCAAAGCGTTGTCCCGCTTGCCCGAAGAAACCGCAATCCAACCCTGGTGTTCATCGATAGCGACCGTGCGTCGATAATGTGTCGCATCCACCCTCTCGACGCCGGGGACGGCGCGCCCGCGCAGATAATCCAGCATGCGGCTCCATGCAAACGGCGGACGAAATTCCAACTGGCAGTGCAGGCCCTCCAAGGCATTCGCGCTGCCCCGCAAAGCCCGGGGGCTCAGGCCATAGCGCGATTTGAATAGAGCATTGAAGCGCCGCACGCTGCCGAAGCCGCTGGCAAAGGCGATTTCCGTCTGGCTCAAGCGTGTTTCGCCAAGCAAGCGCTTGGCCAACAGCAGCCGCTGCGTCTGCGCGAGTTCAATGGGGGAAACACCGAGTTCCGCTTCAGTCACTCGGCGTAGATGACGATCGCTGACCCCCAACGAAGCCGCCAACTGGCCGACTTTGGCGCTGGACAACGCATGCTCTTCGATGCCGGCAATGGCGGCGCCGACCAACCGGCTCACCGCGTCGACGGACGCCAGGCCCGGCGCGCGTTCCGGGCGGCAACGCAGGCAGGGCCGAAATCCCGCGCCCTCCGCGGCCGCCGCGCTGGAATAGAACCGCATATTGTCGCGTTTTGCCGGGCGGGCCGGGCAAATGGGACGGCAATAAATATGGGTGGAAGTGATGGCCACGAAAAATCGCCCGTCGAAACGACGGTCCCGGGCGCGCACCGCATGAAAACAAGCATCGGAGTCGAGTTCCATGGCCACAGAGTAGCCAAAACTCCAGGCGAGTACTCGCCGTTTTCGGACCTCTATATCCGGCGACTAAGCTCGCGAATGTCAGGGTCCCTTAAGCCCATGGGCTCAATTGAGACCGGGAATCTCGCTAGCGCGCAGCCCCAGGTGGCGCAATATTCCCTGCGCGGCCTCGCGCCCCTCGAACACGGCAGTCACCACCAGGTCCGAGCCACGCACCATGTCGCCGCCGGCGAATACCTTGGGGTTAGTGGTCTGAAATTTCGATGCCGACGACCCGCAGACGCGCACTCGCCCGTTGGCATGCAAAGCGATTTGCTGCTTGGCGAACCAATCGGGAGGACTGGGCAGGAAGCCGAAGGCAATGATCACGGCATCGGCGTCGATGGTTTCTTCGGTGCCCGGAACCACTTCCGGGATGCGGCGTCCGCGCGGCCCCGGGGGGCCCAAGCGAGTCTCGACCAATTTTACGCCTTGCACGCGATCGGTGCCGACGATTTCAATGGGCTGTTTATTGAACAAGAAGGTCACGCCCTCTTCTTTGCTGTTCTTGTAGTCACGCCGCGAACCCGGCATATTGGCCTCGTCGCGCCGGTAGGTGCAGCTGACGCTGCTGGCCCCCTGGCGGACCGCAGTTCGATTGCAGTCCATGCCGGTGTCGCCGCCGCCCAGCACCACCACGCGCTTGCCTCGCATGTCGACGAAGCTTGTGCGTGCATCGTCGATTCCAAGCTCGCGATTAATATTGGATATCAAATAGGGCAGCGCCTCATGCACCCCGGGCAAATCCTCGCCGGCGAATCCGCCTTTTACATAGTTGTAGGTTCCCATGCCGAGAAACACCGCATCGAATTCTTGCGCGATGGTGTCGAAGGAGATATCGCGGCCGACGTCGACATTCAAACGAAATTCCACGCCCATGTACTCCATGATTTCGCGGCGCTTCTCGACGACATCCTTCTCCAGCTTGAAGGGAGGAATACCGAAGGTCAGCAGGCCGCCGATCTTCGAGTATCGATCGAACACCACCGGCTTCACGCCGTTGCGCGCCAGAATATCGGCGCAGGCTAGGCCCGCGGGACCTGCGCCCACGACAGCGACACGCTTGTCCGTGCGCACCACATGCGACATGTCGGGCTTCCAACCCTGCTTGAACGCCTCGTCCGTGATGTATTTCTCGATGGCGCCGATGCTCACCGCGCCGATGCCGTCGTTCAGCGTGCACGCCCCCTCGCACAATCGATCCTGCGGGCAGATGCGGCCGCACATTTCCGGCAGAGAATTGGTTTGATGCGACAGCTCCGCCGCCTCGAACAATTTGCCGTCATTGACCAGCGCCAGCCAATTCGGAATGTAATTGTGAACCGGGCATTTCCACTCGCAGAAGGGGTTGCCGCAAGAAATGCAGCGGCCCGCTTGCGCCGATGCCGTCTCGGGGCTGTATTGAGAATAGATCTCCCGAAATTCCTTGGTGCGTACCTCGACGCTGAGTTTGTCGGGGTCCTTGCGAGGGATTTCCAGAAATTGCAGATGTTTATCGGCCATGAGTATCCAATTGAGGGCGCGCTTAAGCGGCGCGCCGCAGATTTTCCAACAGAGAATCGATGGCCGCCGCCTTGGGTTTCACCACCCAGAATCTGCCGATGTAGCTACGAAAATCATTGAGCAATTGCGCGCCCCAGACGCTGTCCGTGGCCTCGACATGCTGCTCGATGAGGCCACGCAGATGCTGCACATGGATACCCATGCCTTCGGGCGATACACGGTGGATGTCGATCAATTCATGATTGTAGCGATCGACGAAATCGCGCTCCATGTCGAGCACGTAGGCGAAGCCGCCGGTGAACCCCGCGCCGAAATTCACTCCGGTGCGCCCGAGCACGCAGACCACGCCGCCCGTCATGTATTCGCAGCAATGATCGCCCGCGCCTTCCACCACCGCGAGCGCGCCGGAATTACGCACGGCGAACCGCTCTCCGGTGGTGCCCGCGGCATAGAGTTCGCCGCCAGTTGCGCCATACAGACTGGTGTTGCCCATGATCACCGTGTCTCGCGCCACGAAGTTCGAGCGGGCGTGCGGCTTTAAAACGATTTTACCCGCCGCCATGCCCTTGCCAACGTAGTCGTTCGCTTCGCCTTCCAGATGCAGGTGCAGTCCGCCGGCATTCCAAACGCCGAAGCTCTGTCCGGCCGAGCCCTTCAGGGTGACGACCAGCGGCGCCGCGCTCATGCCGGTGTTTCCCCAACGTTTGGCGATCTCGCCGGAAATTCGCGCGCCGATGGAGCGATGGAAATTATTTATCGCGTAGGAAAACCTACCGCCCGATTTCGTGGCTATTGCGCCTTGCATATCGCCGAGCATTTTCTCCGCGAGCACGCCCTTGTCGAAGGGCTCATTGTGCGGGTCAATGCAGTACTGAGGACTGCTGGACACTAGCTCGGAATTGGCCAGCAGCGGCGCCAGATTCAGCTTGCGCTGCTTCGAGGTTTCGCCCGGCAGAACCTCCAGCAGTTCCGTGTGCCCGATCAATTCAGTCAGGCTGCGCACGCCCATGGAGGCCATGATTTCGCGACACTCCTGCGCGACGAACTTGAAGTAATTGATCACCATGTCGGGCAGCCCGATGAAGTACTTGGTGCGCAGTACATTGTGCTGCGTCGCCACGCCGGTGGCGCAATTGTTGAGATGGCATATGCGCAGGTACTTGCAGCCCAGAGCGACCATGGGCGCGGTGCCGAAGCCGAAGCTCTCGGCACCAATGAGCGCCGCCTTGATCACATCGAGACCGGTCTTAAGCCCACCGTCGGTCTGCAGACGGATCCGATGCCGCAACTCATTGGCTCGCAGGGTTTGATGCGTCTCGGCCAGCCCCAATTCCCAGGGCGTGCCCGCATACTTTATCGAGGACAGCGGGCTTGCACCCGTGCCGCCGTCGTAGCCGCTGATGGTGATCAAATCCGCGTAGGCCTTGGCGACTCCCGCCGCGACCGTGCCCACGCCGGGCTCTGCCACCAATTTGACCGACACCAAGGCACTGGGGTTGACCTGCTTCAAGTCGAAGATCAGCTGCGACAGGTCCTCGATGGAGTAGATGTCGTGATGCGGCGGCGGTGAAATCAGGCCGACGCCGGGACGCGCAAACCTCAGGCGGGCGATCATGTCATTCACCTTGTGCCCGGGCAACTGCCCGCCTTCGCCCGGTTTCGCGCCCTGCGCGATCTTGATCTGCAGCACCTCGGCACTGATCAGGTATTCAGGGGTGACGCCGAAGCGGCCGGAAGCCACCTGCTTGATCTTGGAATTCTTTTCCGTGCCGTAGCGTATGGGATCCTCGCCGCCCTCACCCGAATTCGAACGGGCGCCCAGGCGGTTCATGGCGATCGCCAGGGCCTCGTGCGCCTCGGGAGACAACGCCCCCAGCGACATACCCGCGCTGTCGAAGCGCGCGATGATGGCGGAGATCGATTCGACCTGCTCTATCGGTATGGGCGCCGCGGAAGGGTTGAGCTTCAGCAGATCGCGAATGCAGGACACGGGTCGCTCGTTCACCAGAGCAGCGAATCCTCGGTACTGCTCATAGTCGCCCGACATCACCGCCGACTGCAGCGTCGCGATGACGTCGGGGTTGTACATGTGGTACTCGCCATTGTGCATGTACTTGAGCAAGCCGCCCTGCTCGACATTCTCCCGCGGATCCCAGGCGCGCCGCGCCAGAAAATCGGCATCGGCTTTGAGGTCCTCGAAATCTGCGCCCTGAATGCGGCTGTCCGAGCCCTCGAAGCATAGCTCGACCACCTCGTCGCCCAAGCCGACGATTTCGAACAACTGCGCACTGCGATAGCTGGCAATGGTGGAAATACCCATCTTGGACATGATTTTGAACAAACCCTTGCGGATGCCGCGGCGATAGCTGCGGCCGAGTTCCTGCCGCATAGCCGCTTCCATTTTCAGCGCCCCTTTGCGCATCAGATCGAACAAGGTTTGATACGCCAGATAGGGATAAACCGCCGTGGCGCCATAGCCGATCAAGCAGGCAAAATGATGGGCGTCACGCGCCGTGCCGGTCTCAACCAGAATATTGCACTTGCAGCGCAGCCCGGTCTTGACCAGGCGGTGATGCACGGCGCCGGTGGCCAGCAGGGCATGCACGGGCACCTTGCCCTTGACGAGATAGCGGTCGGACAGCAGCAGCACGATCTTGCCGCCGCGCACCGCGGCCTCAGCCTGATCGCAGACCTTGGTCAAAGCGCTCTTCAGATCCAAGTGGTCGTCGTATTGCAGGTCGATGAACTCGTTCGGCACTCCGGAATCCGCCAGCGCCACGATCTGCCGTAATTTGCGCTGCGACAGCACTGGCGATGAGAGCACGATTTGCTCGGCATGCTGCGGCGCCGGCACGAAGATATTGCACTCGGGGCCGATCTGCGTCTGCAGCGACATGACTATGCTTTCGCGCAAGCTGTCGATGGGAGGGTTCGTCACCTGCGCAAACTGCTGCCGGAAATAGTCGTAGAGAGAGCGTACTTTCTTCGACAGCACCGGCATGGGTGTGTCGTCGCCCATGGAGCCCACCGCCTCACTCTCGTCTTCCGCCAGCACGCGGATGATGTCGTCACGTTCCTCGGCCGACACGTTGTACATCTTTTGGTACAAGGCCAAGGTATCGCCATCGAAGGGCTCGGCCGCTAGACGCGGATCGATAAGATCGGTTTGCAGGTAGCGCACGCCTTTTTTTAGCCAAGTCTTGTACGGATGCCGACT
>JANYLM010000140.1 GCA_025357835.1 Gammaproteobacteria bacterium
GGGCCGGCGCCCACCCTTGCGGTGGAAGTCACCGGCTGCGGCCCTCTGGTGATCTTTTTGCACGGCATCGGTGGTAATCGAAAAAACTGGCTGAATCAGCTGGATGTGATCGGCTCCGAGTTCACTGCTGCGGCATGGGACGCTCGCGGCTACGGCGGCAGCGAAGACTATGAAGGTGCTCTGGAATTCACGGATTTCACAGAGGATCTGAAGCGCGTCATCGATGCCTTCGGAGTACGCGGCGCCCATCTGGTCGGAATATCGATGGGTGGACGCATTGCACTCGATTTCTACGCCAAATGGCCCGATCGAGTTGCAACTCTGACGCTCGCGGATACCAGCGCCGGCAATTCGCGGAGCAATAGCGCCCAAGAAATCGATGCCTTCCTGGCAATTCGCAAACGCCCCTTGCTGGAAGGTAAAACGCCTCGCGACATCGCACCCCAGGTTCTGGCCACCCTGATCGGGCCGGCTACGGATTCACAATCGAGTGATCGGATGTTGGAAAGTCTAAACGAATTGCGGGCCGACTCTTACTTGAAAACCTTGGATACGGTCACGCGCTACTCGGCGTTTCCGCCGTTCGAGCAAATTGCGGTTCCCACACTGGTGCTGGTCGGAGAGCATGACCGAATCGCGACGCCGGCGTTCGCGCTGGAGATGGCAAACCGCATTCCCGGGGCGCGTTACGCGGTCATTGCGGGAGCTTCGCACATTTCGAATTTGGATGGCGCCGGCGAATTCAATCGCCTGCTGATGGAATTCTTGCGCGAGCACCGCGCTCGCAGTGAGATCGCCAGCGATGCGGCGCGCGGTTTGCTCGAGCAGCATGCAATAATGCTGACGAATACCACCTAGGAGAGAGAGCTGATCAATCGCCTCATCTTGTTGCGCCGCTACCCCGTCGGAATACCGCTGTCGGGGGATTTCGACCTCGTCGAAGCCGACGTGGCTGAATTGAACGAGGGAGAGGTACTGGTAGAGACTCATTATCTCTCCATGGATCCGGCGCCGCGCCTGCGAATGGATGGCGCGGCAGTATTTCCTCCACCCCTGCCGCTCGGTCAGGTGGTGATGGGCCGCGGCGTCGGTATCGTGCGCGGGTCGCGATTCGCAGGACTGTCCACCGGCGATGCCGTTGCCGGTGAACTGGGTTGGCAGGAGTACGCCCGTGTTTCAGGGGCGCAACTGCGTAAAGTGGATCCGCAGGCGGGGCCATTGCAGGCGGCTCTAGGCGTGCTCGGCCCGTCGGGAATTACCGCGCACTGTTTAACGAATTACGCCGCCAAGGTTCAGTCGGGCGATACAGTCGTAGTGTCCGCGGCCGCTGGATCAGTCGGCTCAGTCGCGGTTCAACTGGCGCGCAGCCTCGGGGCGCGCGTGGTTGGAGTGATCGGCGGCGCGCATCAGGCACGTTTCGTGCGCGAAGATCTTGGTGCCGATGCGGTCGTTGACTATCGCTCAAGCTGTCTGGACGCCGATCTTGCCGACGCCTGTCCGGGCGGCGCGAATGTTTTCTTGGACTCGGTCGGTGGCGCCCTGCACAATGTTGTCATGGCGTGTATCGCGGATCACGCCCGCATTGTCGTCTTTGGTTACATCTCTGCATACAACAGCGCAGCTGCGTCACAGCGGGAGTACGGCAGCATTTATCAAATTATCCGCCGTCGCGCCACGCTTTGCGGTTTTCTGATCAGCGACTACGCGCCGCGTTTCAGCGAGGCACTCACGCACCTGGGGGCCGCTCTTGCAGCCGGTACCCTCAAGAGTTTCGAGCACTGCGTGCAGGGTCTCGATAACGCCCCGGCCGCTTTCGCCGCATTGTTCGACGGTGATCCGGTCGGCAAGCAGCTGGTGCAGGTGCGCCCCCTTAAGAATTCGAAGCAGCGAGTCACCCCATGAAAGCAGTTACGCTCGATCGATACGGACACGATTTGGAAACACTGGTCTGGCGCGAGGTTCCTGACCCGCAGCCCGGCCCCACCGATGTGCTGGTCGATGTCCATGCAGCAGGTTTCAATCCCTTCGATGCCAAACTTCGCAAAGGTTATCTGCAACGGTTCTACCCTTTCGCTTTTCCGCACGTTTTGGGCAATGACTTTGCCGGTGTGGTGGCGGCGAAAGGCCCCGCCGTTTGGGGCCTCGAAGTGGGCGATCGGGTGTATGGCATGCAGCAAGCCATGCGTTGGGGCAGCTATGCCGAGCAGATTGCCGTGGATGCCGCGAATGTGCGCCGAATGCCGGCAAACTTGAGCTTCGAGGCCGCTGCATCGCTGCCGATGGTGTACGAGACTGCCTGGGTCGGTATCGTTGATTTGGCCTTGATACGCTCAGGGGAACTGCTTCTCGTGCACGCCGGTGCCGGCGGTGTGGGCAGCGCCACGGTGCAGCTCGCGCGCGCGCTCGGCGCGCACGTTGCCGCGACCTGCAGCGCCGATGCGATTGACTTTGTTCGCGGGCTGGGTGCATCCGTCGTCATCGATTATAAGAACCAAGATTTCACTAAAATGCTGGCAAATGTCGATTTAGTGTTCGATTGCATAGGCGGCCAGACAAATCTCAACTCCTACCAGGTTATGCGCAAAGGCGGCCGCATCGTTGTGGTGCTGCGCGAAGATAAATTGGAACTCGAGCATACGGCGCGGCTGTGCGCCGAGCATGAGGTGACCCGTCATGAGCTGGCGTTTGATCAGCGCGGCGATGTGCTGGACTACATTCGCCCGCTTTTCGAGCAGAATCGATTGCGGCCCGTGGTTACCAATATTCTCCCTCTCGAGGACGCGCGCGAGGCGCATCGTGCGTCGGACTTGGGCGGCGCGCGTGGCAAAGTAGTATTCAAGGTACGTTGAGAACCGGCGATGGCAATCGATCGGCGAAAATTCGTGTCCAGCGTGGGCCTTGGCCTGCT
Organism: Gammaproteobacteria bacterium; assembly: GCA_025357835.1. Taxonomy (GTDB): domain Bacteria; phylum Pseudomonadota; class Gammaproteobacteria; order Steroidobacterales; family Steroidobacteraceae; genus Bog-1198. The sequence continues at coordinate 2,909 of JANYLM010000140.1, forward strand.
CGCGTTTCAAGTGGACGGCGCACTGGTGGCGTTGAGTCCGCGAGATGCCAAGGCGCAATCGGTGCCGCTGCGGGTGCTGTCCGCGGCCGAGGCACGGGTTGTCGATGCTTTGGGCGATGCTCTGGTGCCGGGAGCAGCGGCCGCCGGGCTGACTCACTACCTCGATCAACAACTGGCTGCTAACAGCATCGACTGCCTGTTGATGATTCGCTACTTGGACGTGCCGCCGCCGTACGCTGAATTTTATAAACCCTGTTTGGCGTCTGTGGACGCGGCCAGCGGAAAACTGCACGGCAAGCCCTTGCACGACCTGGACGCAGCCCAGCGCGATGACTTCGTGGGCGTCATTCAGCGCGGCAATCCCGAGAGCTGGGGCGGGCCGCCCGCGCCGCTGTTCTACTTCGTGTTGCGGTCCGACGCCATCGATGTTGTGTATGGCACTGCAGACGGATTCGCCAAACTCGGCATTCCCTATATGCCGCATATCATGCCGCCGAGCAACTGGTAAGCCAATGATAGATTTTTCACTGACGCAAGAGCAGGAGCTGCTGCAGAGCACGGCACGTAACTTCGCCGGCGCCGAAATTGCTCCCGCCGTTCAGCAACTGACGAAAGCTCGCGCCGCCGGCATGGCTGTCGAGCCATGGCCTTACTGCAAGGAGTTGTTCCGCAAGGGTTGGGAATTGGGCTTCACGCGTCTGTTGGTGCCCGAAGCGTTCGGCGGCGTCGGGGCGCGAATGATTGATGCCGTCATTTTGCTCGAGGAGCTGGGGGCCGCCGACATCGCGATCGCGGCCGATTTATTCGCGCTGAATATGACGGTGCCGCTGATCATTCTCGCCGGCGGAAGCCCGGCGCAACAGCAGGAATTCCTGCCGCTCATTTGCAGCCGGCCCACGGTGCTGTCGGGCGCCTTGTCGGAGCCCAATGTCGCAGGGTCGGAACTGTTTACTCAGGACCCCAGTCCGAAGATGGGTATCAAGACCTTCGCTCGGCGCGACGGCGATAACTACACACTGCAGGGGCAGAAATCCGCTTTTGTCACCAATTGCGGTATCGCGGATCACTACTTCATTCTGGCCCGGACCAACCTCGATCGTCCGCTTTGGGAAAGTATTTCGGTATTCTTCGTGCCGGCTGCGGCGCCGCGCCTCACAGCGGGGGCGCGCACGCGCATGAGCGGCTGGCACACCGGGCACCACGCCGAATTGTTCATCGACAACGTGGAAGTAGCGGCGGGTCGGCTGATCGGCGGCGAGGGGCAGGGCGCGAAAATCATGGGCAGCCTGCCGCAGATGCCAATTGGCCTTGCGGCCGCCTACGTTGGACTCGCGCGCACTGCATATGAGTATGCGTTGGGCTACGCCAAGCAGCGCATGAGCATGGGTGTGCCGATCATCCAACACCAGTCCGTGGCGCTCAAACTGGCGCAGATGTATGCTGATTGGCATGCCGCGCGACTCACGCTTTGGGACGCGGCGCTGGCTTGCGACA
>JANYLM010000125.1 GCA_025357835.1 Gammaproteobacteria bacterium
GCCGTCGAGATTGTCGATCATGCGCCGAAGGATCCCGATGTCATTCGGGCGTTTAGTGCTGAGGCAGAGAAAGCCCTGAGCAACAAGGACTATCCGAAGGCCCGGACGCTACTTGATCAATTGGCGAGCGAGATCCGAATCCGCACCTACCTGTTACCGCTGGCGACCTATCCTGCGGCCATGCAGGAAGCGGCACGGTTGCTGGACCAAAAAAAGGCGGAGGACGCCAAGCAGGTCTTGCTCACCGCGCTCAATACGTTGCAGGTAGTCGAGGCGCCGATTCCGATTCCGGTCGCAATGGCGAAGGCGGCTGTTACCAGCGCGCTGGCGCAGCGCGACAAGGATAAGGCCGCGGCGCATAGCCAGTTGGCGATGGCCAAGGCGGATATCGAGCGCGCTAAGAACCTTGGATATGACATTAAGGACTCAGAATATACGGCCATTAACCAATCGATCGCGGACTTGGACAAACAATTGAATGGACCTCAGGACACCACGTCGGCGTTCGCCAAATTAAGGGAAAAAATCAGCAATCTGTTTCGCTCATAGGAGGAATGCAACGTAAGAAAGACGCACCAATGCAATATCTCTCAGGCACGGCCGATTTGCGTGCCTGAGAGATATGCTCGACCGGGTTGCGTGCCATCGACCTTGAAATCTCTTGACGAGACACTATCTGAGGCTTGAGCGGGCAGGCGGCGCCGATAAATTCGCGCCAAAGTCTACATATAAACTGGGAGGAACTACGAATGGCAATCAGTCGATACGACACCGAAGCGGTTGTGTCGCAACTGCAAGGTGAGATCAACCGGATGTTCGGCAATCTGAACGACCCTGAAGGCAGCAGTGCCACAGCAGAGTGGATCCCTGCAGTCGATGTTCGCGAGTATGCGGCGCACTTCGAGTTGCTGATCGACTTGCCAGGGGTCGATCCCAAGACGGTCGACATCACGATGGACAATGGGCTGCTGACGATTTCCGGTGAACGTCGGGATTCGAAGCGCGCGCAGGGTAATAATCAGGAGCCTGTACGTCAACAGCGCAATGAGCGACGTATCGGTCGCTTCCATCGTCGCTTTGTTCTACCGGATACGGTAGACGCCGAGAAGGTCGTCGCGGCGGGCAGGGACGGCGTACTCGAAATTTCGAATCCCAAACAACCGAAAGCGGCACCCCGCCGGATATCCGTCAATAGCTAAGCGAACAACCGGGCGCGGCAGGCAAGGTTTGGCCACCGCGCCGCGGTTCTCCGAAAGATAGCTGCCGGTAGACGCGGACTCTCAAAACTTGAGGTTTACGCCGCCGAGAAACGTCCGGCCGTAGAACTCGCGTTGAATGGGCCTGTTCTGCGAACCCTCGGAGTAGCGCATCGCGTCGTTCGTCAGGTTCTTCGCGTCGAAATACAGGCCTACGACCTCGTTGACCCGGTATTGCACGCCGAAGTCGAGCAGGATGCGCCGGTCCTGGTAGCTGTCCTGGGCCCCGGAGGGCGTGCCGAGGCTGGGATTGAACAGCACCCGTGACGTGAAGTATCCGGCGAGCTTAATTTCCAGCGGACCTTGCTCGTAGAAGATGCTGGCATTTGCGGTGTTCTTTGCCGTGCTCGGCAGCTGGCTGGTGTAGCCCCTGCCAATGTCGCCGCGCGAGCTCACCCAGGTCCAGTTCGCGCCGGAACCCAAGCCGCGCAGGAAGCCCGGCAGCGCGGTGAACTTCTGTTCCCATGCGAGCTCGAAGCCCGCGGCTCGCGCGAGGGAGATGTTCGTATAATTCGATATCGTCACGGTGGGCGAGGTGAACCCCGCGTAGATCGGCGTCGGCGGCAGCTGGCCCACGGGCACGTTGGTGACGGTCTGGACGATGTAGTTCGTCAATTCCTTGTCGAACAAGCCGAGGCTCGCGAGGCTGCCGTTCTCCGTGACGTGCTCGATGCTGAGATCGACGCTATACGCGGTGGTCGGGCGCAGTCCGGGATTGCCCTGCGAAATGGTATTGGTCTGCGGACTCGAGGACACGGCCGCCGTGATCTGCGGAAAGCCCGGGCGTGCAATTGCGGAGGAAATGGTACCGCGCAGGATGGTCCGCGGCTCGATCTCGTAGCGCGCCTGGATGGTCGGAAAGGCGTTCGTGTAGGACTTCCCCTGGGTGTTCAATCCAATCAGGGTATTGGTATCGCCGTTGAAGGCGTTGGCGGTATAGCTCGCATGCGTGGACTCGATGCGCAGTCCTCCCAGCAGACCCAGTTTGCCGAACGTGATCCTGTACTGGCCGTAGGCCGCGTAGACGGTCTCCTTGTTGTGCTCGTACTTCTGCTCGTTCGCAGTCGCGCTGGCGGCCGCGTCGATCGGGAGTCCGCTCGCCTGGTTGAAGTTCGCCGCATAGAAGGCTTCCCATGCGTTCGCATTGAAATGCGGGCCGACCACGTAGTCGTTGTTGTAATACGAGAATGGACCGCCGCCGACGTACGGCGTCAGCGCAATGCCCGGCAGGCTCGAAAAGATGATCTGGTCCGGACGCAGCACCTTGTCCCGGATACGGCCGCTGACGCCCACTTTGAGCTCATCTCCTGTGCCCCAATGATTCATGGGCAAGCTCCAGTTGACGAGGCCGGACCATTCCTTGTCGATGTCGTGTTCCGTGCTGGGGTTGACGTTGGCCAGCGTGTACTGCGTCGGATCGAAGCGGTCGGGGCCGCCCGTAATGGTGTAGGCGGGAATGTTCGGATTGGTCGTGTTGTCGTAGGTGACGGGCACGTTGAGGCCATGGGCCGTCTCGAAGTCGGCGCCGACGTCCTTCGTCACCTGGTAGCTGCCGTCGGTAAAGCTGATGCGATAGTCGAGCATGGAATCCTCGATGTCGTCGCGGCCGCCGATCGACAGGAGTCGCGCCCGCAAGGTCTCGCTGTGATCCGTGAGGGATCGTTGGTAGTAGTCGATCTGGTCGGTCAGCGCGTTCGCATTACCCGCCGCGACGGTCGCTCCCGCGCCACCGTTGACGAAATAGATATTCAAGTAATCCTTGAGTTGCGTTTCGGTGTAGCCGGATTGATAGGCGTCGAGGTAGTAGCGGTGACTCTTGGACAGCTCGAACGCCAGTTCGCCGCCGAATCCCAAGCGCTTGCGCCCGTTTTGGTACCAGCGGTGTTGCAGCTTCTGCAATGCCTTGTCGGGCGTCCCCGGCTGGGCGTCGGCGTAGCCCGACTCCAGATCATCGATACCGCGCCGATCTTCATAGTAGGCGATCGCGCCGACCACCGAGAATTGTGACTCACCGCTGCCCACGCTGAAACGCGTGCCGCCGGCGAGCTGAAAATCGCCGACCTTGGTGCCGCGAAGTACTTCATAGCCCGTGCCGATGCGCGCGGAGACGAAGGGCTTGTCGTCCGCCAATAGTCTGCGCGGCGAGAGCTCGATGGTACCGCCGAGCGCTTCGGCGTCCTGTTCCGGAATGTTGGTCTTGGTGACCGTCGCGGATCCCAGCAAGCCGGCCGGAATCGTGTCGAAGGCGACCGCGCGACCGCCGCCGAGCGGCGAGGACGGATTGGTCGGCAACAGGCGCACGCCGGCGAACGTCGTGCCGTTGAGATCGGAGTCGAGGCCGCGGATGTTGATGAAGCGGGCCTCGCCGGTATCGTTCTCCGCGGACACGCCCGGCAGGCGGCGCACGGCCTCGGCGGCGCTGATATCGGGCAACTGGCGAATCTCTTCGGCGGTGATCATCGATATGATATTGGGCGCGTCGATCTCGGTGGTCCGGGAGATCGTCAGGCCGATTCTGGATGAAGTGACCAGAATCGCTTCGAGGCCTCCGCCGTCGCGCTTACCAAAGCCCGCGGTGAGGTTCACGTCCGCGACCAGCGTCTTCTCGTCGCCGACCACGATGGCCTTGTCCACCGATTTATCGGTCTTTTCCCGCAGGGAAATGCGCAGCGTGTAATGCCCCGGGGCCATGTTCGTGAAGCGATACGCTCCGTCCGCTCCCGTAGTAACGATACGGTGCAGCTCGACGATTTCGAGCGCCGCGCCCTTGACCGCTTCGTGTTCTTCCTCCTCAGTGACATGGCCCGAAACGACTGCGGCGTTGGCGGCTGCGGCGGCGGCGAGCGCAGCGCTGCCGCAGAGCAGGCGCATGGTTCTGGCCGGGCGAGACCATGTTGATTGTTTCATGGGGAGAAATATTAGCTTCACGCTATTTCGTTAATATGACCACCGTTCTGGATGCCTTCCCGCCGGGAGGACAACAACAAGGAGCCTCGTCACATGAAGATTGATTTCAGGCAAGCGCTGATCCGCGCCGGTATCGCGGCAGTGGCGTCATCGTCGCTCATCGGAGCAACGCTCGCGGCCGCCGACAGCGGCTACGCCGTGATCGAGAAATGGCCGGTCGCCGGCGAGGGCAAGTGGGATTACCTTGCGATCGATGCCGCGCATCGCCATTTGTTCCTGTCGCGGGCGACCCACGTGCAGGTCTTGGATTTGGATACCGGTAAGCTCGCCGGCGACATCGCCAATACGCCGGGCGTGCACGGCATTGCGCTGGCGGCCGATCTGCACCGCGGTTTCGCCAGCAATGGCAAGGCCGACTCGATCACCGTATTTGATCTCGACACGCTCGCAACGGTCGGCGAGGTCAAGATTTCCGGTCGCGATCCGGACGCCATCGTGTACGACGCCCCCAGCAAACGTGTCTACGCCTTCAACGGCCACAGCAACGACGCCACCGTCATCGATGCGGCGGCCGCCCGCGAGATCGGCAGCGTGGCCCTGCCCGGCAAGCCGGAATTCGCGGTGAGCGACGGCCAGGGCCACGTATTCGTCAACATCGAGGACAAGGCGCTCTTGGTGCAAATCGACGTCGCCAAGGGCGCCGTTTCGGCGAGCTGGCCGCTGGCGCCCTGTGTCGAGCCTACCGGCCTCGCTCTGGATGTCGCGCGCCACCGGCTGTTTTCCGCCTGCCGTAACCAGAAATTGATCGTCACTGATGCCGAGTCCGGTAAACGCGTCGCAGAGTTGCCGATCGGCAAGCACGTAGATGCGGCCGCCTTTGATGCGGCAACGGGCCTGGTTTTTAGTTCCAATGGCGTCAGCGCCGACGTCACCGTGATCAAGGCCGAGACCGCCGACCGCTACAGCGTGCAGGGAAGCCTTGCGACGGCGCCCGGCGCGAAGACCATGGCATTCGATCCGGCGACGCATCGGTTATACGTGCCGGCATTGACTGCGAGCGGTCTTCAGGTCTTGATCGCCGCACCGAAATAGACAGACTCCGGAGTTCTACATCAATGAGCGACGAACACCTCAACCGACGCGCAGTATTGGGCGGCATTGCTGGCGCCGCGTCTCTGGCGGCGCTGTCGCAATCTTTGCGGGCCGCCGCCGTCCCCGCCGTGAATTTCCTGGTCGTGGGCGATTGGGGACGCGACGGCAACAGCCATCAGCGTGAAGTGGCGATGCAAATGGGCAATGCGGCCGCGGGCAGCCGCTTCGTCGTGTCGGTCGGCGACAACTTCTACGATAACGGCGTTGCCTCGGCGACCGATCCCCAGTGGCGCTCTTCGTTCGAGGCCATTTATGCGGCACCGTCGCTGCAGGTGCCGTGGTACGTTGCCCTCGGAAACCACGATTACCGCGGCACGCCGCAGGCGCAGATCGATTACGCGAAGACGAGTACGCGCTGGCGCATGCCGAGCCGGTATTACAAGGTCGCCGGCATCGAAATTGGCGCGCCCCACCTCGATCTGTTCTTTATTGACACCTCGCCTCTCGTGCACAAGTATCGGCAGAAGGTCGAGGAGAATATCGCGGCGAACGTCGCGACCCAGGACGTGGACGCGCAGCTGCGTTGGTTGGACGCGGAACTGGGAAGGTCCACAGCGCCCTGGAAACTCGTGATCGGTCACCACACCTTGCACTCGGGCGGCAGCGCGCACGGCGATACGCCCGAAGTGGTCGAACTGATCGAGCCGCTCTTGAAGAAGCATCGCGTGCAGGCCTATATCAACGGGCACGACCACGATTTGCAGCATATCCGCCGCGGCGGGGTGGATTGCATCGGCTCCGGCGCCGGATCCGAGGTGCGTCCGGTCGCGCCCGTGGACGGCACGATGTTCTGCGCCGAACGCTCGGGATTTGCGTCGATCACCTCCAGCCCCGACGCCATGCGCCTGGAGTTCCGGGATTTCACCGGCGTAAGTCTTTATCGGGGAGCGATCGCCAGAGGGTAACTGTCGCAGTCGCATCTCGACGAGCGGCAAAACGGCTAACTCACCGCGGTTGCGCTCATCTCCGAGAGTGGGATTTGCCGGGATCACTGAACGAAATGATACGGGGCCTAGCCAAGCGCGGATCGTGTGTATGTCGGCCCCTGAAAGGAGTAGGTGAACCGCGCTGGTGTGCCGAATGCAATGCGGGCTGATCCGCTTCTCCTTCAGCGAAGGTTCACCCGGCTTAAGCTGTGAGAGTCTCCCTGTCTACCTCAAGCACTTTGTCCACGTTGACCTGAAGCGCGACACTGAAACTACGCGTGTTCGGTCGCGTCAAATACGGCTACTCGGCGAGAATCCTCAAGCCGTGCTTTTCCATTATATTAAAAAGCTTGAGCGCCATGCCAAGGCAGGAAGGCGAGCGATGTGAAGACCGCCCGCCGCCTGGCAAAAAATTCGGGAGCGACTTTCGGGACTGTTCCCCTAAAAGCTATAGCCAATCTTGACTCCAATGACACGCGGGTGCATCGGTGTCTGCGCGATGATGTACTGATCGGCATTGGTGAACAGGCTGGTGTTCGCATTGGCCAGGTTTTCGGCGTACAACTGCGCGTTCCAGGCGTCCTTCGCGACACCAACCGCGGCGTCCACATTGGTGAACGCGGGATCCTCGAACCGCAGCCGGGTCGTGCTGACCAATCCGGCCGCCGCTATCGTCGGGTTCGCACCGGCCTGCGTGAACGAATGCCCGCTGTGCGCGACGCTCGCCTGGACAAACGTCTGGTACTCACCGAGCTTGAACTCATAGCGCGCACGCAGGCTGGACTGCACCGGCGGCGAACTGGCGGTCGGCGCACCGATCGGGCCGAAAGGATTGACGACCGGCGTACAGATGCCGCCGGGGCAGGTTTCGGTGATCTGCTTGCCGTAATTGACGCTCAATGGGTTGCCGTCGATCAGCGACGGCGAATTCGTCTGCTCGCTGTGATTCCACGATGCGGAGGCCTGCAGCGTCAGGCCGCGGGTAATCAGGGCCACGACCGAGGTCTCGAGACCCCGAACCACGAAGTTCTGCCCATTGGTATCGAAGGTTACGTTACCGGCCACGCCGGGATCGAGAAAACTGACCTGCACGTTGTTCCAGCTCTCTCGGTAAATCGCGCCATTCCATTGCAGTCGATGGTCTAACCATTCGGTCTTCCAGCCAAGCTCGTTGTTCGTCAGGCTGTCGGACAAATATCCCTTGGGCACGACGAATTGCGGCTGCCCGTCGGGGCCCGGGGCGTGCAGCGACCCTCCGTTTTGGTTGAAACTGCCGGGGCGATAGCCCTGCGAAAACGTGTAGTAGAGCATGACGTCCGGCATGACGTGCCAGGTCAGGTTCGCGCGACTCCGATAGCCAGACTCCGTGCTGCGTAGATTCGCCGTGTCGAAGTTGAAGGAGAGGCTGGTGCAGCCGTTCGGTGGCGTGCCCGCTTCAAAGCAGGTGAAACCCTGGGTGAGGCTGCCCACCTGCGAGTTCGTGAACTTGAAATGACGCGTTCCCAGCGTGAGCGTCAGCACCTTTGGAACGATGTCGAAGTCCGCCGACGCGAAGAAGGCCGTCTGCTTGGTATCACGTAGCGCGTCCGGATAGAACGAAACGTTGTCGCCCTGGATGCCTGGACGTCCGACGGTGGCGCCGGGTACCGTGCCAATATTCGAGAGACAGCCGCTGTTCCCGGGCGTGCCCGGCGCGCCGTTCGACTTGCACGCCGGCGTGGTCGTCTCTATCCATTGGGTCTGATCGTAAACCTTGTTGTCCTCGATATACGCGCCGACGATGCCGCGCAATCGCCAGTCGTCCGGTGTGCTGAGCCGGATTTCGTGTTGCAGGTGCTCATTGCGCTCCTGCACCGTCCGCCAGGTGACGGTGGGCGAAAAGCAGGTTGGCTTGAGGTTCGGGTCGCCCTTGCCGCCGTTGATGCTGGAGCCCGTTCCTGGGCCGTAGCACTGGTAATAATCGGCATACAAGCCGCGCGAGTAATTCGTGTAGTCGGCAAGCTGCTCGACTTTGCGAACGAGATATCCGCCGGTGTAGATGGCCTTCAGATCGCCGAACCGGCCGTTGACGGTCCACGCCGTGTTGGAAAACTTGTCCCTGTCGGATGCATGGTTGAACAGCGTGACCTGCAGGGCCTGCAGCGGCGCTCCGTCCGAGGCGTTTGGCTGTTGGTAGAAGACGCCCTCGGCATCCATGTTCTGGTAAGTCTGCGCGATGAGCACGTCCCAGTCGTCATTGAACTTGTACAAGAGTTGGCCGCGGATGCCCTTGTACGTGACGGGGTTGATAGCCCTTCCGGCGATGGTGGAGTTATCGAGCACAGGGCTGCCCGGCGGCACGCACCAGCCTGCGTTCGGCAGTCCGTCCGGGCAATTGCCATTGACCGCCGGGTAATTTGCGTAATGAATGCCGAGGTCGGTGTTCTTGCGCGTGAACTTCGCCGCCACGTTGTCGATGTAGCCGCCGCGGCTGTCGTTGTAGATGACAGCGCGCACCGCCATCCTGTCGGCAATCAACGGCAAGTTCAGCATCGCAGTCAGATTCGCGTTCGGATCGCCGTGGGCGGTTACGCTGTAGCCGGCGCCGACGGTCGCCTCGGTCTTGTCGAGCTTCGGCGCGTTGGTGATGTAGCGGACGACACCCGCTTCGGCGCCGGCGCCGAACAGCGTACCCTGTGGGCCCTCGAGGACCTCAATGCGGGCGATGTCGGCGACGTAGACGTCGAGGTTGCGCGACGGCAGCTGCACCGACTGATTGTCGAGGTACACCGCAACGTTCGGGAAATAACCCGTCGAACCGCTGCCCTGGAACTGCTGCGCGCCTGCGCTCAAGCCGCGCATGTAGATTTCGCTCTGGCCCGGGCCGTTGCTCGCTGACGAGACGTTCGGCAGATATTTGACGTAGTCGTCGAAATTCGTGATATTGAGTTGCGCCAGCGTGCTCTCTGTGAACGCCTGCATGGCGATCGGAACGTCCTGCATTCCCTGACTGCGGTGCTGTGCCGTGACGATGATCTCCTCAAGAGTTCCGCTACCGGAGTCAATGCTGTCGGTTGCCGGCGCCGTCGCGCGGGCCGCAAATGATGTCGTACCCAGGATCGCAGCTATCGCAAGGGGCAGTGTCGGGTTCATTGATCATCCTCTTTTGAGACAAAGCGTATTATTCTTATTTGCGTAACCACTATATCTGCAAGTTACTCAGCCGTGCATCAAATTGTGCTTAGTGTGGGAGCTTCTAAGGTGGGGAGAGCATGGTCATGGGGCCCATTGAAATCCCGAGCGAGACGCACGCGGCCGCCGCAAACACAGGGCTCCTGTCGCTGCGGCAGCAGCTTGTGCGCTGCCTGGCAGTGAGAGAGCGGTACAGTCACTTGCGCTTGAGAGACCCGTACTGGCGAAGCTCAATTTCGATCACTCCCTTCTGACTTTCGCATCGGAGTCGCAGAGGCATTAGCCCGCGTACCGTTTGCAACTCCAGAACTGAGCAAAGTCGCACAGTCCGCATCCTTGGCTTGGCCGGGATCGACGATCACGAGGGCGGCCTTGCTTGCCTGGATATGAGTCGTGGGGTGCGCCAGCGTGCCTTGCACCAATATGGGTGTACGCAACCGGAACAGCCGCAAACTCTTGGGATTGCCGCGGATTTTTAAATCGAGAGCCTCGGTATCAAGATGAATTTGACCCTCGCCGGTAATCAGCATAGGAGCCGTGTCCACGACCAAACTCCCTGCGATGAGATTACCTTCCTGAGCCTCGAAATTCGCGATTGCGCAGCGGACTGGGATGTCCTGCTTGTTCTTGGTGAGGAAGAGCCCTAGCCCGCGCAGGTCGACACCGGTGAGTTCAGCAAAGGAGTCACGAAGCGCTCCGTTCGCGACCTGCGCCGACACCGTGCCGTTCGCGGTGGCGGCGACTTGGTGTACCGAACTGCCCGCGCCGCTGACGATGACCCGAGCTTGCATCGGGCCGTCGAAGGAAGGTGGACCCGCGTTGTTGCGGTCAAATTGTCCGAGTTGCAGATCCGTGATCTTAAGGTCTACGTCGACCGCTGGAACTTTCGGCCTCGCGTCGAGCCGTAGGTGCGCATCAATCGTACCCCCTAGCAGCTCGGCTAATAGCGGCGCTACCGTGAGCACACCATGATCAATCGTCGCTTTGGCGGAGATCTCGTGCAAGGATAGACGGGCCACATCCACTCGGTGCGCGCGGAATTTCATTGTCGCGTCATGGCCGCGCACCAATTCCGAACTCAGCATGGCGTCAGATAGCAACAGTGGCGACTTGGGTTCGGAAGTCCGTCCCGCCGCCCGCGCGCCAAGATCGGATAGGCGCAGAGTTTGAGAATTCAGGTCGATGTCGAATTTCTGCCGATCACCCGCGGGTCCAATCGACACCGTGCCGTGCACATCGCTCTGTCCGAAGCTCGCTACCAGATCGCTGAGCGTCGTTTGGGTGCCGCGACGCGAAAGCTTGCCGGAGAGGCGATAGCTGCCGGTATCGATCAAAGTCACGCCGATCATAAAGTAGAGGTCCTTCATGTCCGGTCCTTCTGCCTCGAACGTGGCATCGAGTATGTCGAAGTCGAAAGGCCGCGGCAGCAAGCCATGACCATGGAGGCGCGAACCGCTCGAGTGCTCGGCAAAGCTAAAGTAGTAGGGACTGTTGTGATTGGCCGCGGCGAGCGGATCCCCGGTGATGTCGAAGGTTACGGCCTTGCTGTTCAATTGGCCAGCCCCTTCGATCCGCAACGGGTTCAGTGCTGCGACTTCGTTTACGTTCCGGGCGGATACCCTACCGGCAAACTGCAGGTGCCGCAGATCGTCTCGAAGCACGACGTGTGCGTTGGGCATCGACAGGCTGCGGACGATCGGCAAGTTCACGTTGTCGCTGTGTTTGGCAGGGTCGGTCAATTGCCAGTTAGCAAGACCGGTAGAATCGCGCACTAAATAAAATGTCGCCCCCTGTAATTCGAGTCCTACGACTCCTGAAGGGTGATCAAATCCTGGCAGCTTGAGCACCATTGAGAGCTTTCCGACCTCGGCAGTAATCCCCGAAGACATCCAAGGCGGGTTGCTGATCACGACCTGCTCGGCAATCACCCGCGGATTGAACGAGAAGATGTGCGCCTCAAAAGCCCCCTTAACCTGGATTGGACGTCCCATGCGCGAGGCGAAATACCGGATCAGCAGCCCGCGGCAGTGCCCCGCGTCTACCGCAACGACCAGGCCTGCGGTCAAGACGATCAATGCGGCGACCACCGCGGCCGTCCCTAATAGGATCCGGCGGATGACCAACGAACCGTTCATGGCGCAATTAACGCAGGAATCGGCGTCCTAGGTACGCGGTGTTGCGGCGAATAATGGTCGCTCATGCATTGGTACTCGCCGAACGGCGCAATTAATCGATCCGCCGGCCCGCGCCGGGATCCGGCAGATACCCGACACTATAGAGCCAAAAGACGCCGAAAGAGCGAACGATACCTAGCCCGACTTCGAAATGCCCTTCGGGACCAGCCACGCTATGAACGTGAGCCGCTGCAGCGCGGGATCGACGCGCTACTGCGCCTTGCCACCAAAACGGGCCAAAGGTCGAGCGTCGCGGCACTCAAAATTTCCCGATCATATTCACGAAGAAACCGTGGCTGCGATAGCTCACGTCCGTGAGTTCATCCGAGTAATTGGTGAAATTATAGCCAGCGCCGATCTTCACGTGATCGCCGATGTGGCGATAGCCGCCGAGCAGAAACCCCAGTCGACGGTCGGCGGTTTCGCGGATGGACAAGCGGCGCAGCTCGATCGTGGCGTATGAGCGGCGACCGCAAGCAGAGTCATGGGCGCGATGCCCCGGCGGAATCCTAAATTCATCAGCTTCGATCGGTGCGTCGCGGCGTCAGCGCTCGGTCCACGGTGAGGCTGCATCGATCTCACGCCACTCGCCGGGCGCCAAGCCGTCCACTTTGACGTGTCCTACGCAGGCCCGTACCAAGCGCAATGTCGGGAAGCCGACATGCGCCGTCATGCGCCGGACCTGTCGGTTCTTGCCTTCGCGCAGCGTGAGCTCGAGCCACGCCGTCGGAATCTTCGCGCGATGGCGAATCGGCGGGTCGCGCGGCCAGAGGTTGTTGGGTGTGTCGATGAGTCGCGCGCCGGCGGATTTGGTCGTGAAGTCGCTCAACTGTACGCCGTTACGCAGTGCAAGCACTGCTGCTGCGGTCGGCTCGCCTTCCACCTCGGCCCAATACACCTTCGCGAGCTTGTGACGCGGATTCGAGATGCGTGCTTGTAAGGCGCCGTCGTCGGTGAGCAGCAGCAGTCCTTCGCTGTCAGTGTCGAGTCGGCCCGCGGGGTACACGTTCCTGACCTGAATGAAGTCGGCCAAAGTGCGGCGGCCCGGCTCGGGGCGGAACTTGCAGATGACGCCAAATGGCTTGTTGAACGCGATCAACACCGGCGCGGCGACTCAGGCGAGACAGCGTTCGATCATGTCCGGCGGCACCGTCGTGGCCGGCACGGCAAACGCCGCACTGCGCCGAGGGCCTGACCGCACACCGCGGCGACGGCCATTCCCACGCGGATCGAACCACATGCGCACGTCCTCATCGAGGCCGACGCCATGCATGTAACTATAGAGTGCCTTGCGCAGGCCACTGCCTAACATGTCGTGATCTGCGCCCACCGGATCGTCGAACTCGAGGTCGTTGTGCGCAAACATGATGTTCGGCGGCGGCCGCAGCGTGATGCCATAGTGTTTTGGATGCAGCCCAATTGGCGAATGCGCGGTTGCCGCGAAGCGATGCCAGTATGCCGATTGAATACAGCCGGCTGCGAAAAGCTGGCGCACACGATCGAGAGCGTCGATGGTGTCTTGTGCAGTTTCCGTGGGGAAACCGTACATCAAGTACGCGTGCACCATGATGCCGGCGTCGGTGAACGCACGCGTCACACGCGCCACTTGCTCGACGGTGACGCCCTTCCTCATGAGCTCGAGCAATCGATCCGAGGCGACTTCGAGCCCACCGCTCACCGCCACGCAGCCGGCGTCGGCGAGCACGCCGCAGAGCTCGGGCGTGAAAGCCTTTTCGAAACGAATGTTGCCCCACCACGTGATGCTGAGTTTCTCGGCGATGAGCCGCTTCGCCAGCGCGCGCATCCCCGCGGGCGGCGCGGCCTCATCGACGAGGTGGAATCCCGTCTCGCCCGTTTCCGCGATCAGCGAGCGAATGCGCTGCATAACCATGTCTGTGCCTGGACTGTCGTAACGGCCGATGTAGTCGAGCGAGACGTCGCAGAACGAGCACTTCTTCCAATAGCAGCCGTGCGCCAGTGTGACTTTATTCCAGCGACCGTCAGACCAAAGTCGATGCATGGGGTTCAGCATTTCCATGAGCGATACGTATTGATCGAGCGCTAAGCCGTCGTAGGTCGGAATGCCGGTGTCTCGCTGGGCCACGTCATGCTGCGTTACATCGTTCTCGAACACGACGGCGGTGCCGCGGCGCACGTAGGTGCGCACCAGCGGCACCCGGCGGCCGCACAGCCGCGTCAACAGATTCAGCAGCGGGCGCTCGCCGTCGTCGAGCGTCACGTAATCGAAGTAGTCGAACACGCGCGGCTCGCGCAACGCGCGCAGCTCGGTGTTGACCCAACCGCCGCCAAGTACCAACGTGGTCTTGAGCTTCGCCGCGCGGATCCCGCGTGCCATACGAAATGCGCCGTAAACGTTGCCGGGAAACGGCGCGGTCACGGCGACGACGTCAGGCTGCTTTGCGGTGATGAGTTCCAGCGTGATCTCATCCAGCGTTGTGTCGACGAGTGTTGGCTCGCTGGTCAGCGCGGCATACAGTGGATCGAACGACGCTGCGCTTGAGGCGAGGCGCTCGCCGTAGCGCGCGAACTCGAATCGCGGGTCGATGCCGTCTCGCCAAACATCCGCGAGATCGTCCACGTACAGGCTTGCCAGGTACCGGGCCTGCTCCGTTGAGCCCAGCGCGCCAAACGCAGACAGCAGCTGCTCGTCGCGTGCTGCATGCTCGGCCGTCGGCGGCGGACTTAAATTCTTGAAGCGCGGACCTTCGGGAAGGAACGCGCGCCCAACAATGCGCAGTGCCAGGCTCGGATCGCGGCCTTGCAAGAATCGAATGGCCGGTTCCACCGTGTCGATGTAACGTTCGGCATGGGCCAAAAATTGTGCGATCGATGGCGGCGCAGCGATGCGCCTGCCGATGCTCCGTGCCCGCAGGTGCAGCTCGTTGAACATGCGCGTGAGCAGCGGCGCCGAGAACAGCCGCAGGAATAAGCTAAGCGAGGCATCGGCTTGTGTCACTTCGAGCCCCAGGTCGGCCGCGTGCAGGCGCAAGAAGCCGGTCAGGTACGCCGTCGCCGGATACGGCGTATTGAGCTGGATCATTGGCGGTGTGACGAGCAAGACGCGCATGGCGTGTGCAGGGTAGCGCAATCGGCCATGCGCTGTCATAGCGGGAGCTGAGGTTCGATCCCGCCCAAAAGGCTTCCGGTGCATTGGCGGCCGCGTCCCTGAGTTTCAGCATTAGCGGCGTGAACAATCGGGCGCAGGCCTATCCCAGCATGCCGCGCTGGTTTAAAGTGCACGCCAACTACAAGTTCTGCGACCAAGCCGACAACTGCATAATGGAGAGTGAATTGAAGAGATTGCGAGCCGCAACGATCAGCGCGTCGTCCGTGCTGCTTTGTGCAACGCTGGCCGTGGCCGACCCGGCTGCGACGCCCAGCTTGAACGATGTGTACGCGACACTGGCGAGGAAGCAATTCGTCGACCTCACCCACGCCTTTAGTCCTTCAACCCCGCACTGGAAGGGGTTCGGCGAGGAAAAGGTAACTACGCTGTACACCATCAAGAAGGACGGCTTCAAAGTCCAGGAATTCACCCACGTCGGCCAATGGGGGACGCACATCGATCCGCCTGCGCATTTCCACGAAGGGCTGCGCACTCTGGACCAGATCCCGCCGAAGGAAATGCTGCTGCCACTCGTCGTGATCGACGTGCACGCAAGGGTCGCCAGCAACCCGGACTACACACTGACACTCGACGACGTGCATGCCTGGGAGGCGAAGCACGGCCGTATTCCGGAGCATGCCTTCGTCGCGATGCGCACCGACTGGTCGAAGCGTTGGCCCGACCAGGATGCCATGCAGAACCGCGATGCCAGCGGTGTGGCCCACTATCCTGGCTGGAGCAAGTCTGTGCTGAAGCTCCTGTATGAGGATCGCCGGATCACGGCCTCGGGGCACGAAACCACGGACACGGACCCAGGCGTCGCGACCACCAAGGACGATTATTCGCTCGAGAGCTACATCCTCGGTCTGAACCACTACCAGATTGAGATGCTGACGAATTTGGATCAGGTTCCGGAAGCCGGTGCGCTCATTATGGTAACTTGGCCGAAGCCCGAGGGCGGCACGGGTTTTCCCGCACGCGTGATTGCAATCCTCCCATGAGGCACGTGCGGCGAACGATTTGAGCAATCAGCGTTGGTCATCGGGCTTGGCATTCTCGCTCAGCGCCATTGGCGCCGCCGTCGGTCTCGGCAGCATCTGGCGCTTTCCGTACCTGGCCGGCGCCGATGGCGGATTCGCATTCATTGCGGTATTCGTGCTCGCCTGCCTGGTGTTCGGCGCACCCGTACTCATCGCCGAGATCGTGATCGGCCGATGGTCGCGGCGTAGTCCGCCGCAGGCAGCAGGGGAAATAGCCGCGCGGTTTGGCTTCTCCAGGCTGTGGAACGTCGTTGGCTGGATAGGTTCGGTCGCCGGCTTCTTGGTGGTCTCCTACTACACCATGATTGCCGGATGGGTACTTGCGTACACTTGGTTCTTTCTGTCCGGCAACTATGCCCACGGCGGTGCGCCGGCGGCAACCCACAAGTTCCACGCATTCGTTGCCGATTCCCACGCGGTGGCGCTGTGGCAGCTCGGATTTGTCGCACTGGTTACTCTTATCTCGGCGCGAGGATTGAATCGCGGTGTCGAATGGGCAAACCGCTGGCGCGCACCGGCGCTACTCGCGATTCTCCTGGTGCTGGTCGCATATTCGCTCGCGACCGGAGACGTGGCACAGGGACTCAAGTTCGCATTTGCGCCCGACTTGAGTCGACTATCGCCGGGGGTCGTTCTCGGCGCCGTCGGCCAGGCGCTGTACGCGCTGGGCGTCTGCGCCGGCATCATGATCGCCTACGGGGCGTACATGCCGGCCGGCGAGTCCCTCGGGCGCGCCGTGCTGGCCGTTATCGGCTCGATATTCGCGGTGTCGCTGCTGGCGACCGTGGCCATTTTTCCGCTGTTATTTCACTACGGCCTCAATCCCGCCGGCGGCCCGGAACTTGTTTTTCAGGTACTTCCCGTAGCGTTTGCCGAAATGCCGGGTGGGCGCGTCATCGGTACTCTGTTTTTCGCGCTGCTGGTGCTCGCCGCTTTCACGCCCACGGTCGGCTTACTGGAACCCTGGATTGCGTGGCTCACCGAGCGCGTCGGCCTGCGACGCAGCGTTGCCGCATGCGTTGCCACGGGCGCCTGCTGGCTGATCGGTCAGGGCTCGGTGCAGTCCTTTGGCCGCTGGTCCGACTGGCACCCATTGGCCTCGGTTCCCCGGCTTTCGGGACTGAATGTCTTCGGCCTATTTGATTTCTTGACGTCGAACCTGCTCATGCCTATGTCTGCTCTGCTGGTCAGTGTGTTCGTCGGCTGGCGACTCAATCACCTGATTCCAGAGGCGGAGTTAAGTGGCTTGTCGACTACGTCGAGGCGACTTCTGCTGTTCGCACTGCGCTACTTGTGTCCGGTAGGGATCGTCATCGTCGTCATTGTAGGATTCTCAGAGTAGCGCGTTTATTTTTTGTAACGGCATTGCTGGCTGCGCGCGCCGCTCGCTGTTCATAGGTCATGACATTCTCCATGCAGCTACTCTGCGCGAGAGCGGTTGCCATGCCAAACCGACGAGCGCAATCACGCAGAAGATGGCGCCGGCGTAGAACGTGAATGGGGCGCCAAGCCGATCCCACAGCAGGCCGGCAACGCCGCTCGCGACCAGCATGGCAACACCGCTCATCAAGCTGAAGAAGCCGTAGGCCGTGCCGCGTAAATCGGCGGGAGCCGTATCGGCTACCATCGTGGCCAGCAAACCCTGCGTGATGCCCATGTGCACGCCCCAGAGTGCGACACCGGCCAGGATCAAGGACCAGTGGTCAGCATTTGCTAGTGTCACGTCTGCCGCGATCAATACCACTAGACCAAATGCCAATAGCGTCTTGTGGCTCAAGCGATCAGACAGTTTGCCAAAGGGGTAAGCGGATGCGGCGTAAGTGAGGTTCATAGCCACCAGAATTAAAGGCACGAATGCGACGGGCACTCCCGCGTCCTGCGAACGCAACACCAAAAATGCCTCGCTGAACCGCGCCAGCGTGAATAAGGCGCCGACGCCAACCACCGACCAATAGGGCAACCCCAGGCGCTTAAGGTTTTCTTGACGAATGGGATTTGAACGCTTGACGCTGTCGTTGCGTGCCGGCTCACGGACGCGGAACGACAGCAAGCCGACCGCCAGTAGGCCTGGAATGACGGCCACCGAAAATACTGCTCGAAAGTCATTGGCCCAAAGCAGCATCAAAGCCATCGCCAGCAAAGGCCCAAGGAACGCGCCCACCGTGTCGAGGGATTGTCGCAGGCCGAATGCCGCGCCGCGTAGCTGCGACGGCGCAATGTCGGCCACCATGGCATCGCGTGGCGCGCCACGAATACCTTTTCCTAGGCGATCCAGCAAACGGGCAGCGAGTACCATCCCGGTGCTGGTTGCGATTGCGAATAACGGCTTCGTGAATGCGCCCAGGGCATAGCCGAACACGGCCAATCCTTTGCGTTTGCCCAGATAGTCGCTCAAGGTTCCTGAGAACACTTTGACGATCAACGCAGTGGATTCGGCCATGCCTTCGATTAGGCCCACCGTCAGAAAGCTGGCGCCCAGCGTAGTCACCATAAACAGCGGCAGCAGGCTATGAATCATCTCTGAGGAGATATCCATCAACATGCTGACGAAACCGAGCACCCAAACGCCTGCGGGGATCTGCCTCAGCGTACCTTTGGTTGTGACGTCCATAGCCTTATTCAGTGTGCGTATCCCTGCTCCAATCGAGAATTAAGGTACCAGTCGAAGAATTCTGAACATAGTCCAGGAATTCGGCGACACTGACAATGAGGGGGCTCCTGGATCGGCGGCACACGTCCCGAGACTGCGGCATTTGTGCCCCCGCCGCCGCAGGAGGTTAAACGTTGGGCGAGCTGTTCGCGCTGATTGCAGCCGGGGTTCTCTCGCCCGGCCATCCGACCGTGTATGTATTGGCCGATGGGCCGATAGCGCTCGCGGCACTAGAAACCCGGGCCAGCGTGGCCAAACTGGCGCTGCGGCCCTGAGCAGGGCTGGGCGTGCTCATTGCGAGTCAAGATCGGCAAGGGTGACTTCATCGGCGTCATCCGATGAAAATGACGTGAGACGCACTAACTGGGCTCTTGCATTCGCCACCCGCACCAATTGCGCTTGACTCAACTGCTGTGCTGCAGCTTTCCGCCGCCGCCATATTGGTAGAATAGCGAATGGAGCCGTATGGGCAAGGGATCTACATGTGAGCGATGCAAAAATCAACGCGAGCGGCCCGATATTCTGGCGCGATGATGCGCTGTCATTCATTGAGGCTCGGTCAGTCGAGGATGGCCGTAAGGTCTGCTACGCCAAGCACTGGCATGACACGTTCTCGATCGGCCTGATCTCTCGGGGTCGCTGCAAGTATACCAATCGCACGAAAACCGCAGAAGCTGCCGTCGGAACAGTGGTGTTAATGAACCCGGGTGACGTACATGCCTGCAATCCGGTTCGTGGCGAGCAATGGTCCTATAGAATGCTTTATATCGACGTGCCGTGGCTTTGCGAGACTCAAGCCGCCGCGGGGTTCAACACGAGCCATCGTTTTACGCCGTTTTCGACGATCGCTACAACGCAGTCCGAGTTGTACCATGGGCTCAATCGCCTTTTCGATACACTGATCGATCCGCAGATTGAGCAACTGGAAAAGCAAAGCGCTTCGGTTTCATTTATGGGATTGGTACAGCGGCATCTTGGTTCCAGCAGATCAGCACATCCTAAAAGCCTTCCCCGTGTTACGCGGGCCGCCGACTTCATTCGGCAGAATTGCATGCGCTCGCTCAGGCTGCAGGAAATCTGCGCTGAGGCAGGTCTTTCTGCCTCACATTTGATTCGGGCATTCAAAAAAACGCATGGACTCACTCCTCATGTCTATCAACTCAATTGTCGAATTGAGTTTTGCCGCTCGCAACTCCGCACAGGCCATTCAATAGCCGAGATCGCTTTGGCTGCAGGATTCTCCGATCAGGCGCACTTTCAGAGGACCTTCAAGAGGTTCGTCGCGGCGACGCCCGGCCAATATCAGGCCTAATTTCCTGACGCGGTGCTGTCGGGTCAATGGTGATTTTCTTCTATACCTGAAGGGTTGACTGCTATTACGCTGTCACACCAGGCAGTCGATACGTTGCGACAACACCTGCTGCTGAGGGTGGCGGTGAAGAAATCAGATCAGGAATCTCAGATGCAGTACCAACTTGCAGAAATTAATATTGCGACATTTCGGCTGCCGATGGCCGATCCAGTGAATGCCGAATTCGTCGCCAATCTGGATCGCGTCAATGCTTTGGCGGAAGCAGCGCCAGGGTTTGTTTGGCGATTGGTGGGAGAAGGCAACAACGCCCTAGAAATTCACGCGTTTGCGAATCCCGATACAGCTATCAATATGTCGGTCTTCACCAATATGGATGCACTCGCAAATTTTGTATACCGCAGCGATGCCCATCGGGAAATCATGCGTCGCCGCAAAGAGTGGTTCGATAGAATGGAATTTCACTTGGCGTTGTGGTGGGTTCCCGCGGGACATCGTCCAACGGTCACCGAGGGAAAAGAGCGTCTCGAATCACTGTCCCGAGTCGGACCCTCTGACTATGCGTTTATTTTCACCAAGCCGTTCCCGGCGCCGAATGCTGTTCGAGTTGCTCCGCGTCTCGACAAATGTGCGTGACCGTGCCGTCGCAATGGGCGTGGCTAGTGGTGCGACGCGCTGGGATGTTGTAGGCCTTTCTCGAGACCGGTCACTCACTGTTCACGTGATCCCGCTGGTAAATTGATGGATATGCGCTTGCAGGAACCGACGTTCGGTGGGCTGGGGTGTCGAATCCAAGGCGCGTTGATAAGCGGCGTTGTACTCGCACGGTGATTGCCTCCCGAGGCAGATTCAATGGCTGAGCCATGATCAAGTGGCCGCTCGCCTTAAGTTCAGCGGCATGGGGCCCGACCGCGTCGAGAACCGCATTAGCCTCCGGGCTATCGTTGAAAACCTTCTGAGGGTCGAAATAGACAAGGCAGTGATATTGCATGTGTGGGCTCCTTCAGGTTCTGATTTAACGTCATGACTGTGGCTTGTCGTTTAGCGGCACTCGGATTCGACATGATAGACAATATTCTTTTGAGCTTGTCGAATTGGGCGCCGTCGCAGCGACTACCGGTCTACCCTCTAAAATTAGGAGCACCATGACCACCCCTGTCAATTTAGGTCGGGTCTACGGCGCCCCTAACGTCGGATTAAGTTTTTCACCAGCGCCAGCACCCGCACCCGGGGCTGGGGGCTGCCGTGGCTCAGCCCGTTTTATAGCCATGACGAACACAGGAGTAACCGATGTTTGAACTGCCAAGACACCAAACGAATGCTCGGTGCGCATGCGGAGGCGTCGAACTGGAAGCGATCGGCGCTCCGATTGTAAGCGCCGTATGCTACTGCGAGGATTGCCAGGAAGGCTCCCGTCTAATCGAAGCGCTCCCGAACGCACGCCCCGTTCGAGATGCCGACGGCGGGACCGCATACGTTGTCTACCGGAAGGATCGCGTTAAATGCTCAAAGGGAGCCCAATACTTGCGGGGCAACAAGATCAAAGAGAAATCGGCCACAAACCGAGTCGTGGCGACTTGCTGCAATTCAGCCATGTTCCTCAATTTCGATGACGAAAAGCATTGGGTGGATATATACCGAGCACGATTTCAAGGAGATGTCCCGCCCTTACAGATGCGTATTTGCACAAAGTTCAAGTCGGAAATCGGCGATGTCCCAAACGACGTGCCCAGTTACCCGAATTTCCCGCTAAGGTTTCTGGCAAAGCTACTTGCTGCCCGGATTGCAATGGCGCTTCATCGATGAACCACAGTGAGGATCGACCTCGTCGCGCAATCCTTTGGCCTGCACCTTTCCCTTGTCGAACTCCGCGCGCCGCCGGCTGATCTCCTCCGGCGAGAGGCGTGCAATGTTGCAGTAGTCGAGCTTCCAGTCGGGGTTAGCATTCCATCTCAAAGGAGATTGGACCGTCGTCCGCGGGGCTGGCGCAGTTTCGATAACCCGCAGCGCAAGATCGAGTGTATAGGCTTGCGATTCGTGGTCCTTCGGCCGGCCGGCTCCGTTGCCGAGTGGGAAATCGGAGAATAGGAAGCGCGGCACACCAACGTACTCGACGAGATCCTTCGCGCAACCCATGACAATTGTGGCAATTCCGCTCGCCTCCAGCAATCGCGCGGCCAGGCTGACGGACTGGTGGCAAACGGGACAATTGGGAACGAGGATCGCCGCATCGACTCCGTCGGCCTTACACCGGGAGACAATTTCAGGACTATCGACCTCGAGCGTCACATGGTGGCTGCGATTGGTCGGCGCGCCATGAAACCGCGCAGCAACTGACCCAACGCGGCCCGAGGCAGCCGCTTTCCGAAGCTCGGACAGCGGAAAGAACGTGCCAGGGTCGTCGGCCAGCGAGTGCTGGCGATCAATGGCGACGTGCGAGATGCGCAAATCGTGGTGTTTCGCTGCATCGCATGAATAGACGGTGTAGAACTTGGCGGCCGCATTGTAGGGGGCGCCTGGCCCCTGGTCTCCTTTGCCCGGCTGATAGGGTGCCGCCGTGGTGACGATGGCGACCCGGCTCCTGGATAGCGGTTTCCGCAAAGGCTGGAACGGGACCTCGGAGTAATGTGCCCACTCGTACGGCGCACCATAGCCCAGCGCCGCGTAGTACGTTCGGATACGGTGGAGGTAGGGGATCGGCGCGTCGTGCGCGGCGGCGAAACCAAATTCCCCAGCATGCGCCTCGATCACCACCGTATCCCAGGTTGATTGATACCGTTATCCTCGCCATAGGCTGCCAAAAGCAGCTGCTTGGAACCCGTGCTCCGAAATTGTCTGATCTTGTAATCGAGCCCGTTCATGCCCTAACTTACATCGCGCGCCTCAGCACAGATAGCTGCGGATGATTCGGTCCACGCGACAACGGCCATCCGCCAGGCCGCTTGGTGTCTTGTGCCGTTGCTCGCGATAGGTTACCTGATTAGCTACATTGACCGAGCCAACATCGGTTTCGCGGCACTGACCATGGGTTATGGTCGAAACAGCGCGTGTTAATCTCTACACCAGCGGAAAGCAGGGAGATCAGGTGTATGAAGCATCGCGTTTTGGCATTTGCGGGCTTGCTTACGGCGGCATTTGTCCTCGGATCCCTCGGTTGCAGCACGGCCGGCAGTGGAAATACCCGCTCCGAGCCGATCGTCGGAGCCTGGCTGGTCAAAGACGCGGCGGCGCCGTTTGCTTTCCACATGTACGTATTTAATGCTGACGGAACGATGCAGCAAGCGAACCCGGATGCCGGCGACGCGAACTCGAGCGATAGCGATGGCAAAGGCGTATGGAGGGGCGACGGGCAAAAGATCCGGGGCAAGTGGGTCGAGGTGGCCGCGGACCGCTTGACTCGCCAGTTCGTTGGGCGCGGCGAATATTCGTACGAAATCGTGGTCGATGGAAACCGCTTTGCGGGCCCCGCAGTGTTTCGCTTTTACGGCGTCGACGGCACGCTGGTGCGAGGCCCGATTAATTCGTCAATCGCCGGTGAGCGCGTCACGCTGCCGTAAGCCGGTGGACTCCATTTTCGATCCAGGCAGCACCTGCATCGACATCTCGAATGGTGACGTACCCTCCCAGGCTTGACAGTCGCCTTCGCGCGCTTCATATTAATCCCTATGGGTGAAGATAAATCTGCCAGGCTCAATGAGGTTTTCAACGCGCTTTGCGACCCCACGCGGCGCGCCATCCTCGCGCGGCTCACCGACACCGATGCACGCGTCACGGATGTGGCGAGCGAATTTCCAATCTCGCTGAATTCCGTCTCCAAACACATCCGCATGCTCGAGCGCGCGGGCCTTCTGCGCCGGTCCGTCGTGGGCCGCGAGCATGTGTTATCGCTGAATGCGGCACCGCTTGCGGAAGCGCAGGCGTGGATCGAGAAGTACCGCCGCTTCTGGGAAGGCCGCCTCGCAGCCCTCGAGCACTACGTGACGAACAAGAAAGGGAAGCCTAAATGAATGCGGCTATCGCCTCCGCTGCCGTCGTTGTCCGCCGCACCATTGCCGCATCCGCGGAAGAGCTGTTCGATGCTTGGCTGGATCCCGAGGCGCTCGCCACGTGGATGCGGGTGGGCACCATCCACAGCACCGTCACAAAGCTCGAGCCGCACGAAGGGGGCTGCTATGAATCACGATGCAGGGCCAGTCCGGTCCAATCATACATAAGGGTGTTTATCGGCAGATAGATAGGCCGAAGCGTCTGGTGTTCACTCGGGATTCGCCGGGCACCGAACTGCGCGACACGCTGGTCACCGTCGATTTCGTGCCCGTTTACCACCGCACCGATGTCATCGTTACGCACGAACAACTGCCCGAGAGTGCGAAGCCCTCGCACAGTAGCGGGTGGACCCGCGGCCTCGAACATCTCGATATCTACACGACACACGCACACCCAAACGCTACTTGAGGAAACGCCATGACTAACATCCGCCTCACTGCATTCAAGTGGGTTCCTCCCCTCGCCCAGGGTCTGGTCCGCGATTTGCGCGTGCGTTGGGCGCTCGAAGAAGCTGGTCTGCCCTATGAAGAAAAGCTGCTCGACTTTGGCGATCAGAACAAGCCCGAACATCGCGCCGTGCAGCCGTTCGGCCAAGTGCCCGTGTACGAGGAAGACGGCCTCACGCTGTTCGAGTCCGGCTCCATCGTCATGCACATTGGGGAGAAGTCACCGGTACTTCTTCCGGTTGAGCCGGGAGCGCGTGCACGCGTGCGGACCTGGATGATTGCGGCGCTAAGCTCGGTAGAGCCCCATGTACAGACGCTGGTGACAATCGACCTGTTCTTTGCGAAAGAGGAATGGGCACCCTTAAGAAGACCCAGTGCCCTGGCCGCGGCGCAGACACGCCTGAATGCCGTCGCCGCGGCGCTGGCCGAACGCGAGTATCTCGAAAAACAGTTCTCTGGCGCCGATGTGCTCATGACGAGCGTGTTGCGCATGCTTCGGCACACTACGGTGGTATCCGACATTCCGGTGCTCGCTGCCTATCAGGCGCGTTGCGAGGCGCGTCCCGCTTTCAAACGCGCACTGGCCGACCAGCTCGCGCCTTTCCAGCGCTACGCGCCAGTTGCTGCCTGACGCTTATTCCGGCGCGTAGCACACCGCTTCGATGTTGTGCCCGCCGTGGTCGATGACGAACGCGCCGTGTAGTTAGGGTGAAGCAGCCGCTTTGCCAATCTTGAATGACCGGTTTCGAGAAAGCCAACGGACCGCGCAGGGCACAAATTGATCGTCCGCTATTTGGCGGCCAGAACCGGCCATACGGTTACCGCGCTCAATTCTCTCGTTTGCGGTCATTCGTGGCGCCGTCCCGACGATAAAGTTACGCTCGACAAGAAAATCGACAGGTTATAAATTGTAGTAAATCTGTCGTACCCCGAAGTTTTATCGGCGACCCGCGCCGGCGTCTCGGCGCCAGGGCAGAACGGCGCGCACCCTCGCCAATCCATGGCTATCTTAAGCCATGAGTGGCACTCACGAGTTGGCGACGACCCATGATATTTTTCGCTCTGTAAACAAATCGTGTCGGTCTCGCGGTCGCGCTGATTCACGACAGTTGTTCGTGAAATGTTCGTTGCAGCAATGGTGTACAAAATGTACGGACCTGGTCGGTCATCATTGCGGTAGTCGGCACGCCCCGCAGCGCATCAAATGAATTGTTTGCGGCCCGGTTGCCCCGGGCGTATAACACGCTTGGAAAAAATTTTACTACAGGGGAATGATTACAATCCGGGGATACTCTGGATGCGTGCGGCAATTGCCTCCTGGCATCGCGTAAATTGCCGGATGCTGGTCCACGAATCAAAGCGGTCACGCCGAGGCCGAGGTCCTACGAAAGCTTATTCCATCGATGCGACGACCTAGAGTTTTCTGTTTGCGGGATTGTGAATTGCCCGTCTCAAGAGAAGCTATTAGGGGGAAACGCCATGCTAACTCATCGAATAATCGTACCCGCCATTGCCCTCCTGCTGATATCAACGCACGCGCTCGCAAATCCACGCCGCTCATTGATCGACGTTCACCCGGTGGGCGTCAGCTCCATCGCTATGGCAGCCGCGTCCGGACGGCAGAGTACTGCGAGCACCGATGAGGGTTTAACGCGCGATAACAGCCGGGAAGCAAAGCACGCCGCGATGGTGGACGCGATGGCCGCCGAGATCCGCGCCAAGTTGCGCGCCGCGGCGCGAAAAGCGCTGAAGTTGCCACACATTTCCGGCACGCCAACGAGTGGAATCGCAAGCGTGTTCGGCTTCAATGGGTTGAGCAACCTCGATCAGGCTAATGTAAATCTTGGATTTTCTGTTGAGCCGCCAGATCAGGCCTTATGCGTCGGCAACGGCTTCGTCTTCGAGGGCGTCAATGGCGCCTTTGCGGTCTACTCGGAGGACGGCCAATTGGTGTCCGGACCGGCGCAGGCCAATGCGTTTTTCGGCGTCGATTTTTTACTGAATGTAAGTGACCCCAGATGCATTTACGATACCGCGAGCAATCGATGGTTCGTTACGATGATCGAGTACAACAATTCATTCACCGATAATCACCTTAAAATAGCCGTGAGTAAAACGGGAGATCCCACCGGAAGCTTCACTACCTATGACATCAACGTTACCAACGACGGCGGCGACGTCCTTCCCAGCGACTGCCCGTGTCTAGGCGATCAACCGCTGATTGGCGCCGACGCCAATGGTTTCTACATCAGTACCAACGCTTTTGGCATCAGTACCTTCCGGGGCGCGCTGATCTACGCGCTGTCGAAAGCACAGCTCGCTCAGGGTGGAGGAGTGCGCGGTGTGCTCTTTGACCAGTTGTCGTTGCCGGGAGGGGAGTTCCCCTTTAGCATTCAGCCGTCGACCACGCCCTCCCACGCAAAATTTGCGAAAAATACTGAGTTTCTGGCGCAGTCCATGGGGCTGTTCAAGGCGGAGGACAGTTTGGCCGTATGGAGCATCAATAACACGTCCGCGCTGGATGGCGATCTGTCGAAGCTCTCGATTTCGCTGGTCGTGACACCGACCCAGGTTTACGTGGTACCCGTGCCGGCGAGTCAGAAAGCGGGTCCGACGCCGCGAGCCGAAGCGGACTCCGTCATCGACTCCTTCCCTGGTACCGCCAACGAGCAATTGCTCGACGGGAATGACCAACGCCTTCAGCAAGTGACGTATCTGAACGGGCAACTTTTTACGACCGTTGGCACGGCCTCAACCACCGAAGGCGCGCCAGTACGCGACGCGGTTGCTTGGTTCGTCCTCAACGTGTCGAACGACGCCGACGGACTAGCGGCAAGCGTTGCCAAACAAGGGTACCTTGCCGGCCCGGATAGTTCTCACCTGCTCTATCCAGCGATGGCGGTCAACTCGAAAGGTGAAGCCGCCATGGTATTCACGTTAACCGGTCCGCAGTTCTTTCCCAGCGCCGCGTTTTGGCGGCTCGGCGCGAACGCGATCCACATAGTGGCCGAAGGTAAGGCTCCGGAAGACGGTTTTTCGGCCTACGAGTTTGCCCGGCCGCGATGGGGCGACTATTCGGCGGCGGCGGTGGGCTCCGACGACAGCATTTGGATGGCGACGGAGTGGATCCCAGGCGGAGCGCGCAAGCGTGCAGCTAACTGGGGCACGTTCATTGCTACGACCGACAGGGGTGCACAGGACGACTGAGTGATCTGCAGCTTAGACTTTCCTCCGAACCATCGAGCGCGGAATTGATAAGCGCGCTCGATGGGTCTACGCATTCACTATTTTGATTGACACGCATACACACGCCGGCCGATTTTCGGCGACCTGCAGCTCTCTCGACAACTCAAAATTCCGGTCGCAACGCATCGTGTGAGCTCTGCGCATTTTTTGTGGACTTGCGGCTGGACCACGGCGAAATGCTGGTAGTGGGAAGCATCGCCTGCAAGTGCTCCACACGCCCGGACACACTCGCGACTCGATGTGTCTCCGCGTAGAGGATCGCGCCGCCATTTGTGTTCTTCTTTCTCCACATGTGCACGGCGTGGCCTGTGGGTGTGGTGAGCCTGGCCGTGGGCAACCGCCTCGTCAGCTCGGGCGTATCGGTCCGGATCATCAGTTCCGGATCGATCGAGGGGCGGTTCGTGTGGTTATAGAACGGGGCGAGATAGGCGCGTAGATCGGTCAGGTCGAGAAACTTATCAATGCCGCGCAGTAGTAGGTACTAGGCCCATGCATCGCTTAAGCACGCCTGGAACGTTGCTGTTGGCCGCGAATCGCGGCGCAATGATAATCGAATCGGCCAGCCTGCCAGCGAGAAACGCCCCCGCCACGGCGGTGCGGAAATGGTTGTCCGCGTCGCGCAGGATACCGTGGACCAAGATGAACACAGGGGTGACCGCAGGATTTCTCTTCGAAAGACTGTAGGAACGATAGGCGGTCAATGGCAGTCTGGACCCGGCCGATTCTGTTGTAAAACTAAACTTCTGCAGACTGATGATTTTGCCCTTAGGCGAGCTTGTGGCTGAAAACTAGGCATCAACGTTGCGCCCTCGTCGGCAATCCGGGTCCCTTCCGGTCGTTCAAATTTCAGCCTTCTTAAAGCCTGGGCGTTTTCGAGCTAAATCGGAGTTGGGAGTTTTTCTATCCGTCAATCGCACGCTTGGGTACACTGCGCGAGTCGGCATTCACCCAAAGCACACATCGCAAACATGGTCGCGAGCAATATTTTTCCGCTCAATGGGGGTTGCGATTGCGGCGTCGTCCGCTATCGTGTGGAAAAGCAACCGCTCATTGTACATTGCTGTCATTGTCGTTGGTGCCAACGGGAAAGCGGTGCGTCGTTCGCACTGAATGCCATGATCGAGGCAGATTACCTGGTTCATTTGGGTATGGAGCCAGAGATCATCGATACGCCCTCTAATAGCGGCAAGGGGCAGAAAATCGCGCGCTGTCCCAAATGCCGGGTGGCCGTATGGAGCAACTATGCGGGTGCGGGCCCAGTCGTTAGGTTCGTTCGGGTGGGCACGCTGGATGCACCAGATCACTTGCCTCCCGATATACACATCTTTACTTCCTCCAAGCAACCATGGGTTCAACTTCCGGCAGGAGTTCCATTCGTCCCGGAATATTACGAACGCGAGTCTTTTTGGCCTGCGGAGAGCCTCGCTCGCCGTCTTTTGGTATTACCTAAGATTGAGGCTTATCAGGCGTCGCTCCGCACGGGCTAAGGCCCAATTCACGGCGTTAATTTTTCGGCAAACCACGACATTGACACAAGCGAAGTGAGCGCAATGAAACCTATGGTAACCGTCCTGCTGGTTCTGTTGGTCTCGCCCGCCATGGCAGTGGAGCATCAGCATGGGACTGGTGAAAAGCTTGGGGCGGTTCACTTTGCCACATCGTGCAATGAAGCCGCACAGAGTGATATAGATCACGCAGTAGCCCTGCTACATTCCTTCCAATTCAGCCGCGCCATTGATAACTTCAATTTGGCGCTGGAGAAGGACGCGACGTGCACAATCGCGTACTGGGGAATCGCAATCAGCGATTGGGGAAATCCATTCGCACCCGGACTCATAGATAAGAGGCTATTGCAGCTGGGGCGACAGAGCGTTGAGCGCGCCGAAAGACTGGGCGCCAAGACCGACCGCGAACGGGCCTATGTCGCTGCGGTAGGCAAGCTGTACGGGGAATTCGAAAGTACCCCGCAGAGAGCGCGCTGGCTCGCCTACCGCAACTCCATGGAAAACGTGGCAAACAACTATCCGCAAGATCACGAAGCGCAGATTTTTTATGCGCTGGCGCTCGCGGTTGGCGCCGATCCCGGTGACAAGAGCTACGCAGATCAGCTCAAGGGTGGGGCAATTCTAGAGAAATTGTTTGCGGAAGAGCCGACGCATCCCGGGTTGGCCCACTACATTATCCACGCATACGACGTACCGGCGCTGGCGGGGCGAGCGCTTGCGGCGGCGCGACGCTACGGTGAAATTGCTCCAGATACGCCCCACGCGCTGCATATGCCATCACATACGTTCACCCGATTGGGAGAGTGGCAGGCGTCCATTGAAAGCAACCTGGCCGCTGTGGCTGCAGCGCGGCGCCAGGGGCAGACATCAGACGAGTTGCATGCCAGCGACTACGAGACCTACGCCTACCTGCAAACGGGGCAGGATGCGGCAGCTGAACGAATCGTAAGAGGGCTGCCGGGAATAACGTCGCGTTTCGATCCGAAGGCGGTGTTAATCGGCGCAGGGCCGCCCGCGGCAGCATATTTTGCGCTCGCGGCGATCCCTGCACGATACGCATTGGAGCGACGAGACTGGCAGCAGGCAGAACAGCTTACCGTGCGGGAAACCCCGTTTCCTTTTACTGACGCGGTAACTTGGCTTGCCCGAGGACTGGGCGCAGCTCGACTCGGACATACGGCGGTCGCTGACGAAGCATCCACGGCACTGAAGCGCATTCAGGATCGCCTTGCGGGGGCCAATGAGCCGTACTGGGCGCGACAGGTTGAAATCCAGGCGCTGGCCGTCGCGGCATGGTCAGCGCTGGCAAAGGGCGCCCAAAAGGACGCGCTTCAGCAGATGGAGTCTGCAGCAGAAATGGAGGACAAGACAGAAAAAAGCGCAATAACACCGGGGCCACTATCGCCGGCGCGGGAGCTGCTCGGGGACATGCTCCTGAGTTTGAATGAGCCTACAAAAGCGTTGGAGCAATTCGAAGCGACGCTTAAGAAAGAGCCGCGGCGCTTCAATTCATTATACGGAGCGGCGCATGCAGCCCAGCTCAGCGGGAATCGGGGTGCGAGTCAAAGTTATTTTCGCGAACTTTTGAGCGTCTGCACGCACTCCGACAAGCCTGCACGATCTGAACTTCAAGAGGCAAAGCTGTCGATTTCGCAGAAATAGCATCGACTCCCCCACCCAATAGTTGACGCTCGCGACTGCCGGCATTGGGCATAAACTCGCCCGACCACTCGCAGAAGGGGACGAGGTGCCAACTTACCCGGACTCCCCGCCGCAATAGTTGCGGACCCTGTGCGCCTTCTCGAAAGCGGCGGGTGGCAGGGAGTGCGCAAGGGGCGTTCCGGGCCGCCGGACGGGTGTCGTTTGCAACGAAGCAGCGTAGGCGGCAACGGCAATCATATCGTTGATGCCGAGGTTCGAGACTACGGCGAGCATGGGTTGACCCGTTGCACCGGAACGGGCGCCAGTCTTGAAGGCCAGCAGCTGGCGCAGCAGGTAGGTCGGCGACCGCCCTGCAATTCGCGGAATTAAGCCAGCACCTTGCAGCCGATCCCCATGGCAGCTGACGCAGGCGTAGGGGGCTCCACCTTCCCCGAAGCGGGCTACGGACCGACCACGCTTCAAACTGCCGATTGGAACATAGGCAATGTACTGCAGGCCATCGTCGCGGTTTTCGTGACGTGCAGCATCTGGGGTGAACTCCATAAGACGCTTCCCGAGAAGTTCATCGCCGCCGCCGGGCTCGGCTGCATAAACCCATCCTACGACCCGTGACCGCGGCACGCGTAACACTTCCGCCACTCGGACATGGGACTGCAGCTGCTGCTGCGAAAAATATTCAGCGGCGGCCGTCACTTCGTCAGCGGTGACGAACTTGGCTGCGTGGATCATGCGATCCGCTGGACGGTAAAGACCCGGCCAGGCACTGCGTCGGGCGCCGCTATTGAAGTCCGCCAACTGTTGAACGATGTAGGGCGGCGGCAGTCCCGCAAGCGAGGCGTTCTCAGGTCGCCCCTGGCCCGCTGGCGTGTGGCAATAGCCACAAGCGAAAACATCGGGCGCGCGGCCGTGAGCGACGACGCTGGGCATCGGCGAGTGTGCTGCGGGAAACCAATCCGGCGCAGCAAACAGATCGCTGAGATCCGCCTCCGTGTAGGTGACACGGCTGCCGGGGACATGCAGCGGCTTTATGTGATCGTACGTCTGTATCCCAGAAAAGGAGGGGGGATTTAGTGGAAAGACCCATGCCGGCACGATCGCCTGAATTAGGCGGTCATCGGATGCGGCTACTTCAGCGCCGTAGACGGCCGTGGCTAGCGCACAGCAGAAGCCAACAACCGAGAAGATTCCATACACCACGGCCGAAGCGATACTGCGCACTGTTGGCCTCAATGATTCGCGCCGAATTTCGGCTGCCAGGGCAGTATAGAGAAAAGCAGCGGCTGGTCGAACCGCTATATGCACACCACGGTAGCATCGACCAACTGCGGTCAGTGGCGTTCTGCGTTACTGCACAACCCCATCGATCACGGCCGGCGGAGCGGTGACCGAGGGTTTGCTCCCCAGGTACTCCACGTCAGAAGCATTCGACGGATCATGGGTTCCGCCGTTGGGCAGGGCCACGGGCGTTAACGACATCGATGCGCAAGCGGAAGACGCACTTGCCCCTAAGTTCTTGAGTCGAATCTCGGCGTTCAAGGCTTTGACGAGCAGTGGCGTCGACGGCGTCGCCAGGGTCATCGTGGCACCGTCAGGAATTGAGAATTGGGGTACGTAGCGTGCGTTCTGCGTGCTGCAATCGACCGACGCGTTGTTGACTGGGTCGACGCAATTCCCTGGGATCCCGGATAAGTTTCCGAACCCGTTAAACTGCAGTAAAATCGGCACTCCGGCGTAACTTCCGTAAGAGACTCCCGTCGGCACCGTGTATGCAATGTTCTGCGGCGCATCCAATGTGACGATGGTGTTCTGATTGGTCAGCCACAATGACTGCTGCCACTGTTGAGTGCCCGTGACCCAGTTGTAGTAAATGGCTGGGTTCGCCGGCTCGCACACGGTTTGCGCGGGCATGCCCGTTGGGCAATTCGCCGCAGTGAGCGGCGCGTCAAACAACCGTCCCGTATTGATTCCGTTTTGAGCGTACTGCGAGCCGGACGGGTAGGCGCTGGATTGTTCTAGCACCATGGGCACAGGCGTGGCCCCGGAAGTGTCCTCCAGTCCACCCGTATCGAATTTGTAGCTGACCGTGTTCGCACTCGGTGCGCTGATCCACTGCATCGCAGTACCGTTGCCATAGGGGGTCGTTTGATTGTTCCCCGCTCGGAACGCAGCCAGTGACACGCCGGTCGGGCACTGGCTCAAGCAATAGAGTTGGATAGACGCGCTGCCGGGGATTACGGTGGACTGTGAATAGTAGTACACGGCGTCCGATGGCGTGTGCGCCGCGCCCGTGGGTGCAATGTTGATATTGCCGCCATAGGAATTCGCGAAGCCCGAGATCGGCAAGTGCGCGAATGCATTTGCGTCTATGGTCGCGGCGGGAGAGATGTTCGACTCCACGCAACCGCTATTGCTGCATTGTTGCGTCCCGGTGACGGTGAAGTTCTGGTTCGCTGAATTCCACTGAATAATCCAATTCTGAAATCCAGTAACGGCCGGGTTCCCGCTGGTAACTCCTGTCAAGTCGGCCCCAACGGACAACGGGATGTTGTTCAGCGAATCGAGCGTCGTGGCTTGCTGAGTCCACTTGGTTAGCTTTCCGCCGACTTTGGCAAGATTGTAATTCGTGCTGTTGTTCGGACGTTGGTCGATGACCGCCAATCCCGCGATCGGCTGCGCATCGGCAATGCTGTTCAGGTCCAAGCCGTCGAAATTGATACCCCAATAGTTGACGAAGCCATAGTAACTACTGCCCGAGTAAGTAGCCCGAATAGGAAAGCCGGGATGGGCAAGGTCGACGCGCGAGCCGTCGTTAGCATTGTAGGTGCCATACTGCCATACCGATATTTCGGCGTTGGCCTTGGAGCGATCAAAGCATTCGTCGTTGGTTCCGTCGCTGCGGCGAAAATAGTTGGCGTTATAGGCAAAGTTGTAGGAAGTTCCGCCAACGCTTGCGATCGTGCCCGAGCCCGAATTGGTGGTGCCGGCCGACAGCGCCATCGCGGTGTTGCTTGAGTTCGGGCCAGTTTCGAATTGACTGATTGAGGCGGCCTGAGAATCGATGTAGCCGTTAAATGCGGTCACGCCGCTCTTTTTCCCGAGGTAGTCCATCCGAAAAAGGCCATAGGGTTGAGTTGCGGTGGGCGACTGGGTGGCGCTGAGGTACGCGTAGATGTCGGTGCTGCCTCCTTGGCCCTGGGCCATCGATAGCCACACTTTTCCGATCATCGGGTCAGCGTTCGATTTTCGCGTCACATCAAGGGTCGCAGTCGCAAAATTGGTGGCTCCCGCCGCGCTGCTGCTGCTTTGTTTGCTATCGCATTTATTCATGTCGACCAATGCGATGTACGGACCGGCGTTCACCTTGGCGCCGGCGTTCATTGAGCCGATTACGCAAAGAACCATGTTGAGGCTCGAAATCCCCTCCGCTGTCATGTCCTGTACGTACTCACTCTGCGGGTCCGTCAGGTAAGGGGCGGTAGCAGGCATTGCCGCTTGAGCCGTAGTGGCTGCAATGCTGCATTCCAGTGCACTGGTAACAAGGATAGCGATGCGTATGGTTTTGAAGTTCATGATGGCGATCCCTAGTTGGCGGTGACGACCGACACCGATTTCGGGGTGTCGAGCCCAGTGACCTTGGCGGCAGGCGGGGGGGTCGTCGCGGCCGGCGCGGTCGAGCCGCTCGAGCATCCGGCTATCCACCCGGTCGCCATCAAAGTCACAAGCACGCAGATCAAGAATTTCATGCAGCGAACTCCATTGAAGACGTTGTGTCGCGCTGCGCCATCGTTCGGCGCAGTCAATGACACTGCATCGTCACCCTTCGCGGCTTCTGAAGGGGTCAATGGAGAACAGGTTCTCATTCCGAGACTAGGTTCTCGGCGCTTGCTGTGCAACGTTGCCATTGCCTGCCGTCCCGTTCAGGAGTGGTGCGTAAAGGCGACGTCGGCAACCAAGCTATCGATCGTCGCCAGGGCGGCAATGCGCGGGAAACAGGCGCGCATATCGGGGCTTGCCTGCATCGCCTGAATTGCCGCCAGATCGCGCCACTGCGAGTAGATCACCACTCGACTGAGGTCTTTGGCGACCAAGAAGCTGGTTGAGATCCAGCCGTCGAGTGTGCTGATCACCGTCTTGGTGTTCTCGCGGAGCAGCTCGAGCAACGCCTGCTGGTTTGACGGTTCTACGGTCAGGGTGTTGACCAGGGTGGTGACCTTGCGGTCGATCGTAATTTTCGGGTCCATCTGTTGCCTCGCCAAAATGGTTGGGTGGGTGTTCGCCCTGTATAGACGCCCCGCGAGACCCAAACGGATCGCTCGATGAAGTTTCTTTTCAATGGACCCGATCGGAACAATGCCTGCGCACGCTAGCTGTCGAGAAGCCTGTTCATATTTGTCGTAGCCAAACTACGATAATCCAGACAAAACCACAGAGCGCCCTTTAAGTGAGGCGGATTCGAATGGCCGCCATGCGCCCACTGTCCACAACGCCGCTCAGGCTTTGCGCAACGTGCGCAGGCTTGTGCGCATGGCGCGAGTCATCCAGTGATCCGCACCCCGCACGTGCTGCAGCGTGGCGAGCGCGGCTTGTAATTGGTAGCGGGCCGAACCGAACTGCCGACGCTCGGCCAAGCATACGCCGTACACGCCTTGCGCTTCAGCGTGGCGCCAGCCGGTATTCGGATCGTCCGGCGGCCGAAGCGACAACGCCTGGCGGGCGACCGCACAACCGGTAGCGACGTCATGCCGAGCTAACTCAATGCGCGCTTTCGCTAGGAACGCAGTGGCCAGTTGCTCTGAATCCAGTGCTTTCAAGCCGGTCAGGGCAGCGATTCCAGTGTCGACCTCTACTCGCGCACTCTCTTGATCGCCGGCGGCGGATTCGCTCAAGGCGTATTGCACGCGCGCGACGGCGGCCTCCGGCGGCGGCACGTCGGCCAGGGTCTTGCGCATACGCTCCGCCAGTTGTTGCTGGACCACCGCTTGGTCGGCATGCCCCGATAGGCGCAGCACGATGCCGAGATCATCCAAAGAGATCGCCACCGCCCGATTGTTCTCGCCGAGCAGCCGGCGACGCGACGCCAATACTTCGCGAGTGATGCGTTCGGCCTGAACCAGATCGCCCGACTCTCTCAACGCGACGGCGAGATGCGCCTTGGAGATGAGCGCGAAAGGATGCTCGGGCTTGCCTTGTGCCGCCCAGATCGCCATCGCCTGGCGGCTGAATTCGGCGCTGCCGGAGAAATCGTCCAGGTGCATGCGCAACACGGCGAGATTGTTCAAGGTGGTGGCAAGATCCGGATGGTTGTTTCCCAACACACGCTGCTGCATCGCCAGTGCTTCACGATATAGCGGGTCGGCTTCGCGATAGCGTTTCAGGCGATCGAACGCACGGGCCTCGTTGGCGAGCGCAAGGGCCAGCAGGGGGTGGTTGCTCGGCAGCAAGCGCCGGTAGATGTCGATCGCCTCGTCGAATACCGGCAACGCCTGCGCGATATGATCAGTCTGCATGCGGAACACCCCGAGATTCACGAGGTTTTCAGCCACATCGAGATGTTTCTCGCCGTAGAGCGCGCGAAACATCGCCAGCGATTGTTCGGTCAGCGCGGTTGCTTGATCTATGCGGTTCATGTCGCCATACAGCGCTGCAAGCTGGTTGAGCTGCGCGGCGATTTGCGCGTGCGGCGCCTTCAATGCCGCCCGGGACAGGGTGAGCGCCTGCTTCAGCAATGCTTCACCTTGCGCGAATTCACCCCGACGGCGTGCAATCTCGCCCTGCAAAGCAAGATCTTGCGCGACTTCCGAGCCGTCGCGTCTGCCGGCAGCCCGGTGCTCGGCCAGCGCCGCATTGGAGGCGATCGATGCGGCAGGGTAGTCGCCCCTCTCGTACTGCGCGCGCGCCAACAGGCCCAGTGTGTCGGCGCGAGAGACATCGTCGGACTCACCGGCAACGCGCAAGGCAAGGGAGCGCTGCAGCAGGGCAACCGCTCGGTCGTTGTCGCCCAACCCCTGGTAGATGGTCCCCAGCACCACGGAAAACGACGCTTCCAGCTGCGGCTGTGTTGCCAATTGCAGTTGCATACGCTTGTCGCCGGCATCCAGCACTTCCCGCGCACTCAATTGGAGTCCACCGGGCATGGTTTTAGGATCCGCGACACGAAACACGTCGACTAGATATTGGGTCACTGCTTGGGCACGTAATGCATGCGCGCGCGCGCGCGACGCCTGCGACAACGCAAATGTGGTGACGGCGAGCAGGCCGACCAGACCTAGGGCCGCCGCTGGAACACTGACACGATGTCGGGCGATGAATTTGCCGCTGCGATAGACAAGCGTGTCGCGCCGAGCCGCGATCGGATGCCCGTCCAGCCATCGGCGCAAGTCCTGCGCGAGGGCCTCAACCGTGGGATAGCGCCGGTCCGGCTCGCGTTTCAGCGCCTTGAGGACGATGGTGTCGAGATCGCCGCGAAACCTGCGGGAGGGGATTCCGGGCAGCGCTCGTGCATCACCGGCGGCCTTGCTGGGCGGCAACGGCTCACTGGGTACGAATTGCCGTGGTCCCTCGACGCTTGTTGCATCGTCCTGTCTGTTGGCACGGCTCCCGGTCAGAAGTTCGTAGAGCAAACATCCGATACCGTACACGTCGGTCGCGGTGCTGACCGGTTCGCCGCGCAACTGCTCCGGCGAGGCATAGCTGGGGGTGAAGGGGCGTTGCAATTGCGTGCGGGTTTGTAGCGTGGCCTCCTGTGCCCCTCCGTCGAGCAGCTTTGCGATCCCGAAGTCAAGCAGCTTCACCTCGCCGCTGTCGGTGACGATGACGTTCGACGGTTTGATGTCAAGATGCACGATTAGTTGCCGATGCGCGAACTGCAGCGCAGCGCAGATCTGTAGGGCGCATTCCAGCCGCGCCCGCAGACCCAAGGAATGCGCTGCGCAATATTCAAGGAGTGGTGCGCCCTCGACGTATTCCATGACGAAATAAGGACGGCCGTCGGCGGACATGCCGCCATCGAGCAGCCGCGCAATGTTGGGATGGGACAGCCGGGCCAGAATTTGGCGCTCGCGAAAAAAGCGCGCAAGCACGGCTTCGCTGTCCATGCCGCGCTTGATGAGCTTCAGTGCAACGCGCTGGTCGAACTGCCCATCGATGCGTTCCGCCAGCATGACCACGCCCATGCCGCCGCGGCCCAACTCGCGTTGCACGCGCCAGCAACCGATGGTGGTTCCGATCGGTGCGGCCTCGGTATCGCGCGCCCACTGTGCGGCAACGGCGATGCGCAATTGAGGGACGCGTTGATCGAGCACGTGGCCGGCGGCATCCGCCGCCATCAGGAGCTCAACCTCGTGGCGCAATTCATGATCGCCGCCGCAACAGCGAGTGAGCAACTCATCGCGTCCAGACACCGGTGAGACGACTACTTGATCGAACACCGCGCTGATGCGGCGCCAGCGCTCGCTGTCCATCTCACTGCTCCAAAGCGCGGTTGGCCAGACCGAGGCGCTGCACGAGGAACGCGCGTGCCCGCCGCCAATCGCGATAGATGGTGCGCACGGCGAGTCCCTGCAGTTCGGCTATTTCTTCCAGCCGCAGGCCGCCGAAGACGTGACACTCGACCACATTCCCGGCGCGAGGATCGAGTTCGGTCAGTTCCGACAGGCTTTGATCCAAGGCCAGCATATCGGCCATGTCACCCGAGTCCTCGGCGTGGTCTTCGTTCAATTCGGTAAAGACGACCCGGCCGCCGCGTTTTAAGCATACGTGGCTGCGCGCGTGGTCGATCAATACCTGCCGCATGGCGCGGGCCGTCAGCGCCAGAAAATGCGCACGCTCCAGCCCCTGCGCACGCGAATGCGACGACAGCTTGATGTACACCTCGTGCACCAAGGCCGTGGTATTCAACGTGAGCGACTCGCCCACCCGTAGCCGCTGGCGGCTGGCGACGCGGCGTAATTCCTCGTACGCCAGTGCAAACAGGCGTTCCGGGGTTTCGGCAGGCTGGACTGGATTGAGGGGCTGCATAGCGTCCTACGATGCTCGACGGCGGGCATCCTCGATGCGGGCGCCGCTCAGGCCGGATGACTTTGACCTCATTCGGGCGGAACCGCAACTTGTTCACGAACTCTGTCAGCAACCCGCATCGAATCGCGTATTAGCTAACTAGCGATGTTGCTTTCATGGCCACAACGCTCGGAATTTACAGACTTATGGAGCAAGCGATGAATTGTACATATTGTGTGTCACTGGCCAACCGTGACTACCTTGACCGGCGTTCCCGATGAGACTAGTTTTGACCGCGAAGATCGGGGCAAAAAAACGCTGTTTCTGCCCTCGGCACCGGCGTTGGCCGGTTTAGTCGCCTGCGTCAAGGTGCCGGCGACACGGTCCGCAAGACTACGGTCATTGTTCTTGAAATCTATCCTAAAAAGACTTGATTCGGCGGCGGCCTGAAGGTCGCAATCGTCTGGTACTACATCGACAAAGAAGGGGAAAACTCATGATCGGAAAAGTGAATAAAAGCACCGCTATCGCAGTGGCGGCGGCGGCCACCCTGTTGGCAAGTGCAGCAGGTGCTGCAGATGTGGACACAATTGCCACGGGTCTACGCAACCCCCGCGCGCTGGCGTTTGATACGGAAGGAAAATTATATGTTGCGGAATCGGGTCTCGGCGCTGGCGACGGACACGGAGGTACCGCCGCGGGCGTTGGGCTGACCGGCGCGGTCAGTGAAATCGTTCATCCGGGTGGCGCGCATCCGTACCCCCATCGCGTTGTGACTGGCTTGGCGTCGGTCGACGATCCCGCAAGGGACGAAGTGACGGGGCCCGATGGCATTGCCACGCGCGGCGACAAGATGTACGTCCTTGAGGCCGCGTCCAGGGCCGCTGTTTTCAAGGGCCTCCTCGGCACTTCGAGCTCACTCAGCGATGCACAGTTGGACGCGGTCGAACAATTCGGGAAACTCCTAGAAGTGTCGCCAGACGAAGCAGAATCGAACGGCGACGAGGGGGGATCTCGACATTTCAAGACCATTGCGGCGGTCGGCGACTTTGACTATGCCTGGACGGACAATAACCAGGGCGCCGCCTTCGCACCGATGGGACAGTTTCCGGACGCTAATCCCTATGC
The DNA here is from genome assembly GCA_025357835.1 of Gammaproteobacteria bacterium. Lineage (GTDB taxonomy): Bacteria > Pseudomonadota > Gammaproteobacteria > Steroidobacterales > Steroidobacteraceae > Bog-1198. The sequence continues at coordinate 39,742 of JANYLM010000125.1, forward strand.
GGTGCTTGCTCTTCCCGGGCATCAATATGTGGTGGACGCTGCCTCAAACACAATCGATGAAGTACGCGCGGACGGTTCAATTCGCATTGTCGCGTACGTACCCAATCCCAAGGTGAGCGACGCCGTGCCGACCTGCGTTGCCCAAGGCCGTGATCACAAACTCTACTTTGGGACTCTCGCCTTTGGCGCAAACTTCGCCTTGGGCCAGGGCGGCAAAAATCCGCAGTCAAAGGTTTATCGCTTTGATCCAAACGCAACCTCATCGATTCAGTTCTTGACCGAGGCGGATGTGTGGGCCAGCGGATTCTTTCCAATCACGGGGTGCGGTTTTGGCGCCGATGGCTTTTACGTGACCGAATTCTGGACCAGCCTTGCTCCTCCGGGCGGCGGCGATGTGGTGCGGATTACGATTAACGGGGACGGCAGCGCGGGCGGGCGCACACACTTTGGTGCCGGTGTGTTAATGATGCCAAACGGCTTCGCGGCCGGTCCAGATGGCGCGATTTATGTGTCTAACTTAAGCAACTCGCCGAAAGGAACGGTGGTGCGCATTAGGCCTTGAGCGTGCTTCTTTCGACACTGAGCCCCAGGCCGCCAACCCGGCGACCTGGGGCCTTCCTCCGCACCCGATAAGCATCCCTGCCGCTCAGGTGCGGCTCATGCCGGTTGACCGCGACCTCATTTGGCCGGAACCGCAACTTGTTCACCAACCCTGTCAGCAACCCGCATCGAATCGCGTAATACCTAACTAGCGATGTTGCTTTCATCGCCAACGCTCGGATTTTAAGGAAAAAGGAGCAAGCGATGGATTGGACACATATTGCGGGGCGTTCGGGAGCCGTGGCTGCGCTGACCAGCGTCCCTGATGAGGCGGGTCTGAACCGCGAAGATCGAGCATGAAATCGCTCTCTCTGCCACTGGCCCTGGTGTTGGCCGTACTAGTCGCATGCGGCAAGGCGCCGGCTGGAGCTTCGCCACCCCCGAGCGGATCACACACCGGCGGAGCATCGCGCAGCCACGATCCGGCACACGGCGTACTCAGCAAGGAGGAAGTGAGCGCGATTCTCGGCAGCCCTGTCACGACTGTCGAAGGTGCGGCCACCGACATGGGCTACAAGACGGCGGTCATCGGTCTTGAAACCACCATCGGTATCGAGTCGAGCGACGATTCCGTCGCTGCCATCAACGGTGCCCGCAAGGCGACCGGCATGCTGGGCGGAACCGCTGAGAATGTACCGAATCTGGGCGATGAGGCATTTTTCGGCGCGATGTCGATTCTGTACGTCCGCACCGGCGACAACATGATCACCATCACTCCCCCCAATTTGCAGCTGGTCGCAGCGACCGCCGCCTATGGGAAGGTCACCGACGCCAAGATGGGCTCCGAGGAGCAGGCCAAAGCCATGCAGGACCTAATCCACGTCGAGAAGACCGACCCGCTAACCGCCGGTTTGAATACCCAAGACGACATGCAGGGGGCGCTGGCTACGGTCGCGGCGGCGAGCAAGAAACAGGGTACGACGTATGAGACGCAAGCGCGGACCATGGCCTTGGCGCTGGCCGCGAAAGTGTTGACCAAGCTGTGAAAGCGCCGACAACTTGGAGATAACCCGGACACTTCATTGAGCACTCAATTTCACCGAGGACCTATGCAAAACGCCCACTCGCTTGTCACGATATGCATCCTGGGGGCCGGCGCGGCCGGACTCTGCCACGCCGCCGACGACCTGACGGTGATTTCCAAGGTCACTACCAACGGCCAGCCCAGCGGTACCGAAACCAGTTACATCTCGAGCGATCATATCCGGACCTCCGGCGCGCAGGGAACGGACATGATCATCGATCTGAAGAGCGCTGTGATGACGAACATCGACGATAAGAATAAGACCTATTTCACCGTGACCAAGCAGGACATGGACAGGATGTCCGCAAAGATGGCCGAACGCATGAACGATCCGAAAATGAAACAGGCCATGGCCATGATGCACGGTATGTCCGCGGCCATGTCCACCTCGGCCGAGGTCAAGAAGACCGGTGTCACTCGCAAGGTGGCGGGGTACGCCTGCGAGGAATGGATGATTACGATGGGTTCGATGATGACGATCAAGGAATGCGTCACGAGCGACTTGAAGTATCCCGTTCAGAGCTGGGAGGCGTTGGCGGAATTCAGCGAATCGATGCGCAAGTCGATGAGCGGTTTCGGTCCCAGTGCCAAGGCTGGCGCGGATTTCGCCGAAAAGATGAAAAGTATCAAAGGCTTTCCCGTTGCGACCGCGACTATCGTGGACGCAGGTGTGGCCAAGACCAGCATGACGTCTGAGGTCTCCGACGTGCGCCGAACTCCCATCGCGGCGGCTACTTGGGATGTGCCCGCGGGCTTTACCAAGGTGGACAATCCCATGATGAAATCCTTACAAGAGCACGGGCGTTAGTGCGCTGCCGAACAAACGAAGCACGCCTGCAGAGAATTGCCGGTGATGTCTTTGCAACACGCAACATTTATAGAAATGCGGTCCCGTAACGTACGTTGGCGCACGGACGAATCAAGTTCTAAGAGCCTACCATTGTGAGTCACGGTTACGAGGAACGGCAATGGCAACTCAAGGTCTGCATTTCGGTGTTTACAAATCCCGGCCCCCTTCTAGGGAGATTTGTGAATCCAGAGAGATCGCCATGGCGCACCTCGATGCCAAAATCGAAACCGCGCGGGCAAATGAGGGCTCTGCGGGTATGCTGGACAACGGTAAATGGGAGCTGCATTTTCCTAACAGGGCCATGGTCTTGTATTGGGTTGAAGACCCCAATGGAGAGGTGCAGCGTTTCCCCTAAATCGTGTCCAAGCACAATCGATAATGTATCGAACGCATGGATAAATAAGCATGACGAGCCAAGCTGGAGTTTGGATTGATCATCGCAAGGCGGTCATAGTCTCATTGGCCGGCGACGGCGAGCATCTGACAACGATTGTCTCGAAGGTTGAGAAGCATTTGGAGCGCGGTGGCGATTCACCGCTAAAGGGTTCTTACGAGGCATTTCAAGTTCCAGCCGACGACAGTCGACAGCGGGCACTCACGGGCGAGCTGAACCTGTATTACGACCGTGTCATTGTCGTTCTCCGCGAATTCCAGCAGTTGTTGCTTTTCGGACCGGGCGAGGCCAAAGGGGAGTTGCTTAAGCGCCTGGAAAAAATGAAACTAGATGCACGGGTGTCGGCCGTAGAGACACAAGATAGAATGACTGATCATCAGATAGCAGCGAATGTGCGCACGTATTTTGCCTCGGCAGCCCCTGGCGCATAAAATGGCGAGGTAAGGACGCCTGAACTGTCCCCGGCCAATGGCTGGCTCCACGTGGCGCTGGCCGTTCCTGTCTTGATAATTTGTTTCTTTCTTGGCAAGGTCTCCTGCCGCTGTGCGCGATCACAGCTTTGGCTCGGCGATATTGGGAGGCTCATCTGGACTCACCGGTGCTGGCATCTCGGGCAGCCACAGCAGCCCGCGTCGTAGGCGACGCGACGGGCTATGGCCTACGCTTTCTGCGTATGCACATTTGGTGGATGGCGCTTTGGTTTTTCTGCCTGCTGCTGCCGCTATGGGGATTTGCGGCACTGGTGGGTGAAGTGCACGAGAAGGAAGTGTTCGCATTCGATGCGCCGATACTGAACTTGCTGCATGCGCAGGCGACGCCGTCGATCGATCGCTTCTTCGTTCTGACCAGCCGTCTAGGCTATCTCTGGGGGGTGGTGCCGGTCGACGCGATCATCCTAGTGCTGCTTGTTGTGCGCAGGCGGTTTCGCGACGGCTTATTCCTCGGCATCTCCGTCATTGGGTCAGCCATCCTAAATATCGTCGCGAAAAATTATTTTTCGCGCATGCGTCCGGATCTGTGGGTCTCGATCAGGCCGGAGACTACGTACAGCTTTCCCAGCGGTCATGCGATGGGCTCCGCCACCCTTGGCATGGCGGTTATCATTCTGTGTTGGCCCACCCGCTGGCGCTGGCCGCTGTTAGCTGTCTGCGTACTTGCGGTGCTGCTGGTGGGAGTTTCTCGTGTTTACTTGGGGGTTCACTATCCCTCCGACATTCTCGCCGGATGGACGGCTGCGATCGCATGGACTGTCGGAATGTACCTCTTGGTTGACCAAAAGGCGCCGGCGCCGCCCCCGAGTGCAGCGCCCAGCAAGGATGCGATCGGCGCAATGCCGTAGATCGCCGCTGATTTGCGTCAGGAGTGGCCCAGGCAATTTTCCCGCAAGTGGCCCTTCTTGGAATGGCCACCCCTGTCATAAGATCTGCGCCACCGACCGTCCAGCTCAGTGGATGGGCGCGGCCTAAAGCCGATCGTTGCAGCGGGAGAGATTAAAGTGAAGTTTCAACTCGACGTCGGAGCCTGCCTCCTGGCCGGCGCTATCTGTGGCATCTGTATGCCGCGACCAGCAGGCGCTACGGGCGAAGCTGCACGGCCCGCCACGGCCGCGGTTCGCGACGGCCAGCATGATTTCGATTTCGACATCGGGGTGTGGAAGACCCACATCAAACGCGTCTCCGATCCTTTTTCTAGCTCGAGTCAGTCGATCGAACTTAGTGGAACCGTCAGCGTCCGCAAGGTCTGGGACGGTCGTGCCCAGTTGGAGGAGATCGAGGCCGACGGCCCGAACGGCCATTGGGAAGGATTGAGTCTGTTTCTTTACAATCCCGCGGCACACCAGTGGAGCCAGACCTTCGTCAACAGCAAGGTAGGCGCGCTGACGTCGGGGATGATTGGCTCGTTCAAGGATGGGCGCGGGGAACTCTTCAGTCAGGAAACCATCCACGATAGGACGATACTGGTTCGGGCGGTCTGGTCCGACATCAAACCCAATTCCCATAGCTATGAAGAATCGTATTCCGACGACGGTGGCAAAACCTGGGCGCTGTCATTCACCGCCAACTTGACGCGGGAGAAGCCATAAACGGGGGCAGCATGCTGAAGACCGTCGCCGCTGTTAGCGGCGAGCTTTGCACTCATGGCATCCATGTTAGCAGCGGCAACAGGGGTAGATTCTTTGGGGCGTAAAGTCCCTCCCTGGCCATTAATTGGGAACTGCATCGATCCAAGGTGCACCAAGATATTCACGGATTTGTTCAAGCTCGACCGTACTCGCTTCCCAGTGGGTATCGTGACAGGGCGCGTACAATTTTAGACTGGTCGATGTCAACAGACCGCTCGCAACGGTAGCCAGCGGAAACTGCATAAGACTTTCCCTTCCACAGTTGGGACAGGTCACGGGAAACCGAATGGTGGGCTCGCTCATGACGTTGCCATGCGGCAGTCCTATTTGAAATGTGACGCCGAAATGGCGGCGATTGCACCACTGTATTTGCCGAGAAGTTTGACGATTGAAGGCGCGATCACCAGTTTCGTGGCGCGCCGATCGTCCACGGTCTTGCGGGGGATAACTATGCCCTGATCAATCAGCCTAGCCAGTTTTCGGCGCACTGTTGCGCGCGAGCAAATATCGAGAAGGAGAAGTTGCTTCACCGTCAGTGGGTGGCCGCGCTCTTCTTCATAACCAATCTCGATAACAATATCGAAATCAAACACAGATTTAAGAAAAGGGAGTTGCCCCTTTTCGAACAGTCGCAATTTTCTCAGTCCCGAGAACAGCTTCATTGTTTGAGTTTTTGGCCTCGCAGCCGACGATCATGATGCCGCTGTAGACGCCTGGCAAGCGAAATTAGGGCTCATTTTGACCTCGATACTCGTCCATTTGGGTGTCAGAGCAAATCGTTTTCCAACCTTCGGCTGAATGCTCGCGCGCGATGTCTATCGTTGCGCAGAACGGTAGGCAGGCAGCCGTCGGTTGGGAACCAGTCCCCAACAGCTGGTTGGCATGTTAAGTAAGACACATTGCTTGTGATAGGGTGACGCTTCGGTACCACAACGCGGCGGCGCAGCGATTGTGGATCGCTGGAATGGAGACACAAAATGACCCACTCTCGCTATCGCTGGGTGATTGTGGCAGCAGGTGGCCTTTTGGGCTGCCTAGCAATAGGCGCCATGTTTTCCCTGCCGGTTTTTCTCCGGCCCATCTCGCAGGATACCGGATGGTCCATCACCGGGGTGTCCAGCGCCATGACTTTTGGTTTTCTCGCCATGGCTTTGGGAAGCGTCATCTGGGGAAGTCTGTCGGACCGCTTCGGCCCCCGCCTGATAGTAATGATTGGATCAGTCAGTTTGGCTGCCAGTCTGGCTCATGCGAGCACGGCGACAACGCTCATTGAGTTTCAACTAATGTTTGGCTTGGCTGTCGGAGGCGCGACCGCCGCGATCTTCGCGCCCATGATGGCCTGCGTGACCGGCTGGTTCGACACACATCGCAGCCTAGCGGTTTCCCTCGTATCTGCCGGCATGGGAATGGCGCCACTCACCATGTCTCCATTGGCGGCGCGGCTGATCTCCAACCACGACTGGAGAACCTCCCTGCAAATCATCGCCGCCCTCGTCGCAGCCGTGATGATCCCTGTGGCGCTGCTGGTTCGGCGCCCACCGGCTCTGGAAGGGGACAATACTGCCGCTTCCCGAGGTGAGCAGCCGCAATCTGCGATGACAGTGGGGCAGGCAACCAGATCGCCCCAATTCTTCATCCTGCTGCTGACGAATTTTTTTGTTGCGCCACACACTCAGGACCGATTTTCCATACGGTGAGTTACGCCATAAGCTGCGGGATCCCGATAATTGCCGCTGTTTCGATCTAAGGGGTGTCCATTTAGCTCCACGACCCGTAACATTCGGTGTTCAGTCACGTGAGGGTCGTAAACGCCCTGAGCGGCCGGTCACATCTAACCGCTTCAAAGCGCCGCGATTTATCCCTGATGGGATAAGGAGATACTTCCAAAATGATTATTTGGGTCGTAATTGGTGTGTGGCTGTTCGTTACCGCAATTGTGATCGGATACCCGCTTCGAACTGGCCAAATCCGGGTCGGACTCAATCCAGTAAGCCGAGAGGCGGCTCCAAAGGCTTTCTGGACTGCCTACATCATCTCTACAGTCCTGTTCATCGCGGTTTCCTTCGCCGTCGCCTTCTTTATCAGAGCGATACTGCCTCCGCTAGCTCGGTAGAGTTTGGCGCCCTATCGCTTTGCATAGCTGACTTTTGATGATCAAAGATTGATCGCCACCCGCCTTCGCACATTTGAGTCGCGGGTGCGGCAGCCTGCTCATTGGACAATCGCTGTCGAAAGCAGCAGTCGACCTCCGCGAGCCGCACCTGACCAATGCGGCGGACCGTTTCGGATACCCCTTTATTATATACAGCATGATGGCGGTCTCGGGTCAAGATTATCCCCGCACCTGGTCCGAGTTCCTGGATAGGTTCTCGACCGATGATGCGTGTCTGAAGTACCTTGAGAGCCTACGCTGGCCGCAGGGGGTTTGTATGTCCGAAGTGCGCCAGTGTTGCGGCACCGTATCGAGCCAGTCGCGTCCGGCTGGTGTGCAAAAAATGCGGGCATCAAGCCACCGTGACCGCCGGCACCATTTTCGATAAGACTCGTACTTCTATGCGCGTCTGGCTGGCCGCCGCATGGTACGTGACCAACCAGAAACAAGGTGTCAGCGCGTTAGGATTGCAGCGCGTGCTCGGCTTGGGCAGCTATCAAACAGCGTGGACCGTGCTGCACCGATTCCGTCGTGCAATGGTGCGACCAGATCGGGATCGGCTCAAGGGACTCGTCGAGGTAGATGAAAGCTATCTGGCCATCACCGACCGGGAGCAGCCGATTTCCGCGGTCGGGCGTAAAAATCATACGAGCAAAGTGCTGATCGTTCTGGCTGTCGAGATCCTTCAGCCCAAAGGATTCGGGCGCATTCGTTTGCGCCGTATTCCCAACGACAGCAGAGAGTGCGTGGTGCCGTTCGTGCAGAGTTCGATTGAACCCGGCGCGGTCGTGCGAACCGATGGCTCGGGCGCGTACCTTAAGTTGCACGAATTCGGCTACGACCATGAGCGGAATGTGATGCTCGGATCTGGAACTCCCGCCCATGTGTCGATGGCCGGCGTACACCGGGTAGCCGCGCTGCTCAAGCGTTGGATTCTTGGAACGCACCATGGATCGATTCAGCCTGAGCACTTGGATGCCTATCCCGATGAGTTCGTGTTTCGATTTAACCGCCGCAGCTCGCGATCGCGCGGCATGCTCTTTTATCGGTTACTTCAGCAAGCCGTTGTAACTGACCCGATGACCTACGCCGACATTACCCAATCGGTAGTTGCGCCCTCGAAAAGGGGCATAGATGATCCTGACTTTCGCGTTACGGATTGCATTCCGGAGGTGCAGTAAAATGACGGCTCGATGCCTCGTCTTCTGCGGAACAGCGTCATGCTGGCGAGTCTCGTTGCTCGTACTGGTTTTATCAATGAGCTTACGGGCAGGACCGCATTCGCAGCGCGCGAATCGATCGACTTTACCGTAATTGCACCGATGCCCCAGAATTATCCGATCCTGGCAGCTTCGTGCGCGCAAGTGGCCTTGGAAATGCCTAAGTACGTCGCCATTCGCTCGATCAATGATTTTAATGAGTGGGTTCCTGACTGCAATCCGGCAAATCCGAAGATAACGGGCGGCAAGGCCAATGCCAACCAATCGCCGAAGGGGTCGAAAGGCACTCCAACGCCGGATATTGATTTCGATCGCTACACATTGCTCGTCGCCGATGCAGGGTCGAAGCCCAGCTCCGGATTCTAGTTGATGTTTAATGAAGCTTTGGACACGGGGCCGAGCATCACGGTCTACGTCGTCGAGCGCACACCTGGAAATTGCCCGCGACTCACCGAGATAATGCCAAGTCTACGGGCCTACGCGCTAATTCCGCGGACGAGCAAACCAATCCGCTTTGTAGTTTCAACAGCAGCAACCGACTGTGGGGCCCTTAAGACGATCAACTGAACGTTCAGGTACCGGCTGGAGCTAAGTGGATACGCCTTTTCGATCTACAGTGTGGAAGGGCTGGCAGGCTTGGGCGGTCGTGTCGCCTTTGGTATCCTCGGAGACCGTTTTGGAGCCAAGCGCGTTCTGGTGTCAGGGCTGCTACTGCAGGCGTTCGGCGCCCTGGGCTATTTCTTCGTGCGGGAGCTGAGTGCGTTTTACGCCGTAGCCGCGCTGTTTGGCTTTGTCTACGCGGGTATCATGCCCCTTTACGCCGTACTCGCGCGCGAGAATTTCCCGCTGCGGATGATGGGGACTATCATCGGCGGAACAGCAATGGCCGGCAGTTTGGGCATGGCGACTGGCCCATTGGCGGGAGGTTTGATCTACGATACCTTCGGTAATTACGGTTGGCTGTATGTCGGCGCTTGGGGTATCGGCATAGGGGCTTTCTTGATGGCATTGACCTTTAGGCCCTTTCCTAAAAGCCGGCACCAGCACCTGCTTGAATTGACCTCCTGCGCCGTAGTAATGAAATCAATCAGTTGGGGTGCGGGAGGTTATGGGCGCTGACATCGATTGTGGTCAAAACCTGACAGAACCCTGCGCCTCAGGCGACTACATTGCGCATGATCCCGTCAAGGGCGTGTGGTCGAACGACTTCATAAAATATTAGGGGGCGCTTATGTCATTTGTAGCATGGATAATTCTTGGGTTAATCTCAGGGTTCATTGCCAGCAAGCTGGTGAATAAAAGTGGCGAAGGCGTGCTTCTCGATATTGTTTTAGGGGTCGTTGGAGCCTTCGTCGGTGGCTGGCTGTTCACAACTTTCGGTGCGAGCGGGGTGACCGGCTTGAACGTGTACAGCATGGTCGTAGCCGTAATCGGCGCTGTCGTGGTCCTCGTCGTGTATCACGCTATCGCACGCCGAGCCTAGAGTCAGTGGGGCGCTCGGCTAGTCGAGCCGGCGCTCCCACTTTGAGCCTTACATCTAAAATGATGGCAGGCAATCGGACGACGAGTCCTTGCCTGTTTGAAGCGTCGTTAAATCCAAAACGCTTTTTGGGAGCTGCCATGGGCCCCGCGAGAAGGCCGCCGGCGCCCGCAATCCCCGCCTCTCCGATGGCAATCCAGGGGCTATCCCGGACAAATTCATCGGTGAACGGGGCTGCACTCTTGAGTGTTGCCACGGCATTCGCGCCCGCGTCGGCAATCCCGCTAGCAACCGTGGCGAGGGTGTGGTGAGTCGTTGACTGTTATCAGTTCTTCGGCCACTGCATACGCGCGGGTTGCGGCATACAATTATCCAATATCCAGCGATCTTGTCAGGTTGGTCCCTCTTGTCCCTAATCTTCAGAACGAAGGCAACAACGTGAAGCGGATCTTTGGATCGCAATATGCGTGGCACGAAGCGGCTGCGGTGAGGGGACTCTTATGAAGGCGGGGCTCATACCGTCGATAAGAAATCGAGCGCGCGTACTCGAGCAGCGGCGCAATTTAAAGATGGCGGCATCCGCCCATGCCTATGTTCGCGGCAGCACGTCGCAATTTTATAAATGGCTGCATGAACACGGCAAACGCTCGGTGCCGCAAGGGCCGCCCGTATGGATTTGCGGTGACTGCCACGTAGGCAATCTCGGGCCGCTGGCCGATGCCACCGGAAAGATCCACGTGCAGATACGCGACTTGGATCAGACCGTCATCGGAAATCCCAATCATGATCTTATCCGACTCGCCCTGTCTTTGAGCTCAGCGGCGCGAGGCTCGAATTTGCCCGGTGTCACCACGGCGCACATGTTGGAAAATATGATGGATGGCTACGAGCGCGCGCTTCTATGGTCGGACGATGGGACAAGCGCAGTAGACAAGCCCCAATGCGTGCGGATCGTCATGCGGCAGGCCATGAATCGAACCTGGAAGCACTTGGCGCGCGAACGACTGCGCGACCTTAAACCTAACATCCCTCGCGGTGAGCGCTTCTGGCCGCTGTCGCGCCAGGAATCTCGGGGCATCCAGGAGTTATTTGACGCCGAGGACGTCAGGCGGCTGGTAGCCTCGTTTAAGTCCCGTGACGATGACGCCAAGATAGAGGTCTTGGATGCTGCCTATTGGATGAAGGGCTGTAGCTCACTGGGACGGCTGCGGTTTGCGATCCTGCTTGGCATCAACAATGGCAAACGAAAGGATGATGATTTTTGTCTTGTGGACATTAAAGAAGCCAACCCCGCGGCGGCGCCTCGGGCGCGGGGCGCGCGAATGCCCGCCGATAACGCGAAACGCGTCGTTGCAGGAGCGAGGCATTTATCCCCTGCGCTGGGGCAGCGCATGCTGGCCGCTCGGTTATTGGATCGGTCCGTATTCTTGCGTGAGCTAATGCCTCAAGATCTCAAGCTTGAAATTGACCAACTCAGCCGAGACGAAGCGGTCAGCGCTGGTCGCTACCTGGCAGGAGTTGTCGGCAAGGCGCACGCAAGGCAGATGGACTCGGCCACCCGTCGCGAATTTCGCAACAGCTTGCGTGCTCGCCGGACCAAGAGCCTAGATGCTCCCTCGTGGCTGTGGTCCAGCGTCGTACAGCTGGCCGCAGCGCATGAGGCAGCCTATTTAGAGCACTGCCGCACATACCAACCTATCCGATAGTCCTTGACCTGATAACCCGCCGCCCAACCCCGCGGCCGGTGCTCCCAAAGTAGGACTCCCCCTACAAATTCTATGGACGGCGGTCGATAGCGCGGTTGGCGACGAACGGCGATCATTAGGCGTCACCATGGCATTTCAGGAGCCAATACAATATGAAAACAAAACTTGCAATCGCTTGCCTAATTGTCGGCGCATCACTTACACCAATAATTAGCTATTCTGCCGATGACGCGGATATGAATCGCTCTCACCCAAAGGCATTTGTCAAAGATTCGGCGATAACCACGAAGATTAAGACCAAGCTGGCGGCCGAGCACATTACTAGTCTCGGGCGTATTCATGTCGATACCGATGCGGACGGAGTCGTGTGGCTGAGCGGAACCGCTCGCAGCCAAGCGGCCATTGATAAAGCGGTGGCCATCGCACGTGAAACGGAACACGTAGTTACCGTCAAGAATGAGTTAACAATCAAGAAAGACGACTAGCGAGTTGGCCGAGCCATAGCTCATCACTCATGCAATCTAGGTAACGTCCACGGCATCCAATCGGACGGCTGTTGCGACGCGACAGGTTGCCTTCTTTACCCTCTAACTGGCTGACGCAAGTAGCCGGGCGGAAAGCTATGAATATGCTGAACTGCAGAATTGCAATCAGCCTCATCCTTGCGACCCTTGTCGCTGGATGTGCTGCGCTTCCGCCCGGCTCCGCTTTTCCAAAGCGCGCATCCACCGCGTTTGCTCACCCCGAGGAAACGCGCGTAGGCGCCGGGTTTGAAAGCGAGGCGCGCAATCACCCTGACGACTCTGCCTTTCGCATGCTCGCGGTCGGCGCCGACGGCTTTGCAACGCGAATGCAAATGGTGGCTGCAGCGCAGCGCAGCCTGGATGTTCAATACTTCATATTCACCGCAGACACCACCGGTCTGCTGCTGACGGGGTCCTTGTTGGCCGCGGCCGATCGCGGCGTGCATGTGCGTCTTTTGTTGGACGACGGTGCTACCACCGCCGGGGACGAGCAAATCCGGGTGCTTGCGGCCCATCCGCAAATAGAGGTGCGCATCTTTAACCCGTTCGCCTACCGCGGGCACCTGCGCGTACTGCGGTCTCTTGAATTCGCAATCAATTGGCAGCGTCTTGATTATCGGATGCACAATAAATTGTTTGTTACGGATAATGCCACCGCGCTAATCGGCGGCCGCAATATCGCTGATGCCTATTTCCAGATAGACGTCGACGCCCAGTACGCGGACGATGACGTTTTTGTGGCCGGTCCGGTGGTTAGAAAACTATCCGCCACGTTCGACGAGTACTGGAATAGCGCATTCGCCATACCCGTCGAGGCCCTGGCGGGTGGAAAGCCCACCAAAGTGGAACTCGCCCGCCAAAGAAAGCGATTGGACGATCACCTGCGCATTGCTCGCCAGACGGGAGCCGACTACATAAAGCGCGCCGAACAGGGCGACCCTTTCGCCGGAATTATCGCCGGCCGGCTGCCGCTGGTGTGGTCGCAGGCGCAGGTGGTGTGCGACAGTCCGGATAAGAAAGCTGTGCTCGAGGGCGCTGCTCCCGGCAGGCTGATGTACGCCCAGGTGGAGGAGGCCGCCAATGCAGCCACTTCAGAAGTGCTCATGGTGACACCCTACCTAGTGCCCACGCCCGGAGAGCTGCAGTTATTGAAAGACTTACGGAAAAAAAATGTGCGTGTGCGCATCCTGACCAATTCTCTCAATTCAACCAATGAGCTATCCGCACATGCCGGCTACGTGCGCTATCGCAAGCAGTTGCTCCAAGCAGGAGTGGAGCTTTACGAGGTGCGAGCGCTGCTGGGAAAAAACAGCAAAGGCAGCGGCCAGTCCGCCAAAATCTCGCGTTACGGCAACTACGGCTTGCACGCGAAGCTGGTTGTGTTCGACAGGCAGAAACTGTTTGCTGGCTCAATGAATTTCGATCAACGGTCGAGGCGTCTCAACACCGAAACCGGATTGATTATCGCCAGCCGCGCGTTGGCTGAGCAAACCGCGGCGCGTGTCGAGGCGATGACTCAGCCATCGAGTGCGTACGCGGTAATGCTGCAGCCGCCGAACTCGGGAAAGCGGGGCTTGATATGGCGCACGCAAGAGAGCGAAAAAACGGTTGAGTACACTCGGGAACCGTCGCGATCCGTTTGGCGGCGAGTCGAGGCAGATATGATGGCACTCGTACCGGAGCGAGAGTTATGAGGGACGAGCAGCTTTATTAGGTGACGGCGGTGGTCTATGTCGCCCGCGCCGCCCATCCCAGGGCTGCACGGAGATGCTGCGCTAGGTCTCCTCAATGCATCGATTCGCGGCCATCGCCGCTGCCGACAATCTCCCGCAAAATCTGCGGTAAGCGATGAAAATCATGCGCTTTATCCAGAAAATGCCTGGCACCGAGCGCGCTCGCGGCGTTCCTATATTCGGGCGAGTCGTGATTGGTAAATACGACGACCTGCGGTTTCTGGTTCATGCTGGTTATAGCGCGCAGTATCCCGAAGCCGCTCCCTTGCTTGAGACACAAATCCAGTAGAACGACGTGTATTTGTCGTTTTTTAATCACCGCGACTGCCTTGGCTTCGGAATCGACGATGCCAATCAAGTCAATTTCCGGAATCTCGCTCATAAATTCGACCATGCGCTCGGCAAGCACCGACGAATCTTCCACTAAGAGTACTTTTAATCCTTGCACTATCATCTAAGCCCCCGGTACATTTGCCCTGCGTCCGGTCCCGGTTCCTCGCCGTGCACTTGCTTTTCAGTGCGCTGACCTACAGCGGGCTAATGATAGCTGCACGTAGATTGCAGCGGTCCTCCCCGCGCACGCGGGTCAGGGTAGTCTTGATCTGACAATCAAAAGCCGTTGAGGAAATCCGGGCCGCCTTTAAGATTCGGGCGCGCGCCTGGTGGGCAATCGAGGCCAAGAGTTGCCTAACGAATCATTGCCCATGTTGCGCCGCGGTGCCGGGTGAATTAATACTGTTGACGAATTGCCTGTTCAGCGCTACGTTCAGCGTCTGCTTGTAGAGAAGATATCGGCGATCGATCGGTATTTAAAATAATAAGGAGATAGGGATGTCGCTACAAAAGTTTCTAGTCGCAGGATTGGCCGTGCTCCCCATGGTGGCATTGGGTGCGTCGCCGGCTCACATGCCGATCAAACCTGTGGAGATGCTGCAGAATCGGCAGGAGGTTATGAATCACTTCCGGGCACTTGGTTACCAGGCGCACGGCAACGTCGCCAGGGCCGTGAGCGACCACGAAGAATGGAACGAGCGCTCCTTCCCAACCTTCTCATCGTCCTTCTCGATCGGAAATGCCAGGTTTCCCTTCACGATGGTCGGGTATCCGCCGAAATCGGGGCGTTCGACCGAAATCAAAACCCTGGTTATTCCGCTGCGGATGAACTTCGTTTTTTTCGGCGCCCATTCGGATGTCAACCACAGTTTCGAGCCTCGTCCAGCGGTCACCAATATCACGAATTCTCCGCTCTACTTACCGGCGCACTTCCCCAACGGCACCGGTCAGTTCGTGGACCAAATGCAGCGGGCTGCGTTTTGGAACCAAATGGATGAGGAACACCGATGGCACGTCTATATGGACGAACCCAAGGTTGCCCCGACGATAGATATCGAAGTGACGCCCGCGATCGGTACCCTATCTCAGGATGCGGCCGGCAATTTCTTTGGCGACGTCCCGATCGATTTCATGGATTCCCAGGCCCAGACGATTCTGCAACTGCTTGAGGTGGATCCGGACACTCTGCCGATATTCGTGACGGACAACGTCACCGCCCAAGCGCTCGGCTATCACACCGCCTATACCGTGCCGGACGGGGAAGGTGGCACGCGCGTTCAAACCTTTATCTATACCAGTTGGCTCGATCCGCGGGTGGTTGCGCCCATCTTTGCCGACGTGAGTACGTTCAATCACGAGCTGGCGGAGTGGACAAACGACCCCTTCACGAACAACCAGGTACCGGATTGGAACTACCCGCCGCAGACTGATCCAAAACCCACTTGTTCGTTCAACCCATCGCTCGAGGTGGGCGATCCGCAGGGGAACGGGCCGACTTTCGCAGACTACCCCGCCATCGAGGTTCCGGTCGGACATGTGACGTACCACCTGCAACAATTGGTTCTCTGGCAGTGGTTCGCGGACCAGGTCCCTTCGAGCGCGTTTGGTGGTTGGTATACGTTCCCCAATCCTGCAACGCTCAAGGTACCGGCTGTCTTCTTCCCGTAGCGAGGCTTATACGAAATCGGCGGTACATCGGCCTATCGATGCGCCGCCGATGGCGTGCGACGATGCCGGCCTTGGTTCGGTCGCCCGGACCCGAGGCAAGGTTATGGCTTCTCCATGAGGAGCGGGAGCGATTGATGCGTTACCCGCCATTACGGCGACGAGCGCGAATAGTCCCATCGCCGACGCCTACCGCCGTCGCTACACGCCGCTAGAGGCATAGAAGATCGGCGGCTGGTGGACTTTGTACAAGGCCTGGGAGAGCCGGATTTTGAGGCGATGTTGGAGTACAAGACCCTCAACGGCATCTCTCAAAGACAACCTGTCCGCGAAATACTCGCTCATGTTTTCAATCATCAGACTCATCACCGCGGGCAAGCCCACGCCATTCTGACGACGCTGGGGGTAGCGGAACCAGAGCCCCTGGACCTACTGATCATGCAGCGCGCGCCACGTTAGGCGAAAAAATCACATCCTGCGGATCAACACTCAAGGCGGTGATGATGGGGCAGGGCGCGACGGAATTGGCGTGCTCGCATTCGCGCAGCAGATCGGCAAGCGCGCTCTCCATTCGCTTGAGCGCGGCAAGCTTGTCGCGGATATTGGTCAGCCGCGTCGCGGCTATTTTGCGGATCGCGCTGCGGCTGCCGCCTTCTTCCAGCCGCAGTAGCTCGCGAATTTCATCGAGGCTGAATCCCAAGCTCTGCGACCGCTTAATAAAGCGGATGCGATCCACCATCTCGCTCGGGTATCTGCGCACGCCGCCCCGGGCGCTATGTGGGACGGCCAACAGATGCCGGCGCTGGTAATAACGTACAGTTTCCACTCCGACCTGCGCCGCCCGAGCGAGCTTTCCGATGGTGACTCCGGCGGCGGTGGATCGCGCCGGACCGCCGGATTGGGGGCGCTGAGAGGTTGTTTTGGACATGACTTGACTCCGTACCTAGGTACGGAGCTTAAAGTATGGGTTGAATCCCGCATAGTCATCGAGGTCAAGCATGCAATCCGACATCGAAAAAGCCAGTTGCTGTGCATCAATGGCGGGCACTCCACACCGTGCCCACGGCGGTGCGGCGCCGAACGTGCGGATCGAAGGGGCCGTATATACCTGCCCCATGCATCCACAGATTCGGCGCAACACCGCTGGGAGTTGTCCGATTTGCGGGATGGCGCTGGAGCTCGCGGGGGTTCCTGTCGCGGATGACCACAATCCCGAATTGCGGGACATGACCCGCCGCTTCGTGATCGGCGTGGTGCTTGCAGTGCCGATCTTGGTTCTGGAGATGGGCGGCCACCTTGGGGTGCTGAATCTGCATCACTACGTATCGGCAAGCCTGTCGATGTGGGCGCAGTTCTTTCTGGCAACTCCCGTCGTACTGTGGTGCGGCTGGCCATTCTTTCAGCGCGCCTGGGCTTCGGTCGTGAACCGCTCACTCAACATGTTCAGTTTGATCGCCCTCGGTGTCGGCGCTGCCTATTTGTACAGTCTTGCGGCGACCTTCATGCCCGGCCTCTTTCCGGCGGGACTGCGGCACGAGGGCGGTCTCATCGCCATTTACTATGAAGCTGCCGCCGTGATCACGGTTCTCGTGTTGCTGGGCCAGGTGTTGGAATTGCGCGCGCGGGAAAAGACCGGGGGCGCGATTCGAGCGCTGCTGAAATTGTCTCCGGCGGTCGCGCGCCGCGTTCGCGCCGACGGCGTGGACGAGGAAGTACCGCTCGAGCAGGTACGGGTGGGCGATCGCCTTCGAGTGCGGCCCGGTGAGGCGGTGCCCGTCGATGGAGCCGTGTCGGCGGGCCAGAGTTCGGTCGATGAATCCATGGTGACCGGTGAATCCGTGCCCGTTGAAAAGGCGGCGAATGCCAAAGTGATCGGCGGGACCATCAACGGCACGGGCGCGCTGATCATGGTCGCGGAGAAGGTCGGCGCCGATACCCTGTTGTCCCGTATTGTGCAAATGGTCGCCGAGGCGCAGCGCAGTCGCGCACCGATTCAGCGACTCGCCGATGGGGTTGCAGGCTGGTTTGTCCCGGCCGTGATGGCCGCCGCAATCGCGACGTTCGTGGCCTGGATAACTTGGGGTCCGCCCCCCGCGCTCGCCTATGCCGTGGTGACCGCGGTATCAGTGCTCATCATTGCCTGCCCATGCGCGCTCGGGCTCGCAACCCCAATGTCCATTATTGTCGGCGTCGGCAAAGGCGCGGGCGCCGGCGTCCTCATCAAGAACGCCGAGGCGCTGGAACGCTTTGAGAAAGTCGATACCCTGGTGGTCGATAAGACAGGCACCCTCACGGAGGGTAAGCCTCGAGTGGTGGCCGTCGTCCCGGCCGCCGGCTACGACGAATTCGCCGTTCTGTCCTTCGGCGCAAGCTTGGAGAAATCAAGCGAACATCCGCTGGCGGGCGCCATTCTGGCCGCGGCCGGCGAGCGCGAAGTGGCGCTGCAAGAGGTCACGAATTTCGCCTCGATCACGGGGAAGGGAGTAACCGCCACCATCGCCGGTCAGCGCGTGGCGGTCGGTAATGCGGGGCTTCTGACCGACCTGGGCGTGGCAAGTGCAGAACTCGACTCAAGAGCCGAGACCTTGCGGCAAGAGGGAGCGACCGCGATGTTCGTGGCGGTTGACCAACATCTGGTGGGAGTGATTGCGGTCGCCGATCCCGTGAAAGCGACGGCGGCGGCGGCGCTCGACAGTCTGCGGCGCGAGGGCATCCGGATCGTCATGTTGACCGGCGATAATCGCACCACGGCGCAGGCAGTGGCCGCGAAGCTCGGCATCACCGAGGTGGAAGCCGGAGTGCTGCCCGACCAGAAGAACGCCATCGTGCGGCGCTTGAAAAGTGAAGGCCGTGTGGTCGCGATGGCGGGTGATGGTGTCAATGACGCGCCCGCCCTCGCCGAAGCCGATGTGGGCATTGCTATGGGTACGGGCACGGATGTCGCCATGCAAAGCGCCGGCATCACCCTGGTCAAGGGGGATCTCGACGGCATCGTGCGCGGCCGGAAATTGAGTCGGGCCACAATGCGAAACATTCGACAGAATTTAGTGCTGGCGTTTGTTTATAACATCCTGGGTATTCCGCTCGCGGCCGGCGTGCTCTACCCGGCTTTTGGAATCTTGCTCAGCCCGGTCATCGCGGCGGCGGCGATGAGCTTGAGTTCCGTTTCGGTCATCGGCAACGCACTTCGACTTCGCGTCGTACGGATTTGACGCCGCTTTGCCGCGGCTCTGCAAAGCCGCTGCATGCGCGACGCGCCCGGGCCGGACGCGGGCTCGCGTCAGGCGGACGGGCAGGGCTTTGCGGCGTTTGATTATGTCAAGGGGCTTCGCTCGGCTGGAGCAATTACTGCGCGAGTGGAATGGCGCCTTGCAGTATTTACAAAAGCCAGTGTCGATTTTGCACGCATGGCGGACGCGCTTGTGACGCAACGACAGTGAGTACCCTTGACGCTCGGCGGCCATGCTTCTCTCAGGCTGCCCGACCGGCCATGGGCGCATCGCTGCGTCGCGAACAAGTGGTAAACTGAACAGACAAATCGGACCCATGTGCTCGCCGCGCTAGCTCGCAAACACTTGAGCTCTGGGTCGCCTCTCGAATTACCAACGCATGGAATACGCGATGAACTATTTTAGAACGCTGACGATAGCTCTAACCGTCGCCGCTGTCAGCCTCGCCGGGTGCGGCGGCGATGGCGGCAATGGCAGCCCACCACCGGCGGTTACCACTCAAATATTGAGCGACCCGGCTTTTGACGGTGATATTGAACAAACCTCGCCGACTTCATTTACAGTCACTCAGGGCATGTCTGCCACCGTTCAAAGTGTGTTTGCCGGCATCGATCCTGTGGCGCTCACGGAGTTCAGGACGTTCCTAGATTTCCCTCTGACGGGTGCCGGCGGCATCCCACGTACCGCTATCATCGATAGGGCGTTCCTCGATATCTACATCAACAGCCTCCAACCGAGCAGCGGCACGCTGCCATTGCTCATTGAACTGGTGTCCTTTGAGCCGCCGACGCTGATCCCGAGTGATTTTGATCGAGGGGTCCAGCCGCCGCTGGCATACATCAAAGTGTCGCCGCCGTTTATCGGGTCGGACGTCGGCACCAATGTGTCGATCGACGTCACTTCATTGATGGTGGAAGCGCAGAATCGGGGATTGAACGACTTCCAGGTGCGGGTCATGGAGGATTTGGGGCCGGCCATTCCCGTCCTAATGGAAATCAACGACACCACTGGAGCGAACCGAGCGACGCTCGCGCCTGAGTTGACGGTCACCTATTTCTAATGGCTAACTCAATGGCTGCCGATGTAACCCCCCTCCTGAGAGTTGCTCGGCAGGCGATGCTCGACAACGGATTGCAGCCGGATTTCGGCGACGCGGTTGAGGCACAGGTGAGGTCGATTGCCCAGGCGGCGACCGAAACCGGACCTGAAATCCGCGATCTACGAAATCTCTTGTGGGTGTCCATCGACAACGACAGCTCCCGCGATCTCGATCAGCTGTCGGTGGCGCAGCCGATCGGCGGCGGTGGGTTCAAGATCTTAGTGGCGATAGCCGATGTCGATGCCATTGTGAAGATCGGTTCGCCGATCGATGCACACGGTCGCAGCAATACCACCTCGGTTTACACGGTCGCAGCGATTTTCCCCATGCTGCCCGAGAAGCTCTCCACCGATCTTACCTCGCTCGGTGAAGACCAGGAACGTCTTGCCATCGTGGTAGAAATGACGATCGCACCCGATGGGGCGGTAACGCAGTCTGACATCTATCGTGCGCTCGTGGTCAATCGGGCCAAGCTTGCATACAACGGAGTCGGTGCTTGGCTGGAGGGCGGAGAGAAGCCGCCTGCGCGAGTCGCTGCGGTCGCCGGAGTGGATCAGCAACTACGCATTCAGGATGGGGTGGCACAGTCGCTGCGGGCGGCTCGCCAGGCCCGCGGCGCCCTGAACTTGGAAACCATCGAAGCACGGCCCGTATTTACGGCCGGCGCATTGAGCGACTTGAGGCCGGAGGAGAACAACCGCGCGAAGCAATTGATCGAGGAGTTCATGGTCGCTGCCAACGGCGTGACGGCGCAGTTTCTGGCGGGCAAGGGATTCGCATCATTGCGTCGAGTACTGCGTACCCCGAAGCGATGGGATCGAATCGTGGCTTTGGCCGCTGCGCTGGGCGAAAGTCTCCCGCCCACACCGAGTGCCCTTGCACTGAGTGCCTTCCTGTTGAAGCGCCGGCAAATAGATCCCACGCTCTTCCCCGACCTGTCGCTATCCATCATCAAGCTGTTGGGTGCGGGCGAGTACGTTCTGGATGTGCCGGGAAAGACCATCGAGGGCCACTTCGGCCTTGCGGTAGCCGACTACACGCATTCCACGGCGCCCAACCGGCGTTTTCCGGACCTCATCGCGCAGCGGCTGGTGAAAGCGGCGCTGAGTGGCCGACCGTCGCCGTACACGGAAGAGGAACTAAACGCGCTGGCCGCGCACTGTACCGAACAACAAGACAATGCGGCAAAGGTAGAGCGTTCGGTGAGCAAGTCGGCGGCCGCGTTGTTGCTGGCGCGGCGTATCGGCGCGAAGTTCGATGCGATAGTCACCGGCGCTTCTGAAAAAGGAACCTGGGTGCGTATTTCGGCTCCAACCACCGAAGGCAGGGTGGTCAGGGGATTCGAGGGTCTCGACGTTGGCGACCGGGTGCGGGTGGAACTCATTCACACCGATGTTGCTCGGGGCTTCATCGATTTCGCTCGTGCACGGTAGGCAATGAAAAGCAAAGACTCGCCGACCTCCAGTCTCGCCTACGAGGACGCGGACTTCCTCGCAAGCGATGACGCTCGGCCGCTGCGCATTATTGCGGAGTATCTAGACCCGCTGCGTCGTTTTCGCCGGGAGCGCGTCCACGATACCATCGTATTCTTCGGCTCCGCCCGTCTCGCGGAGGAGGGCCCGCTCGGCCGCTTCTATGCGGAAGCACGCGAACTGGCACGGCTACTGACGCTGTGGTCGATGAGTCTGCCATCGCACCTGCATCGCTTGGTTATTTGTTCGGGCGGCGGCGGCGGGATCATGGAGGCCGCCAACCGAGGTGCCTCGGATGCAGGCGGCCGCAGCATCGGGCTCAACATCGGTCTGCCGCACGAGCAGCGCGCCAATCCCTACGTTACTCGCGAATTGGCCTTTAAATTTCGCTACTTTTTTATGCGCAAACTATGGTTCTCGCACCTGGCGCGCGCCTTGGTGGTCTTTCCGGGCGGCTTCGGCACCTTGGACGAGCTGACTGAGGTGTTGACCTTGGCGCAAACTCACAAACTCGCGCGCAAAGTGCCGGTGATACTGTACGGGCCGGACTACTGGAACGAGATCATCAATTTTGAGGCCTTGGTCCGTCACGGCATGATCAGCCGCGACGATCTGCAATTGTTCGAGTTTGCCGACGATCCGGCGGCCGCGTTCAAGCTGCTTCAGAAGAGGGTTGACATTGGTACGGACGAGACGACCCCGGCGTTCGCGAGATCGCGCTGCGGTGAATAAATTCATCCTGGCCGCCGCGTCGCGGGCGGCGGACTTAGACGATTACTCGATTCCGCGCAGTAACAAACAGCGGATTTCTTATCGGGCTTCGCAGCCGACGTCGAGTACTTGTTGAATCGCATCAAGCTATCGCATATAGGAACTCGACGAACGACGCCACTGCACCGTCCAAACCTTTTATGGCGGGATTTTTGGAGTCGACCAGGTAGTACTCGTCCGGAGCATGAGCACCCGTGCCATGCCCAAGCCCGAATAGGCCCGCGGGGAGACTCAGCGGCGGACTGGTGAATCGATAGCCCGGCCACGATCCCGGACTGCGCGGCACGACCTGCGGCGCCGTCCCCAGCTTATTGAATGTGGCGAGCACGGCCTTGAAGAACTTGCTGTCGGGGTCCGTTTGCGTGGGATCGTAGCCGCCGCTCATGTTGACTTCAATGTCCGCAAAGCCGTGCTTGGCGAGATGTGCTTTGAGCTTGGCCAGGGTGTCCGCAGCGGTCATGTCGGGCACCAGGCGCATGTCGATCTTGGCCACCGCTCTATGGGGCAGTACCGTCTTGCCGCCGGGCCCGGTGTAGCCGCCCACCAGGCCTTCAATATTGATGGTGGGCTGTGAAAATAGACGCAGCAAGGAGTCAGGCCAGTTCAGATCGTGGACCCAGTGATCGACTCCGAATTCGGTCTTTATCGTGGCTTCCGGTACCGCCGCCGCGTACGCCAAAACCATTTTCTTCTGCACATCGGACAGCGGCTTTATTTTGTCGAAAAAACCTTCGACCGCCGGCGTGTGCCCGTCCTTCTCGACCAGAGTGTTGAGCGCTTGAATCAAGTGCCAGGACGGCGAATCGACCTGCGCTTCCAGGCTGGAGTGAATGTCCTTCTTGGGTCCGCGACCCCACTTCTCGCCGCTTGAAACCAATTCAAGTTCCACCACGCCTTTCGCTCCCGCGGCAACCTGTACGCTGCCATCCGAATCTTGGCTGGCATCCGGTAGCATCACGCCTACGCAGGATTTCACATAGGGAAACACCTCAGGGCTATTTACAATTTCTCCAAAGTGCGGCGAAGCGATTTCCTCTTCCCCTTCGCAGACCAGGACAAGATTGACCGACAATTTCTTTCCCGTGGCTTTGAATGCCATGAGCGCACCCAAGAAGGAACTCTGCGGGCCCTTCTGGTTCACGGCACCGCGCCCCATGCACACCGTTCCCAGGCCGCCTTTCTCCACCAGCCGGCCTTCCAGCGGCGGGGAACTCCATTCCTCGGGAATGAACTGCTTCACGTCGTACATGAAATAAATCGCCACGGTGGTTTTGGCGCCCGAATCCATGCGGCCGAACACGCCCGGTTTTCCCGAGGTGGGTATGAGCTTCACGTCGGTGAATCCCGCCTGCTCGGCAAGCTTCGCCATGTACTGCGCGCCCTGGGGATAGTTACGGTTCTCGGCGGCAATGGATGGCAGGGCAATCCAATCCTGCAATCGCTTCACGTTCTCCGCGTGCATTGTCGGGATCTGTGCCAGCACGGCCGCCTTGTCGGAGTGCTTGCCGGAGCTTGCGGCAAACACCGCCACCGGCGCGGCCGTCAAAATGGCGCTCGAGGCGGCCCCATGCACGAAATCGCGTCGGCTCAAACCTGGGTCCTTTGAGTCAGCCATCAATTTCTCCCTTCATTTGGTTTAGTAGCGGACCCAGACGCCGCTGTGGACGTGGGGGCCAGCGGGGATGGCGCGGTGGGGGTGGCAGCCGCAGCCTAACGAAACCATGGGCCTCGGGCCAGCGGTATTTTCCGTCTCGACGCGATATGCTTCACGTGGCAGCGCTCATCGCTGCGCGCCACTTCCTCGCCTCGGACACCGCGCTCAGGGAGCCTCTTATGTTGAACGTCGCACGCACTCCGATCCGTCGTATCTTTTGCGGCCTGTTCATTCTGACCGCTGCAAGCTTTATCGCCGCTGCCAATGCCGCGGTATTCGACCTTTGCGTGCGCGGCACCTCGCTCGAGGAGACTCGTACCGCGAGGTTGCAACTTGAAGTCGTAGGTGCCGATGTCGCAGCCTTCGCGCCACGCCTTGGCGCCGCGCTCGCCAATCGCCGCTTTTGGGACAACCGCGCGGAGCAAGTATTTGGCTCGATCTATGACGCCGACTTGTGTGGCGAGGAGGTGGCTCCACAGCTGCAGTTGAAGATCGAACTCACCGCGCAGCAGGCACACGATCTTGAAGCCGAGGTGACACGCGGCTCAGGCAGCGGATTTCTTGCTGCCGTGGAGCACACGCTCGGTGTCGCACCAGCCGTTGCGCCGGAGACTCGGACCAAGGACCTTGCGCCCGACATCGGGACGGCGGTGGTCGATGCGAACGGCAAGCTCCGCTACCACGTGGTGCGGGTTTACTACACGACCAACCGCAATCAGACGGCTTCGTCGACGCCGGACGATCACTACGGCCGGGACCGCGCTCCACTGTCGTTTGGCTTCGTCAATGTGGCCTTGCCGAAGTCGCACGAGCTGGGACACGTCGAGGCGCCATCCATCTGGCGGCTGGAGTTCACTGCCGACCCGGACAAGCACGTCATGCTGCAATCCCTCAAGGTGCTCGACGAGGATGCATGGCGTGCCGAAATCGCCAAACGTGCCACCTCTCTCGACAATCCGGGAATACTGGTTTTCATTCACGGCTACAACACCAGCTTTCCGGATGCTGCGCTGCGCGCCGGGCAACTTGCATATGACCTGAAGTTTGCGGGTGCAACGGTACTATTCTCATGGCCATCGCGTGCGGTGACTCTGGAGTACACCGCCGATGAACAGGAGGCCGAGTATTCGTACACTGATATGAAAATCGCGCTCGCCTCCATTGCGACGATTGCACCGGGGACACCGATTTATGTGATCGCGCACAGCATGGGTAACCGTGTCTTCACGCAAGGCTTTAAAGCGCTGCTCGACGAACAACCGGGCTCGCGGCGCGCCTTTAAGCAAATTGTGCTGGCCGCTCCGGACATCGACGCCGAGGTATTCAAACGCGACATTGCGCCTAAGATCCTCGGCAGAGGGCCGCGCGTCACTCTCTACGCCTCGAGCAAGGACAAAGCACTTCAGGCGTCGAGCAGCGTCCATGGCGGCTATCGGCGGCTGGGCGAAAGCGGCGCGAATCTCGTCGTCATGCCCGGTCTTGATACGGTGGATGCATCCACGGTGAGCACCGAGTTTCTCGGCCACTCGTACTTCGGCGACAGCGGCACAGTGCTGTCCGATCTGAAGTATGTGATTCGCAAAAGCTGGCCGCCGGAGGAGCGCGAGAGATTCTCGCTCGAACGTGTAAAGACAACGGTGATCGGTTTGTATTGGCGCTTCAAGGGCCAGTAGTCGCTGCTGTCCGATGACTCGTCGAAACGTCCAAAAGTCGGCTAAAAAGCATGCGCGGCAAGTGTTTGGCGCCGCCGCCATGCTTGTCTGGTGGTTGGGCTCGGATGCGCGCGGCGCTGTGCCGGCACCCCCACCCGTGCCAACATCGGCACCTGCCCTGAGCAGTGCGCCGGATGCCGATGAGCTTACGACGCAATTGACCGAAGCGGCACGACTGTACGGCGAGGGAAAATACGATCAGGCGACGCCGTTCGCCGAACGGGCGCTGAAGCTGGCCGACGCTCAACTGGCCCCCGGCGATCCGCAGTTGGCCGACTATGCGACGACCCTCGGTGTCATCTATCGCGCAGCCGGCCGGCTGGACGACGCCGAAGCGGTGTTCCAGCGCTCGCTTGCGATTCGCGACAAGGCGCTCGGACCGGATGCACCGGAGACCGCCACCAGTCTGAACGCTCTCGGGGTTCTGGCGCTTTCTCGGGGTGATGCGCGCCGCGCCGAGCCGCTACTTCGCCGATCTCTTGCGATCCGTCAAAAGGCACTCGGCCCCGACACACCGCCCGTAGGCACCGCGCTCATTAATTTGGCCTGCGCGCTGGATGACCTCGGGCGTCCCCAGGAGGCGCTGCCGCTGTTCACGCGCGCGCTGGCGATCCGTGAGAAGTCCTTCGGGCCTGATGATCCGCAGACCGCTATCGCGCTCAACAATCTGGCTGACAGTGCCGGCGCCCTCGGCCGGTATCGTGAAGCGCTGCAGTTGTATCAGCGCGCGCTGTCGATTCAGGAGAAGTCGCTCGGGCCGGATCACCCCGATACGGCGATCAGCGCCGGAAATGTCGCGACTACGCTGGAATCGCTGGGCCGGCTCACCGAGGCATTGGGCTTACAGCAGCGCGCCGTCGAGATAGACGAGAAAATGCTCGGCCCGAACCATCCAGCGACCGCCATTAGCCTGGGTAACCTGGCGTCACTGTACACGTCGATGGGCCGGTACGACGATGCGTTGCCCTTGCTGCGGCGTGCGCTGACAATCAACATTCAGGCGTTCGGAGCCGAGAGCGCGGCGGTGGGCACGAGTACTGGCCGGATGGCGCTGCTTTTTCAGCAACGCGGCGATTATTGGCAGGCGCTGCCATTGGCACAGCGATCGGTCGAAATCAGCGAGCGGGCGTTCGGTCCGCAGCATCCCAGTACGGCGATTACCCTCAACAATCTCGCGGAGCTGCACGCTGCGATGGGGGAATACGGCCAGGCGGTCGCGCTGCATCGGCGTGCGCTCGCAATTCGCGAGGCGAGTCTGGGGCCGAATCATCCGGAGACGGCCAATGGTCTCGCCAACCTTGCGGAACTCTACAAAGCGCTCGGGCAGTATGATCTCGCCGAGCCGCTGCTGCTGCGCGCGCTCGCGATCCGACAAAAAGTCCTGGGAGCCGAGCACCCTGAAACGGCGCTGACGCTCAACAATCTCGCGCAGCTCTATGTGGCGCAGCGCCGCTTCGAGAAGGCATTGCCCATCGAACGCCGTGCGCTCGGGATACAGCAAAACGCTCTTGGACCTGAGCACCCGGACACCGCCACGAGCCTCGGCAATCTCGCGGGCATGCTGGAAGATCTCAAGCGCCCGCGACAGGCATTGCCGCTGTTGCTGCAGGCATTGGCGATTCGAGAGAAGATTTTCGGACCGCACCACGCGGCAGTGGCGATTAGCCTCAACAACCTGGCGGAACTCTACGAGACCTTGGGTGAGTCGCGGCTGTCGTTGCCGCTTTACGCTCGTGCCTATGGGATTCTTCAGCCGGGCAGCAACCGCGTAGCCTTGGCGGCGGTGCAGACTCGTCTCGGTAGATTTCACAATCAACGCGGCGAGACCGATCTTGCGATCTTCTATCTCAAGCAGGCCGTCAACACGACGCAGCTGCTGCGCGCGGACGCGGGCAGTCTGGATCAGGCGGCGCAGAGTTCGTTGGCACATAGCGTGGAAGGGCGCTACAGGCTGCTGGCGGAGCTGCTGGTGCGGCGCGGCAGGCTTGCGGAAGCGGAACAGGCGCTCGCCCTACTGAAGTCGCATGAACGTATCGACTTGGTCCGAGGGGATGCGCAAGATGGCGCTGTGGGCGCGGATGTCGCGCTGTCGCCGGCGGAACGCGACCTTGCCACTCGGCTCGCCGGCAACGCTCAAGAGTTGGCTTCAGAATACGAGGAACTCGATGCGCTCGAGCGGCGTGACGAGGCGGGCGCTGAGCCACAGCGCCGGCGCAGCCAGCTCAGCGAGCAGATCCAGTCCAAGGCCGAGGCCCTTGATTCACTGCTTGAGCAGGCCGTCGGCACCTTGGTCGCCGCCCCTTCGCAGGCGGCGTTCGAGGCGGCGCTTGGCGAGCGCGATGCGATCCGCACCCAGCTCGCGACGCTCGATGAGCGCAGCGGCGGGCACGCGGCAGCCGTGTACTTCGTCCCCGGCGAGCGGGCCACCACGTTTATGGTGGTGAGCGCCCGGGGCGCCGTTGGACTGGTCGGCGGCACGGGTGAGGACCAGCTCAATAAGCTGGCTGCCCAGATGCGCCAGGCCATCCAGGAGCGCTCGCCGGATTATCGAAAAGTCTCGGCGCAACTGTATTCGGCGCTCATTGGACCGGTTGCCGCTACGCTAAATACTGCGCACGTCGATACCTTGATGCTGTACTTGGTGGGTTCGCTGCGCTATGTACCGGTGGCGGCCCTCTACGACCCGGTGGCGCATCGCCACTTGATCGAGCAGTACGCACTGGCCGTCTACACCGTAGGCGGCTTGCGCGACAGCCTCGCCGAGCCGCCGGCGACCGCATGGATTGCGGCGGGCGTTGGCGTCAGCCGAGCCTTTGGCTCCTTCACTGCGTTGACGGCCGTGCCGGCGGAGCTGCAATCGGTGGTGCAATCAAAACAGGACGCGCCGGCGGCCGGCGTGATACCGGGCGAACGGTTTTTAGACGAGGCCTTCACGCGCGACGAACTGCACATCCTTGCGCGGGGCAACACCGCGTTTTCGGTGCTGCACATTGCGACTCACTTCAAACTCGTGCCGGGAAGCGAGGACGAATCGCAGCTGCTGCTCGGCGATGGCGATTTGCTGTCCTTGCGCGACCTGCGACGCGATCCCACCCTGGAGTTTCGCAAGTACGATCTCATCACGCTGTCGGCGTGCAACACCTCCATGGGAAGCGATGCGCATGCCGGCACCGAGTTCGAGGGTCTGGCCACCACCTTGCTGAAGAAAGGAGTGCACGCGGTCATCGCGACCCTTTGGGAAGTAAGCGACGCCGGCACCGCGCGACTCATGCATGAGTTCTATTCCGCCCGCGGCGCAACGCGGGCCCGCAGCAAGGCGCAGGCGCTGCGTCAGGCACAGCTAGCTCTCCTCGGCGGCGCCGTGCATGACGACACCGGGAAATTCGACTTCCGCCAGCCGTACTACTGGGCGCCGTTTATACTGATGGGCAACTGGTTGTGAGCCAATGGCGCGGGCCGGACCCCGCCTAACAATGAGCGCAGCTGGAACCCTCGGGCCTTTAATCGGCGCGATTTTCCGAAAAGCTCAGAGTATTGAAGCGAATTGCGTCAGCCTGGCCCAGCTTCCTCTGCGCGCGGATTTCATTCACGAGCTCAAGTGCGGTCTTCGTGCATGGCGGCAGCTCCGCGTCGCAGGGTTGCAGCGCAGTCATGCGTTGACCCCAGCGAATCAGATGCGCCGACAGGGTCAGGCCACCTCCAAATGCGGGCATCAGCACGAGGCCGCCGGGTGGAACGCGGCCTTCCTCCACGGCTTCCACCAATGCGACTGGTGCGGTGGCTGAGCTCATGTTGCCGTACTTCTGCACCGTCAGATAAACCTTATCCGGGCCCGCACCGGCGCGCTTTGCGACTGAGTCTATGATGCGCAGGTTGGCCTGATGCGGGACGACCAGTGCGATGTCATCCATGGTCACGCCGGCGCGGCGCATCACGTCGAGGCTGGCCTCGCTCATGCCCTGCACGGCCTTGCGAAAGATTTCTTGGCCGTCGAAGTCCCAGCTGGTCTGTCCATATTGCACGCCCAGATTGGCGTACATGGTGCCCATGCCGCGCACGCGCAGGATTTGCCGCGAGTCTGCATAGCAGTGGAGCTTCTCTGCGATGACGCCTGTTTCCTGCTCCGCCACCTGCAGCACCATGGCGGCCGCGCCGTCGCCGAACAGTACGGCCACATTGCGATTGTCCCAGTCCATGTACTGGGAGATCAGTTCCACGCCTATTACCAGAGCGTTCTTGACGATGCCGCTCTTGATCATCGATGATCCGATGGTCAGCCCGTACATGAAGCTGGTGCAGGCCGTGTTGACGTCGAATGCCGCCGCCTGAGTCGCACCGATGCGCTGCTGCACCCCGGAGGCGCTGTTGGGTACCGTTTCGTCGTTGCTGCAGCTGCCGTAGATGATCAGCTCGATGTCCTTGCCGCTCATGCCGGCGCAGGCGATGGCGCGCCGCGCCGCGGTGATGGCCAGCTCTATGCCGGGTACATGGGAGATGCGCCTTTCCTTCATGCCCGTCCGGGTGGTGATCCACTCGTCGTCCGTGGGCAGGAATGTGGAGAGGTCGTGATTCGTCAGGATGGACGGCGGCAGGCACTTGCCCCAACCGACGATGGCAGCGTGAGTCAATAGAACTCCCCAGGGCTCTTCTACTAATGGTGGGATTTCATTGTCGCCGATACGGGCGTAACCCGCACGCCAATTGCTGCAATGCAAAGACTCAAGATCGACAACAGGCTCTTCACAAGAACGTGGCAGAAGACAAAAGCTCGTCGAAGCCGCAATTGACGCAGCGATGAATGGCTGCGTATGGCAGCTCCGGTTTGACTAATTCATAGCGGCGGACGCACCCGGAAATCGGGTTCCGGAATCTGTTCGTTGGGATATTGCGGCGCGGATGCCCCAAAGGCATCTGCGACAGCCGCCAGCGCCCGGGTCAGGGCCTCCAACGCCAGCGCCTGCGGCGAGGTTAACGGCGCCTCATGATTGGGCGGCGCGATCCGCCCAGCCTGCTGGATTAAATCCGAATACGATTTCGTGTGCGGAACGTCGGGTGCGAGCGCGCGGCGCATGCCGGGAAGCTTCCGGTTAAGTGCGCTGACGAAAACATTGAGCCGCACCCAGCGCTGAAAGTCCCATCCGCCCCAATCGTCCGCGGCAGGTCGATCCAGGTATCGGGAGATGAGTTCCTGCGCCGCCTCTGCGCCGCGTTGCGCCACGTCCTGTATCACCTCTTTCGGCATATTGAGATTGAGCCCGCCCTCCTTGTCATCGAGCCGGACACGCACGATTCGATCGCGTACGCCGGGCATGCGCGAGAGCATATTGTCATTCCAGTTCTGCATGGCGCCGATAATGCTGGTGAGGAATCCGCCCATGCGGCTCGGCGCCCGCGACGCCTGATCGAAGCGCGTCCAGCGGTCGGCGATGCCCTCAAAGTACTTGCGCGGCAGAAATATCATATTCTCGTGTCCGGGAAGCTTGGCTTCGAGGTCGATGCCGAACGTCGGCCATTGCGGAACGAGGCCGTCGAACAGGTGCATGGGAAAGTTCGAGGAGATTCCGCCGTCGGAGAACAGGCAGCGGCGGAACTTGCGCTCGCCGCGGGGATACTCGTAGTCGATCGCCCACAGGGGAATCGCCGCAAACAGCACCGGGAAACTCAAGCTCATGCGCGCCGCGAGCAGCACGGGGAATTTCGCGGGCGGTGGTATTTCTTTGAGATTCAGCGCCTTGGCCTGCGCCTCCGTTGGGTCGCCGGTGGGGGAGATGACACTCGGTGCATAGTCGAGCGCGTTGTCGTTGAAGCACTTCATCACATCGTCAGGAAGATAGGAGGCGAGTTCGTCCGGGTCATAAAAGAGGCGAGCAGTCGGTTCACGGTGTGGAAAGATGTATGGGCGGCCATGAGTTAGATTCGTCGTGAACATCTGCAGATCGATGGACCTCACCGGCCGTCCCGCCGGCATCGCGAATGCAGCCGTGGGAAAGCCGGGCGCCGACCACAGATCTCCAAAGGTCAGCGGTCGATCGTAGGGAAGCCCGGCGGCATTTTGAATCAAGTGGTGCAGCCAGGGAGTGAGCGCGGGCCCCAACTTCTCACATGTTGTCATCCCCTTGCACAGGCCGTAATTATTGTCGACGACATTGCGAGTGACGTCGCGGTAGATGAAGAACCCGACTAGGCACGGCAAGCTCAACAACAGAAACAATATCGCCGTGAGGCCTGAAGAGGACGCGACGAAAATTAGGGCGGCCAAGACGATGCTGACGAGCGATGCCCACCAATACGAGGTGATGCATCCCAGCATAATGTCCCCAATGCGGTGGAAGGTGCCCGCGGCATTGAGCGATTCGGTCAATATCCTGAAAAGCCGGCGGCACCGCGGGTCCGGCTGGAAAAGCCGAAGAAGCCGCGTATGGCCGGCGGAATCCGCAGTACCGAGCTCGGTCGGCAACTTTCCCAGAAGTTCGAACCCATCCATGGTTCCCGACGTGCGCCGCCGGTACTCCGCCGCGGCCGTGACTGCGGCGGCTATGGCGCCCGCCGATGTTCCGCCGATGTTCTTGAACCGATACTTCTTCGAGAGCGCGCAGATCGCCGGCGGGTACACCACGCCGCTGGTAATACCGCCCTTCATCACGAGATCGCAGAATCGATCGTCCGGCAGGTTTTGCCCGTCAGCGCTGGTGGTAGTCATGTGGACCTCACTGTCGTGAACCCGTAGGTCGTCGTGTTGATGCCGCGAGACGGAAAAATCCATTGGCACGGCAGGCCATGGCGATATTTCCGCAGGATGGAGTAGTGCGCGCGACGATCAGACTACGCGCTATGCACACAGGGAGTGGCCCTGAATCCATTCGCGTCGATGGCTCGACTGGCTGTGGCTGATTCATCTCATCCCTGAATTGATCGCCGGATTGTTCTTGTCTTGGAACAAGATAGCGCCGAGAAAACCATGGCGTCAATGTACCGAGCCGGATAACTGCTGAGTATTTCCCTTCGGCCGCGCGGATTGATTTCGCGGCGCAGCAGCGAATTTCCGCCACCCCCCATGGCCGGGGTCGCCGCTGCGTTGTCGCTGAAAAAGCAGTGATTAGCGGCTAGGGGAGAATTAATCGGTAACCGCTTGCCTGTACAGTACCTCTTCCCCCCCCGCAGGTTTCTGTATTCCATGAGGTGGCTGCGATTCGCTCGACGATGATGGCAATTGAAAAATTAAGTTTTGAATTCGATGAAGAATATTTGCTGTAACGTCGCATTAATACTTAATAGGGCTCGTGATGGTGCGCCGCATTCTCCGCGGCGTTGCGCCAAAAGCGCGAAAATTGAATCGGCGCTCATGGAGGCGTATACATTTGCACTGGCAACTTCGGAGGGTCTGCAATGTCTGCGACTAAATTTGTTTCTATACCTGGCAGCGAGCGTCAGGCGGTGCGCGGCGCGCGGCGTACGGGAGCGGCGCGAGTCAACGAACGAGTGGACGTCACGGTTCGCGTCCGTCGCCGCAGCCCGATTTCCGAGTCGGCCATCGAAGGACACGAGCTGCCTAGTCAGAGAACCTATCTGAGTCATGCGCAGCTCGATGCCGCCCATGGCGCGGACTCCGCCGACATCGCCAAGGTCGAGACCTTCGCCCGGCAGAATGGCTTGACCATCGATGAATCCAGCGAATCGCGCCGCAGTGTGATGCTGTCGGGCAGCGTCGCCAACATCAGCAAGGCATTCAATGTCGTTCTCGATCACTGGGAACACGCGGGAAAGAAGTATCGCGGCCGCACCGGTGCAGTACATATTCCTGAAAACTTGGCGGGAATCGTCGTGGGGGTTTTCGGTTTGGACAATCGACCCTTCGCTAGACCGCATTTTCGGCGCCTCCGTGGGAAGGCGAGGACCGCTAATTTTTCGGGTTTCACGCCGACACAGGTTGCGAAGTTCTATAACTTTCCCACGGGCGTCGATGGCACCGGACAAGTGATTGGACTCGTCGAACTGGGCGGCGGGTTTCGCCCCGCCGACTTAGTTGCCTATTTCCAGCAGCTGGGCATTCCGGCGCCCAATGTCACCGCCGTCTCTGTGGACAACGGCCGCAATGCGCCGTCCAATGCGCAGAGCGCCGACGGCGAGGTCATGCTCGACATCGAAGTGGCTGCGTCCATAGCGCCGGGCGCAAAGATAGTGGTGTATTTCGGGGCCGGCACCACGGACCGCGACTTTTTGGATGCCATTACTCAGGCGGTACATGACAGCGTGAACAAGCTGTCGGTGATTTCCGTGAGCTGGGGTGGACCGGAATCCGCGGTTACAGCGAGCTTTCAGTCGGAGTTTGACCAGGCCCTGCAATCCGCGGCGGCGCTCGGCATCACGGTGACCGTTGCATCCGGCGATAGTGGAGCGGCGGATGAAGGTCCCAATGAATGGGACAATCTGACTCATGCTGACTTTCCCGCTTCCAGTCCCTTTGCCTTGGCCTGTGGCGCGACGAACATTAAAATTGCCGGCGGTCGGATCTCCGACGAATCCGTCTGGAACCAGCATGCGGCGGATACTCAGGATGATAGCTTCGGCGCCAGCGGTGGCGGCATCAGCGGCTTCTTTCCCATTCCGTCGTATCAAACCGGCATCAAGCTGCCGCCGGATGTCTCGAGCGGAAAAACCGGACGCGGACTTCCCGATGTCAGCGCCGACGGCGACCCAGCCTCCGGCTATCGTGTGCGCGTGGACGGCAAGGAGTTTCCCATCGGCGGAACCAGTGCCGTGGCTCCGCTCTGGGCGGGACTCATCGCCTTGGTCAATCAAAAGCTCAATCGTCGCGCGGGATTTATCAATCCGATTTTGTACGCTAACCCCACCGCATTTCGCGACGTGACGGTGGGCGACAACAAAGTCGGGAATCAGAAGATAGGCTACAGCGCAGCAACCGGCTGGGACCCCTGCACGGGGCTGGGCAGCCCGGATGGAGTCAAACTGCTGGCGGCCTTGAGCGGCACATCGATGGATACGGGTGCCGCAGCGGGTCTTTAGGTAAAGGCTGAATACTTCGCGACGCTAGTGCAGGAGCGCCTGCCGCGCCGGCGCCATGTTTTGCCATTCTTGCGCCAGAGAATGGCCCTATTGCGGCGCCAGGATGTCGGTCCATGCGGGATGCGGCGTTGGAATTCCTGGTGTTTGGCCTCAAGCAAGCGCGGGCCTGTGGAGAATTTCTCGTTACGATCTGTTGTTCGCGTTCGCACTGGCCGTGCAAGCCGGGATGGTGTGGACGAAACTCGAGACCGTCGATGAATTGAAGGCGATTTGCCTGTTCCATGCGGTAGGCTTCTGCCTCGAAGTCTTCAAGACCTCGCACGCAGTAAGATCCTGGAGCTATCCCGACGTTGGCTATACGAAGCTCTGGGGTGTGCCGCTGTTTTCCGGCTTCATGTACGCCGCGGTCGGCAGCTACGTCATACAGGCCTGGCGCCTCTTCGAACTTCGTGTGCGCCATCATCCGCCCTACTGGATGGCCTGGTTGATTGCATTCTCGATTTACATGAATTTTTTTACGCATCACTACCTCGGAGATTACCGCTGGTACATCGCCGCTTGCGCTCTCGGCTTGTATGCGCGCACCACGGTGTGCTTTCGGGCGTTACGCCGAGAGCGCAGAATGCCCTTGCTGCTGTCATTTGTCCTGATCGGATTCTTCATCTGGCTAGCCGAGAATATCAGCACGTTCTTCGGTGTCTGGCGGTATCCCAATCAGATCGGCGCCTGGGCGACGGTCCACATCGGCAAGTGGAGTTCATGGTCGCTTCTCGTCATCATGACCTTTACCATCGTCGCCAACTTGAAGCACATCAAGGCGCATATCCACATCCCAGAATAGCTGCCATGCTGTCACAGGGCGTCGTCAGCTCAGTGCGTCGCCGAACAGCGTGAAAAGACGCTCCCAATGCCGCTCGGCCGCCGGCTTGTCGTACACAGGACGCTGCGGAAAGGCGAAGCCGTGATGGGTGCCGGGATAAATCTCCACCTCGGCGTTGCCGCCTTTGTCGGCGAGTTCCGATCGCAGCTTATCTATCATCTCCCTGGGTGCGTATTGATCGGTCTCTGCGCAGCCGAAATAGAGCCGGGCGTCGGTGCTTTGCATGGCGAGGTGCGGACTGTCGGGTCGATCGGTGACCAGAGCCACACCGTAAATAGATGCGGCGGCGCGGACTCTGTCCGGGTGGCGCACCGCTGCGTTGATGGCGTACCGGCCGCTCATGCAGTAACCGACGCATCCCATCGGGCCCTTGGATGCGGCGGCGTCTTGGCCGGCGAAGGCGATCAGTGTGTCAGTGTCCTCCATCACCATGGGTATATTGATGGTGGCCATGAGGTCCAGCGCTTTCTGGCGCGTGGCTGGGTGGACCTCGCCAACGTAGGGTCCGAGCTCTTCGACATGAGAGCGGTAGTAGAGGTTCGGGAGTAAAACGTAGTAACCCACCGTTGCCAACCGGCGTGCCATATCCCGAAGTTCTTCACGGATGCCCGGAGCGTCCATAAAGAAGATAATCAAGGGATGAGGTCCAAAGCGTTCGGGATGACAAACAAAGGTATTCATCCGTCCGTCTTTCGTGCCGATTTCTACCTGCCGCTCAATCATTCATTCGCTCCAATATCTACTCCGGGGCCCCGGCACCTACCGCTACCCAGGCAAGGTCCACATTAGACACCGAATCGACTTTGAAATTCTTGACGGCGGCCGCCATGCGAATGAGCGCCTGTGACAGAGGCATGGGGGGCGGATTGATGCCCCTTCACTTCAAGGTCGCACCCGGCCGATGGCAGGTCACGCAGCCCGAGACGGGGCCATGACCCTTTAACCCCGGCGCCGGGCTGCGGTGGCAGTCCAGACAAAAACTGTGGAACCGCGCTTCTACTCCCACTTGCAGATCCGTTCGGGCGCTGCGATGACATTGCACGCAGGCATCGGCTCCGCGGCCATCGGCATAGTTGTGGTGACAGATCAGGCAGTTGACGGCGGCGTGTTTGCCGTGATCGAAGTCCAGGGGCAGTCTCTCCGCACGGCGCAGCACAGGTTCACGGAGTGCGACACCGGCCCGGCCCACGATCACAGTGCCGAGCGCCAACATGGTAATGATGATCGAACCGACGATGAGCGTGGAATGCCGGCCGAACGCGAGTCGGCGCAGGGCGGTCTCGTGCGCCGGTCGTCCCGTGCCGCGCCTGCGCCTCAGCAGCATGGCTATGCCACCCATCGCGACCGCAAGAAACACCATCCGGCGGCCGTAGCCTGCGGTGTATCGATCAGTGGTGATCACATGCGCCGCGAGTAAGGTCAATAGGAGGCAGCCGACGATGATGTGCGTCGCCTGGAAGTT
Source organism: Gammaproteobacteria bacterium (assembly GCA_025357835.1). Lineage (GTDB taxonomy): Bacteria > Pseudomonadota > Gammaproteobacteria > Steroidobacterales > Steroidobacteraceae > Bog-1198. The sequence goes on from JANYLM010000125.1 coordinate 76,849, forward strand.
GCGGTGGCTGCGCCACAGGCGCCGCCGCAAGCTCGCAGGAGAACTTAGCGTGAGCGCAAGGAGCATCACAAAGGCGGCGATTCCCGCCAACTGGTACAGCGGCGAGGTAGGCTTCAAATAGTCGATGACGGTGTGATCTGCCGCAACCACCACCAGGATATGGAGAGCCGCCGCGCACAGCGCTATCCAGCCCAGAGCCTCATGACGGCCAAGAGACAGCAAGGCCGGCGGCGTCGATTCCCGTGGCCGAACCGGGCTGCCGCACAGCGCGAGGCAGGCGAGCGCTCCCGCAAGCCCCAGTATCTCTGAGACCTCCCAGCCGAGCGTCGTGAAGCCGGCGATGAGCGGCAGCGCCGCGGTGACTGCCAATCCAATACCCCAAACTACATAACGCCGATCGGGAAATTTCATTCGCGCCGCCTTTTGAATCATTGGTGTCGCCGGTTCCCGAAGGCACCGCTGGGGTCAACCCACCGATGTCGGCGCGACAGCGCTACGATAGCAAATCGCGTGACGCGGCCGGAGCGGCAATCACGGCGAATGAGGGGCGAAAAAAAGGCGTCCCGCCTACGCGGGACGCCTTTTCAGCCATTGTGGACTTCGATCACTCCACGTCAATGAGCTTGGGTAAGTAAGGCACGCCCAGCCCCGTGACATCGTTGTACCCCGCAGGAGTCGGCGGGAAGCTCGCTGAGGCCAGCGAGGTGTAGTTGAAAACCTCGTTCACGCCAAGACAGACCGGGAGTCCGCACACTTGTAGAGCATACGGCGCCGTGGTGATGAGGAAGGGCACCGAATTAATCGCGATGACCCGTGCCCTGGTCAAATCGACCGCATAGCCCCGCAAAACGGATACGGCCTCTGGGGGAGCCACAATCTGGTTGAGCGCAGCACCGGTGAAATGCACGCCATCGCCGCCGCTGCCTAGGCGGTAGAGCAGGGGATTGGCAAATCCGACCCGCGGTTCACCCGTCGCCAAGTGCTTCTGGTTCACCACTGCGATCACGGCCGCCATCAGCGGAGAGGAGAGGCTGGTACCGCCGTAGGCAATCTCGCAGTACTCCTGGGTCGCGGAAATCGGCTTGCATCCAGCGTCCGAGATCGGATTACCGGCAATGGTGTAAGTCTGGCCGACGAGATAGCCGGTGTACGGATCAGCCACCATCGCCACGTCGGGGCTCACACGTTGCGCCTCCGGAAGCGTCTCGACGAAACCGCTCGCCAAGTTCAGCGACGTGGCTAGGACCGAAGGGACCCTCGCGGCCTGGTAGGCGGGCTGCGACTCAAGCAGGCTGATGCCGCCGCCGGCTCCTGAATAGAACGAGAACGCATCGAATGTCACACCGAAGGCGCTGGTCATCGCGACCCCCGACGTCGAAACGGACGTAGCACTGTGTACCTTGACGTCCGTCAGGGAGGCGCGATAGGTACCCCAGCCGTATTCGGCTTTCGTGCCGCTGGAGTCCATGAGCTCGAGCGTCGTGCCGCCGACTCCGGTGACCCAGTTGCTGGTGGCGGGCCAAGAGCCCGATGCAACTCCGTTGGGCGCCGACAAATCGCCTAGGTCCCCGGAGCTGAAGAGTACCGTGATGCCATGCACCGCGGCGGCCATCGCTGCTTGATCGTACGCGGCTTGCGCACCCGGCGCGATTGCCTCGCCGTTAACGCCCCAACTGTCGGTGATGACGTCGGCTACGTGGTTGTAGATAGTATTGAAGAACGCAATGTCGAGCGAGGTGCCGCAGTCTCGCGAGCCCACATAGACGATGGTGGCTCCCGGCGCCGCACCGTGCACCGCCGACATATCGAGCGCCTGCTCGCCCCACCAGCCGTAGGGCCCGCAGGGTTCTGCCGGCGATACGTTGTAGATGCCGGCCGGAATAATTTGCGAGAAGTTTACCCCGACAATCATCGGCGGCAACTTGTGATTGGCTGAATAGCGATTGGCGTCGGCCTGCAGTGTCGGCGAGGCGTAGGCATCGACGATGGCGACCTTGATGCCCTGCCCTTTGAATTTCCCGACTTTGTTCAGGCCATAGGCGGCCTGAATCTGTTGCGGCGTATATCCGCAGCCCAGCCAGGGAATGGCAGCGCCGTACACATCCGCGGCCGTGCTGAGATTGGCTACGAGCGCGCCGCTGCCGAAATACTTGTTGCAATAAGGCGATTCATTGCCGGCTGCTACGGGCGGCGGGGTCACCGCTGCCGTGACTCCCATCTCAGCCGCGTTATCGGTCACCGCCGCAGCCTCGCTCGGACGCCCGGCGTCGGCAGGTGAAACCAGCTTGCCAAGCACCGCTGAGTGATTGAACGGATGCCGCAGCGATGTCGACTCATCCAGGCCCTCTACATAGATCACCTTGCCGGCCAGCGCGGCCGGAAGCGTGGGCTCTTCTCTATTGGCGCGCAATGTCATGCCCTGGTAGGCGTAAATATCCTGACTCACGCGGAAGGTCTTGCGCAGTTGATCGACAGTGGCATCGGCGGACACATAGACGCCGTGCGGACCCACCTGCACATGGGTCATCCCCGCGTGCTCTAGCAGTGCCTTGGCCGCCGCCACCTCGGCGCTTGCCGGCGCGAAGCGCTGGCCGAACTGTTCCGTCGTCAGATAGCGCCCGTACTCTGCACTGGCCGGCGAGGAAACGGCCGTAGCAAGCGCTTTCAGCCCGGCGGTATTCTTAAGCCCCATGTGTAAGGCTATGGTGACCGATTGGTTGGCCGGCGCGGTGCCCAGCTTGGTTGCATTTTTTACCCAAACCGCCACATTGGCCGGCGCTGCGACGGCAGTCGCCATCGTCGCCGTGCAGGCGATCGCTGCGGCCGCAAGGCTGCTCAGTAGCAATTTACTCTTGAATTTATAAAACACGAGATATCCCCTTGTTTACTAAGTCTGACGAACAACCATGCCGGGCCTTCGATTCCCGCGCCGCGTGAGCCTGCGGCGTGTTGACGCTTGCTTGAGTCTTGAAGTCAATCTGCCGTTTTTTTGAATCGTACCGTTCCTGTATCCTGAGCGGCTCGGTATTGAACGCACAGTGCAAGCGATCAGCTCACAGTCCCAATGATCAGACTTGACCACAGGCGCATCCTAGTTCGCAAGTAAAAATGAGAAGTCGTCGCATTATGACAAATGTGTGGTCGAATGAGACCATTGGGCGGCGCTGTCACCCACCGACTCACCGAACTGATGGAAGGAATAGTCTCGGCTTTGACGCAGGTGTAGTCCGATGATCGCTGCTTTTTCAAAGGCGTTTGGCGCAGGCAGTGTTCTACTGCTGTGTGCATCGATCGTCTGTAAGGCTGGATCTTCGGCGCAGACGCCGAACTGGACGGGCGGCTTTCTTGCGCGGGTCGAGGCGGTGGCGGTGCTGCAGACATTGAACGCCGAACTGCTGAGCCATGACAGCGCCACTTTGACTCTGGAGCGTTGGTGCGACGTGCATAAACTGGCGTCGCCGCCGCGAATCGTCGCGTCGCGTGTCTCCGGCGTCGACAAGGTCCCCACGCCGGAACAACGTGCGGAGTTGGGTGTCGTGCCGGCGGATGCAGTTCGCTACCGACGGGTGAAATTGATGTGCGGGCCGCTGGTGCTGTCCGAGGCCGACAATTGGTATGTGCCCAGCCGCTTGACCCCGGAGATGAACAAGCTCTTGGACACTACGGACAGTCCTTTCGGCGCGGTCGTGCGGCCACTGCATTTCCACCGGCACACGCTGTCCTCGACGTTGTTGTGGCTGCCGCTGCCCGCCGGATGGGAAATGAATCCAACCGGGCCACTCGATTTGATTGCGGATCAGCCCATGCCGCCTGAGCTGTTGCAGCACATAGCGGTGTTGACTTTGCCTGATGGGACGCCATTCAGTGAAGTGATCGAGACCTACACGGACAAAGTACTAGCATTTCCGATGACGCGACCCTAGGTACAGGCTCGTCGCGCGTGCGAGTTCCCACCCGATGACCCATGGTACGGGCGTATGGATTATGAGCGGCACCCATCCTATGCGGCACGGGGGCCATTGTGTTCGAACAAATACTCGGCGACCGCAAGATCCGCGAGCGCCACTCCCACCGATTTAAACACGGTCTTGTGCGGACGCGGCGTGGCCGGCTTGGATGCAATCAATGCGCCGAGCAAGGAGACGTCCTGTTTCGCGATGATGCCTCGAGCCAGGGGCTCGATCAAATCCCCGCTTTCCTCGAGGGCGGCGAGAGTGTCGACGGCGATGAAGGCGCCGCGCATGCACTCATCGTCGGCTTCGCGCATGGTCGGCTTGAAGCTGCCGACCAAATCCACGTGGCAGGCGGACTTGAGCCAGCGGCCTTGAATGAGAGGTTGCTCAGCCAACGTGGCGCAGCTGATCACGTCAGCGGATCGCGCCGCGGCTTGTAAGTCGCTCGCGGCGCTGACGGGCCACCCTCGGGTGCTGAAGTCTTGAGCCACGGCGGCCGATTTTGACGGATCGCGGCCCCAGATGAGGACGGATCGGTATTTGCGCACGGCCAGATGTCCTTCAATGAAGTACCGCGACAGCGCTCCCGTGCCGACCATCAGCAGAATGTCGGGAGCCGCCGGTGCCAGCAGGTCGGCGGCCAATGCCGACACGGCCGCGGTGCGAATCTGCGTCAGGGCTCGGCCATCGATCCAGGCGCGCGGTTGTCCCGTTTTCCCCGACAGCAGCACATAAGCAGCGTTCACCGACGGCAGTGCCCGATCCGCATTGTCGGGGAATACGGTGACTATTTTCACCCCGATCCCGCCGCCGGGTTGCCACGCCGGCATCAATAGCAAGGTGCGCGGCTTGCCCGCGGTGTCAAGATCATAATGGGCCCGCTTGGGACTCGCCGCCTGCGAAGCGAAGGCACAACGCAGAGGCTCCACGAGGCTGGCTACTGCCGCCAGTCGATGAACGCCGTCGAAGTCGATATGCATCATTCGTGTACGCCATACCGCCGATAATTATTATGGCGGGGCGCTGGAGTTTGACACGCGCCGCGTAGCGAGTCTCGCGTCCCCGGCGCCGGTCGGGTATCGGCGGCGAGCGCTAGCCGATCACATTCACCTCGTGTAGCGGGCGATTGTAGATAATTCGCGAGAACATCAGCTCGGATAAATCCAGGGTATCGAAGCGGCCCCGCAGGATGAGTTCGGCGATGGCACGGCCTATGACCGGCGCTTGCTGCATGCCATGGCCAGAGAATCCGTTCATGAACAGCAGATTCTCGAACAGGGGATGGGGACCCAGAATGGCATTGTGATCAAAGGTGTTCATCTCGAAGTAGCCCGCCCAGGCGCGCTCGAGTTTGGCCTCTTCGAATGCGGGAATGCGATGCGCGAGCGCGGGCCACAACTCGGTCTCGAAGGCGTCGTAATCCGGCCGCAGCGGCTGATCGTCAACGTCCTCGGCAGGTGACAGGCCGGCGATATATTTGGCGCCATCGGGGCGAATCCAGAAGCCCGTGGGGTCGATCAGCAGCGGGAACGGATTCATGGCAGTGGGGCAGGAGATGACGTAGACGGTGCGCCGCCGCGCAAACACCGGTAAGTCCACCCCCGCCATAGCGGCGATGTGCCGCGCCCAGGGGCCGGCGGCGTTGACCACGTGGCTGCAGGCCAGCCGCGAGCCGTCCGCCGTGATCACCTCGGTGATGCGATGGTCATGCATGACGAAGCCACTGACCTGCGCCTTCACATAGCGCGCGCCCTGGTTGCGCGCCTTGCGCGCGAACGCCGTCAGCAGAGTGTAGCCGTCGAACCAGCCTTCTCCGCCGAGGCCGAGCGAACCTAGGGACAGATCGGCGGTGTTGAGCCATCCGAAACGGTGCCCCAGAGCGGCGGAGTCCAGGAGCGCCACATCGCAGGAACAGGCCTTTTGCACCGAGTGCGCGTGGCGCAAGTGCGCCGCGCCGCCGACTCCGGCAAGGTAGAGGTAGCCATGCTCCCGCAACAGAATGTCCGGCCGCTCGTCGTCGAATCCCAACTCGTCAGCGGCATTGCGCAGGAACGCGATGCTGGCTTGCGAGATGCGAATGTTCACGGCAGTGGAGAATTGCTGGCGGATCGAGGCCGCGGACAGGGCCGAAGATGCGTATTCGTAGGACGGATCGCGCTCGATGACCGTGACTTTGAGCGAGGGTTCGAGGCGCGTCAGCCAGTAGGCAAGCGCGGAGCCCATGACTCCGCCTCCGATCACGATCACTGCCTTGCTCATAAACTCTTTCAGGACTAGGTTGAACGGGCGATTGCCCGGTAAAGGCTCGATGATATAGGCGCCGGTTCGCCAAGGTGAAGGCAATTAACCGGCTGCCGACAACCGAAGCCGGCGGTACCGCATCTGCGAATTGGGTCTCATCTTGGCCATTTCCCTGCCTGCAGGTACCCAGTCTTGGGTGTGGGCTGAGCACAAAATGTGATCTAAGACATCCCGTGTATTCGTGGTTTCCCTGACGATCTACCGAGCGCTGCTGCAATTGAAGCTGCATCGCAGCAAGTGTTGCTTGATCAAGGTTCACGGAGGCTATCGGTGCAAAGCGCAACTAGAAAGAGTGAGTCCGCCGCGTCGGAACCCACGGGACGAAAGTCAGAATCTGCGCCGAAGAAAGCCAAGCTCTCGGTGCTCCTGATTACCCGAGACGACACGCTGTGGCCGCAGATCGGTGTGCACCTAGGCAGCGAGTTGGTGCCGAAGCAGGTCGACTCCGTCGAGGAGTTGATCACGGCGACGCCGTCGGGACAGGCCGCCATTGTCCTCTGGGACGCAAGAAATCAAGCCGATGTTGCCGCGGTGTTATCCCGCCTGCAATTGCATTCGCCGCGCTTTGCGGTAGTCGCTCTGGACGAGGCGAGCAGCGCCCAGGTGTGGACCAACCCCATTGGGCTCAGGCAAGTTGTCGCTCATGTAGCCGTGCCGGTTCCGGCCGCCAGCTTGAAGCTTGCCGTCGAGAGCGCACACGAGGAAGTCAATGCGCGGGTGGCCTTGCTCGGCGACGCCGACGCCGCGCCGTCCCGTGCAACGGCGCCGGGAGCGCCCTCCAATCCGCGGCGTATTCCTTGGATTCCGGCGTCCGTCGCCTTGGGAGTACTCATCGCAGGCGCGGTGGCCTATGTTGTTATGCGGCCCGGCCCCTCAGTTAAACCCGCGCCGGCCGCGAGCCCGGTGCATGCGACGCAACAGGCCGCCAAGGCGCCTGTGGCTACCGACGAGAAGATTGATCTGCTCATCGAGAAAGCGCAGCAGGCCATGCTCGAGCGGCACTTCATCGACCCGGCGGACGGCAGCGCGCTGACACTTTATAGAAATGCCTTGCTGCTCGATCCGAACAACGGCGAGGCGCATCAGGGATTGCAGCGCCTTGCTGAAATTTTGTTTTCGCGAGTGCAGTCGGCGCTGGACGAAAGGAAATTTGACGTGGCCTTGCAGGCGCTTGAAACCTCTCGCAGCATCATCCCGGGCGACGCCCGCCTGGCGGCGCTGGATGCACGTATCTCGAGCCTGAAGGCCGAGTTCGGTCCGGCGCAGATTCTGGCGGCCATCAACGCCCAAAGTTTTGATCGCGCCGCGCAGCTCATCGACGAAGCAGCCCGCACCAAGTCGCTTAGCAGCGCGAAACTGACGCAGTTGCGCGATGAGCTGCGACGGCGGCACGAAGAATCCGATGGGGCGAATTTCGCAAAGCTTATCGATACGCGCATGCAGCAGGACAAATTGACCGAGCCGCACAACGACAACGCGGCTTACTACCTGTCCCAGGCTCGTGCCGCGGGCGCAAGTGTCGCGATGCTGCAGCCGCAATATCAGGAGTTCAACAGGCGGCTGGCGCTGGCCGTGCATGCCGCCATCGATCAGCGGCGTCTCGCCGATGTGGATCGGATGCTGGCCGACTTGCGTGGCTACGCCGTTCCGGCCGCCACGGTGGCGGGCCTGCAGCACGATCTTAATGCCGCGCGCAGTCAGCAGGCTGCGGCGGTGCCCGAACAGCCGCGCTACCTGGATCTGGCGCAAGCGCGTCTCGGCCAGGGCAAAGTGACCGAGCCCGACAACGACAGCGCGCTGTTCTACGTCAATCAGCTGCGCGCCGCCGATCCTAAGAATGGCGAGCTGCCGCGGATTTCAACTGCCGTTCAGGCGCAGATTCTCGACCAAGTGCGCGCGGCGCTGGATGCCAATCAGGCGGCGAGAGCCGACGCACTAGTGCAGATGGCGGCCGGTTTGGGTGCCTCGGCGGATTTGGCCGCGCTTAGCCAGCGGCTGGCGCAGGTGAAGCAGGCAGCCGCGGGCGCGCCGGAAGTCTCGGAAGCCAGCCTGACCCGGGCCAAGCAGATCGAGCTCGACTACCCGGCGCAGGCTCAGCGCAAAAGTGTCGAGGGTTGGGTGGACCTGTCGTTCCTGGTCACAGCCGAAGGCAAGGTCACCACGGTGACAGTGCTGGATTCCAGCCCGAAGGGAGTATTTGATACGGCTGCGACGCGAGCGCTATCGCGCATGCGCTACAAGCCGATGGCACGGGACGGCAAACCCATCGCGGTCAGCACAAAATTGCGAATTGCGTTTCGCATGCCGAAGTAGCGATACCACCCGATGAGCACGCCCTCCGCAAGCACCGGTCGACTAGAGCCGACCATAAGCACCGATCGACTAGAGCCGACCATAAGCACCGGCCGGCTAGAGCCGACCATCGCGCCAACCAAGCGCAGCGCCATCCGCTGCTTGGTCGTGCACGATGATCTGGAGTTGCGTCTGCGATTGGCGTCGCTGGCGCGCCGGGCGGTCCCCAAATTGGATGCGGATTGCATCGGCGCCGCAAGTTTCGACGCGCTGTCCGTCGAACGCATCACCGGCTACGCCGCCCTGTTGCTCATCGTCGAATTCAATCTGCGCGACAACGCCGGGGACCCGCTGGTGCGGCTCACGCGCGCGCGCGCGCAGGCGCCGCACCTACCCATATTTGTATTCGCACGCGGCGGCGACGAGAGAAATGCCGCCCGCACCATCAAGCTGGGCGCCAATGACTACTGGCCGGTTCACTCCGTGAAGCTAGGCGAGTTGGCTGCGGCACTGCAGCCGCTGGTAGAGCCGGCAGGCGATACCGCCACCACCACCATTATCGCGGCGGCCGACCCCTGGCGACAGCCGCGGATCGCCGGCTACCGTCTGGTGAAAACCATTGCGGAATCGCCCACGGCCGCCGTGTATCTGGCCCAAAACAATGACTTGGCGCAGCCGGTCGCACTCAAGGTGCACGCGCTCAAAGGACGATACGAGGTCACCGACGCCGATCGCAAGCGCTTCACTAAGGAATGCCAAATTCTGTCGGCGCTGAATCATCGTTCGATTGCCGATGTGCTGGACTACGGCATCACCGATGACTACCTGTACCTGGCCCTGGAATATTTCCCCTGCGGCAGCATGCGCGACCGCCTGAAAAACCCGGTGAGCGAGGCCGATGCGGTCAACTATGCGCGCCAGATCGGCGAGGCGCTTGTAGTGCTGCACGCCGCAAAGGTCGTGCATCGTGACCTTAAGCCCTCGAATTTGATGTTGACCGACGAGAACCGCGTGATCCTGATCGACTTCGGCTCGGCGTCCATGCGGCACGCGGCGAGCGACCTGTCCAAATCCGATCTGTGCACGGGAACTCCCTACTATGTGTGTCCGGAGCAAATCGACAGTAACGATCCGGACGCGCGGGGCGACCTCTACAGTCTCGGTGTCGTGCTCTACGAAATGTTGGTGGGCAGTCTGCCCTATGTGGGCAGCAACTTAGCCGAGATTTTCGCGGGCCACCTCTCGGGCGCCGTGCCGCGCCTGCCGCAGCGCGTTCTTCGCTACCAGCCGATCATCGATCGCCTGTTGGCCAAGAACCCCGCCGACCGCTACTCCTCGGCGGCACTATTTCTCGAGGATTTGAGCGCAGTAAGCGCGCCTATTCGAACATCCGTGGACGGAGTCAGTCATATGGGAGTGCCTAATTCATGAATTCTCGTCTAGGCGGCATCTTGAAGCCGCTTCTGACACCGGCCGGCTTGCTCGTGCTGGTGGTCATTCTCGGTTTGAGCTTCGTCGCCATCGTACTCGTACCGGGCTTCGAGCTCGCCAGCGAAGTCGCGGAGACTTCGACGGCACTGAAGTTGCTGGGTGAGCAACAGCGTCATCCATCCCTCATCCGTGCCTCGCTTGAATCCATGCGTGACCGCTTAGGGGCCCGGGGTTACATTCAAGAATCCTTGGATCAATTGCGAGCCTCGAATAGCCAACTCGATCGCGGCCTGCATGAGATGACCGTGGAGCGGCCGGGGAATTGGTTCGCCTTGACGGGCGCCACCGGAGCGTCAGGCGCACCCATCGCCGGTAAGCATGCTGCCCAGCTGCTCGACGCTTGGGCAAGAGAGCTGGTGGTGTTGAAGCCGGTGCTGGCTTACCACGGCGTTCCGTATCGGGACAATGAGTCCACCGGTACCAATCTGAACGAAAGCGGACGTGATTTGGAGCGGGACCTCAATGCGGCGCTGCGCGCCAGCCGTCACGTCCTGCCGCAGCTGGACACGGAATTCACGGCTATCGCGAACGCGCTGCAATCGACCAATGTGCGTTCGGCGACTCAGCTGCGATTGGTGATGATATCGGGCTTGGTGATCGCGCTCGCTCTCGTGGTGCTGGTGACCGTATTGCTGAAAGCTCGGCAACGGCAGGAAAGCAGCCTGCGTCAGGCGCGGCAGCAGACCGCGGATATATTGCGCACGGTCAAGGATGGTTTGTTCCTACTCGACCTGAATTTGGTGATCGGCTCGGCATATTCCGGAGCTTTGGAGACGCTGTTCCAGCGCAAGGACTTTGCCGGCCTCGCCTTCGAGGACTTGCTGAAGAGCATCGTGTCGGAGCGCACTCTGGCGACGGCGCTAAAGTTCGTCAAAATCCTCTGGGCCGAACGAACCAATGAGAAACTCGTCAAGACCATCAATCCCTTAGGGGAGGTGGAGGTGCATCTCGACGCAGGCAACGGCAAATTCGACACCCGCTACCTGCAATTCGATTTTCACCGAGTGCGCGTCGACGGCGAGATGACTCATGTTTTGGTGTCCGTTTCCGACGTGACCGCCCGGGTGGATCTGGCGAACGAGCTGCAGGCCTCGCAAAGTAAGGCCCAGGGACAGGTGGATACCTTGCTGGGCATTCTGCACATCGATCCGGCACAGCTCAGCTCGTTCCTAGGCGACTCCAGCGCGGCCATGAAAATGATCAATGCGGTGCTGCGCGAGCCGGCGCGGGAGGAGGGCATGTTCCGCAAGAAGCTCGATACTCTGTTCCGGCAAGTACACTCGGTCAAGGGTGAGGCGGCCGCTCTGGGCCTGTCGTCCATCGAAAGCCGCGCGCATGCCTTCGAGGATGATTTGAAGTCGCTGAAGGAGAAGCCGGCACTGTCAGGGAATGACTTCCTGCCGCTGGTCATCAAGCTCGACGATCTGTTGACTCATTTGCAATCCGTCGGCGACTTGGTGTCGCGCCTGTCGCGGCTGCACATTGCGCAACCCGAGGTGGTCCACACGACCACCGCGGTACTGGAACAGGAAAAGCAGAAGCAGCCAGAAGGCAGGGCCGACAGCGGAGTCGCCGCGACCCTACAGCAATTGGCCGCGCGGGTGGCTCGCGAGAACAACAAGGAGGCGAGTCTGAAGTGCACGGGCTTCGATATGGTGCCCGAAGACTATCGGCGCACCGTCAAGGACATCGGCGTTCAGGCCGTCCGCAATGCCATCGTGCATGGCATTGAAGCGCCCGCCGAGCGCCTGTCCGTGGGCAAGGCCCAGCAAGGAATGGTGCGCCTCACATTCCAAGACGTGGGCGACTCCGGCTACAAGCTTATCGTCGAGGACGATGGTCAGGGTCTATCCACCGACCGCATCAAGGAGGTCGCGCTGAAGAAGGGGTTCATCACGGCGGAGCGGGCGCTGAGCTTGGACACCAAGCAGACCTTTGCCCTGCTGTTCCAGCCAGGATTCTCCACTGTGGAAACCGCGACTATGGACGCGGGACGGGGTGTGGGCATGAATCTGATAGCCGATCTCACCAATCAGGTGGGCGGGCGAGTATCGGTAGCGACCAGCGCCGGAAAATTTACGCGTCTGACCATGACGCTACCGCGCGCGGCCAAGCGTGCAGATGACATAGAGGCGGCGTAACGCATATGGATGACGGACCTAAGCGTTCTTTGAAGCTCATGATCGTGGATGATTCGAACATCATCCGCCGCCGCATCGAGCGCTCGCAGCAAATCGCCCGCTTGGAAGTGGTGGGGGCCGCGAGCAACGGGCGCGAGGCCGTGGAGCTGTTTCGCCGCACGCAACCGGACGTGGTGACCATGGATTTGACCATGCCCGAGATGGACGGCGTGGAGTGCGTGCAAGAACTGGTGGCCATCAATTCCAAGGTGTTGATCCTGGTCGTCTCCGCTCTAGCGGACAAGGCGACGGCTGTGGATGCCATAGAAAAGGGCGCGAACGGGTTCCTGTGTAAGCCGTTTACCGATCGCCAGCTCAATGATGCATTGGAAGAGTTGTTGTCGGAGGCGTGATGCTCAAAGAAGCAGAGATACGCACATTCATTGACGGCGCGACGAATTACTTCGAGACGTCGGCGCAGCAGGCGGCCTCCATCGGGTCGCCCTATCTGGTGACGGACGGCAACCCGGGGACCTTCGAATACACCGGCGTTATCGGCATTACCGGTGCCCGCAAGGGCATGGTGTACTTCACCGCCCCGCGCGGCATGCTCACCGTGCTGCTGATGCGCATGCAGGAAACCGATACCAGCGACGAAAATATCAAAGACCTGGTCGGCGAAGTGGCGAACACGATCTCGGGCAACGCCCGCCGCGACTTCGGCAAGAACTTCGTCATATCGGTGCCGCTGGTCATCGCCCACGATGCCGACAAGGTCACGGCGCCGCATAGCCGCTCCTACGTGATTCCCATCAATTGGCGCACCCACTCTGCCAAGCTCGTGGTCTGCCTGGAATAATCCGCAGAAACGCCGCCTCGAATCCTTCCTCTCGGCAGCGGGGCATCCGGCCGCAGCCCTGCTGCATCCTTATCCGTTGCCTGACGGGCAGATTGGGTTGCTCAATTGGCCTGATATTATGGCGGTGCGACCGCCGCCACATTCGGTCAGTGGTCGCGCGTGTGGGCCGGCGCGCTTGAATAGCCGCGAACTGCGGCTGGACGGGACTAGGGAATATTGGTAGAATTTATTCTACTGAGGTAGAATATGAGCCTTAACATCAAGGACCCTGAGGCGCACGAGCTTGCGCACAAAATCGCGCAAAAAACGGGGGAAACCATGACTCGCGCAGTCACCGAAGCGTTGCGTGAGCGTCTCGCCCGTCTAAACCGTGCGCACGCTCCGCAAGCGAAGACGGATGATCTGCTGGCCATCGGCCGCCGCTGTGCTGCAACGCTTACACAGCAGCCTGTGGATCACGCTGCCCTATTGTTTGACGAGCACGGCTTACCGAAGTGATTATCGACACTTCCGCCATTATCGCGATCCTCTTCAATGAGGACGATGCCGAAGTCTACGCAGGTGCGATCACGCAGGCTGATACATGTCGCGTTTCGGCGGCGACGTTTGTCGAGGCCGCAATCGTTGTCACGGCTCAAACAAAAAACGGCGGCGGCAGCCAGCTTGACGCCTTTCTTAGGCGCGCTGGCATCATCGTTGAACCGGTGACCGAGGAACAAGCGCACATTGCGCGGCAGGCATTCACTGATTTTGGTAAGGGCAGACACGCTGCGGGCCTTAACTATGGAGACTGCTTTTCTTATGCCCTCGCCAAAATCACAGGTGAGCCGCTGCTATTCAAGGGAAAGGATTTCGGCAAGACCGATTTACTCGCTGCCATGTAGCGCGCAGGGTGCAGGCGCATCAGCTCTTTCCGCGAGGCCTAAGTTTGCCCGGCATTTCGTTCGATCTTCCACAGGGGCAACCATTCGCGTACCGCGAAGCTTTAATTTCGCAGCAGTAGCTCGAAGTGCGCTGCAGCAAGCGATCCACAGATTCTTCATTACCGGCGCCGCGCCCCGAGCTTGACCTTGGCGACACTGCACCGTCACAACTCAGGCTGGGGCTGGCACTTAACGCACTGATTGCTAACGTGTAATCAATGGCCTGGGTCGTCCGCGAAATCAGGCGACGCTTTCCGCGCTATACCGTGCAAGGAGCCCGGTGCGCACCGCATGCCGATATACCCGCCCATAAAAGTATGCCGCGAGCAGCAATTCGACCACCGCCACCAGCGACCCATTGACCAGCAGGACCCCGGGAAAAGGCCGGCCGGCCAGCAACGCGCGCATGCCCTCGAACACATACGAGGGCGGCAGCGCGCGCGACACCCACTGCATCCAGTGCGGCAATACGGCGAGTGGATAGAACACCGCCGCGAAGGGCGACAGCAGCGCCGGCAGGGGCCATAGCAGCCATTCGGACGCCGGGCCCAGCCGCAGCACGATGGCGCTCGAAAATATACCGAGTGAAATGCCGAACACGAACAACACGGTCAGAAAAGCGATCAGCGGCAGTCCCAGGGAAAAGAACTGCAAGTGAAAGACACCGGTGGCCAGCAGCACCATCACCACCACACCGACGCTGCTGGTCAGCACGCTGGTGATCACAAGGCCCGAGATGTATTCGGATATCGACAGCGGCGAGGCGAACAGATTCAGGAAATTCCGCGACCAAACATCTTCGAGGAAAGCGGTCGCGACACCTTGCATGATGCGCGTGCAGAAATCCCATAGGAGCACTCCACCCAACAGGGTGGGCACGAAATTCATGCCGCTGCCGCTCACCGTATTGAGATAGCGAGTAATGAAGCCCCACAGCACGATGTCGATGGCCACCCAGGTCACCATGGGAAACAGGCGCACCGGGCTGCCGCGCAACAAGTAGATTTGCCGCAGCACGATGCCGGCGATGGGGCGCAGCTTCATCGGGCAGCCTCGGCGATGGTCGACAGCGGCTCGCGCGCCACGCGGATGAAAAGGTCTTCCAAGGTTGAAGAGCCATGTTCATGCGGCAGGGTCCGCGGATTCCCCTCGAGCAACACCTTGCCTCGAGACAGGAACAGCACCCGATCGCACACCGCTTCCACTTCGTTCATGTTATGCGAGGTCCACAGGATTCCGCAGTGATCCAAAGCGGCGAGGCTCTTGATCTTCGCTCGGATCAGCTGTGCCGCCGATGGATCCAGCGACGCCGTGGGCTCATCGAGCAGCAACAGTTGAGGTCGATTGAGCAGGGCCTTGGCCAGGGCCGCCCGAGTCTGTTCGCCCGAGGACAGTAGCCCGCACTTGGTATGGCGCAGATGCGCGAGATCGTACTCCTGCAGCAATTCCTCGACGCGAAGCCGCAGTGATGGAATGCCGTACAACAACCCGAAAAACTTCAAATTCTCCATCACAGTCAAGTTGCCGGGGAGCGCAGCGTACACGGCGGCAAAATTGGTGCGCGCCAGAGCGCGAGCGCGTTGTTTCGAAATGTCGATCCCGTCTATCTCAACATTGCCCGCGGTCGCCGCGAGCACACCCAATACCATATTGATAGTGGTGGTCTTGCCGGCGCCATTGGGGCCCAACAGGCCGACGATTTCCCCGCGATTCACGGTAAAAGACACGTCGTCCACCGCAATCACACTGCCGTACACCTTGTGTAGCCGCGTGGCGCGGAGCGCGGGGCGGTTCGACTGGGTGTGCAGGGCAGGCTTCGGCATGCTTGCGATTATGCAATGCGGCGCGAAATTAATCTCTGGTCACCTCGACTTTCGCGTGGATTCATCGACATTTAGGCAGCGGGAACGAAGCGGTTCTTTCTCTGCAAACAGGATACTTAATTCGATTTCAGTTTTTGCACGCTGCTCTCAGACTGCCTGCCACGCGACGGATGAATCATCTCGAGTCGCGCAACACAACAGTCAAGGAGTAGTCATGAATAGCTTCACAGTAACCGCCGTCGGCAATCTCGCGAAGGACCCCGAGTTGGCCGTCAAAGGGGATGTCACATACACGCGGATCTGCCTGGTGGGCAATGATTACGCAGGCAAGGATGAGCAAGGCAATTCGCGCGAGGTGGTTACCAGCCTTTGGTTTGTGGCCTTCGACAGTCTCGGCGAGGCGATCGCGAAGAATGTGCGCAAAGGGGATCAGCTCATCCTGCAGGCGCAGATTCGCTCCAACAACTGGACGGACAAAGAGGGTGAAAAACAGTACGACTATTCCTTCGTCATTCAGACTTTTCGTTTTGGCGCCCCCGGGAAAATCAAGCGCGAGGAGTTGGCGGCACGGCGTGATGAGAGAGAGGTAGCTCTCGAGACGGATATCTAGAGAACATAAGGAGTTTCGCCATGCATCGCCCCCGTGTGACTTGTTTTGGCCTGCAGTTGTTCGTAGAGCCCTTATTGCTGGTCGCTTTGGCGTTAAGTGCTCCCGATTTGGCGGTGGCGCAGGCCTCGCCTTTCATGACGGGCGCGACGGCGCTGCAGACCAACCTTCTCGCTTGGCTGACGCCGATCGCCATCATTCTCGTCATGGTTCTCGGCGGAATGGCCATGGCGAACCGAATGTCCTGGGGGTGGTGCATTGGCGCGATTCTGGGTATCGCCCAGGTATCGAGTACCTATGGACAGAGCGAAGCACAGACCCTCGTCGAGAACTGCGGGAATACCCTCATCCTGCGCTGTTCGGGCAGCGAGAACGGC
>JANYLM010000021.1 GCA_025357835.1 Gammaproteobacteria bacterium
ATTGACCTGCAGGGTCCAACTGCGCATGTCGAACGCGACGAGTGCATCGACCACCGTGTAACTCGGCGTGAGCACGCGAAGAGAGAAGGCCGTCGTATCTCCCGAAATCTGCTGCCCGACATAGCGGACGCCGCCGCCGAAACGCACTGCGACGTCGTCGCGCAGGTGCATCGTTTTCGCGGCGAAAAGCGAGGCGGTGTCCTTCGGGGTGCCGTCCTGCTGCCGGTCCTGCCCCGTTATCTTGGAAGTCAGGTGGGAATAGGCAACGCTGAGGGCGAGATCCCGTACCAGGTTGTAATTGCCCTGCAACTCGACGCCTTTGGCCTTGACCTCGCCAGCCTGGATCGAATTCAGCGGCTGAGCCGGATCGGGCACGAGGTGGTTGCGTTCAGTGATATCGAAATAGGTCAGCCGGAGCATGGCGCCGGACACAGGTTGCCATTTGACGCCCCCTTCGTAGGACTTGCCGAAGAGCGGCTGGTACGTCTGACCGAATTGACTGAGGCCGCTCACGGGCGTGAAGGACTCGGAATAGCTGAGATAGGGCGAGATGCCTTTTGCGACGTTAACTGTCAGACCGGCGCGATAAGTGGTCACGTTGTTGATTGCGGTCGGCTGGTCGGTGTTCTCGCTCCTGAGGTGATCATGTCGCACACCGAGGACGAGCGATGCCCGGTCGTCGAATCGGATCTGATCCTGCCCATAGATGCCGGTATCGACCAGCAGTTGCCGGGTGAGCGCACCATAGTCCGCCACGATGCCGGGGTGGTAAACGGGATTGTAGATATCAATGGGCGTCACGGTCAGATAGTCGAAGGCCTGTCGCGAAAGCTGACGGAACCAGGAATAGTCGACCCCGACGAGGATCTTGTGTGTGAACCGACCCGTGTTCAGATCAAGCTGCAGGTTGTTGTCGCTGTCGAGGCTGCGGTAACGGGCGTCGTAGGCAAACAGCGAGCGCGGCACATAACTGCGACCATCACCGAGATTGGGAACGAAGGGGTCGAGAATGCTGGGGCCGGCATAGTAGACGCCGTAGATCTGTCCGTAGGTCGTATGATCTCCCTCGATGCGGGACGCGCTGTGAAACTTGAGCGTTGTCGAGAACTGATGGTCGATCAACAACGTGAGTGACTTGTCGTCCTTGGGTCCCTTGTCGAAGTCCGGTTCCCCCAACTCGGTCCTGCGATCCATCCTCCTGCCGGCGGGTGCATACAGTGTGGCGGCGAGGGGATTATAGGCGCTCGGGCCCGTGTAGTCGTGCTGATACAAGCCGATCAGTGTGACATTCGTGTCGTCGGTCGGCTTCCAGGTGATCGACGGCTGCACGAGCCTGCGATTGTCGGGCATGAAGCGGACCAGCATGTCCGCATCGCGATACAGCCCAACCAACCGGAAGGCGACGGTATCGTTCAACGGGCCGGTGACGTCGAACTGCCCCTGCTTGCGGTCGAAGGTGCCGTAGCTCGCCGTCACCTCGCCACCGAACTGGAATTGCGGGCGCTTGCTCTGCATGTTGACCAGCCCGCCGGAACTGCCTGCACCATAGAGCACGGCCGCCGGACCCAGAAGCACGTCGATACGATCGAGCGAGTAGATCTCATTGCGAGGCAAGTACACGAAGCCGAACTCGCGCTTCAGGCCGTCGAGATAGTTGACCGCGAGGAAGCCCCGGATGACATTGAAGTCGCCCCGGGTATCATCGCCCGCGTTCGTGACGCCGGCCGTGTACTCGAGCGCCGATTGCATGCTCAGCGCGCCCTGATCCTGGATTGCCTGCGGAGTCACAACCGTGATCGACTGGGGAATTTCGACCAAGGGGGTGTCCGTCTTGGTGGCCGTCACAGCACGCGTGGCCGTTACGACGATCTCTTGGCTGATGTTCGAGGCACCGTCGCTGGCCTTGCCATCAGCGTATGCCACCGATGCAAGTAGCGAACCGGCGACGAGCCAGCCGCTGCGCACACAACAACCTGCGATCCCCTTGTGACTGCTCTTCATTCTCGATCCCCTGTGGCAGATTCCCGCCAATTAGTGCACCCATACTTCATATTAATCGCCGAATGGCGCGCCCGCACGCCAAGGTGCGCCTTCTCCTCCAGATAGAACCGCATCTGGTCCCCTTTCGCCACGACTTCGGAGGGTAAGAACGCGGTGTTTTGGGTAACGGCTCGATCGCCGGCCTGACGCAGCCGTGGCGAACAGACAACAGGAGCGCCTCGGAATCGATGGGTGTTCGCGTCGTACCGCGCCTCACGCTAGCAGTCGTCACCGTACTCCTGTGCGTGGCGAGCCCTTACACGGCCGTGCTCGTTCTCGCGCTAGCTTTCGGGGAGCAATCGACATAAACGAGGGCTCAAACTGCGCCGCAATGGTGCGTGTGGCACGCGCCGACACCGTTTCCGGTGCGTTATATCCGTCACTCTCGAATCGCTTGTCGCGCATCCGGCGATTCGATTTGCGCGTCCCCTATCAGAAATTCGGTCAAGAACGCAGCAAAGCACACCGAGGATACGTACCAATAGAACCAGGTCTCGTGCCCACGCTGCTTGGCGAACAGCGCCGCGAATTCGGCCATGCCGCCGAAAATTGCCGTGGCGATGTTGTGCGCCACGCCGACACTGGCGTTAGTCGAGCAGAAGGTCCTCGTAAAACGCACTAATCGGGCGCGTGGGATGACGGATCTGGATCTCGAGCACCCAAAGGCCGGCGGAAGGCCGAAACTCGGTCTTCGCGAGCGGTCCCTTGTGGATCGCTGCGTGCGGGAAGTTGGCCAGCCGGTGACCGTTCATGTCGAGATTGAGCTCCCAGCCGAGATCACGCGCACGCTGGCTCGCGAAATCGTAGAGTTGCGCCCCCGTCAGCCCGCGCGTTTGCCACGCGAGCCGGCTGTCGTCGAATACGCGGCGCACATCGGCGGCGATTCGGAGCATGTCCGGATCGTGGCCCACCACGAATGTCGCGCCGGCATCTCCTTCGAACTGCCGCCACACCGGTCCGATGTCGATAAAAAAAATGTCGTCATCCTTCAAAACGACTCGCGGCTCGGACGGTGCGCCAAACGGCTTTAGCGTATTTCGACCGAAGCGCACGTGAGGCGCATGCCATCCCCGGATCATCCCCGCCGCCTTCAGCACATCGCGGGTGATTTCGCGTCCCCGCTCCTCGGCCATGCCAGGCTGTATTGCCGCAGCGATCTCCTCGATCGCGCGTCGCGTCATGTCGCGTACCGTCAGCATCATCGACCGGTCGTAGCCGGCTTGGACGGCCTCGATCGCCGCTTGGTCAGTCATGGCTCACGCTCTCCCTGACATAATCGCCGGAATCGTCGCGAATGGTCGTCTGTCGATCCCTCGCCCAACACGCCTGCCACCGCCGGTCACGACGCGCTCGTGCTCGAAGCTTTTCAAGAATCCAATAAATCAGCGCGGCCGAGACGAAAGACTCGATTGTCGGGACGCCCGACAGCGACACTTTGCCCGCGTAAAGACCACATCCGATCGCAGCGCCAAGAACAAAGGCGATGAGTCCGTTGGTGTTGGTAAGCTCCGAGCCCTTGAGATGACACGGAGCCTGGTAATCGCAACGGCGGAGCACGAAAAAATCGGTGAGGTATACCGCTGCGATGGGCGGCACTACCAGACCGAGAACGGCGAGGAACTCGAGGAAGCGGTCCGCAAGACCCAGGGTTGCGAGAAGGGTGCCAGCCAACCCGGCGGCGATCACCACTCGTCCGTACCCCACCGAGGGCATCGCGGTCGCGGTGACCAAGCCGGCCGAATAGAGATTGACCGCGTTGACGGTCCAAGTGGACAGCACGAGGATGATGAATGCCACGCCCGCAAGCCCGAGCAGCGCCATGTATTTCATGGGATCCTGCTCGCCGAAGGCAAGCGCCGGCAGCATCGCCAGCACCAGCATGACGCCGTTGGCGATTCCATTGCCAGTCACGCTGATCAGCGCGCAGTCGAGAACTGTACGCGAATAGCGCGTCAAATCCGGCATCAGCACGACATTAACGATCATGCCGCCGACGACCGCCGAGATCCCGAGGTTCATGTCGGGATCGGTTCCGACGCTCGTCGATATGGCGGTCCAAGATGCATGTTTGAGCGCCTGATACGCAAC
>JANYLM010000035.1 GCA_025357835.1 Gammaproteobacteria bacterium
CAATACCGGTGCCACCTGCGCCGCCGCTTGGCACGGTCTCCCCGAATCTCTGATTCACGTCGGCCTTACCCTTGCCGGTAGTATCTTGCAAGGCAACCAAGAATCCTCCGACATGCGGCGCGTCGTTCCCGTAATAGACTCCGGACCATGTATTGACGTAAACCACGCCGTTCGGAGCCGCCACTAGATGACGGGCGTGACCGATCTCATCGGCGAAAATAGTGGCGCAAAACCCTGGGGGCAAGGTCAGCCCGCTATCGTCACCCGGGCAGGTGCGGTGATTGGTTACCGCAGCGGTGTTCGCGGGACTTTGCGTCGGAACGAGTGCTGTTATTGCGGCAAGGGAGGCGAACACGGCGGGAGAAACGAGATTCTTGCAATAGTGGACCAATGGTATGAACTCCCCTGCAGAATTTCAAATGGCGATTTCTCGGCACCCATAGTGAGCGAAGAATACCGCATTGACCAGCCGCGTTTCGGGGCAACCGATGTCACGTAGCAACACCCCCTCGCCGACTGGATTGAAATCAGCATGCCAAAAATATCGAAAATCTGGGACTCAGCCCACAGGTGAGGGCGATGCAATGCTCGCCTGTGCTCTGACAAACAGGTAGCGCCGCATGGCCACCGCGGGGCCATCGGACGCGATTGAAATCTCATAACGTTCCGGGTCCGGCCGAGCCAGTACGTCTTCGAGGCGCGAGAGCACTTCCACATCCTCGCGAAACGCGATCATAAGCTGCTCGCGCATGAACTCTGTGACGCTTGAATCCTGCAGCGCAAAATCCCTACTATGCACGATGAAGTAGTGGGTACTCCCCTGAGTTTGAGGAGTCGGCACGTGGCAGGTCCTGATCTCGTATACCGGCTGACTGCTCACGGGCAGGTTGGCATCATAAAATCGCGCGCTGACCACGTGCAAACCCGGCGCCCGAAACTCAGAAGTGGTGATGCGGGCGGCATGATCATGATGCAGCCCCGTGGGCTGCGCCCAAACCGGCGGCAATCGGGTGGGAACGACGCTTCGCGTTATTCTAAAACAGCCGCCCTTTGATTCGACTTCGTAAGGAGCACGCGCGTAGTCGGGGGTACCGAAGCTTTGTGCATGAACAAAGGAGAGATGAGTCAAATCAAGAAGATTTTCGTGCAAGCTCACATAGTTGCCGGGCAAATCAAAATAGTCCTGGGAAGAGACCCATGCGCCGTTTTCCAGCCAAGACGTCGTCGGGATACGCAGCGGATCCGCTTTCGACGATTCGCCGAACCAACCCCAGACGAAGGGCCCGCGCTCGATCAGAGGGATAGTCCGTACCCCGATGCCCTTCGGGCAGTGCTGCTGAGATGGAACCTCGATGCAATTGCCTGCCCTGTCGTACCGCAATCCATGGTATCCGCAGACGATTGTGTCTCCAGAGAGCGTGCCAGCGGATAGGGGATAGGAACGATGCGCACAGCGATCTTCCATTGCGATCGGCGCTCCATCCTGGGTCCTGAACATGACCAGCTTAAGTCCGAGTACAGTGCGCTTGAGAAGCGCACGGCCGACTTCGTTTGCGAAGGCGACGACGTACCATTCGTCCAGAATGAAGGGCGAATTGCGATCCGCCATCTGGCGCATCGCTTTCTGGGAAGCCATGCGCAATGAAACCTGTGGCATGCTCATTCATATCCCCTCTGTGGATAGATAGCGGACAAACCTCCGCCGAAGACTAATCGCGCCTCGCGCCTATACCTTTCGCTAGGCTTGCACGATCCGTCAAGCTGGACGCGAGACGCCTCACCGCCGAAACATTGGACCACAGGCTGGCCTGCGGTAGAAATTCAATTTTCCCGCCCAACTTCGTCGCCTCGCGCAGACGAACCGTGATCCGGTGGATACCGCTGCTGGTCGAAACGTCGGCGCCGGCTATATTCGATAGGTAGATGATTTCTTCGGTCCGCCCGCGTCGAACACACAAGCGATCTTCGTGGTCCCGCACCTCGTCCGCAAGACGATGGATTTGGGTCCTCCAAAGAAAATACACGAAGCAGACGCTAAGAATGCCGACGGCAAACAAAATCGACGCAAGGTTTTGCCGAAAATTGCCATTGAGCATGGAGGGGGTAAGTACAAACGCGATCAATGCGGCCGCGCTTAGCCAAATTCCCCGTTTGAACAAGAGCGTATTCTTGAATGAGATGACGTGCATGATTCCGTGGCATTCTTGGACCGCATTGCCGGAGAGATTGAGCTTACCCGGCAGTCTGTTTCGCGCTATTCGCCAGGATCAAACGTCGGGCCGAGCGATTGCACTACGGCCTCCCGGAAACCCGGCTCGTCCAATGTGGGGTTGTCGGCGCAGGTGGCCGCAATCATTTCCGCCTGATCGATCGTAATCTCGGTAACCGCAAAGCATTTGACTACTTGTCCATCACAGGCGACAAAGCGGGCGGTCCAAGTATCGTCGTCGTAGGCCCGCGAGGATACGGTCTTCCTGCTTTGAAGAAGCTTGGCAAGTTCCCCGGCGTTTGGGATTAGGGACAAAAATACCGACATACCTATGGCGTCGTCCAACCGAGCCGTTGCACATGATATTTTTGTGCTCATAAGCCGACTGTATAGCACGGAACAAGAGAATAATGGTTGGTTGATCGAACAGCGAAGCCACGGTGAACCACCACGACGGCCGGCCCATCCCTGCTGCAAGGTCTCACCGACTCTGCCGCCACGTTGCTTGCGCTGCGCCTTGCGATTGGATTTTTGCTGGGCACCGACGATGTCGTCAGGCTTTGCTTCGCGTACGGCGTTTCTAGTTAGTCTTGAGCGCCCATGGGCCTGGAAGTTTCGCCCTACGAATATTCGCCGTGACGGGAGTCGGCTCGAGGCAGAGCCTGTGTCGATAGACCCTGTCCCATTCGCGCAGCGATTTCTCGCCACAAATTCGCATAAATATGCCCCGCCGCGCTGAGCGGCGAGTAGGCCGGGATCGGCGCGCGACGCAGGCTCATCCTCTCGATCTCGCTCGAATAGGGCACCTCCGTGGCCAGAAGCTCAGGAAAGTGCTCGCGCGTGCCGGCAATCACCTCGTGGTGCAGCGACTTGCGCCGGTCGACCATCGAGAAAAACGGCAGCAGGACCAAGTCGGTCCACCCGCTCGACACCACGAAGTCCCGCAGTTGGGTCAACATACGCACCGACAACGGCGTCGGCAGCAGTGGAACCACGACCGCATCGGCCGCACGCAGCACATTCTCGGACAGCAGCGAGATTCCGGGAGGACAATCGAGGAACAGAGTTGCGTAGGTACCGCGCAGTGACCGGCTCATTTTCAAAAGCCTTTCGGTCGGATGCTTGCGGGCGCTCAGATGCACGTCGAAATTGCGGTATGACAAGTCCGACGGCAGGACATCCAATTTCTCATGCCCGCTCGGCACCAACAATTCAGGCAGCTCGCGCTTTCCGGCCACCAGCTTCTTCGCGGAGGCGTGCTCATTTGGCTCACATCGCAAAATATAAGTCGCGGCTCCCTGAGGATCCAAGTCCCATAAAAGCGTGGATCGTCCACCGGCCGCGCACAGATACGCCAGATTGACGGCGGTGGTCGTCTTGCCGACTCCGCCTTTGATATTCGTGACGGCAACTATCTTCATTCTATTTGGTGCTTGATCGGCGGTTCGTCGCGCTATTTGCGCTGCAGACCCTGATCGGCTTCACGCAGCCACTCGTCCCGATCGGCCGCGGTGGGCTGCGTCAGTGCCGCGTCGCGGGCAAGCGCATAGTTCTTCCGGGCGGCGCTGCCGTCTCCTGTCTTTGCGGACGCCTCCGCCAGCGCAAGCAAGTTCGGTGGGTAAAGCGGCCGCAGCGTCACGGCGCGGTGCGCGGCAGTCAATCCCGCGTCGCTGTCGCCGGGCCCCAAGGGCCATGCGGGGGCTCGGATCAACACCAAGGCCCGCACCCGCGCAGGGCCTGCCTCGTCATAGCTGGGATCCGCCGATTCCGCGCGAGCCAAGGCATCCAACATAGTGCTCAGAAGCTCGCCCGCGCGCGTGGGATGTGCGCGCGCCTGCAGTCCGAGCGCGATTGCATGCCCGAATAAACAGGCCGCCGCTTGCGGTTCCCGCGAAAGACAGGCCTGCGCATCGCGGCCGGCCTCGTCCGCCAGCTCGCCGCGAACCTTCGAGTCAGGTTCATGATCACTGCGCGTTGCGGCAACCTCGATTGCGGCGGCTAGTGCGGCGACCGAAGATGGCTGCGCTCCTTGTGCCGGCAGCGCAGGCCGCAATCGCGTCGTACACGCCGCAAGCGCCAACATCAGGATCGCGCACCAGAATGTCTTGGTCACGGTGTTGCCGTATAGGACGGCAGCTTGGGCAGCACGAAGCCGTGCAGTCGCAGCGGCCCCAATGAGTCGGCGCCTCCGGATACATGACCCAACTTGAGCAACCCGCTCTGCAGAGCCTTCGCACGGGCCGCAGTCACGCGCGAGGCCACCACTGCGATGAGGGCAACCGGCAGCTCCGCAGACTGGGTCACGGCCTTGAGCTCGGCTGCAAACGGCAGACTCGGCAGCGCCGCCGCTTGAGCCTGATCCAGCAGTACCGCGACAGCTTCGCCGGCGACGGCTCTTCTCAAGGCGCTGAGTATCTGTCCCGTTGCCTCGATCTTGACGTCCGGCGGCAATGCCCAGCCCTCGAGCGCGCTGTGCCTCACGAAATTGGGAGCATATCCCGCAACGCTGAGTATGGTGTACCCGGCCAGCGACGCCGGCCCAGCGACACGCCCGATCTTCGCAACCAATGTCCATCGCTGCTGTGGGCCGACATCCGCCACATCCGCCTGCACCAGCGGCGACAAATGCAGTTGGGCCGCGTGCTCCACATAGAACGGATACGGCACGAAGGTGAGCACGGCATCGGTTTGCTTAAGTTTTGCAAGGCCGCCTTCTTCGGTTGGATCGTAGACGGCCGCAAGACTTCCCGCAGGCCAGCCGGAGGCGGCCATGGCGGCCGCGGCGAATTGGTCCACGAGCGGCTGCGCGTCGCCAGCTCCGCCGGGATAACCGGGAGCACAAAACACCAGAGTCGCAAGCGATGCCGCCAACAGGGTACTCATGTGTTTAGGCTATCATGGTCTGGCGCTGCGGGCCTCCCCGGCAAATCAAGGAGCGCGCTTTCATCCATGAGTGTGCCCGCTTCGCCCAAGGTCGTGCAATTCTTCCTCCGCATACTGCGGGCGCGGGTCTGGATCGCTGGGGTATTCCTGATCCTGACCGCGGCGGGCATATACGGCACCCTAGGAGTGCAGGACGATCCTGCCATCGAGCGCTTGATCGTGGCCGGCGATCCTGTCGCGCTTGCCACCATGCAATTCGATCGTCTGTTTCCCGAGGGTGAGCAGGCGCTCATCATGCTCGAAGCGCAGGATCCACTCGGCTTGGCCGCGCTACGCGCCGCCGATGGGCTCGAGCATAAGTTAGCAAGGATTCCGCAAGTCGAGGTTCACAGCATCCTCGATCTCTACCGTCGCACCGGCTCGGCGGGGGAAATCAGTCCGGTCGAGGCGGAGCATCTGCGCACCTTTGCAATAGGGACGCCGCTGTTCCGCCGCGCCGGACTTCTAGGCGACCGCTATCTGGGAGTTGCGCTCGAGTTGCGGGTGAAATCGCCCGCCGAGCGCGACCGAGCATTGGCGGCGATCGATGCGCTCGCTCTGCCACTGGAAGCATCCGGTGGACCCTTCACCAAGGTGCGGCGGGTTGGATCGCCGTGGCTCGACGCCTGGCTCGAGCGGCAAACCGGCGCTGCGACGGTGCGCTTCATGCCTCTGTTCGGCCTATTCTTGATGACACTGGTATTTATCATCTACCGATCCTGGCGCGCGCTGGCGGCCATTATTCTCACGCTCGGCGCCCTCGTTGCGATTGCGATGGGGTTGGCCGATGTATTCGGCTGGTCGCACACGGTAATCTCCACCCTCGTTCCACTGACCGTGATGGTCACAACGACCGCCACTCTCGTGTATGTTCACTCAAGGTTTATCGAGCCGGGTGATTCACCGACTCTTCTCGAACACCACGCGCGCGCCGTCGCCAATAAATTCCTGCCCTGCACCGCCTCGATGTTCGCGACCGCAGTAGGTTTCGGCGCGCTGGCAATCTCCGATATTCGCCCCGTACGCGAGATGGGCTTGTGGACCGCCTGCGGGCTCATCGTGGCATGGATAGGCTGCTTTACCCTGTTTCCGGCGCTGCAGTCGTTGTTGCGCACCCCGCTGCGCTCCGAGAAAACTGCAGTGGCCAAATGGTTCCCGGTCTTCGTCGACGCATTGGTTCCGGCCAGCCGTCGCTTTCGATGGCTCCTGGTCGGAGGCGCGCTGGGATTGATGTTGTGCGGAGCCGCCGCTTTGTTCGGCATTCCCGGCATGATTAAACCCCTCGCTTTGGAAATGGACGTGTTGACCTATGTCAATCCCAGTGAGCGCGTGGCCCAGGATACCCGGCATTTCGAGGAATCGAATGCCCTCGATGTGGTTGAGCTTTGGCTGCAAACGCCTGCCGGCCACGCCCTGGAACCGGACTTTCTGCGCAGCCTGGAACAACTGACCCGGCGACTCGAAAGCGACCCGCGCATCACTGCGGTCGACGGCCCTACCACGGTACTGCGATGGGCGCGCTATGTAGAAACGGGATCCGATCAACTGCCGACATCGGCATCCGCCTGGCCGAAGCTCGCTGCGGATCTCGAACAGATCATGCTAACCGAGCCCGGAGCACGCGAGTATGTGGACGTGGCGGACCTAGCCAATGTGCGGCTCAGCATCCGCGGCCGCGCAAAGCTCTTCGGTCAAGTTGGCGCCATGCGTGCGTTCGTGGAGAGCCAATGGAGCGCCGCCCAGGCTGCCGAACCGCCGCTGCGCGCGGTGCGCGGCAGCGTGGTCGGCAAGGGCGTCCTCGGCGCGGAGATTACACTGCGCCTGCTTCCCACTCTCACCGAAAGTTTCGCGCTCACGGCAAGCGTGATTTTTCTCGCCTTCCTGCTGGTGTTTCGTAGCCCGTCCGCCCGGTTGATGACCATGATTCCGTCACTGTTCGCCATCCTGTGCGTGTTTCTCGTCATGCGCTTGGCGAGCATTCCTCTCAATATCGCCACCATACTCATAGGCTCCACAGTGTTGGGCGCGACCGAGAACGACCAAATCCACTTCTTCTATCATTTTCAGGAAGGGCGCTCTGCGGGCACGACGGCCGGCGCTTTGCGGCACGCCATGCTGGTGGCAGGCCGCCCGATTCTGTTTGCGACTCTCATCAACGCCAGCGGCTTTCTCGCGCTGTCGCTTTCCGACCTGCCGCCTATGCGCGAATTTGGCATCGTTTCTGCGTCGGCATTTGTGTTGGCGCTCCTTGCCGATTTCACCGCATTGCCAGCCGCGTTGTGGATTCTGAGCCGATACGATCGTCAGAACGCCCCTTGAGCTCATCAGCATTCCAGGTCCGCACCCGCCGCCATGCTTCATGGTTTCAACGCATCTGCGAGGCGCGCTAGGCCCTGTCCAATGTCGCCCTCGTCGATTGCGCCGTAGCCGAACACCAGGCCGCGCAGCTTGGTGCGCCCCGTGGCAAATCTCTGTAGGGATCGAACCTCCACTTCCTTGAGCCGAGCGCGTGCAAGCCAGCCGTCGATATCGATATTGTTCCGAGTCAACGCCGTCATGTGAAGTCCCGCCACCGCGGGTACCACGCTGAGTTCGTCGGCGAACTCGCCGCGCAGCCCCGTGACTAAGAGAGTTCTACGCCTCTCGTACAAGTGAGTCATTTTTCGAACGTGGCGGCCCAGGTGTCCCTCGCTGATGAAGGCGGCGAGAGTATCCGCGGTGCATGACGGAACATGCCAGTCGAATAGTTTCTTGGCGGCAGCCAATGCGCCGCGCAACCAAAGCGGGGCCACGATTTCCATAGGCTTTCGCCAGCGCGCCGGCAGCAGAATCGCCAGCGCCAAATGTGGTTCCATAATCATTGACTTATCCGGTGTTTTTGCAAGACCACCGCCCGATCTAGCTTAATACCTCATCGACGAGTTCTCCAGCGTCTCAGCGCTGCGTTAGGGTGCGAATCTATGCTCTCGTCGGAATCTCGGTTCCGCAGTCATCCTCGGGTATTCTATGGTCTTGAAACTTGAGTGGAAGGAGCGCCCATGTGCCGAAACATCAAGACATTGTTCAATTTTGAGCCGCCGGCAACCGAAGAAGAGATCAAGGCGTCCTCGCTTCAGTTCGTGCGCAAGCTCAGCGGATTTACCAATCCTTCTCAGGCGAACCAGGTTGCATTTAATCAGGCGGTCGAGGATGTTGCGGCAGCCGCGCGCAGCTTGATCGACTCCCTGGTGACCACCGCCGATCCGCGGGTTCGGGAAATCGAAGCGGCGCGGGCGAAGGCGAAATCCGCACTGCGCTTCGGCGTATAACCGCGACGATAAGCTACGAGAATGAGAGTTGATATAGCAAGGATTGCTGCAAGGCCGCAAGTAATTCATTAGCGGCCTTGTGTTTTGATCCATTGGCTATAATTATACTTAAGGCGAACTACTTCCAGGAGAGAAGGATGGCGACGGGTTGGGCAAACGAAGGTGCCGTGCAAGAGCAGATCGACGCCACCGTCAAGGATGCGGTCGACCGCGCTAAAGCTCAGTTGCCGCAGGGTCCCGGCCTGACTCATTGTGCCGAGTGCGCAGCCGAGATTCCGCAGGCGCGTAGAGATGCTATCTCCGGAGTTCGCCTGTGCCTGTCCTGTCAGGATATCCTCGATCGCGACGCTGCGCGGTTTACCGGCTACAACCGGCGCGGAAGTAAAGATAGTCAGTTGCGCTAGACAATCCCATCGCTGCACGCGAATGGGTGCAGCGTATATTCAAACATGTTGATCAGCGCACCTCGATCGGCATTGTCAGAAAACCACGAAAGCGGGCACGGCCGCCACGAACCGGGGTGCTGGCCGGCCGGTAATCAGGAAATCGACTCAGGAAACGCCCTATCGCCACTTGACCTTCCAACCGCGCCAGACTCAGACCGACGCACTGGTGAGCACCGGATCCGAACGCCAGATGCCGGTTCGGCTTACGTGCAATATCCAGGCTGTCGGGGAGTTCGAATTGCTCAGGGTCTCGATTGGCCGCACCGATGCAGAGAGTTAATTGTGTGCCGGCCGGCAAGCGATGACCGCCCAACTGCGTATCGAGGGCGGTACGCCGATTGCCGAGCTGATTGGAACTCTCGAATCGCAGAAACTCCTCGACGGCGGAATTGATCAGCTGCGGATTCTCAAGTAGTGCCCGGCGCTGCTCCGGCCATTCGATCAGCAGCTGCAGTCCGTTGCCAATGAGGTTGGTGGTGGTTTCATGGCCGGCATTGAGTATGAAAATGCAATTCTGCAGCAGCTCCGTTTCGGTGAGCTGTGAACCCTCCCCTTCTTGCTCGACCAGCCGCGTCAGTACATCCTTGGCAGGCTCGCCTGGGTTGCGGCGCCGATCGGCAACCAGTGCCTTGAGGTAGACAAGAAAATCCCCGACGGCCTGATTGCCGGTTTGCAACATGGCGGATGTCGGGGCAGGTTCGAGTGCCCCCAGGATTGCGAGCGACCAGCCGCGAAGCGGTTCTCGCTCTTCATGCGGAACGCCGAGGAGATTGCCGATAATCTCGACCGGAATGGCGGCCGCGAAATCCGTAATCAAGTCGGCCTTTCCCTGCGACTCGATGCGATCCAATAGCCCGTCCACCAAAGCCAGCAGCCCCTCCTCCATGCCGGCGATGGCCCGCGGTGTCAGGGCACCATTGATGATCTTGCGAATCCTCGTATGCAAGGGTGGATCATTGAAAACCAGACTGGTGGTGTGATGTTCGTACAGCGGCGAATCGCCGAATTTCGGCCGGAACTCGATCTTCTTGTCGGAACTGAATGTCGTGGTATCACGATAGACGCGATCAAGATCCGCGTAGCGCGTCAGAAAAAAGGATCCATCGGGCAGACGATGCACAGGCGAAGCGGATCGCAATGCTGCATAAGTCGGATAAGGATCATCGTAAAATGACCGTGGAAGCGCCCGCAGATCGAAGGCGTCGATGTTCATGGGCCTAGTCTAGTGCATAGGCTCGGCCCTAGCTTGAACGGGCGCATGCAGCGGTTCAGGGCTCAAGTCTGGTACGATTCGGTCGCCTTCACAGGCAAGTAGGCCGCACCGGGTGCGGCAGGGATATGTCCGAATTTTCGAGCACCGTTGTGGCGAATCCAGAGTTGCAAGCCTCATCCAATGTCGCCTTCGAATTCGTCCGCACGCTGGCCGGAGAGTTGTCCGGCGGCCATGTGGATCTGCCTTCCTTCCCTGAGATCGCCGTCCGCGTAAGGCGGGTGCTGTCGGATCCCAAATCCTCAATCCATCAAGTGGTTCGAGTCGTAGGTTCCGAGCCGGCCTTGGCGGCTCGGCTATTGCGAATAGCCAACTCAGCGGCGCTCAACCGCAGCGGCCGCGCAGTAACCGATCTTCGCACTGCAATCAACCGTATCGGCTACAACCTGGTGCGTAGCGCGTCCATGTCCTTCGCAATGTCCCAAATCCGCAAGAGCAACAAACTCGTGGGTCTCGAGCACTATTTGAACGAACTGTGGCACCGAAGCACCCTGGTCGCCGCCTTCGCCTACGTGCTGGCGCGGACATGTTCGCGCGTCAATCCCGACGAGGCCATGCTCACCGGCATGATGCATGGCATCGGCAAGCTCTACATATTGACCCGCGCAATCGACCATCCGGAACTGTTTTTGAGCAATACGTTGCTCGACGACATAGTCAAGGAGTGGCACGCCTCCATCGGCAAGGCCATTCTGGAGAATTGGGATTTCCCCGAGGCCACGGCCGAAGCCATCGGTGAGCAGGAAGACCTCGGCAGAGAGGACACGGGGCCGGCGGATCTGCGCGATGTCGTAGCCATCGCCATCCTCATGGCCTCACACTCCCCGGATTATGCGAACCTCGACGTTGCGTTAAACGGCCTCCCCGCAAGCGCTCGCCTGGGGTTGGACGAAGTGAAAACTCGAATGGTAATGCAGGAAAGCGCAGCCGAAGTAGCGGCTCTCAGTCACGCCCTGGGCACGTGAACGGCGTCTCGCCGATACAGATCTTGACGGCGGCAATCCTCCGCGACAGTGCCGCAATTGGTGTACAAAGAAGGCATGAACGCCGCCGTTTTCTCTCCCTGTGACGCCGCCGTTGCGCAGTGTGCAAACCCTGTGGCCACTGCCTCGCACCACAGGCTGGTGCTTATAAGCACCATACTGGCTTCAAGCCTCGCATTCGTCGACGGCTCGGTAGTCAACGTCGCCCTGCCTGCAATTGCTCGAAGCCTCGACGCAGACGCCCGTGCACTACAGTGGGTGGTCAACGCCTATCTGCTGCCTCTCAGTGCCCTACTCTTGCTTGGCGGAGCTGCCGGCGACCACTTCGGCCGCCGGCGGCTGCTGATTGCCGGCACTATCTTATTCGCCCTCGCTTCACTTGCCTGCGCTCTGGCACCCAACCTTTCCACCCTGCTCGCGAGCCGGCTGGTTCAGGGCGTGGGCGCCGCGATTCTCATGCCGAACAGCCTCGCCATCCTCGGCCAGACGTTCTCGGGCGAATCCAAAGGGCGCGCGATCGGCATCTGGGCCGCAAGCGGCGCGGCACTCGGCGCAATCGGCCCCGTAATTGGCGGTTGGCTGGTTGACTTGGGGAGTTGGCGCGCCATCTTTCTACTCAACCTACCACTGGCGGCCGCCGCCGTTGTCCTCGCATGGCGCTTTGTCCCGGACGACCACAACGCGCGCGATCAGCCGCTCGACGCTCTCGGCGGCCTGTTGGCGACGATAGCACTCGCCGCGTTGACCTGGGCGCTCACCCTCGGCTCGGGCAGGAGCGGCTGGACTGCAAGCGCTCTGACCGCCTCGGTGCTAGCGGGAGGGCTGTTGCTTCTCTTCCTACGGATCGAGAAGCAGCGCGGCGATGCCGCGATGATGCCTCTCGGTCTATTCTCATCCAAGAGCTTCGTTGGCCTTTCGATTCTCACTTTTCTGCTTTACGGCGCCTTGGGCGCGTTGTTCGTGCTCGTCCCCTACCTGTTGATTGAAGCGGCCGGCTACTCCGCCATCGCCGCGGGCGCCGCCCTGCTGCCCCTGCCTCTGGTACTTACCCTCACCTCACCGACCGCCGGAGCACTCGCCAGTCGCATAGGGCCGCGACTGCCCCTCACGCTCGGACCACTGCTCGTTGCCGCGGGTTTCCTGCTCGCACTCAGGATCGATACGACCGCGAACTATTGGATTGATGTGCTGCCAATGATTTCATTGATCGCCCTCGGTATGAGCGCCGCGGTAGCGCCGCTTACCACAGCGGTGCTGACGGCGGTCGATGCGCGGCACATCGGCTCGGCATCCGGCCTGAATAGCGCGGTGGCGCGCGGCGGCGGACTGGTCGCGACGGCAATGCTGGGGTCCGTTCTGGCGGCGGAGGGCAATCAGCTCATAACCGCCTTTCACGCCGCAATGACGGTTTGCGCCATAGCCTGCACAGTAGCCTCGCTGAGCGCCTTCGGGCTCTTAGCCCGAGAAGGGCCGCCGCGCGGCCCCGATGGCCCGCGAAAGTGACCGCATTAACGGTTTATTTACGTTATTATACGATCGTTCAATTACAGACCTCATAATGCGAGTAGCACGCCGATGAACCAGCACAAACTCGAGAAAGACAAAGATCGCGGCGTGTTGCTGAACTCGGCCAAGCTCGTCGACGGTCGAGTCGAGGTGAATTGGAATCATGGCGCGTCCTCAGCGCAGTTCTCGCCCTTCTGGCTGCGCGATCACTGCCACGCCAGCCACAGTTTGAATGCCGACACATTGCAGCGTCAGGTAGACACGTTCTCGATTCCGCAGGAGATCGCACCGGCGACGCTGGAGATCGCTGACGGCGGCCGGACATTGAACATCGTTTGGGACAACGAGGAACGGTTGAGTACCTTTCCCGCCGACTTTCTGTGGAACATCGCGCGAGAAGAAGGACGAGCGCGATCTCCGTGCCGAACATTATGGGACCGGGACACAATGGGAGAGAATTTCCCGAGCGTGCCCCACAAGGAAGTCATGGAGTCGGACGCGGGCTTGTTACGTTGGCTTTCCCTGGTCGAAGAGTTTGGATTCGCGCTGACCACCGGAGCGGAAGGTTCGATGGCGGGGACTGAAGCGCTCGTTAAGCGTGTGGCTTACGTGCGCGAAACGATCTTTGGCGGCATGTGGGAATTCTCCGCCAACATGGCTTTTAAGGACACAGCCTATACCTCAGTCGCCATAGGCCCGCACACCGACGGCACCTATAGTAACGATTCGCCGGGTTTTCAAATGTTTCAGTGCCTGCAATTCGACGGCTCGGGCGGCGACAGCACGCTGGTCGACGGCTTCAAAGTAGCGGACACCATCCGTCAAAACGATCCCAAAGCCTTCGAATTGTTGAGCGAGGTGAAAGTGCCCGCCCATTACTTAGGTGACGGCGTTCACTTGCGCGCCGAGCATCCGATTATTGGACTCGATCACAACGGCGATTTAAGCCAAGTGGCCTACAACAATTACGATCGCGCGCCCTTCAGGCTGCCCGCGGCACGCATGACCGAGTTCTACCGTGCACTGGTCTTATTCCACCGTTTGATCAACGATCCTACCTACGAAATCTCGATGCGGCTCCGTCCCGGGACGGTATTGTTTTTCGACAATTGGCGCACCTTGCATGGGCGTCACTCTTTCGAGGGACACCGACACATGTGCGGCGCCTATGTAAACATGGAAGACTTCCAAAGCAAGCTTCGCGTTTTGCGGTCAGCGGCGAACCCAAGATAATCTGCGACCCAAGATCGCCGCGCCGCTCGGTCACCTGCTTTCGACACTCGGCAGAAAAGCGACTGCGAGGCTTGCTGCTCACGTGGTTCGATGCGTTCATGCGCTCCGCAATGCCCCGCTCCATTGAGGGCGGCGATCGGTAACAGCCGTCCTGCAAATCCTGGCAACACTGACCACGACCCCGCATGACCACCAATTGGCTTAAGTCCTCAGAATTCGGCCGTCCCGGGAACTTCGTAGTTGTGCACGAAGTCATGAGGCACCGCCGGGCCCCAGTTCGCCAAACTGTCCGCCATCGTGTAGTTGCTGGGCGTCCAGCGCGCGTAGTCGTCGATGTGGTCCATGTCCGAGTAATACTCGAACCAGGATCCCCACGGGTCTTGGATATAGTGAAAAAAGTTGGACCCAATCGTGTGACGGCCGAATCCCCAATCCCCGCGTTTCGCCTTCTCAAGCAATCGGCGGCCGCCGCGGCCCACTTCATCAGGCGTCGCTACCTGGAAACTTGCGTGATGGAAGCCGATCCCGGGGGACTTGGCGAACGCGACGACATGGTGATCGCTGTCTTTGCGCGCACAACAAAAAGCGATGACGTCCTGCGCGCGATCCGCGAGACCCATCCCCAGCGCCTCGGTAACAAAGTTTACGCTGCTCATCACGTCCGGCGAAAACACCAAGACATGTCCAAGGCGCAGCGGCCTTACCGCCGCGTACGCGGCTCCGGGAAGCATCGCGGAGCGGCTGCGGCGCATGAGCCGACCCGGCGCGTTGATCTCAAATACCGGCGCCCAGGCCAGTTCCGGCTCCGGCAGCTGTTCCACAAGATGGTACAGCATGCCGTGCGGATCTCGCACCCACAGTCCACGATCTTCGAAACCTGTGGGCGTCTCGACCACGGCGCCGCCAGCGCCCGCCACACGGCGAGCGATATCGCCGAGTTGATCAGCCCGAAGCGCGATGTGATGCAAGCGCTTTCTCCGCGCTCCGCCGATCAAGACGATGGAGTTGCGAGTCTGGCCGTGGCAGCGGCACTGCGCAATGGCGCCGTCGATTGATACTTCGAGCCCCGCGTCAACGTAGAAACTCACGCCGTCGTCGAGCGTTGGTACTTCGAGCGTGACCGACAGCGCTCCCAGAACTGGCATATTCATCCTCCCTCGGCAGAACCCACAGAATCAGCGCGGCCGCATCACCGTGTTTTCTATGAATCCAATTTTTTCAATTGCACAGTGCACCACGTCGCCTGATTTGAGGAATTGAGGCGGCTGCATGCCTACCCCGACTCCCTCGGGCGTTCCGGTGGCGATCAGATCTCCCGATTCCAAGGTGAAGGCCGTCGATAGATAGGAAATCTGTTGCCAGAGATTGAAGATCATTTCACGGGTGTTGCTTTCTTGTCGGACGACACCGTTGACCAGGCAGCGAAGCGTGAGCGCATGCGGATCATCGATTTCGTCCGCGGTGACGATCCATGGACCGATGGGGCCGTGTGTATCGAACGACTTACCGACGGTGAAGGTCGGCGAATGGAACTGCCAGTCGCGCGCGGAGAAATCATTCGCGACGAAATAACCGAACACGTATGCTCGTGCATCCTGTTCGCTGACTTTTTTAGCGGGTCGGCCAATGACAGCGCCGAGTTCGACCTCATAATCAAGCTGCTCCGTCACGCCGGGATCGATCGAATCATAAGGGCCCGTGATGCAACTTGTCTGCTTGTTGAACCACAGTTGACGCTTGGGTGCAGGCACGCCTATTCGTTCCGCTTCCTCTAGGTGCTTGCGATAGTTCATCCCGATCGCAAGATATTTCCCTGGCCTTTCCACGGGAGCGAGCAGCCGGGCTTGGCTTAATGCCGTATGCGGGGACGAAGCCGCGACGTGTTCCCCGACCCTTTGCAGTGACTCCGCGCCGCCGGCGATGAGGGATAGCATCGAACCGTAGCGCTCTTGCAGGGGCGCGAGGTCCACGATCCCGCCATCCTTCAGGGCACCGAGACGGGGAGTTCCATTTACTTCATGACGCAACAGTTTCATAAGCGACGTTGACCAGCAAATCGATTTGGGGGACTTACATTGAGCACGTTTTGATTATATATTAACGTGTCTTTCAGAACATTCCAAACAGAAAATATATTTTATGCTTCTTTTAGCTGACGAGGTAGAAAAAGCGTTTCAGGGCAGCCATAGCCAGGCTTCCCTCGCTTATCTGTGTATTCGCCGAGATATCCTCGCCGGGCGCCTCTCCCCGGAAGAGAAATTAAAAATATCCGACCTAGCCGAGGCGCTGAGGGTCAGTCCGGGCGCGGTCCGTGAAGCGTTATCGAAGTTGACAGCCGAGCAACTCGTGATTTCGCGGGACCAGCGGGGTTTCATCGTCGCGCCGCTGTCAATCGACGATCTTCGAGACCTGACCGACTTACGATGCGAAGTCGAGGCGATCGCGCTCAGACGGTCCGTGCAACGTGGCGACGTCAATTGGGAGGCAGCGGTTCTCGCATCCGCACACCGCCTGCGCCGTACGCCGATGTTTGTCGATGCAAAACGCTCCCTGGTGCCTGAATGGGTCGATCACCACGCAAGCTTCCATGCCACGCTGGTGAGCGCCTGCGGTTCGAAGCGAATGCTGGCCCTGCACAGCGCCCTCTACGAACAGTCGGAACGCTATCGGGGCCTCTCGGTTCATCTCCCGGAGAAACGCGATGTTGAGAGTGAACATGAGGCATTGATGGGTGCCGCCTTGGCGCGAGATGCCAACGCCGTCGTCGATTTGATGCTCGCGCATCTGTGCCGCACGACCGCCCTGCTGATCGATGCCGCCCGCGGGAATGGGTGACAATTGAGATTCCACCTGCGCCGTGCGGCGATTCTCCTTGTCGTCACTGCCACCGGTATTCTGTGCGCCTGCAATGATCACAAGCGCCCGGGCTCATTAGATAATCCCAAGGCTGGCAAGCTGATCATCACCGGAGTCACGGTCGTTGACGTCGGCCGGGGTGCACTCCTCCCGGATATGACGATGCTGATGGACGCCGGCAAGATCATCAGCATCGTTCCGGACGGATCAGGATTGGTGCAGTCTGACGCCAGAACGGTCGATGCCCATGGCAAGTATGTGGTGCCCGGCTTTCTCGATATGCATGCCCATCCACTCGGGCCTGACGACCCGTCTGCTGCGCTGACGTTGATGCTCGTCAAGGGCATTACCGGATTTCGGCAAATGCAGGGGTCTCCTGAACTGCTCGGGCAGCGTCGACAGGGCACGCTGCCAATCAGTCGGGATGCCCCCGCACTGCTGGCAATGCCTGGCACCATTCTCACTCCCTTCAACGCCAGTAACCCGAAAGAGGCGGTCGCGACGGTTGACGAACAGAAACAAGCGGGCGCCGACTTTATCAAGGTAATCGCGGTGAGCCCGGCGGCCTTCTTCGCTGCACAGTCGGAGGCTAAGCGAGTCGGACTGCCGTTCGTCGGTCATTTGCCCGACGGTGTCGATGTGATTCTCGCCTCCAAAGGCGGAATCAAGTCTATCGAGCATCTGGGAACGGGGAACAGTGTTCTGGCCACGTGTTCAACTGACGAGGTAGAACTCAAGCGAGAAATTGCCAAACTGCCGATCACCGAGGGGCCTCCCTTCAAGATTCCGTTTTTAGAACAGATTATGTCGAGCAAAATCCGCAAGCGTCTAATCAATCCGCTGGTAGAGGCAGATTCGGCCGAGATTACCCTGCTACGAAGAGCGGTTGATACCTACAGCGAAGCTAAGTGCCGCGCGCTTGCAGCGACCTTGGTGACTGACGGTACATGGCTTGTGCCCACGCTGATTCGATTGCGCACGATGGAGTTTGGCGATGCGCCGGTGTATTTGAACGATCCCAACCTCCGCTACCTGCCGACGGCGACAGTACAATCGTGGCAGGACGTGTCGAAAGCATTCACCAAGGACCTATCCCCTTTTACAAAATCAACCTACAGGGACGTCTATGCCCTACAGCTGCGGCTCGTGAATTTGTTCTCAGCGGCTGGTGTACCAATGATGGCAGGTAGCGATTTGGGTGGCGGTTGGTTGGTTCCCGGATTCTCTTTGCATCAGGAATTCGATGAACTGGAGAAAGCCGGCCTGTCTCCGCTCACCGTACTTAAGATGGCCACCATCAACGGCGCCGCATTTTTGGGTCGTACCGGTAGTATGGGTAGCACGGAACCCGGCAAAAACGCCGACCTTGTGTTGCTCGATGCAAACCCCCTGACGAGCGTTCAAAACCTGCATAAAATCTTTGCGGTGGTTCGCGATGGATTTTATTACTCCAGTGAGGAACTGCAAGGGCTTGCCCGCAACGTTCAGGCTCATGCAAATGACGGTCATTGAAACATCGACTCTCATCTATCTTTGTCGGCGAGATACACGCTGACCGACTTAGCCTCGAACGCCGCATGAATCGTCGCGTCGATGTCATGCTCGGCGATGAGGTGATCTATCTGGTCAACCGTAGCGATATGATGAGCGGCGATTGCGCCGAATTTATCCGTGGTGACGACAACCGCCGTCTCCCCGCTGCTCTCGATCATCGCGCGCTTGATGAGTGCTTCTTCGCTATCCACGTCCCAGACGCCCGTGTCAAGGTCGATGGCACACGCCCCCGGAAAACACAAATCGGCACGAACCCGGCGAATCTCCAGCGCTGTCTGGGCGCCGACCGTCGCGCCGGCGCGCTTATCGATGCGGCCGCCGATCATCAGAATCTCGAAACCCTGCCGATCCATCAAGCGCTGAGCGATGTCCGGCGCCGTCGTGACAATGGTCAGGTTCATTCGATCCGGGAGAGCATCGGCGATGGCGCTGTTGGTGGAGCCCGCGTCGATCAGGAGGGTTTGGCCCGAACGGACGAGGCTAGCCGCCTTGCTCGCGAGACGCAGTTTCGTCTCCACCTGCAGCGCGCGCCGTAGACTGACCGGTAGCTGCTCCTGGCCTACCGGGAGTGCCCCACCATAAACGCGGCGGCAGAGTCCTCGTGCGGCCAGCTCGCGTAGATCGCGACGAATCGAATCCTCCGAAATTGCGAAGTTGATCGCCAACTCTGCCGCGACCACCCGTCCTTGACTACTCAAACGCCGCAGGATTTCGCGTTGCCGCTCTTCAGGCAATGCATCGCTG
Organism: Gammaproteobacteria bacterium; assembly: GCA_025357835.1. GTDB lineage: Bacteria > Pseudomonadota > Gammaproteobacteria > Steroidobacterales > Steroidobacteraceae > Bog-1198. Next base: position 19,032 of record JANYLM010000035.1, read on the forward strand.
GGTGCGGCACTCATATGTCGGCTGTGACCGGCCGCTGCACCCGCACGCCTAGATTCGCAAGATCAAGCCGTAACTGAGCGGCGCTCCGAAAATGGATGGCGCGAAAGCCCAGCAGGGTGGCCGCTGCCACGTTCTTCAGACTGTCATCGATAAATGCGCTGCGACTGGCTTCGATGCCGGCCCGAGACAACAGCAGCCGGAAGATTGCCGGGTTGGGCTTGATCACGCCCTCCCTTCCCGAGACTACGATGTCTTCGAACCAGCGGAGAAATGGATACCGCGCGAGCGCGTAAGGGAAGGTGAACTGCGACCAGTTCGTGAGAGCGAAAAGCCGCACCCCGGCGCCCCTCAGCTCATCGAGTACGGCGACAGAGTCGGTGATCGGTCCACCCAAGGTCTCTTCCGACCGCTCGCGATACGCTCTGATCAGAGCAGCGTGCTCCGGGTGCGACGCCGTTGCCTCCGCGATCGCTTCCTCCCAGGAACGGCCAGCGTCTTGCTTCTCGTTCCAGGCTGAAGTGCAAACTTCCGCGAGAAATCGCTCCATCCCGTCGACATCTTCGCCGAACAGCCCGCGATACAGGTGACGTGGGTTCCAGTCGATCAGAACCCCACCGAGATCGAACACCATAGCGTCGATACCTACTCCGGCCTCAGAACGGGGTTCCGGCGTACTTTTCAGGTTCATTGCTTCTGGATCCGCTGAATCATGCACAATCATGCACAAACGCGTATAATTACGCAAATGTTTTGTCGGGCCGCCGTAACCCATACGCAACCCTATCAGGCCTGCCCCGTCGCGCCATGCACACCTACCAAACGCGACAGGGCTTGGAACTGACCATGGGCTGGCCCACCTTGCAAGAAAACGCCTTGGCGAATTCCGGCATGTTTACCATGACGCCGTTGACGCGATACTGACCCGGCGAGTGTGGATCTGTGAGCGCCTGCACGCGCAGCTGGGCCGGCCGAGTGCTCTCACATGTCCACTGCGCATAGCCGATGAAGAAACGCTGGTCGGGTGTGAACCCGTCTCGTGGATTCAAGGATTCATGCTGGGTCTCTCCCTTCCACGCCATCCATGCAAGCACCAATCCACCCAGATCGGCGATGTCTTCCCCTTCGGTAAGTTGGCCGTTGATCTTGATGTCGTCGATGATGGTGTATTGAGAATATCGTTCTACGACACACTGTGCGCGATCTGTAAATTCCTTGGCGTCCTTTGCCGTCCACCAGTCATGCAGATTGCCGCGAGCGTCGAACTGTCGGCCTTCATCGTCGAAACCATGGGTCAGCTCATGGCCGATGGTACCGCCGGTGTTTCCATAGTTCGGCGCATCGTCCATCTTCGGATCGTACAAGGGCGGTTGGAGCACGCCGGCCGGAAAGTTGATGTCGTTCATCTGCGGGTCATAGTAGGCATTCACGGTCGGCGGCGTCATGCCCCATTCGCTCCGATCCAGAGGCTTGCCGATCTTGGCAAGTTGGCGGCGAGATTCGAATACGGTGGCGCGCACCACATTGCCGACGAAATCGTCGCGCCGTATACGCACAGAACCATAGTCGCGCCATTTGTCTGGATAACCGATCTTGTTGGCAAGAGTGTGCAGCTTCTCCAAGGCGTTTTTTTTGGTCTCGGAGCTCATCCAGGAGAGATGCTCAAGATCTTCCTGCATTGCCTGCTCGATTTGCCGGGTCATTTGCAGAGATTTCTGCTTGAGCTCAGGGCCGAAGACTCGACGCACGAACTCCCGTCCGAGCGCCTCGCCGAGATCTTCGTCGACTCGCTTTACACATTGCTTCCAGCGCGGTTGCAGCCGTGGAACACCCCGCAGAGTCTTGCGGAAAAATTCGAAATCTTCTGTCACCAATGCGCTCGACAGATACGGTGCCGTTACATGCGCGATATGCCAGCGCAGATAGGTCTTAATATTAGCGATGCTCGTGCTGCTCAAAAGCGTGTCGAGCGCCTGATAGAACGCAGGTTCTGTGACATTGAAGCTATTCAGATTTCCGACTCCCGACTCATGTAGGTAGGCGCTCCAATCGAAACTGGGCGTCAAGGCCCGCAACCCTTCAGCATTTACTTTGTGAAATAGCTTCTGCGGATCGCGCTGCTCAACACGGGTGAGCGACGCCTTGGCGAGCGCCAGCTCCATATTCAGAACCACAGCGGCCTCGCGTTTCGCGTCCTGCGGCGGGTCGCCGAGCAGGGTAAATATGCGCGCCACGTGGGCCGCATACTGCTGGCGGATCGTGACGGATTTCTCGTCTTCTTTGGTGTAATAGTCCCGATCCGGCAGACCCAAACCGCCCGCCGATGCAAAAGCGATCATTTGCGAAGAGTCGGCAAAATCCTGGCTGGACGTAAACTGAAAGAACAGCCCTCGGCCGCCGATTTCCATATGCAATCGGCTCAAAACCGCCGGAAGATCACGAGTTGATCTTATGCCGTCGACTAGGTTGAGATACTTGCGGATCGGCTCGACACCGAGTCCATCCGCCGTCGCTTCGTCCATGCAGGCCGCGAAGTAGTTGCCGATTTGCTTCTGAGTCACACTTCGGTGGGAAGTCGTCGCGGCAAGGCCATCAAGGATACCCCAGAGGAAGTGCTGATTGTCGTTCTCCATCTTGCCATAGACACTCCAACTGGCCTGGTCATCCGGAATCGGGTTCTTATCGACCCAGCCGCCGCAGGCGTACTGATAGAAATCCACGCATGCATTTGCGGAGGCGTCCATGGACTGCACGTCCAGCCCCGGCGTATAGGGCAAAGAGACCGCGGGTTTGTCGGCAGGCAGCGGCAAGCCCGCTGCATCGGCCATAGCAGCGTTAAAGACAGAGCCGAGCCCAAAGAACAGCAAAGACGCGAGTCCCTTCATAAATCCACTCCATCCCTACGGCGCGGTGTTTGACAGGCGGTTCTGGTTATAGCGGCTAGTGTGCCCTGTTAGCATCGAAATTCAAGCCATCGCCCGAACAGTTTCAAGGGGCAGAGGAAAGGGCTGTCATTTAGGACAGCCCCGGAGCTTCATCGCTCGCACTATTACTGATTGCTCGTCGCCGTATTGATCACGTTCCACAGCGGCTTTGTATACGGCACCATGTCGAGAGAGAATTCCCAGTAAAAATACCCGTCAACGTAGGAGCGCACGGTGATGGGCACGCTCTTGCGTAACCCGTAGAAGTGATTAATGAGGCTAGTCCTTTTCTGAACGCTGGGCGCCTTCCGTGTCGACCAGCCGACCTCGCCGAAACCCACTTTGGAGTTTGGGAACATTGCGGCGAGTTTCGCAAACAGGGTCTGCCAGTTGGGTTCGGGCTGCGAAGGGGAGCAGGAATCGTTGTAGTAACTCACCATGACATAGTCGACGCCCTGTTTCATACGGGTTGGCACATTGGTCTGCGCCCAAGTAAGCATGTCGTAGGAGGGATTCGAGACACAGGATGAGCTCAATGTTGGGAATTGGTACAGCGTCAATACTGTGCGGCCGCCGCTGCCCTTCACGTAGTCGTACGCTTCCGACATTTTTGACGCCACGTCGGACGTAGTCCCCAGCCAATCGCCGTTGCACTCGTTGCATATTTCCCATAGATCTACGTAACTGCCCAATGTAGTCACGTAGTCTTGAAAGCGGCTCAAGTAGTTCGTAACGGAAATCCCCGACATAGAGGACGAGTCGACCGGCAGTCCCATGATGTAGCTGACGCTGCTGATTCTGGATGCGGCGGCAACGAAGTCGCTGGCCGGTCGCGGTGGGGTAAAAACGATACGAGTCGTGGGCCCCACCGACAGATTGCCGAGGGCCGTAACTACCTGAGTTTGGAACGGCTCAGTCGTGACGTCGTTCGTGTCCTCCACCGTAACTCCGTGTATCGGAGCAGGTACTTGCGCTGCCCTGCGCCCGGCTCACGGGGCACCGCTTTCAGTCTTCCAAATCTGGGAGCGGTTTGCGGGAAGCGCAATCCCCGGATAACCCACGGGCCGGGCTGCGAGACCTCGGCTGAACGTCGGCCGCTATGTCCGATACGAGGCCCCGTATCAGATCGAGAGCTTCGTTGATCTTTTCGAGACGGGCTGTGATTCGGCCGTCGGGCTCGCTGCTCTCACGTTCCCTCGCGTATTCCAGCGCCTTCATGTTCAGAAATCGCAAGTCCGCTTCTATCCTCATCAGCTGGTTCGCGACCACGCCGAGTGGGAGCACGATCGCAAGCTCCAAATTCGCGGGGGATGCCTCTGTCATGGGGATAACCTTGAGTTGGGATCAGACCAGCTTCAGATCGGCCAATGCCGCCTGCTGGAATATATGCGAGCTTTGATTGGGCGAAAGGCCCCAGAGCGAACGGAATATTCCGCCCAGCACGGCGCGATAGTCGTTGAGCACTGGATAGTCTCGATCCTGGAACAGCGTGCCTCGGGCCAGTCGCTGCTGCTCGCCGGCGATGGTGCCGCCGTTGATCGAACCGCCGAGCACCCAGTACACGGTGCCATGACCGTGGTCGGTTCCGCGATTGCCGTTTTCTCGGAATGTTCTACCGAATTCCGATAGGACCACGACCACGGTGTTGTTCCATTCGGCGCCCAGAGTCTGCGAGAATACCTGCAGTCCCCGTCCCAGGCTGCTCAGATTGGTCGCTAGGGCGCCTTGGGCCGCTCCTTCGCCGACGTGAGTGTCCCAACCGCCGACGTCGACGAACCCGATTCGATACTTATCGCGCATCAGTCGGCCCATGCGTTCGGCTTCCAGTTCGAAGCCCTTCGTGTTGATCGCGTTGCGATTTGCCGCAGTCATCTCCCCGGCCATCTCCTGCGCCACTTCGTGACGCAGCTCGAGACCGCTGCGCACGGCCGCCTCCAGATGGTGGCCTGCATACATGTCGCTAAGAACGCCGGCCTGCCTATCATCGAAGGCCGGCTTGCCAACGTTCTTGAGCGAGAGGTTAGGTACGGTCGCAGCCCCCTCGAAGCTGAGCGGCAAGGCATCGGTGAACGCGATCGGCGAGTTGCCGCTCGCGGATCCCACCAAGGTGTCGGACAGCCGGCTGAGAAACCCCGAACGGTAGTTACGTGCGCCTGCCGCGGGTTGGCCGAGTTCGATGCTATCTTGCGTCTCGAAGTGACTACGCGACAAATCATCGGTACCGGCAAATGGCACGAAAGCGACTTGGCGCTGTAGGTACATGGCGCCGATGGAATCACGCACGGCCGGTGCTAGCGCCCAGTCAGCATTCAATGCGAGGGCGCCGGTCTTCGAGGCGGCGTCCGGTCTGGCGATCGCGATATTCGGACGAGCTTCGTAGTAGAAGCTGCTCGAATACGGTATCAATAAATTGGTCGAATCATATCCTCCGCGCAGGAAAACCAAGAGAAAGCGCGGCCCCCTGTTGGGCGCGGCATACAAACGACCCGAGACGCCGGCGCTCACCAGCGCTGCGCTGCCCAATTTAAGCAAATAACGCCGATTCATTGAAACTCCTGCAGTGACGATAGTGCCGGATGCCTGGCCGGCTTACTCATAGCCGAAATCAGGCGATGACAGCAGGAATGTGTTCCACTCCTGCTGGGAATTCGCCCGATTGAGTGCATCCTTGGTGCGCTTGACGAGAAACGGCTCGACCGCCTCGAAGTACAGCCGATTCGACAGTTGCGGGAACCCGGCGGCGATCGCTGCGCTTCCATCTTCCGGATCGAACAATCCCGCGTTGCCCGCGCCTATCGAACGCGCGATCTCGAAACGCCGACTCAATTGGCCGGAACTAGCCCAGTTTAACTCCGTCAGCGGATAGCCGTCGGGAGTCTGGCGGCCATAGGGCGCCTCGCCCAGACCGTTGAGCCAATTGAACATGGGCCGCGTGTTGCCGATCGGCCTGCCGTCGTATGCAAAACGCACGGCCGAGACCACGAAGCGCATGGGGTCCTTGAATTTTTCTCCGAGCGCGGCGTCGAATTCATGTGACAGGAACATGTTTTTCAGCACGGCAGCGATGTCGCCATCGGTGCGCATGAATGTCTGCGCCATCCGATCGACCAAAGGCGCGGGGGGATTGTCCGCGACGAAGTAGATCGCAAGCTCCCGCGAGATGAACCGGGCGCAGGCAGGCTGATTGACGATCAGGCCGACGGCATCCTCAACCTCACCGAAGCCCTTCCCCTCGATGGAATGGCCGAGCAGCGTCTTACCTCCGAAATCGTGCCTGGCGGGATTGAATTCGAAGGCGCCGCTGCGGCGATACAGCCGCTGAAGTTCGGGTTTGAGCCGCGGCGCATCCCCGGCATTGACCCCTACCCCAGTCAGCACCCGCGCGAGGTTCTGCACATCCTGTTGAGAGTAGCCGCCGGTCACTCCGAGGGTATGCAGTTCCATGAGCTCACGGGCGTAGTTCTCATTGATGTGTCCTACTGCATTTTGGTAGTTGTCCAAATACTCCAGCATGGCCGGATGTTCGAGCGTGGCCAGCACAAGGTCCTTGAAATGCCCGAACACATGCGGCCGAATCGCGCGCTCCTCGTAGTCGCCGACCAACCAGCGCAGATCGGCCTTGTACTGATATACGCTGAAGTGATTGAGCCAGAACCAAACCATCTGCTCTTGCAGCTGCGCAGGCGAATAGACGGCGCGCAGCATGTCACGGCGGATGGCCTCGTACGCCAGCTTATTGCCGTGGTCATTGAGGGTCTTGCGCGCCTGCTCCTTGTCGGGCCCGTCGGACATGGCGTTGAGGGCCTTGCGCCGCGCGTTGAGATCGGCCAGCCATGGCGCGGGGTCCGCATGGGTCACCTCGAAGGCGGCGACCTGCGCGGCAACCGGCGCCGGCAGCGATGCAACATGAGGGTGCAGTTGAGTGTCGAGAAATCGTTCGCGGCCTAGCCGGCGATAATCCGCGACGGTCTCGGTGTCGAGACCGAAAGACACGCGCTCCAGCCACAGCATGTCCTCGCGATGCAGGACGGGCAACGGGACGGCAGCGTGCGATGCGGGCGTCGCGCAGCCTGCGAGCAGCATCGCCGTGCACACCCCGACGGCGATGGCGCTCACGCACGTCGGCACTCGTCTCCATCTAATGCGCCGCCTATCCACAGGGCCTCCACAAACTCTGGCAAGAGGATTCATTTTTGCGTGGATCCTCTTCATGATACCGGATGCTGCCGAATCGCATACATTGGGCAATGCTTAGTATCGCAACGTCCTCAGGATGTGAGGGTTGACCGCGTTTTGTGTGGACACCGTTACGTTCCCGTAATGCGCCGCGTATTTGGTGTTCAGGCACGCAATACGGGCGGACCCTCC
>JANYLM010000037.1 GCA_025357835.1 Gammaproteobacteria bacterium
GGCGAGGCGAGGGCGCACCGCTTCGAGGCAATCGATCGCGTCGCTGAGTTCGAGCGTGCGCGCGGCGGCGGTGGCGTCGTCGCCGATCTCGAGCGCGTCGTCGAGCGGTTGTGCGGCCACGCCACCGCCGCGTTTGTCGTAGCCGTCGGCGGCACCTTCAACAGGCTCGCACTGGTCGCCGGCGGCGCTTTCTGTTTCGTTTACATCGGTTGCGCTGCGGCGGCGTGGCAATTGCAGCGGCGCAATTTCAGTCAGACGCCGGCACCGCTCGTGCTGCCGGGAGGCCCGGTGATCCCCGTCATCGGCATTATAGGTTTCGTCTCAATCCTGACGACGCTGCAGCGTCAGGAGTGGCTGGCCATCGGCGCGGCCGTCGTCTGCATCAGTGCGCTGTACGCAATCGCGAAATATGCCGAGAAAGCCCGCCACCGATCGCGGCATATCACGGACGACCGTGAGTAATGCTTCGCGGTATTCGAACGCACATCTTGAATCGCGCACGATACGCAGAATACATCAGCCTCTAGCGCGCGATAAAGGTCAGAGAAGGCGACACAACTGGACGCACGATGGGCGGAGTAACACGCAAGTGTACTTTTTAGCTAGTTCAGACGTATTGGCGCACGTCATGCAGCCCGCAACACCACAGCGCGGTCGACCCCGATGCTTTTATTTAGCGCACCACGATGGCGGTGCATCCAAACGGTGCGGCACCAGCACCAACCAACACGCAGAAAACATTTCGCGCAAACCCCTCCTGCACATCTCGCAGTGCGAGGAATGTGCAAGCTGTTTTGTGTGCAGTAACTGAATGGTCGCCCGCATGCGCGCGGCCGTTCGCTCGGTATTCATCAATCATAATTGGGGAGTTAAGCATGAAAGCCCAAACGCTTATCCGGACCACCGCAGTGCTTGCGGTTGGTCTCCTGAACTACGCCTACGCGGAACAACCGCCCGCCCCTTGTCACCCGAATCTGCATGCGGCGGCGGACCGCCAGACCGTTGCCACGCGCGGCGATGTCGTCAAGCTGCCTGATGCACTGCAGGATCGACTGATGCGATTGGCGGATCGGCCTCACACAAACTTGCCGATGCAAGCATTTGCCGAAGCGGACAACGCCAGTCAGCTCTTCCAATACTATTTGCTGGATACGGAAGGGTTCGAGCCGAACGTATTCACGCATATCTTCCCGGGCATCAATGACGCTGCTCAACTCACGACCACGGGCGGCAATTGCGGCTTACCCACGCTCGGGTCTGTGCGCGTGGTCCTGGAGCCGAAGCCAGGGCTTCCTACCGATCCGATGAATCCGAAGGCCTTCATCGATGTCTTTACGGATATTTCGCCCTTATTCGTCATCAACAACGAGAGTGGCTGGTACGAAGGCTGGATGATTCATGATGTTGTGGTTCCCGATACCGCGGCGCCCCGCAAAGATGGGCATGCGCAGTTCGGCACGATTACCAAAGCAGATGCAGACGAACTCAAGGAGATGGGCGCTCACCACAACGTCGCAGCAGCACTCTTCACGACGGATGGAAAGAACGTGCACTTCCCGAGCAAGTGGGACCACTTTCCGGACCGACAAACGAACGTCGTCTCGCTCTTTGAAAGCATGGGGGCGTATAACGCAATGCAGCAGAGCGATGTGCATTCTTATTGGGAATTCAATTACCTGGGAACCAACTGGATACACCCTCTGTACGAGCTGCCGTCGACCGGCGGATTTCCCGATGACTTCGGCAAGGCTCCCGATGCGTTTAAGGATGGCGAAATCGGTAAGCTGCAATCCATCGTTCCCGGCTCCGGTCCGCGCGGCATCAACAATGATCCTCGCGTCATGGGGGACAATCCCAATCGGCCTCGCGATCCTGATAGGTTCGATGGCACCGTGGACGCACAGCGGGAGTTTCGCCAGCGTGGAGTTCCGAGCGGGCTGGCCAATGAAATTTACCTGGACGTCTATGCCCGGCCGGTCTCATTTGAGCCAGCAGTGAAAAACCTCCAGCGCCGGTTGTTCGACGCCTATGCCGTAGAAGTGGCCCGTGTCGATACCAACCATGATGGGATAATCTCGGCACCCGAAGGCGATGCGGACACCGCATCGGACGGCTTTCCGAGCAACTTTCGCCTGTATCTCCCGCCGTCTGCGTTCAACCGCTTTGCGGTTACGCGAGAGATCAACGACGGCTTGCTCGCGCCGCGATTCTCTCCCAGCCAGAGAGCATGGGTCCTCTCCGGATTCCGGGTTGCCGTCAATCCGTCCGTGCCCGCTTCCGCAGAACGTGATTCTGATGATCGATAGCTAGGCACGTTGTTCTTGAAATGACCCGGGCCATGATCGCCAGATCATGGCCCTTTATTTTGAGCATATGCGCTTTGGGGAAGGTGCAGGGAACTGCCTCGCAGCCGCCGCGGAAACTCGCGACGCCGATATGTGGATACCGGGCGGGAAAAATAGGGCACGGAGATTGCCGCTTCGTTGGGATCGCTACGCCTACCTGTGTATTATTGCACCCGCCGGCGGCCCTTTCACGGCTGAGCACTCACATCTCGATGAATAGAATTACACCCAGAGATTTTCGCAATGCTTTCGTGGCGGTCATGAAATCCGAGCACGATAGCTTTCGCACAGCGGTCGGCTTTGAAGCAAAGTCTTATAACTATTACATGCGAGCCACCATTTTTCCCAAGATCGCCAAACATCTTGGCTTGTTGTCTTGGAAAAAGCAGTACTACACGCTCGAGGGAATGTTTTATGAAGAGCGGGGTATGGATAATTTCGGTAACCACGCCGCCTATGCGAAATGGATTTCGGTCGCACTGGAGCACCAGAACAGCGCTACCAAGGCGCACGAATCAATCAACAAACTGCAATTGTTCAACGCACCGCTGAAAGTGTTGATCACCTATGCTGCCGAAGGCACCGCAGCAGATTCACTGTTACACCAGTACGAGAAGATTATAAGCGCCTCGGATGTGTTCAACGATTTCGCTACGCTGCGGCAACAACTCGTGATCCTAGGCACGCCGAAAACGGTTAGAGAATGGCGTTTTTACGCCTACGAAAGTGATGGCTTCGTATTGATGTTGCCGACGTGATGTCGGGCACACACGCCGCCAAATGGATGTCAACCTCGGGTACCAGAGTCGGCGCTGTCAGGACTGATAGTGGCTCGGCGGGATCCCAAGCCGACGTTTGAACATGGTGGCAAAAGCCGCTGGGCTGTCGTAGCCCAGATCGAGGGCGATTGAGGTAACGGCCTCGCCCGCCGCAAGCCGCGGTAGCGCGATCAACAGGCAGGCTTGCTGGCGCCACTCGGCGAAACTCATTCCCGTCTCACGCCGAAAAGCGCGGGTAAAACTGCGGCGGCCGACACCCAGCTCGGCGCTCCAAGCCGTGATGGTGTCGTGCGGGCTCGGGCGCTCCAGAAATGCATGGCATTTATGCGCCAGCGCCGTCGCGATCGGGAATGGCACCGCGATGGGAATCACCGGCGCACGCTGCAGCTCCGCCAGCAGCAGATCGATGACCATTCGGTCGCGGCCAGCGAGATCGTACTCCATGGGCATCTCTGCGGCGGCCACCAACAAGCTGCGCAACAATGTACTTACGCCGAAGACGCGGCAGACCCCACCCAGCGAGACACAGACATCGGTTTCGATCAGCACGCTTCGTATACTGACCGCGCCCACCATGCGCACCGAGTGCGGTGTGCCGCCGGGTATCCACACCGCCCTTTCGGGCGGCGCCACCCAAGCCCCTTCGGGAGTGCTGACGGCGATGACGCCGCGTGCTGCATAGAGTAACTGGCCCCTACGGTGCTGGTGACGATCGAGCTCGTATGAGGCCGGATAGTCGTTACTGATGGCAAGCACCGGCCTTGGGATATCCTCTAGTTCATTCGATATAATGCGCTGCAATAAAGGCCCACCCTCAAAGGTTATCGACCCATCTGGTAAAGCGGGCCGCCGCCAAGGGCCGTATGGTAGCGCCCTTTGAGTCAGCAGGAATACACATGGAAGAGCGAGTCATGAGCCAAAGCAGCGGCAAGGCCGTGGGGCAAGCCGACCAGACGGTGTTTGCCGTGATACTTGCAATCAGCTTCTGCCACTTACTGAACGACATGATGCAGTCGCTGCTGCCGGCGATATATCCGGACCTCAAGACGAATTTCGGCCTGAGCTTCGGCCAGATTGGAATCGTCAGCTTGGTGTACCAACTGACCGCTTCCATTCTCCAACCCCTCGTTGGGTTGTACGCCGATCGGCGTCCGACACCTCTGGCACTGCCGGGCGGCACGGTGTTTTCACTCGCGGGTCTCGTGGTGCTGTCGATCGCGCATAGCTATGCAGTGCTTCTGATCGGCGCCGGCCTACTCGGTGTGGGCTCATCCGTGTTCCACCCGGAGTCCTCACGCGTCGCCCGAATGGCGGCCGGCGGTCGGCACGGCCTGGCGCAGTCCCTGTTTCAGGTGGGCGGCAATTCCGGACAGGCGCTCGGTCCGCTGGCGGCGGCGCTAGTGGTGGTGCGATGGGGGCAATCGAGCCTGGTTTTCTTTGCACTCCTGGCGCTGATATCCGGCGCGATTCTGTGGAATGTGGGAACTTGGTATAAACACCACGGATTGGCGCGACTGTCCGACGGTGCTGCTCACGAGGCATTGCGCGCGCAACTGCCATCCGGCAGCGTGAAACGCGGCATGGCCTTGCTGCTGGCGCTGGTGTTCTCGAAGTATGTCTATCTGGCGAGTCTGACCAGTTATTTCACGTTTTACCTGATTCACCGTTTCGGCGTGTCGGTGCAAAGTGCGCAGCTGGAGCTCTTTGCCTTCCTGGCTGCGGCGGCCGTCGGCACCATACTCGGTGGACCCCTGGGCGATCGCATCGGACGTAAGCGCGTGATCTGGTTTTCAATCCTCGGCACCCTGCCGTTCACGCTGGCATTACCGTACGCAAACCTATTCTGGACCGGCCCCTTGGTGGTGCTCATCGGCCTCATTCTGGCCTCGGCTTTTCCTGCCATGGTGGTGTTCGCGCAGGAGCTGGTGCCAGGCAAGGTCGGCATGATCTCTGGGTTGTTCTTCGGACTGGCGTTCGGCTTAGGCGGCCTCGGCGCGGCCGGCCTCGGCGCGCTGGCTGATGTTATCGGCCTAGAGAGGGTCTATGGCCTGTGTTCGTTTTTGCCGCTGATTGGTCTGCTGGCGGCCCTGCTGCCCGATGTTGAACGGCGTGCGGCCAAAAGCCTGGGCCACCCCTAGCACGGACCGCTCTGTTAGGTTTACGACACGTGAATACGGACAGGCTCCAAGTTAAGTTGCGAAACAGTCAAACGGGTGGCTTGTCGTGCCCGCACCGCCCGCCTTGCCCGGGCTGCCCGCGCTTCGGCCTGCAGGGCATCGCCCTCACAGCTCGCGGCGCACTGGAGGGCCTCGAGTACGCTCACGGCTTACCCGAGGTCTCGGTGATTTCAGGACAAACCGCCGGGTTCCGGCTCCGTGCACGACTCGCCATCCGAGGCCGACTGAGCACCCCTAAACTGGGGTTGTTTGAATTGGGTACCCACCGAGTCGTTCATATCCCCAACTGCAGCATTCAGCACCCCTTGATCAACCGCGTCGCCGCCGTGGTGCGGCGCGCCATGGTCGACTCTCGAATCACCAGTTACTCGGACGCCGCCCACTTGGGTCTCGCGCGCTACTTGCAAGTGGTGGTGGAACGCAGCTCGCAAACCGCGCAGGTGGTGATCGTCGCCAACAGCGCCACCCCCGCGCCCTTGGCCGCGTGCTTGGATTTGATTCGTGAGCGGCTTGGGCCAGCCCTGCACAGTCTGTGGTTCAACGCCAACTGTGAGCACTCGAACACCATCCTCGGTCCCGACTTCCAAAACTGGTTCGGACCGGCCAGCGTGGTCGAACATTTCGGTGGCGCGGCGGTGCACTACCCGCCGGGAGCATTCGGACAAAGCAATCTCGACATCGCACAGCAAATCATAGAGCATGTGCGCGCCGAAATACCGCAGGGCGCACGAGTCACCGAGTTCTACGCGGGGGTCGGCGCCATTGGCTTGTCGGTGCTGGATCGAGCCGGCGAAATACGAATGAACGAAGTCGGTTGCCACTCCTTGCACGGGCTCGACCTCGGGATGGCGCAACTTGATTCGGCACATCGGGCCAAGATTTCAGTGGTCCCCGGTCCGGCGGGCGCTGCGCACCTGGCCGCTGCCGGCGCGCAGGTGGTAATCGCCGATCCACCGCGCAAGGGCCTCGACCCTGAGCTGACCGCGTACCTAAGCCAGCACCCCCCCGAGCGCTTCGTGTATGTGAGCTGCGGGCTAGGGTCCTTCCTCAACGACGCCGCGCAACTGACCTCCCGCGGCAAGCTGCGCTTGGCCGCGGTCACCGCCTTCAATCTTATGCCATTCACCGAGCACGTCGAAACCGTCGCTCGCTTCGAGCGCGCCTGACGCACGCCAGCCAAGTTCCTGCACTCCCGCCTGTCTCCCGATCGATAAGCCGCATGGTAAGGCCGCGGTACGGGTATCGGCACCTTGCTCACTCGCAGGCCGCTGGTTCATCTCGGGCACCAGCTGTTCGGCGGCCGGAGTATGATGTCCGTAACAAAGTTTCTCAGAGCGAAACGATTCAACCTATCCGGCGAATGGAGAAATGGTCATGTTTCTCAAAAACTGTTGGTACGTTGCGGCATTGGATCAAGAGCTGATCGACGGCAAACTCTTGGGCCGGACTTTGCTCGGAGAGCATGTGCTCCTCTACCGGGGCGAGAGCGGCCAAGTCATTGCGCTCAATGATCGGTGCCCGCATCGCGGCGCGCTGCTCTCCAAAGGCCGGCTTGAGGGCGACAGCGTGCGCTGCATGTACCACGGCATCAAGTACGACGGCAGCGGCAAGTGCGTGCAGATTCCTGGGCAGGAAATGATCCCGCCGAAGCTCAAGGTACGCGCCTACCCCGTCGTAGAACGCGGTCACTTTATTTGGGTGTGGATGGGGGATGCCGCCGCGGCGGACCCGGCGCTGATCGTCGACCTTCCCTACCTCAGCGAACCGAATTGGAAGGGTATCCCAGCTTATCTGCACTACAGGGCGAATTATCTACTGATTGTGGACAACCTGAGCGATTTCTCGCACTTGGCGTTCGTGCATACCAAGACCCTCGGCGGATCGGAAGAATACGCCTACGTGACGAAACCGACCGTCGTCGAGCGGCTGGAGCGCGGCTTCCGTGTGGAGCGCTGGCATGTCAATAGCGATCCGCCGCCCTTTCACAAGAAGGTGATTCGCGACAAGGACTCGAAGCTGGACCGCCGCAATATAGCCACCATGTACGTGCCCGGCATCTTCTACATGGAAACACTGTTCGCGGCGGCGGGCCAGGGCGCACAGACGGGCAACCTCGCGGGGGCTAAGGAGTACCGGAACTGTCAGTTCATGACGCCGGAAACCGAAGGGACGACTCACTTTTTCTGGTCCTATCTAAACAACTTCGAGGGCGAGGACTCGATTATGTCTCGGTCGCTTCTCAATAGCCTCATCGAGGGGTTCATGGAGGACAAGGAGATTATCGAGCGGCAGCAGCAAACGCTGGTTGAGGACCCGAGCTTCCAGCCGCTCGCCATCCTGGCGGACGCGCCGCTTGCGCATTTTCGGCGTGTACTCGACAAGCTGATCGCTGCGGAGCAAGCCGGCGCGCCGGGTCAATCCAGCCAGCCGCGGGCAACGGCGACCGTTGCCGGTTAGCCTGCACATGGCGCGGTGTGCCATGTGCTCGCTCACCGCCCGGGATGGCTGCCGCGTGATCGCATGCGGCGAACGGTTGCGTCGAATAGAAGCCGGGCCACTCGGACCGCGCCGGCCAAATTGGTGACCACGTCCAGCGGCGGACGTTAACCGCCTCGACGGCGCCGCACTGGGCCGCCCGCTAAATTACGGAACCGTGCGGTATTATATCGACAGTTCCGAATACGCCGACAATCATCCGCAAAGGCAAAACATGTTCAACTCAGGTCAGCATTGGAAACGAACTGCTAACGTCAATGCCAAATCCGCGCGACGGCATGGAATGCTCGCAATACTAGCCGCACTGCCTTTGTCGATCCTGGGCGGTTCCGTCGAGCCCGCGATCGGCGCGGAGGCGGGGCGCCACGCCGTCACGCCCCTCAAGAACGCTGCCTTTTTGCAGGACGACGATGTCAAATGTCTGAAGAGCGCGCTCGAGAATGGGAATCCTGACACGGGCCCTTCCACCTTCCTTCTGCAAGCCCCGGCCGGTTGCCGGGTGGCGGCTCACTACCATTCGGCCGAAGAACAACTCATCGTGATCCGCGGCAGCGTACTGACCGGGATGCAGGGCATGCGCAGCGTCACCCTCACTCCCGGGGGCTTCGCCGTCATGCCGGGCAAAGCCATTCATTGGTTTAGCTGCAGCGGCAAGGACCCCTGCCTCATGGCGGTCGCTTTCAATCAAAAGTATGACATTGTGTGGGTCGATGCCGCCGCCGGCAAGACCGAGAGTCCACCCCCTAAACGTTGACGGTACCCGCTCTGATGAATATTGCCACCCGGCAGCCCCGCAAGGCTGCGTTGACTTTCATCTTCGTCACGGTGCTCATCGATATGCTGGCCTTCGGCATGATCATTCCCGTGCTGCCCATATTGGTGCAGAACTTCGTCGGCGGAAGCGCCGCGAGTGCGGCGCAAATGTACGGCCTATTCGGTACTGCCTGGGCCCTGATGCAGTTCATCTTCTCGCCGGTGCAGGGCTCGCTCTCGGATCATTTTGGACGACGTCCCGTAATCCTGATTTCCTGCGCGGGCTTGGGTCTGGACTTCATTCTCATGGCGCTGGCGCCGACGCTGTGGTGGCTGCTGGTAGGAAGGATCATATCCGGTATAACTGCGGCGAGCTTCAGCACGGCCGGCGCGTATATCTCGGATGTCACTGCGCCGGAGAAGCGCGCCGCGAGCTTCGGATTGATCGGCGCTGCATTTGGTGCCGGATTCATTCTGGGACCGGCACTGGGGGGTCTGCTGGGCGCAATCTCTCCTCGCCTGCCGTTTTGGGCCTCAGCCTGCATGGCCCTTGCCAATGTTTGCTGGGGTTTGTTCGTGCTGCCGGAATCACTGCCCAAGGAAATGCGAGTGCCTTTCTCATGGAAGAACGCCAATCCACTGGGCGCCCTCAAACTGCTTCGAGCTCATCCCATGCTCACGGGTCTCGCCGGCAGCTACTTCCTGTTGAATCTCGCGCACGGGGTGCTTCCCAGCACCACGGTGCTGTATATGCACTATCGCTTCGGCTGGGATACACGTGCCGTAGGCATCCTGCTGGCCGGTGTAGGTATCTCATCCCTCATCGTCCAGGGTTTTCTGGTCAAGCCCCTGGTAAAGTGGCTGAAGGAACGGCGCGCCATGGCACTGGGTTTGACATTCGGTGCCGTGGGCTTCGCCATCTACGGCCTCGCGCCCAGCGGGGCGATTTTCTGGATTGGCGTGCCGATCATGGCTCTATGGGGTATCGCCACGCCCTCCTTGCAAACCATCATGACGCGATTCGTGGACCCCACCGAGCAGGGGCGGCTGCAGGGGGCGCTGGCGAGCCTCGTCGGCCTTGGGAGCCTCATCGGTCCCACGATGTTCACCCAAACCTTTGCCGCCTTCATCAGCACACGCGCCGACTTGGGCCTGCCGGGCGCGCCCTTCTTGCTGGCGGCGGCACTGGTGATCGCGGCCATGTATGTGGGCTGGCGCGCCACTCAACCGCTAGGGATGCCCGCCGCGACCGAACCGGCGTAAAACCGAGACTCTTACCCGAATTCGCCCCAATCAGGAAAAGCCCGCAAGGCATCGACGTAATTGTGTATCACGTCCGTGTGGGCATCCTCCTGCCAGCCGCCGGGTCCGGGGTTCTTGAACAGATCGCGCGGACGGCCCAACTCGTCGATGGAATAGAGGGTGAAATTCAGCGCTTGCCGCGCTTCATCGGCCAGGGTCGACGATCCGATGTCTTTCGCGTACAGGGCAAGCACCGCACCGTAAGTTGAATTGATGCCGCCCCAGGCCTGCTTATCTTCATCCTGCTCGTGACAAACCGTGACGCCAAATTCCTGATGAGTGAAGGTGGCGCGAACAAATTCCAGTAGCGCAGCGCAGTCTGCACACCAGTCGGGACCCAGCGCCGTTTTCTTCTCGAGCAAGTATCGCGCAAGATTCAGCGGCGCCCAGGCCGTTCGATTGGTGGGTGTGTCGTGATCCTCGAAGAATTGCGCAAACAGCGAACCATCGGCGGCGGCGTTCGGTATCTGATAGTGCTTGATCCATTTCCACAGCGACTCGCAAGGAGCGGAAAACTCCTCGTATCCCTGCGCGAGCAACGCGTCGTAGAGCCGAAGAATGTAGGTCATGTTCCCTGATACCGGCCCGCGGCCGTCGCCATTTCTGTAATCGACCCGAAAGGGCCAGGGCGAATGGGACGCGTCACCGCTTTTCTGATTTGCGACAAGGATGCGGGCGTTGTGCAGTCCTTGTTCCAGGTACTTGCGCTCGCCGGTCGCCTCGAAAAGCAGCAGCAAAGAGTAGCCGGCGATGCCGCCCTTGTCGGGTTCAACTTCATACGGACGATCGCTCTGCGAGCCGCAATCCGCAGCCAGCGGAAACTGATCTCGTTTGCCGGTGGAGCGCGTGAACGCCGGATATTGACCGGAATTCGGGGTAAGTGCTTCCTGTACCAGGTAGTCGCCCATGGCGCGCGCCGTCCGCACAAACCTGGGATCCTGCTTGCCCCGCAATTCATGGAACTTAAGGTGGGAGAGAATGCCCATCCCGTTCTGAGTCGACGGGATGGTGTCCGTGCGATCGGGCATCGGAGTCCAGTCGCCATCGAGAAAGGTGGCCAGAACGAAGCGGGGATAGCCGTGCTCCGCCGGACATTGTTGGTAGAAATTCATTTCCCGATCGAGGGCGTCGTTCCAGGAAGTCCAAGGCCTCAACCGACCTTGGGCATCGAAACTTGCTACGTGCCCCGCGATACTTACCGGCGGGTGGGTGTGACGATTTGACACGCAATATTCCGAACCGGACTAAAGCGTCCGAGCCTAAGATACCTCCTAGTCGCGGGAACGCAAATGGCAAGTCCGCTAATGAACGGGCGCCGCTTTCTGTAGGAAGTAGTAAAGTTCTATGCCGACGGTGCAGATTGAAGCCACCGCTCCGCGCCCCGGCACCAGAGTTCGCGATTGACGCCGGCTATGGCGCTGATAGAGAGCACCAATTTGACTTGGCGTGGCTATGGGGTCTAACTTCCGAGTTTATCTGTCGGAAGGAGTGGGCTGTGAATTTAAAAGGTAGTAAGACGGAAAAGAATCTGAAGGATGCATTTGCAGGCGAATCGCAGGCGAATCGACGTTATTTGTACTTCGCAGCCAAGGCGGACGTCGAGGGTTTCAACGACGTGTCCGCGGTGTTCCGTTCCACCGCCGAAGGTGAAACAGGCCATGCTCACGGACATTTGGAGTACCTGGAAGCGGTGGGCGACCCGGCTACCGGACTGCCCATCGGCGCGACCTCGCTAAATCTCAAGGCCGCGATCGCAGGCGAAACTCACGAATACACGGACATGTATCCCGGCATGGCGAAAAGCGCCAGGGACGAGGGTTTCGGCGAAATCGCCGATTGGTTCGAGACGCTGGCTAAAGCCGAACGCTCACACGCCAATCGCTTCCAAAAGGCTCTAGATAACCTTTAGCTCTACGACGTCGCCGCGAGGGCGTCGACACGCGGGCTCCGTTCTTGGAGCCCGCCACTTATTTGGTCGGGAGATAGCGTGTCAGATGGACAGACCAAGACAGGCCGCGAAGGTAACCTGGAGGCACCCACACGTCATGCTCTTGGTTGGCGGGAACCGCAATTCTATGACGCTGATGCGTTGCAGAAGGAACTCGAAAGAGTATTCGATATCTGCCATGGTTGCCGCCGCTGCTTCAATTTGTGTAATTC
The DNA here is from genome assembly GCA_025357835.1 of Gammaproteobacteria bacterium. GTDB lineage: Bacteria > Pseudomonadota > Gammaproteobacteria > Steroidobacterales > Steroidobacteraceae > Bog-1198. Next base: position 12,013 of record JANYLM010000037.1, read on the forward strand.
CTTTCCGACGTTGTTCGCTCTGATCGACGAATCAAAGACAGGCGAACTCGATGGCGTAGATAAAAGTGCCTTTGGCCAAGTGGTCGACCAGTGCTACCTATGCGACATGTGCTACATGACCAAGTGCCCGTATGTGCCGCCGCACCCCTGGAACGTCGACTTTCCGCACTTGATGTTGCGCGCCAAAGCCGTCAAGAACCGCAATGGCGGCGCACGCTGGCGCGACAAGATCTTGAGTTCGACGGACATGGTCGGAAAGCTCGCAGGGATTCCCGTCGTCGCCGAAGTCGTCAACGCGGTCAATCGCAGTTCAGTCGGACGCAAGCTCCTGGACGCGGCGCTCGGCGTGCACCCTGACGCGCCCGTGCCGCCCTACCGATCCAATACCTTGCGCAAGCAGCTCGGCAAACGCCGCAAGCCGGCCGGCGCCGCGCAAGCAGCGGGAGTGACTCGCGGTAAAGTCGCCCTGTTCGCGACCTGCTACGGAAATCGCAATGAGCCGCAGATCGGACTGGACCTCGTCAGCGTCTTCGAGCACAACGGCATCGAGGTTGCGTTGGTCGCAGCGGAGAATTGCTGCGGCATGCCCAAACTGGAACTGGGCGATCTGCAGGCGGTCGCAGATTTGAAGACCAAGAATCTGCCGCATCTGCTCGCGATGATCGAGCGCGGCTACGACATCGTCGCGCCCATTCCGTCCTGCGTGCTGATGTTCAAGCAAGAGCTGCCGCTGATGTTTCCGGATGAACCCGAGGTGGCGAGGGTCAAACAACATATGTTCGATCCTTTCGAATATTTGGCGCACAGGCACAAATCCGGAATGATGCGCACGGATTTCACGCGCTCCCTCGGTAAGGTGGCGTACCACGTCGCCTGCCATTTGCGCGTGCAGAATATCGGCCTCAAGACTCGCGACGTGTTGCAGCTGATCCCGGGAACCACAGTGGAGCCCATCGAGCGCTGTTCGGGCCACAACGGAACCTACGGCGTCAAGCGCGAGTTTCGCGACACCTCAATGAAGATCGGCAAGCCGGTCATCCAGCGCGTACAGGCGAGCGGCGCAGATTTCTATGCCAGCGATTGTCCGATGGCCGGGCATCAAATCGAGAGCGGCTTGGAAAATGGGCCGCCGCCGACGCATCCACTTACTTTGCTCAGAATGGCCTACGGTTTGACGGGGACATAGTGTGAAGAAATTGCGGCGCGAGGAACTGCTGAGCCTGGAACAATACGCCGCCGACCGGACTAGGTTGCGCAGCGAAGTTATTGCCCACAAACAACGGCGCAACGTTCAATTGGGACCCAATATGACTTGGTGTTTTGAGGATTACACCACCATACGCTATCAAGTCCAGGAGATGCTGCGCGCCGAGCGCATCTTCGAAAGCGGCGGCATCCAGGGCGAACTCGACGCTTACAATCCGCTGATACCCGACGGCAGCAACTGGAAAGTCACATTGCTGCTGGAGTTTCCCGATCCCGAGGTGCGCCGCGTCGCGCTCGAGAAAATGATCGGTGTCGAAGACCGCTGTTGGATACGCGTCAGCGAAATGGAGCGGGTGTTTGCGATCGCCGACGAAGACATGGATCGCGAAAACGAAGAGAAGACCTCGGCGGTACATTTTCTGCGCTTCGAGCTGACACCCTCGATGATCGAAGCGATGCGAAGCGGCGCTAACTTGAACATGGGTGTCGATCATGACTACTATCGGCACTTGCTGAGCCCACTACCACGTCCGATCCGGGATACCCTGGGTCGCGATCTCGACTAGCAACAGGAAATCGACATGGGCACGAGAACAGAGCCGGTGCGGTTGTCGGCGGCACCGATGAGCGGTGAAGGCGCTACTCTCGAGTGGCTGGATGCCCTGGCGAGCGGCGCTTGTACTCCTGAGGCATTTTTGGGCGCAATGCGCCATCACTTCCAGGGAAACCGCGATGGGAGCTGGGAAGTTCTATCGCTGCTCGACCAACACTACCGCCGCGGGAAGATAAAGGCCGAGGTCTTCCGCTCGCTCAAAATGCGCCTTGAGGGCGCGGCGCTCAACGGCGAGGAGGGTGCGACGCTCCCGCAAGCGAGCGAAAGGCAAGAGGCGACAAGCAGTGTTGCCGCGCCCACCCCAGCGTCGCAGAACAAGCCACCACCAAAATCGCCCGCAGCCGTGCAAGAAGTGACCATAGGTGACTTACTACGCAGCCGGTACTTGGTACGGGGAGTACTCGGGCGCGGCGGCATGGGCACGGTGTTCGAGGCGGTGGATGAGTATCGCCTCGACCTGCCGTCAACCGGTCAACGCATAGCCGTCAAAGTACTGCATAGGGCGGTTACCCGCCGGGAGGAGCTTCTCGCCGAACTGCAACGCGAGTTCCAGCATTTGCAATTGCTGTCTCATCCGAACATCGTTCGGGTACACGAATTTGACCGTGACGGCGAGTTCGCCTTCTTCACGATGGAGCTGCTGAACGGAGCGCTACTGAGCAAAGTGCTGAACGCGAGAAATTCGATTGCCTTGCCGCGACACTACGCGCTGGCCATCATGCGCGACGTGGGCGCCGCGCTCGCGCACGCTCATTCGCGTGGGGTATTACATGGAGACGTCAATCCGCAGAATATATTTATTACCAATGACGGTGAATTGCGAGTCTTGGACTTCGGCGCCTCGCACAAATTGCGCCGGCCAAGCCCGGCCGTGGACAACGAATTATCGCAACGTGCTCCGGTCGCCACCGCAGGCTATGCAAGCTGCCAGTTGCTCGAAGGACAGCAGCCGGATGCCCGGGATGATTTGTTCGCATTTGCATGCGTAGCCTATGTACTGTTGTCCGGGCGGCACCCTTTTCCGGACTGCAGCGCCGTGGAGGCGCGCGCGCAGGCTTTGCGTCCGCGCCGACCTCCCCGACTCACGGGCCGCCAATGGCGACTCCTGCGGCAGGGCCTAGGGTGGGAACGCGACCGGCGTCCCTCGGACGTACGACAATGGCTGGACAAATTCGACCTCACCGGCGCCGCAGTTCGCCTACCCTCGTTGTCCGTACTTGCGGATGCACGGCGTCCCTGGAAACGTCAGGCCGTACTCGCGGTCGCGGGCATTATGACGTTCGTCTTGTTGGCGCTCGGTGGCTATTGGGCGGCGACGGAACGCGATTCCATCGCGCACCACGTCATGGAATGGACTGCCCGGGCGCGAGCCGCAGTCGACGCCCCTCATGCGTCGCCCAAGGCATCCGTACCTGCAGTTGCCCCGCCATCAGCATCCCTGACACCGCGTCCCACCCCCACTCAGAGAGCAGCTTCACAACCACCCCAGACTGACGCGCCCAGCACAGCGTCGACACCGCGCCCCACAGACACGGCGGCAGCTTCGAGGCCGTCCACTGCCGACACCTCACCATTGCCTTCCGCCTCGCTTCCCGCGAGCACCCGAGCAGCCGTGGTTACTCAACCCTCCATCCAAGAGGCATCGGCTCACGCCGGTACTGGGTGGCCGACTCGCGTGGAAATGGTGGCGGACACCGTCGACGTCCTGAGCAGCGAGACTACGGCGCGCGTCACCGTCCGTCGCAAAGGAAGTCTGCACGGCGACACGAATTTTAGCTGGTGGACGGAATCCGGCACCGCAAAGCCCGGCCGAGATTTTGCGGCCGTGGCGCCTCGAGTCGAGCACATCGGGAACGGCAGCGTCAGCGTCAGTTTGAGCATCCCTGTTTTAAATACGCCACGCGCCCGAGCGAAAAGCTTTTATGTGGTAATCGACCGGACTGAAACGGGTGCCGCGGTGGGTGCGCGAACACTGACGATGGTGACGCTACAACCCCCGGATTGACAATAGCGCGCTCACCCTCAAACGGGAGCTGGTAGAACCCTAGGAACTGGTCCAACCCGCGAGGGTCGTGAGAAATGGCCGCAACGCTTGATCGCGAGCGGCAGATTCAATCCAATCTGCGGGTCTAAGGCGGCTGGCATGGTGAGAGTATGCCTTCGCGCCTGAAGCAGCGAGATTAAGGTCTCAGTCCTCGATAATGCGACTATGCACGCGAGTCTCCTGCATGGTCAGTGCGGTCAAAAAACTAACCCCCGCCAACACCGAAGCGTAGATATAGAATCCGCTCTCGAATCCGATCGATTTGAACCACAGCGCGACATACTCGGCGGTACCGCCGAATGCGGCATTGGCCAGGGCATACGGTACCGACACTCCAAGAGCGCGTATGGCCGTGGGAAAGAGCTCAGCTTTTACCACGGCACTGATCGAGGTGTAGCCCGACTGGATCATCATGGCAGCGAAGATTAGAAGAAAGGCAATCCACGATGAGCGGGCCGCAGCCACTCCGGTCATCACCGGCCAAGTGATTAGAGTGCCTCCTGCGAACGCAGCCAGCAGCATGGGCTTGCGCCCCACCTTGTCCGACAGCCAGCCAAAAAGCGGCTGTGCGACCATGAATGCGATTAGGCTGAGGGCGCTGATCTCGGTTGCCTGGTCCTTGGAAAACCCCGCGGTGTTGGTCAAGAACTTCTGCATGTAGGTGGTATAGACGTAGAAGACCATGGAGCCGCCGGCGGTAAGTCCCAAAACGGTTAAAACCTCGCGCGGATGCTCGAGAAAGAGCCGGCGCACGCCTTCGAGCGCCGTTCCCCGCTTCGCCGTGGGCACGAATGCCTGCGACTCTTGGATTCCACGTCGCAGCCAGTAGGCGACAATGGCCAGTGCCGCTCCGATCACGAAAGGAATTCGCCATCCCCAGGCGGCCATGTCGGCCTTGCGCAGCAGGTGCTGAAGGACGATCAGCACCGCCAGCGCGGTCAGTTGACCGCCTATCAATGTTACGTAGTGGAAGCTGGACCAGAAGCCGCGATATTTGCGCCCGGCCATTTCGCTCATGTAAGTAGCACTGGCGCCGTATTCACCGCCCAGAGACAGGCCCTGAAAGATCCGCGCCAGCAGCAAAATGACAGGAGCCGCGACGCCCAGCGTCGCCGCTCCGGGACACACCGCGATTACCAGCGATCCTCCGCACATCATGGATACCGACAGAGTCAGCGCGGCCTTGCGGCCCACACGGTCGGCATACAGCCCCATCAGCCACGCGCCTATCGGCCGGGCAAAGAAACCGACGGCAAACACGGCCGCGGTTTGCAGAAGTTGTGCAGTCTGATCGCCCTGCGGAAAAAAAATCGGCGCGAAATAAAGCGCCGCAGCCGAGTAGGTATACCAGTCGAACCACTCGACCAGATTGCCCGCCGAGCCGCCGATAACGGCTCTAATACGCGAAATGCCGGACTGTCCTGCGGACATTGAGCCTTCCCCGATGACTTTTGGTGCGGAATATCGCGCCGGCCGACGCAGGATAGTGTTGCGCACTATAATAGGTGTGCTCGTATTCATCCCGAGGATTTCAAATGTACCAAGGTAGCTGTCTCTGTGGGAAGGTCAAGTACGAGATCCACGGCGAGCTTGGGCCGATCGGACTGTGCCATTGTTCGCGCTGTCGCAAGGCAAACGGCACCGCTTTCCTCGCCGCTGCGCAAGTCAACCCCGACGAATTCAAGTTGGTTTCGGGTCAAGAATGCCTCGGCGACTATGAATCTTCCGCCGGCGTGCATCGAGTATTCTGCAAACACTGCGGCTCGCCGTTGTTCAGCCGGCGCCCCGGGCCTGCCGTGGTGATGCGGTTGCGCATCGGGACGCTCGATACTCCATTGCAGGCCAAGGCGCAATCCCACATCTTCTTTGCGGACAGAGCACCGTGGTTCGAATTTCAGGACGATGCGCCTAAATACGCCCAACGCCCCATGTGAGGCTCGCGCTTACCGCGAGTTCTGATGGCCCTGCATAGGCTACAATCCTCCGCCTTGCCATGACTCAATTGACCGCATTTCGAAATGACATCCTCTTCTTTAAGGGCGCCGCCTATCACCGCTCCAGCACCATGGCATTCTGTGAGGGCGAGGTGCGCGACAGCAGCGATCGGCTCATCGCCAAGTCGATGGGCACATTCAAGTATTTGAAACAATAACGAGCTCGAATGACCCATAGTGTCATGTCGGCGAGGTAGATTCATGAGCGCAATAGCGGCATTTGCAAGACTGAGTGGCCAGCAAAGAATCGGCGGACGGTTGGTAGCTTCGAGCGGCAGCGCGGCGATCAGCGTATGGAATCCCGCGACCGAGGAGCGCGTCGGCGAAATAGCGGAAGCGAGCGCCCTGGATATGGATCAGGCGGTTGCGGCAGCCAATACCGCGCAGCGCGGCTGGCGCAGAGTGAACCATCATCGCCGCGCGGAATTGCTGCATGCCGTGTCGAGGCAGGTGATGACGGACCGCCCGCTGGTGGCGGAGATGCTGACCCGCGAAATGGGTAAACCTTATAAAGAATCATTCGACGAGGTAGCCTGGTCGGCCAGCGCCATCGACTACTACGCTGAAATAGCGCGTCACGAGAATGGCAAAGTGCTGGGGTCTGCGGTGGATGGTCAGTTTCATTTCACGACCAAGGACCCTCTCGGCGTTGTCGTCATCATTCTGCCCTTCAACTACCCGCTCTGTCTGCTGTGCTGGCAGGCAGCGGCCGCCCTCGCGAGCGGCAATGCGGTAATCATCAAGCCCTCGGAATTGACGTCGCTGACCACTCTCCAATTCATCGCCGCATTCGATGCGCTGCCCGCCGGACTCGTCCAAGTTCTGACCGGCGGCGGCTCCGTTGGTAAGCGCTTGGTTGAACACCCCGACACGCACATGGTGGCCTTCACGGGCGGAATAGACACCGGACGCGTGGTCGCGGAAACTTGCGGACGCCTGTACAAGCGAACCCTGATCGAGACTTCCGGGAATGACCCCTTCATCGTCATGCCGTCGGCGCCCGTCGATATCGCGGCGCGCGGTGCGGCCTTCGGAGCGTTTCTCAACTGCGGCCAAGTGTGCGCGGCCGCCGAGCGCTTCTACGTCCATGAACGAATTTACGGCGAGTTCATGGAAAAGCTCGTGCATTACACGCGGCAGATTCGGGTCGGCAACGGACTTGAGCGGGTCGACATGGGCCCGCTTGCATCGAAGCGCGAACTCACTCGGTATTTGCGCATTCTCGACGGCGCGACCGCGCAAGGTGCAAAAGTGCTGGCCGGCGGCGGCCGACCCGCGCATCTGGTCAAGGGTTGGTTCGTGAACCCGACCGTTCTGGGCGATGTTTCGCCCGATGCCCCCATCATGAATGACGAGACATTTGGACCCGTTGCGCCTGTCAGCGTGGTCAAGAGTTTCGATGAGGCATTGATGCTGGCCAACCGCTCCCGATACGCCCTGGGCGCCACGGTGTACACCACCGACTTGGACGAATCCATGCGAGCGGTCGACGAACTGGAAGCGGGGATGGTATGGATCAACGCGCCGCTCCTCGACAATGATGCGGGGCCGTTCGGCGGAAGAAAGCAGTCCGGAATGGGCAGGCAGCTGGGGGCGGAGGGTTTGGATACCTTCAGGCATACGAAATTGTCCATGATCGACCACGGCGCAAAGGCCCACGATTTCTGGTGGTTTCCCTATTCCGACGCCGAAGCCTTTCCCGGCAGCACCAGTGGCTGATCCTGTCGAGAGCGATATTCCACCGCGGGCGGCGGCATTGCCGCCGGAACTCGAGGCGCGGATTGCGGCGTTCGAAAACACCGTGCCGCCCACCGACTTCGATGCGGCAAGCTGGTTCTGGATGTTTCTTCTGGGCGTTGCGATTCCCCTTATATTGCTGGCGGTCGGCTGGTGGGCATGACGGTGCAGGCGAGTCCGCTGGCCGACGAGAGTGGCTGGCCCCTGCTCCCCCACGAGCGCACCTGGGGCGCGGCGCGCTTGACCCTGACGCTCGCCACCACGGCCGCCGCGACCTGGTGTTATCTGATCGGCGAATCGGTGGGCAGTTATCTTGGCTTCATCAAGGGCGGGCTTGCGCTCGGCGCCGGATGCATGATCGGCATGGTCTTGGTATTGCTTGCCGCAGGGCCCACCTGCGTGCGGTACGGTATCGACTCCATCGCCTCCACCAAGCCGCAATTCGGGTCTCGCGGCTGGGTGGTGCCCGCCGCCCTGCAAGCCGTTTCCATCATCGGCTGGAATTCTCTGCTGATCATATTCTTCGCAAAGTCCGCAGTGCAGCTGGGTATGGCCCTCGGAATCCTCGGCTTAAGGGAGCACAGCGCGGCATTGGTGCCGATGCTGACGGTGATCGCGTGCGCGATCATTTTCACGGCGCTGCGGCGCGGCGCGTCCGGCGTGTCCATGGTGTCGAACATCCTCGTCGCGCATGTTTTCATCGGCCTCTGGATGCTCTATCTGCTCGTGTCGCGCCGCTGGCCTGAACTCATGGCGGCCCAGCCCGCAGCCGCGAGTCCCAGTCCGCTGTGGAACTACACCACGGGCATCGAGCTCGGCATAGGAGCGACCCTCTCGTGGTGGCCCTATATTGGAGCCATGATCCGGATGGCGCCCAATGGGCGAAGCATCGTTCTGCCCGTGATGCTCGGCATGGCAGCCCCGGTACCGGTACTCAGTCTCATCGGGCTCGCAGGCTCGCTGGTCCTCAGGACATCCGATCCCACCGAGTGGTTGCGCATCGTCGGCGGCCCCACCTATGCCATCATCTCGCTGTCCTTCGTCACGGCGGCGAATTTCGGCACGACGACCGCCGGCATCTACGCCTCGGCGATTGGCCTGCGCAATTTCACGACCTTGCAAAAATGCACTTGGACTACTTTGTTACTGATCACCATAGCGCCGGTTGCATTGGTCGGCATATTCATTCCGGAGTTGTTCTTTGCCAAATTCGGCAATTTTCTGGCGTTGATCGCCGTCGCGTTCGCACCGCTGTGCGGTATCCAAATCATGGACTACTTCGTTCTACGCCGCGGCCGCATCGATATACGCGCAATGTACGCGAATGAATCCGGGCGACCCTACTACTTCTGGCGGGGCATCAATCCGGCTGCGATGATCGCTCTGACTGCCGGTTGCCTCACCTACATCGCCTTTCTCAATCCACTGACTTACGCCTCCATCGCGCCGTATCCGTATATGACGGCATCCCTACCCTCGGCGGCAGTGTCCGCCTTGGTGTACTTTTTCGGCAGCCACGTGGTGATCCGCGCGGGACTCGGCGGTTACCGGCGTCGAACCGAGCGCCCATGATATTTCCATATAGCTGGCGCCCGGACGGTTGTGCTGCGATCATTAGACATGCATTGGCGATCCAAACTCATTCACCCCAGCGCTCACGCGCCTGCCGATTTCCGTTCCTTGGCAATGCCGACGTATCGCGGCTCGACGGTCCTGTTCAAACGCCAGGCCGACGCCTCGGACGATTGGCGACAGACCGAAAATGGATACAGCTACGGCGTTTACGGCACCCCGACCGTGCTGGAGCTTGGCGCGCGGATAGCGGAAATCGAGGGAGCGCATCATAGCTTCATCGTTCCGGGCGGTCAGGCAGCCATCTCGCTGATCTATCTGGCGTTCTGCGCTGCCGGGACGCATGCCTTGGTGCCGGTCACTGCCTATGGCCCGAATCGCGAGCTGGCCGCGGGACTACTGAAGCGCCTCGGAATCTCCGTTGAAGCCTATGACCCGCTGGTCGGCGCGGGGATTGCCGATCTAATTCGTGACAACACGGCTCTCATCTGGGTAGAGAGCCCCGGATCCGTGACCATGGAAATTCAAGACGTGCCGGCCATCGTCGCCGCGGCGCATCGTCGCAATGTGCCGGTGGCGCTCGATAATACCTACGCTGCTGGAGTTCTCTTCGACGCCTTTGCGCACGGCCTCGACGTCAGCACGCAGGCATTGACCAAGTACGTAGGGGGGCATAGCGATCTATTGCTCGGCTCGGTGTCGGTCGCCGGCGGCCATGCCTATGAAGCGATTGGGACTGTGCACAAGCAACTCGGCATGGCCGCCTCGCCGGACGATTGCAGTTTGGCGCTGCGCGGTTTGCAGACCTTGGGTATTAGGCTGGAAAGGCTGGAGAAAACGGCCCTCGATGTGGCGCAATGGCTGGCGAAACACCCTGCCGTCGCAACCGTGTTGCACCCGGCGCTGCCATCCTGCCCTGGGCATGAGTATTGGCTGCGCGACTTCACCGGCAGTTCCAGCATATTCTCCATCGTGTTCGACGCGACGTTCAGTGCCGACCAGGTAGCCGCATTTGCCGATCGGTTGAAGCTGTTCAAAATTGGTTACAGTTGGGGCGGCGTCACCAGCCTCGCCATGGTATATCCCAAACTAGATCGCCCGGGACAAGATTACGGCGGCCGGCTGGTGCGGCTCAATGTGGGGCTCGAAGAATCTTCGGATTTGATTGTCGACCTGACTCAGGCATTGAGCACCATGGCTGCACCGGCCTAGGACGATGGCCATCCGCACGGCAACCCTGTTGCGCTTCGCAGTCACCTTGCTGGCGGCGCTGATCGTAGGGTGCGCGGGAGTCTGGGGTGCATTCGCCCTGTGGTACCAGGCGCCGGGCAGTCAAGCGTTAAAGACTTTGTGCGTGCTGCTCTGGGTGGGCTTCAGCCTTTTCCTGGTGATAATCTTATGGCAGGGAAAGACCGCAGTCGGCATTCTGGCGTTTACCCTGGCATTTGGCGGACTTCTGACATGGTGGCACGGGATCGAGCCGTCGAACGATAGAGTCTGGGCCGACGATGTGGCCCAAATCGCCACCGGCGAAATCGAAGGCAATCGCGTCACCTTGCATCATGTGCGTAATTTCGAATGGCGCAGCAATACCGACTACACCCAGCGCTGGGAAACACGCAGCTACGAACTCGATCGCTTGAATTCGGTCGACATGATCATGTCCTATTGGACCGTGCCCGCGATTGCGCACATGCTGATCTCCTTCGGCTTTGACGACGGCGAGCCCGTGGCTTTTTCCGTGGAAATCCGCCGCGCGAAGACCGAGAGCTTTTCCGAGATCGGCGGCTTCTTCAAGGAGTTCGAACTTAGCATTATCGCGGCCGACGAACGCGACGTAATCCATGTGCGCACCAATGTGCGCGGCGAAGACGCCTATCTATACCGTATTCACATGCCGGCTTCAGCGATGCGTTCATTGTTCCTCGCGTATGTCGATGAAGCCAATAGCCTGCCGCGTACGCCGCGCTTCTACAACACCATTACGGTTAACTGCACCACTCTCGTCTATCACATGATGAAACGCATCGTCGGTTATCTGCCGTTGAGCTACCGCCTGATTCTCTCCGGCTACCTACCCGACTACGTTTACCAAGTTGGCGGTCTCGATCAACGACACACCCTCGAAGAACTGCGCACTCTTGGGCACATTACTGAGCGCGCCAGGATCGCCGGTCGCAGCGGCACCTTCTCAGCGGACATCCGCAAGGGCATTCCGGACCTCCACTAGATTCGACGTACACGGCATCCTCCTACGATACCAACCCATACTGGTACGCATGCGCCTGAGCCTGCCTAGTGCAGTGGCGTGAAACCTTGGGCTTTGAATGCAGCCACGCCCACGGGGCCGCGTATGTACGCGACAAAGCTGGCCGCGTCGGTCTTGGCCGCGCCGATCAGGGCAATGGGATAGACGATGGGCAAATGACTGTTGGCGGGGAACACATCCACCACGCGTACGCGCTTGTCGATTAGCGCATCGGTCTCGTATACGATGCCAAGCGGCGCCTCGCCTCGATCCACAAAAGCCAGCGCCGACCGTACGCTGTCCGCGCGCACGAGACGGTCCGCGACATTGTTCCAGATTCCGAGCGTGGTCAAAGCCTCCCGTGCGTAGCGTCCGACAGGCACCCCATCGGGATCGCCCGTGGCCAAGCGGCCCTTTCCCAATGCACTGGCCAGCGGAAAATGAGCTTCAATCTTCAGTTTTATTTTGCTGTCGGCGGGTGCGATCAGAACCAATCGATTGCCGAGCACATCGTGCCGAGTGTCGCGCTGAATCAGATTTCGCATCTGTAGATAGTCCATCCACTCCAGGTCGGCCGAAAAGAATATATCGGCGGGCGCGCCGTTTTCGATCTGGCGAGCAAGGGCGGAACTGGCGGCGAAGGAGAATCTGACGGGAATCGACGTTTCCCGCGTAAATTTGTCGCCCAGCGCCTGCAGCACATCGGTCAACGAAGCGGCGGCGAATACGGTGATTGGCGGCCTACCGGCGTTGACCGCCGCAGACGCCTGCGCCGCAACCGGCGGCGAATCCCAAAGAATAATTGTGAACGCGACGGCCACGAGCAGCGCTGCCGGCCGCAATAGCGCAGGGATTTTCGGGATTGACATTGTTGCTCCGTAGATTAAAGCCGAGCGCCCGCAGGCGCTCTGACGCACACCAGGGTGATTTATTGTACCCTCTACTTTCTGTACACCGGCGCACCACCCATTCAACCGCAACGGAAGCTCGCTATGCTCGTTCGTATACTACGATCTTTTTCGGCCCGCCGGGTAGCCCCTGCGGACCCAGCGGAGGGAATCCATGCTGGCGACTGAGGCATTCATTACTTGCGCGATAACCGGCTCGGCCGATTCCGTTCGCAAAAATCCGCATGTCCCGGTAACGCCTGAGCAAATCGCCGCATCGGCACTCGAGGCGCATGCCGCCGGCGCCGCCATAGTCCATCTTCATGTTCGCGATCCGCAGTCCGGGTTGGCGAGCCGAGATCGCGCGCTTTTTCGCGATGTCGTGGACAGAATCAGAAGCCGGAACCACAGTGTGATTCTGAACCTGACGGGCGGTATGGGGGGCGATCTTTACTTAGGACCGGAGCATGCGCCGCTAGCATACCAAACGGGCACCGATTTCGTGGGTCCACAAGATCGAATGGCGCACATACTCGAACTACAGCCCGAGATCGGCAGCCTAGACTGTGGCTCGCTGAACTTCGACGAGTTGCTATACGGTACGACACCTGGCTTTCTGCGCACCATGGCACGCGCCTACCGAGAGAAAAACGTTCGCCCCGAGCTGGAAGTGTTCGAGCTGGGCCATATTGAACTGGCCAAGCAGCTTCTCGCGGAAGGATTGATCGATCAGCCTGGCTTGTTCCAGCTCTGCCTCGGCATCAAGTACGGTGCACCCGCGACCTCCGACGCGATGCAGGCCATGCGCGATTCGCTGCCGCCCGGGTCGATCTGGTCTGCGTTCGGCCTGGGCCGAATGCAAATGCCCATGGTCGCCCAATCGATACTTCTCGGCGGCAATGTCCGAGTGGGTCTGGAGGACAATCTCTATCTCGACAAGGGAGTTGCGGCGACCAACGCTCAATTGGTGGAACGCGCCCGCACGATAATGGAACTCTTGGGCGTACGCGTTCTGACTGCGCCGCAAACTCGCGCGCGGCTCGGCTTCCCGGCGCGATCGTGACGATTCGGCTGGGTCAAGTTCCGCAGAAGGTCTGCAGGACGCGCTCGCCGGCCTGCGGTGCCTCGGCATAGGTGTCGAATCCCTCACGCTGCTCGTATGGCTGCGAGAGCACAGTCGACAACTCCGCAAAGGGCCCGAAATCCTGGCCATCGATGGCCGCGTCGATGACCTGCTGGATGCGGTGATTGCGCGGAATATATGCGGGATTGACCCGCCGCATCGCCGCGGCCCGCTGTCGCGGATCCAGGACATCTCGCGCCAGCCGCGCCCGCCAGCGGCTCGCCCACTCGTCGTAGTCGCGAGGATTCACGAATAAAACCCGCACGTCCGCATCCGCCGCTTCTGGTTCCGCGGCATCGCACAGCCGCCGGAATGTGAGGGTGAAATCCGCTTGATTGCGATGCATGGCATCGAGCAAGTCTTCAGCCAGCGCCGCGTCGCCCTCCTCGCAAGCCGACAGGCCGAGCTTGCGCCGCACGCCCGCCAGCGACAAATCCGCGAAGCGCGTCGAGAACGTCGCGAGCACCTCGCCGGCGAGTTCCACCGCCCGTTCCGCGCTCGTATCGATGATGGGCAGCAGCGTTTCTGCGAATCGGGCGAGATTCCAGACGGCGGCGTGGGGCTGATTGCCATAGGCGTAGCGGCCCTGCTGGTCGATCGAACTAAACACCGCCGCGGGATCATAGACGTCCATGAAGGCGCAGGGACCGAAATCGATGGTTTCACCCGACACCGCCATGTTGTCGGTATTCATGACCCCATGAATGAAGCCCACGTGCATCCAACTGGCGATGAGCGATGCCTGAGCGCCGGTAACCTCGCGCAGCAACGCCAGATATGGATTCTGTTCGGTTTTGGCTTGCGGAAAATGCCGCTCGATCACGTAATCCGCGAGCCGGCGCACGGCATCCGCATCGTCGCGGGCGCCATAGTACTGAAACGTGCCCACCCGCACGAAGCTAGCGGCCACTCGCGTCAATATGGCTCCCGGCAGCGCTTCCTCACGGAAAACAGGCTCTCCCGTGGTGACCGCGGCGAGCGAGCGCGTCGTCGCTATGCCGAGCGCGTACATTGCCTCGCTGACGAGATATTCACGCAATACCGGACCGAGCGCTGCGCGTCCATCGCCGCCCCGCGAATAGGGAGTCCGGCCGGAACCTTTCAGTTGAATGTCGCGCCGCACGCCGGCGCGGTCGATCGCGTCGGTCAGCAGGATGGCGCGGCCGTCGCCCAACTGCGGCACGAAGTGGCCGAACTGGTGACCCGCATAGGCCATCGCTATGGGCTCGGCGCCCTGTGGTACGACGTTTCCGGAAAAAATCCCCGCCAGCGCCCGCGGATCGAGGTCACCGATGTCGAGCGCCAATTCGAGCGCGAGCGCATGGTTGAATCTCAGCAGATGCGGCTCCGCGACCGGTGTCGGATTCACTCGCGCGAAGAAGCGTTCGGGCAGGCCGGCATAGCTGCTGCGATTCATGGGCTTCATGGCGGCGTTACGGAGATTCGGTATGGCATCATAGGGGCGACATGCGGCTTAACGGACGACAATAAAATGACCATCAATCATATCAAAGCACCTGCTCAATTCAGCACGGACATGATGACATCTGCGGGTAGCCCACCGAACCCGGCCGATGGCGAGTGTGTGCAGCTGTCAAAACGCGACGGGTTCTCGGCGCCGGACGGAGGAATCGAAACTGGTACATGGGAATGCACACCCGGGCAGTTCCGGCGCGCCGTCATGGACGCAGAATTCAGCCACTTCATCGCGGGCCGCGCCACATTTTTGGCCGACGACGGGCAGAAAGTAGAATTCGCCGCCGGAGACGCAGCGTTTTTCCCACCCTTCACGCGTGGTATTTGGATCGTCCACGAGACGCTTCGAAAGACCTATGTAGTTTGGCGGCACGAAGGTCAGGTTTAGACCGCTTCAGCGACCCGCCCGTGTGGCGTGGCGGCTCCCCGGGTCGCCAGCCACGAGCCCAGTAGGATGAGCACGAAGGCGAGGAATCCGCCCAACCCCAGGCGTTCATGCAGCAACGACACACCGAGCAAGGCCGCCACCGCGGGATTGATATAGGTGATCACGGCAGCCCGTGAAGCGCCGGCGTGGCCGACGAGGTAGAACATCAGCAGCATGGCCAGCGCCGTACAGACCAAGCCCAGCATGGCCATGGATGCGAGGACCTGAGTGGACGGCATCCGCGCCGGCAGGCTCAGCAAGGCCGGTATGAGTAGCACCACGCCGGCTACGGCCAAGCTCGCGGCGAGCGGGCCGAAGGGATCGAGTCCGGCGAGATGCCGCTGAATGATGAGAGGTCCGATCGCATAACCTAGCGTGGCAACCAGCATGCAACCGACTGCGGCCCATCCTAGAGGACCTGAAATAGTCCCGAATCCGAGCAAGGCCGCGACGCCGACGAACCCCAGCCCGAGACCCAGAATACGCCATACTCCCAGGCGCTCGTGCACACCGAAGAATCGCTGGATCAGCGCGATCGACAAGGGCACCATGGCGATGAGAATGCCCGTCACGGAAGAACTGATCCAGCGCTCGCCGTACGAGATCGCCGAAAAGGGAATGACGAACTCGGCCAAAGCAAACGCGCAGATCGCGGCCTTGTGCCTCCCCAGGGAGCGTAGAGCGCCGCGCCGCCACGCAATCGGCATCAGGACGACGGCACCGAGGGTCACCCGGCCGAAAGCCACCACCACGGGCGAGAGCTCCTGCACCGACACCTTGATAAAGAAATACGGCACGCCCCAGATAATGCCGAGCGCCGCAAAAGCTCCCCATGCTCGCCAACTCACCGCATGCACCTCAATGTCGAATTGCGCAATCTCAAGCCCATCATGCTACCAGGGATTGACTTGAGTTCACCCACCGGTAGCTCGAGTTCGGATATCTCGTGCCGAAATCGCGATCGGCACCGAAATATTCTGCACACCGACGCGCTTCATTTTGAAACAATGACGGATATGCCCACCGTTCGCCTCGACACCAGTCTTGAATTGCTCCTGGAGCGAGCGCCACCTACACAAACCCGCCGTGTTCTCGCGACCGTGGTGGCAACGGCCGGCTCGACCTATCGCAAGCCCGGCGCGCGTATGCTCATCATGGCCGACGGTAGCTACTTAGGATTGCTCAGCGGTGGCTGCCTCGAAGCGGATCTCAAGCTGCACGCGCAGGAAGTGTTGGATAGCGGCGTGCCCCGCGCCATCGAATACGACATGCGCGGCCCCGACGACATTTTATTCGGCATTGGTGCGGGTTGTGAAGGAGCGATGCGCGTGCTGCTCGAGCCCGCAGCTTCCGGCAGTCCTGCAGCGGTGGCACTGGCGGCGGCCGGGAGCGCAACCCAGTCGGGTCAGTCGACGTCGTTGGTCTCAGTGCATGAGTCCGCGGATCTGCCGCTCGGCACCTATGCTGCCACGCCGCTGCTGCCGTCCGCGCTGCTCCAGGCAGCCACACAGGCCCTCGCGGACGGCGCGTCCGCCGGGATTCATCTAGGAGACGGCGCTCGACGCACGCTGGCATTTGTACAATTCCTCGCACCACCCCCACATCTGCTAATTTGCGGAGCGGGGCCCGATGCGCAGCCCGTGGCAAGCGCTGCCCGCGCCCTAGGTTGGCGCGTCTCGGTCATAGACCATCGTCCAGCCTATGTGGTGGCGGCGGATTTTCCGGGCGCGCAACTGAAGCTGTGCGACCCACAATCGTTGCGCACGGCCATCGGCATCGAGCGCTGCCATGCGGCCGTGGTGATGAGCCATAATCTGCACTCCGATGCAATATATCTGCGCGAACTAGCGCAGGCCGGCGTGCCCGCCTATATCGGATTGTTAGGCCCCGCCGCGCGGCGCATCCGCCTCGCTCAAGAATTGGGCCCCATCGCTGATAAGCTCAAATCCAGGCTTCACAGCCCGGTGGGCATGGATATCGGCGCGGTGACCCCGGAAGGCATTGCCCTTGCCATCGTCAGCCAGATTCACGCATGGCTGGCAGGTCGCGGCGACCTTGAACCCTCCACGCCGTAAGGACTTCAGCAGTGGAATCTAGGTCCCGTGCCAGGGGGATGCCTGAAGCCCGCCGTTAGCGTAAGCTTTGGTCGGCACTGAGACTTGGTGCTCAAGAAAAGCAAAGATAAATCAGTCGCAGTGGCATCGTTTTAACTTCGCTCAATGGAAGTAGGGAGACCGCCATGTTCAAGTTAGTGACGCCTTTGACCCTGATCCTGGCCGCTACGCTGCTCTATGCATGCGGTGGATCGAGTAGTCAGACCGCGATGATCGCCACATCCACTGCGCACGGCACACTGGCGGTGAACCCACCGTTTCGCATTGCCTCGCTGGACGCCGCGACCTTCCAGGCCGAACTCGCCGCAACCAGCAGCGGCGCTCAGCTATTGCAAATCACGGGCAAGCCCAGCTGCGGTGTGGATTTCTACTATCTCAAATTCTGGACCGTGGGCGGCGCGGCTGAAACCACTCAGTCATCAGGTGCATTGATGGTCCCTACGGGTGCGGCACCGGCTTGCTCCGGGCTGCGGCCCATCGTGCTGTATGCGCACGGTACGAATACCGATAAAGCTCTCAACATTGCAGATATCACCAACACCTCGAATACCGAAGGCGTGCTGATCGCGGCCATGTTCGCGGCGCAGGGATTCATTGTGGTGGCGCCGAACTATGCCGGCTATGACATCTCAACCCTGGGCTATCACCCCTTCCTCAACGCCGAGCAGCAGTCGGGAGAAATGATCGATATTTTGACGGCCGCACGCACGGCTCTGCCAAAGACTCAAAGTGCCGCGACCAGTGACGGCGGCAAGCTGTTCGTCACCGGCTACTCCGAAGGCGGTCATGTGGCCATGGCGACGCAGCGTGCGCTCGAGGCGAGCGGCGCCGTCATCACCGCTGCCGCACCCATGTCCGGGCCCTATGCATTGGAAGCCTTCGGCGATGCCATTTTCTTCGGCAGCGTCAATATCGGCTCGACGGTGTTTGCGCCGCTGCTCAGCACCAGCTATCAAAAAGCCTACGGCAATATCTACGGCACACCCGCCGATCTGTACTCCGCGACCTATGTGAGCGGAATCGAAACGCTGTTGCCGAGCTTCACCCCAATCGATAAGATTTTCTCGACCGGCTTGCTGCCTCAAACTGCGGCATTCGACAGCACCACTCCCGGCAGCCCCCCGCTGTCCGCGGAACTGGCGGCGCTGCTGCTGGTGCCCACCGATCCTCACTATCCGTTGCCCGCCAGTCCTCTCACCCCGCTGTTTGCGGCGGGGTTCGGCTCGCCCAACCTCGTCAACAACAGCTACCGCGTGAGCTATGCGCTGGACGCGGCGTCGAATCCAGACGGCGCCATTCCCCTTCCCCCGCTGCGCGCCGGCGTGCCGCTCGCGGCGACCGTGCCGACGCAGCCGCTGCGCCAGGCCTTGTACAAGAACGATCTGCGCAATGGCGCGTGGAAGCCAAACTCGCCCACCCTGCTGTGCGGCGGTGGGTCGGATCCCACGGTGTTCTTCCCGGTGAACACGGGGGTTATGGCAACCTTTTGGAGTCCGCTGGTGGCGGCCGGTCTGATCACGGTGCTGGACGTGAGCGGCACACCTGCAGGACCGTTCGCGGCCACACAAACCGGATTCCAGGCAAGCCAGGCGGCACAACTGGCTTATTACGAATCGCCGGCCGGCGGTGGCCTGTCGCCGGCGGCGGCGCAGCTACTCCTCATCGAGGGATATCACGGCGCCGTGGCGCCCTTCTGCGCGGCGGCTGCGCGCGCTTTCTTCAGCGTACTATAAGGGGATTGGCAATGACCACTTTCTCTGTCCGCACACTGTTCGCCGTTGTCGTCGCTACGGCGAGCCTTTACGGCGCCGCGCCGGCGCTGGCCGATGACTTTCCCAGCAACAGCGCACGCGCCGGCCTGTACTCCGTGTTCTTCCATGTGAAAGCAGATGATCTGACAGGGCCCTATGTTCCTCACGGGGCCAACATCGATGCCAATAACGTGGAGACGCTATATCTGGCATACGTGCGCAGCCTATCGCCGAACTTCGATGTGGAATTAACCTTGGGCTATCCGCCGCTGCAGAAAACCGTGGGCAAGGGGCCCGCCACTCTGGGTTCAGTGCCCTACAACGGACAGGTCATCGCGACGGCCCGGTGGTTGGCGCCAACAGTGCTGTTTGAATACGTGTTCTTCGATCAGAACTCCAAGTGGCGTCCGTACATCGGCGTCGGCGTCAATTACACCAATTTCTACGATCGTAATTCGACCGCGCAGGGCAACGCTGCCAGCGGCGGTCCCACCAAGCTTTCTCTGACCGCATCGGTGGGCCCGGCGGGAACGGTGGGCGTGGGGTACCATATCGCGAACAATTGGCATATGTATGCATCCTATTCAATTTCCAAAGTGTCGACCGATCTCACCGCCGAAACCGCGGGGGTCATTCGTACCTCGCATATCAATTTCGGGCCGCAGGCCTTGGTCGTGTCCTTGGGTTATTCCTTCTAGGGCCTTGAATTCCCATGTCTGAAGGCGGGGCGCCGCCCACGAACCGGTCCGGCTCTCAGTCCGTTCCGGCCGGCAGCACCGCGACGACGCCGCAGGAACGGGCGGCTGCATTGGCATTTCTGCACACCTTGGCGTCGGAGGTCTCAGAGGGCTCGATCGATTTGCCGTGCTTCCCGGATGTAGTCATCCGCATAAGCACCGCATTGGCCGACCCGAACACCACCTCCGATCATGTAGTAACCATCGTCGGCGCCGAACCGCGCTTGGCGGCGCGCATATTGCAGACCGCGAATTCCGCAGCCTTCAATAGTTCGGGTAAACCCCTGACCGACTTGCAGTCCGCCATTACTCGCCTTGGACATCAGATGGTGCATGGAACCGCGATGTCCTATGCCATGCAGCAGATGAGGAACGAAGCATCGCTGCGGTCGATTGCGCAGCCGTTGACCGAGTTGTGGAACAAGAGCATCGCCGTCGCATCTATTTGCCGGATCGTCGCCCAGCGCACCAAACTCAGTGCAGACGAAGCCTTCTTGACCGGTTTATTGTCCGGAATCGGCAGCCTCTACATCATGGCTCGCGCCGCCACTCAGGCAAGTGCGCTTGGCAGCGAGCGTTCCTGGTTGGATTTATTGGCTGGTTGGCAGGCGTCCATCGGCAAAGCCGTGCTGGAGAGTTGGGGCTTCTCGGAAGAGCTATGCGACGCAGTGGGCGAGCAAGAAGACTATGAACGCCGATGGAAGCACGCAGCGGGTCTCACCGATGTGCTCCTCGTAAGCCTTATACTCGCGGAAACATTGAAAAACCCTAAGCCCCGCGTCGTGGCCACCGACGGGATCCACGCATTTCTAACCGTCGGTGCGACGGCTGAAGATTGCGCCGCCATTCTCAGCGAAGCGGAAAAGCAAATCGACTTGGTGCATCGAGCCCTTGCAATCTAGCGGCGGCCCCGCCGCATCAACTCAGCGCCGCCGAGCTCGATTAGTACACGCCATCCGAATGAGTGTTGCGGGATCCACCCGTGAACTCGGCGGCCAACGCCTTGGCGGCCTTGACGAGAATCGACGTATCCACACCTACCGCGACAAACAGAGCACCCTGCGCCAAGTACTCAGATGCAAGCTTGCGGTCTGCCGTGAGAGTACCCGCCGCCTTGCCAGCGCTTTTGACGGTTGCGATCCCTTGGACAATGGCGGCCTGCACAGCGGGATCGGAAGGCTTGCCGAGCAAGCTCATCGATGCCGCTAAATCCGCGGGACCGAAGAAGACGCCATCGACACCCTCCACCGCGGCAATGCTCTGCAGATTAGCCAAGCCCTTGAGGGATTCCACTTGAACGAACACGCACATTTCATCGTCTGCGCGCTGCAAGTAATCGTCGATCTGATTCCAGCGCGACGAACGCGCCAAGGCGCTGCCGACTCCGCGCACGCCGCGCGTGGGGTAGCGAGTGGCCGCCACCATCTGTCGCGCCTGCTCCGCCGATTCGACCATGGGAATGATAAGTGTCTGCGCACCGATATCCAGGTATTGCTTGATCAGTTCCACCGAACCGTGCACGGGCCGCACGATGGGGTGGACCGGATACGGTGCCATGGCCTGCAATTGGGGCAGGACACTGCGCGGATCATTGGGGGCGTGCTCGGCATCGATCACCAGGCAATCGAAGCCGACGCCGGCCAGAAGCTCGGCGACATAGGCATCGGCCAGCCCCACCCACAATCCGATTTGCGGTTTGTTATGGCGCAGCGCCCGTTTAAATACATTGACCGGAAGTTCCATGGCGAATCTCTTAATATTCAGATAAAGCGAAACGATATGCTGCCGAGAGGGCCATAGTCGGCATGCAGCACATCGCCGCGTCCTGCGTTCGTCGGCCGCGTGAACGAGCCGCCCAGAATGATGTCGCCGGCGTTGAGGCTCTCATCATAGGGCGCGATCTTGTTGGCAAGCCAAGCGACGCCGATGGCGGGATGATTCAGCACGGCCGCCGCGAGGCCAGTCTCCTCGATCACGGCATTCTTGTAGAGCATGGCCCCGACCCAGCGCAGATCCACCGCATTGGGCTTGACGGGCAGGCCGCCCACAACGATGCCCGCATTGGCCGCGAAATCCGCGATGGTGTCGAACACTTTGCGCGGCGCCTTGGTCTCACGATCGAATTGCTCAATGCGCGCATCGATGATCTCCAGCGCAGGCGTCACATACTCGGTGGCTCGCAATACATCGAATATCGTCACGCCCGGCCCCTTTAAGGGCGAGCGCAACACAAAAGCAACTTCCACTTCTACTCTTGGCGCAATGAAGCGCTCGAAGGGTATGTCGCTGCCGGTGGCGAAGAACATATCATCCATCAGCGGTGCAAAGTCTGGCTCCGTGATCTGCGATGCCTGCTGCATAGCGCGCGAGGTGAGACCGATTTTCCGGCCTTTGACACTGCGGCCATCCGCCATTTCCAATTTAACCCATTCGCGCTGGATGGAGTATCCATCCTCGATGGTCATACCCGGATGCTCCTTCGAGAAGTGCCGCAGCTGAGTCCGGGTCTTGCGCGCATCGTACAAGCGCCGCGCCAGTGATCGAATGGTATCCGTGGGCAACATGATGGTATCTCTCTGCCGTCTGGGTATTAGGGTTTCTTGAATCGCGCGTGCAGGTTGTTGTGCTTGAGGGTACCGGCCTCGCTGAATTCGTTCAGCTCCAGCGACAGCGCCAGCCCGTGCTTCGAAAATGCTTCCGAAAAGTGCGATTTCATGATATCGAACAGGCCGTTGCAGGTGGCCTGCTTGGCGGCGTCGCTACGCCCCGCGCCTATTTTCAGGATGGCATGTACGAATCCCGCATCGGCGGCCGTGCCGTCTGCAATACAGTATTCCTCACAGGCGATGGCGCGCACGCGCACGCCCCCGGGCGGAAACACCGCGGCGCCGTCGACATGCAGCGCCGACATGAATTGCGCCAGTTTCCGGCATAGTCCGCCGAAGCGGCCTTCGCTGCGCAGATTGTCGCTGTATTCCAGTGTCATATGCGACATGTACTAGGCCTCGATGCTCATTGTGGCGACCGTGCAGCCGACGGCGAAAATCGGAATCGGCCGGTAGAATTGCACCTGGCCCCGGCCTCGTGCGGCCGCCGCCACGCTGATGAAGGTACGAATCTCGAACCCGCCCTGACCGGCGTCGCGATAGGTCGCCTCGTCCGTGTAGGACAGCATCGCCGGCTTGTTGTTGGCCTGCCAGCGCCGCAGGAATTCGCGATCCCACTCCTCGTTGACCTTGCCCGAATCCGGCGTCGCGGGCCAATGCGAAATGCCGCCGGTGCCGACGACGGCGATGCGTTCCGGCACACTGTCCACGGCGCGTCTCAGCGCCTCGCCTAACGCCCAGGCGCGATGCAGAGGCGCCAGCGGCGGTCCCTGACAATTGATGTTCATGGGTATGACAGGCAGATCATATCGGGGCGTCAGGAAACTCAAGGGCACCATGATGCCGTGATCGAATTTCCATTCTTCCGCGTAGGCCAGATCCACGGTCTGCATCATTTCACGTATCAGACGCAGCGACAGCGGCGCATCGCCGGGAATCGTGGTGCGAGGAATGCCCAGCCATTGAGGATCTTCTATGGGCCCCTGGTAGCTATCCGCCATGCCCACCGCGAATGAGGGCATGTTGTTCATGAAAAAATTACCGAAGTGCTCGGCGGCAACAACGATTAGGGCATCGGGTTTTACGGCGGCGAGTTCCTCGCCCATGCCGCGATAGGCATCGTGGAATTCCTTGGTGATGAGCGGATCGGCCAAGTGCGTGCGCCCGGTGATACCGGGAGCATGGCTGCAGATACCTGCGAACACGAGGCTCATACGTTAGCAACCTTTTCGTCCACGCCGGTCGTCATCGCATACACGCCGGCGCGAACCGGCCCATGCCGGCTCACGCCGGCACGCATCGCGGCGATGTAGTCGGCCCAGGGCATGCCGAGCAAGGCGGCATAGTGCATCAATAACTGCCCATTCACGCCTAGCACGTAGATCAATCCGATGTCTCCGGTCTCGAGCGCACCCCGCTCCTCGGCGCTCAGATCATAGCGATTCAGCACTGCCGGCCGATCCGCGCGAAATTCCTGCTGCACGGCGCGGTCGCGATTCAGATCGAACAAAAATTTCTGCATCTGATACAGACTCATGGCTCAGGCACCCCAGTTCGGAATGTGGTGCGCCCCCAAACTCACGCAGACGTTCTTGGGTTCCAGGAACACCTCGTAGCTCCAGGTACCGCCCTCGCGGCCGGTACCCGAGGCCTTGGTGCCGCCGAAGGGCTGGCGCAGGTCGCGCACATTCTGGCTGTTCACGAAACACATGCCGGCCTCGATGGACGCGGCGACGCGGTGCGCGCGCCCGAGATTTTCGCTCCAGACGTAACTGCTCAAGCCGTAGGCGATGTCGTTCGCCTGGGCGATGGCGTCGGCCTCGTCGGTAAATGGAATCAGGCAGGCCACCGGCCCGAAAATCTCCTCCTGGGCGATGCGCATTCGGTTGTCGACATCGGCGAACACCGTGGGCTTGACGAAATTTCCCTTGCTAAGTGCTTCGCTCACCAGCGGTGCGTCCAATCCACCGCACATCAGAGTTGCGCCCTCCTTGGGGCCGATCTCGATATAGCGGCGCACCTTCTCCAGGTGATTCGGGCTGATCATGGGGCCGATGATGGTCTTGTCGTCGAGAGGATCGCCGACCACGATGCGCTGCGCACGCTCGGTGAACTTGCGCACGAATTCGGCATATACGGACTTCTGCACCAGGATGCGCGAGCCCGCCGTGCAACGTTCGCCGTTATTGGAGAAGATCATGAATATCGCGGCATCGAGGGCGCGCGCCAGATCCGCATCCTCGAATACGACGAAGGGGCTCTTACCTCCCAATTCCATGGAAAATTTCTTCAAGCCCGCGGCCTTGATGATGCGATTGCCGGTGGCCGTAGAACCGGTGAAGGAGATCGCTCGCACGTCGGGATGGCGGCACAGGGGCTCGCCGGTCTCCGCGCCGTAGCCGTGAACGATATTGAGAACGCCCCCCGGGATTCCGGCCTCCAAGGCCAACTCGCCGAGACGCGACGCCGACAGCGGCGATAGCTCGCTCATCTTGAGCACCGCCGTGTTGCCGAAGGCCAGGGCTGGCGCAACCTTCCAGGTGGAGGTCATAAAGGGCACGTTCCAGGGCGAGATCAGGGCGCAGACCCCCACCGGATGGAACAGCGTGTAGTTCAAGTGAGTGGGCGTGGGATAGGTATGCCCATCGACCCGCACGCACATTTCCGCGAAGTAGTAAAAATTTTCGGCCGAGCGCGGCACCAATTGCTTGGCGGTTTGCGAGATCACCTGGCCGGTATCCTGGGTTTCCGTGCGGGCGATTTGCGGAACGTGCTTCGCGATCAAGTCGCCGAGCTTGCGCAACACCGTAGCCCGCTCCGTTGCAGGCTTGCCGGCCCAACCGGGAAACGCCGCCTTCGCGGCCGCTACGGCGGCATTGATTTCCCGCTCGCCGCCGCGCGCCACTTCGGCCAGAACCTCCTGGGTGGCAGGATTGACGGTGTCGAAGTATTCCTGGCTTGCGACGGACTTGCCGTCGATTAAATGTTGAATCTGCATGAACTGCGCCTCTCAACGGCCGAATTCATCGTCCGCAGCGATGGTGTTGACGAGCCGGCCAAGGCCGTCGATTTCACAGGCAACGACGTCGCCCGGCATTACATTGACCACGCCCTGCGGAGTGCCGGTGAGAATCACATCGCCCGGCGACAGAGTCATGAACGAACTGAGATATTCAACGAGATAGGGGATGTCGAAAATCAAATCTCGGGTGTTGCCCTGTTGGGTCAATTTGTCATTGACGAAGGTTCGAAGGCCAAGCTGCGCCGGATTCGCGACATCGGCCGCATCGACGAACCAGGGGCCCAGGACCGTGCCGCCATCGCGATTCTTCACGCGCAGGTTGGGGCGATACCAGTTCTCCAGGTAGTCGCGAATGGCATAGTCGTTGGCGATGCAATAGCCTGCCACATGTGCCAGGGCTTGCGAACGCGGAACCTGCTTGGCCGGCCGACCGATGACCACCGCCAATTCGCACTCATAGTGCATGAATTTCACGTCTGACGGCCGGCGGGTCACCCCACGATGGCCGAGCAAGGTGCCGGAGCCCTTAAGAAAGGCCAAGGGCTCTTCCTGTGCATTGAATGCTAATTCCTTGGCGTGATCTGCATAGTTCAGGCCGAGTGCAATCACCGTACCGACCTGAAACGGCGGCAGCCAAACCACATCTTGGGCGGCGACGACGCGGCCATCGGCGAGGCGCAGGTCCTCGTGGTCGGGCGCCGCAACAGGTGTCGCGTCATGGATGGCGCCCTTGTAAGCGACTCTTGCGCGCATCATGCCGCGGCATCCATGAAAAGAATGGTGAGGCTGCCCAACCCGTCAACGGCGATGATCGCCGTCTCGCCCGAACGTACCCGCGGCGCCGGCGCCGCGGCTCCCAGTGCCAGCACGTCTCCCGGGCTTAAAGTCATGAATTCGGTGACGTCCGCCAGCAATCGTGCCGTCGGCCTGATCAAGTCGGCGGTACTCGTTGTTTGCACCAAGGCGCCTTCGACATAGGTGCGAATGATCAGCGCGTCGGGATTCGCGACGGCGGCGCGGGCGACGACGGCGGGCCCCATGGGGCAGTACCCATCGCGTGCTTTGAAACGAATGGAAGGCCGATGATAGTTCGAATGCGGGATACTCACGTCGGCGACGAGGAGATAGCCCGCTACATAGTCCAGAGCCTGGGACTCGGGCACCTTGCACGCCGTACGGCCAATGACTACGCCGACGCAGGCGCCGACCTCAAGCTGCGGGGTCCCGACCGGAATTTTCACCACACTGCCCGACCCAGCCAGGGTATTGCGCGGCTTGATATAGAGCACCGGAGCAATGGGCGCTGCCATGTAGGGAGGCTGGTTCGCTGAATCACCAAGCACCGCCAGCGCCGAACGGTGGTTCATCAGAGTGCCGTACACCGAGCCGCTCAAGCGATACGGCGCGACGTCGAACGGTATCGAGAAATAACCTGAATCAGTCAGCATCTGCCCACCCGGTTGAGTTTTAAACCAATCGGCTCAATGGATATTCACTAATATGTTAGTAATATAGTAGCATGTAAATTGTCGTGTCAAGACGCTGCGCTTTCGCGAGGATACTGCTTGAATTCCGAATCGGGAAAACTGAGCCACCGCAATCTGCCCCTGCTGCTGTTGCAGGCGCGTGAGCAGGTGATCGCCCGCTTTAGACCCATTCTCAACGAGCACGGCGTCACGGAGCAGCAATGGCGCATCGTGCGCGCCTTAATCGACACAGGGCCGCTGGAGCCGCGCGAGATAGGCGAGCTGTGCCGCATATCAAGCCCCAGCCTGGCGGGTGTGCTGTCGCGCATGGAGGATCTGGGCTACATCACGCGCAAACGCCTCGATCATGATCAGCGCCGGCTGCGCGTTTCGCTCACGCCCCGCAGCCGCGAGCTTGCCGGCCGCATGGCCCCGCAAATCGAAGCGACGTATCGCGACGTTGAGACATTGATCGGGACAGAGTTTTCGACGCGTTTCTATCAAGCGCTCGACCAACTCATCGGCGCATTGGCGGCACGCGCGCCAAGCAGGTCCACGGACGAGTGAGTCCAGGTTTAATCCGCGCGAGCAACCCCAGTGGTGCGCGACATCGCGTCTCTCGTCCTCGACTATGGGCGCGCGCACCCATCCCGTGCTCTAGTTCGGAAGCGAGAATCTGAATGTAGACCCGCGGCCCTCTGCGCTTTCAGCAGAAACCATGCCGCCGTGCGCTTCGATAAACGTCTTTACGATGGCAAGACCGAGGCCCGTACCGGCGGCCTCATCGCCTCCGGTTTTTCCTTTTTCGAAGACTGTCTCGAGCAGCTCCTTCTTAATACCCATGCCGTCATCGGAAACCCAGCATTCGACAGCGCTGTTGGACCCTATCGACTTTGCCCCGACCGTAATCTCCCCGCTCGGAGCATACTTAATTGCATTGGCGATCAAATTCTGAAAGACGCGGCGCAACAAAACTGCATCTGCATAAACAACCATGTCGCCCGGTACTAGGTTAATCAGCTGTGCATGGCGCGTACCTAATACGGGGTAAAGATCATCGAAGAGCGCCTCCACGAGGGGCCAGAGATCCAAGTAACGCTTTACGATCTTGACCCCAACATCGGTTTTAACGTGTACATTCTCATCGAGAATTTTCCCTACCAGCGCCTCGAGTTGCATTACATTGCGTCGCATGCTGCCGAACATTTTGCCGCTTTGAGCCTCGCCCAATGCCGCAGGGAGTGTTCGCTCGAGAACTCGCGCAGCCAACGCCACCGCGTTTAACGGAGTACGCAGGTCGTGCATGACGAAGCCGAGGTATTCCTCTCGGCGTTTCTGTACTTCTGCTGCCTGATGAGCAGCAAAGGTTTGAACCGCGATGCCAATGGCACTATCCAGCACCCGATTGACAATGTGGAAAGCCCGTCCTTGGAGTACCAGCCCGGCGGCTGTGGCGAGGTCATGGATGCAGCCTCGCAGGATATTGTACTCGGCGACAATTTCCGCAATATCAAAGCCTTCATCGGCGCGCTGCAGGCCATGCGCCGGGGGGCTGCCTTCCATGAGGGTTTCGGCAATGGTTTCATCGGATCTTGATCGCAATGCCATGGCCAATTCGATGAGAATTCCAGGCATATGATCGTTCAGCCTGGGCGTGTCCAAGCCGGCCGCGGAAGGCAATTGGCGAATCTGGATGCGCCAAGTGCTCAGCAAACGCTCGCGTTCGCGCTCGATAAGCGCAGCAAACTCATCAAGATCGTTGTTGCTCAATGCGCCACCTGCCTTCCGCGGCTCAGCTGCCACTTCAGCACTGCTGCCGCTCACGGGCTATACCGGCCAAGACAGGTTCGTGTGCGGTCACCTGATGGGCACTCCTGTAATTCGACCCAGTTAAAATAGCCGAAAAATAGGACTTTTGCACAGATCATGGCGCTAAACCCTAGCTAAGCGGGCCAAGAGATCATGCATTTGCGAATCGCATGCACCAGTTCGTCGGCGTTACCGGATTTCAACACGTAACCCGATGCGCCTGCAGCCAACGCGCCCGCTATCAATGCGGGGTGGCCATAGCCGCTATGCATAAGGAACCGCACCTTGGGTAGATCGCGCTTGAATTGAGGTAGAGAAGCCACGCTGGATTTGCCATTCAGTTCGATGTCAAGGATGACCAACTGCGCGTCGGTAGCAGTGGCCAGGGGAACCACTTCCTCTAGCAAACCCGTGTCAGCCACACAGCGCAGGTCGGTTTCGGTGTCGAGCAACGAGATCACCACCGAGCGCAATTCGTCATTGTCCTCAGCAATTAGTACGCGAATTGGGTCCCCCATAGGCTGCAAATGTACACCGTCTGAGTAATTCCCGCTGCGGGCGCAGGATTTCTCATATCGGGCCCCACGGTATCGGGCACACGGCCCAGTGCTAAGGAACGCCGGAATATAGGACGCGGCAGGTTTCGCCAATACCGAACTGTCCCAGGCTCCCAACTGGAGCACCATCGCCGCGGAGCACGCCGCAGGCGAGTAGCGGCCTAGCAGACCGGAATCATTTCGTCACCGCCCGATGAATTGGATCGACCCAGTATACTTCCTCCACCCGCTCGGCGGCATCGATGTTGAGGTTGACGACCACCGATTCATTGTCGCTGCGCACCAACACGCATTCGAGAGGCGTATCGCTCGAGCGATTAATCTCCTGGTGCGGCACATAGGGCGGTACGAATATAAAATCGCCTGCATCGGCCTCGGCGACGAATTCGAGACGCTCGCCCCAGCGCATCCGCGCCACGCCGCGTACTACGTAGATGACGCTTTCCAGCGCGCCGTGGTGGTGAGCGCCGGTCTTAGCGTTCGGATGAATGATCACGGTCCCGGCCCAAATCTTCTGCGCACCGCGGGCCGAATTCACGGCGGCGGCGCGGAGCATGCCGGGGGTCTGCGGCGTATTGCTATCCAGCCGGTCACTTCTGATGACCTTGACACCGTCGTTGCGCCAGTCACGCAATTGAGCATTCGGCATGAAAATTTCCTCTATTCCGCGCACACTAAGCTAGTTCGGGCGACCCCCGCAAGTCGATCCCAGGCCGGCAAACAGTTGGGTGGTCGATATGACTTGGCGGCACGCGGTGACTAGGGAACCGGCGGCATGAGCCTTTCAGCCGTGACGCCGGCCGACTTCTCCGTCGCCCAAGAGAACTCCATGGATCCCCTGGACCGCAAATTACTGGGCCTGCTGCGCGTCGGCGCACACACCAGCACCGCGACCCTGGCCAAGACGCTGGGCGTGTCGCGCGGCACGGTCGCCAATCGAATCGCCCGTCTCGAGAAGTCCGGCACCATCGTCGGTTTCACAGTGGCGCTGCGCACCGGCGCGCGTATCGCCGATGTCAAGGCCTGGGTCAGCGTTGCCATCGAGGGTGATAGAACTCGCGAAATCGCGCGGCTCCTGCTCGGCGACCCGGCTCTCACCGCACTACACGACACCAACGGGCGGTGGGACCTAATCGCCGAGGTATCCGCATCTTCGATGCGCCGATCTATCCGAGGTGCTCGAACGCATGCGCAAGATCAAGGGCATCGCAACCACTGAAACCAGCATCCATTTGCGCACTTTCCGGCTCGCCGCCTAGACGCCCGCAGGCCATCGATAACCTAGTGCGTCGATGCGGGCGAAAGTTTGCCGCCGCGTAGACTGCCGTCGACAAAGAAATCGCCCTTGCACAGCCATACCCCATCGACCTTGGCCCACAGAAACAGGATCACGAAGGTGAATGGCGGCTTCTTGGGGTCGGTCGGATAGACGTGGAAGTCCGCCCAATCCCAGCCGGCATCGCCGTTGACAAAGGTGTAAACCGAATCCACTTTGACGCGGTTGCTCTTCACCACCTCTTGGTACAGCGGCCGTATCTGGTCGCGGCCCATGTAAATGCCCTCGCCCTCACCCACTGAAATGACATCGGGCGTATAGAATTGGGTGACGATGGTTTCGGCGTCGTGAGCGGCGAACGCCCGCTCCTTCATATCATATCGCGCACGAATCGCTCGACGGAAGGCGGCAAGCTGGGGACTATCCTTTGCGGCGGCCGCCTGTGCAGCGGCAGCGCTCGTAGGCACGGCAGCGGCCTTCAGGGGCAAGACAGCGGTCTTGCCCGGCGGCGCAGCCGGCACCGGCGCCTCCGCCATTGCCACGCTCGCGACCAGTAGTGCATGCAGCACGCCTGCTATCACAATCGACCGTTTCATCAGCTAACCTCCAATGCTTGCATTGCGGCGCGCTCGCCCTCTTCGGCCGCGGTCTCCCACATCTGCGCGCCCGACAATTCCGAATGACCGAAGCTTAAGCGATGAAAACGCCGGCGAATCACTTCCTTCGGCGCCGGCTTGCCGTCCTTGCCGAAAAAGAACCCGGGCGGATCGACTACGTAGGCATGTCCCCAGCGATTGGTGATGATCCCGGCAATGTCGCGATCGGCGTCGAAACCGTAATCACCAAACATCTTGGTGAATTGCCCACGAACCGCCATCTCGATCTGCGCATAGGACATTCCAAAGAGCTGCATCCGGGCGGCCGTGCACTGTTGGGGAAACGGCACGCCGGGCAGGGGGAAGGGGTTGTACATGGTCAGAACCACGGGCTTGGACGGATCCAACGGCTGCGTGACCTGCCCCGGAATCTCCAGGTTGCGGCGCAAGCTGACCCACCACCCGAAACCATCGAACCAGCGGGCAGATGCAATACCGAGTTTCTCAAGAAATTTCCAATGGCGAAGGGCGATGTTGACCGTCAGCATCGGCGCGTGCTGAAAGCCGTTCATCGCTTCGCGGTACTCGGGCGAAATGTCACGGCAAATGCGCCGGTTGGCGTGCTGCTGCCCGCAGAGGATGGCCGCCTTCGCGCGCACCTTGCACAACCGTCCGTCGCGCAAATAGGTCACGACGACGTGCTTGGCGGTTTCGGGCGGCCCGTCGTGCATCACTTGCACCACGGTCGAGGACAGCCGCATGCGCACCGGCTCATGAGCGCGATCGAGTTGATCCCATTGCACCGGGCTGTTGAGTATGTCCGTCATCCGGTATTCGCCCAGCAACGCGGCTGGGAGTATCTTCTTGAGAAAGTGGCGCGCCGTTCCCGCATGGCCGCCGGGGAAACTTGCCAGATAAATCTCATCCGTGGGATCTACGCCGCCGGTTTGATAGCGGTAGTACCCGTTCACTCCCGGTTGAATGAAATTGTAGGCGGAATACGCCGAGATGACGTCGGCGCCGAGTCCGCAGCCCATGGCCGCGGTCACTGGATTGAGGTACTTGAGCACGTCCGGCAGCACCGACGGTTCGATTCCGACGACATTGGTCAGAAACTGGGCGTAGGTCATGCTGTCCAGCCAAGGCTCCCAGTCGGCGCGCCGCGGCGGGGTACGATAAAGCTCCATGTCAACGAGCGCTTTTTTGGCGGCATCCGAAATCGGTGCGTGCCTGAAGCCGTCGCGCCATGGGTTCTTCACCCAGCCGTGATTATCGTAATAAAAGCCGGTGTCGGAACGCTCCCATGCGACATGCATGGGACTCCACGCATCCTCGGGAATCAAAATATCCTTGTTCAGCCCCGACGGCTTTTGGTAGACGAACTCGTCGGGAAATCCAAGATCCGTGGCGAAGCGCGTCCACATGCCCGCATCCTTGGCCTTGCTGAACGGCACCACGATTCCGGTCGCACCCTGGGGCGCGGTCAAATGATACCCATCGACGTCGAACTCGTTTTGCTTGGCCTCTCCGCCGAAAATCGGATGTTGATCGAGCATGAGCACCTGAGCGCTCGGACGCTCCTTGCGGTAGGCCCAACAGGCCGACAGTCCCGCCATCCCGCAGCCCACGATGACGACGTCGGGAATTTCGCCGGTGTCGAGGGCCGATCGCAGCGCGCGATCCCATTGCTGATTGCGAATGCCGGCGTGCGCCGCATTGACCACTTCGTGTGTGTTGCCGTTGGATCGTGCGTAGTCGCCGATTCCGCCCGGACCGGTCCAATCGGGGCCCAGCCCCGTCATGGGCATGGGACTGGTCTGCGCGGCGGCCGTCTTGATCGCCGCGGGAGACGCCAGGTTCAACAGCGCCGCGCCCGCGCCGATGAGTGAACCGCCGACGAAATCCCTGCGGGTGATGGAAGAACCGTCCCGCAGAGTTTCTATGGCGTCGGCATCGATGCCGGTTGCATTGTTGGGGTCGAGTTCCATCATGCGTCTCTCTATATTTGGTCAAGTGACCTATTTCACGACGATACGTTACAATCGGTCCCGGCCGCAGTCAAGTTTGGCCAAGAGGACTGGATATGCCCGCCAGGAAGCGGCCCGCTCGGGGCACAAGCCGCACAGGCAAACAAACGGCTCAGCGCGTGATCGATGCGGCGCGCGAATTATTGACGGATGAGGGCTGCGGCGAGTTTTCGATGCGCCATATCGCGGCACGCGCTGCGATGCGATTGTCGAACGTGCAGTATTACTTTCCCACCCGCAACGATCTGGTTCGCGGTCTGTTCCGTGACGCCGATACCCGCTATCGCGGCGCCTACGTCCAGGTGCTGGCGAATGCAGAGAACGATCGTGTCGCGCGCTTCGAAGCGGTGATGGATTTCAATTTGCACGACATCGCTCAAACGCCGACGCGGTGCTTTTTCCTGCAGTTTTGGGCGCTGCTCAACTGCTTGGACGCCCGCTCCGACGGTCTGCTGAGCGACCTCTACGGCATCGACATCCAGCAACTCAGCGAACGCATTGCGGAACTCGTGCCACGAGCCGGCGCCGCCGAGGTCAGACGCCGAGCAACTTTGCTCGCCGCCCTCATCGAAGGGTTGATGGTGGTGCGGGGCGCGCACAGCCCGAAAGCGGCCGAAATGCGCCGCCTGACCGCCGCCGCGAAGCGCACGGCTCTGCAGATTGCGCTGGGCAGACCCGGTTAACCCGCGAGGGCCTTGATCAGCACATCCCAGTAGGCCAATGCCTTGTAGAACTCGTTCACTCGGATTCGCTCATTTAGACCGTGCGAGAACTCCTCGCTGTTCATGACAAACACCCCGCCCACGCCATAGGTGGGTATCCCAGCGTTGCGGTATACGGCGCCATCAGTTGCGTACGCTGCTTGGGTCGGCACGACCGGCACGCCCGGAGATGATGCCTGTACGGCTTTTGCCACCGCACTCATGACGTCGGCACGCATCGGCGAGGCATTCGACACCAGCGCGTCGTAGCCTTGTTTCACTTCTACCTTAGGGCCCACCAGCCCTTGCAACGTATTCTGCACGTCTGCCGGGCTGGTGCCCGGAAAAATTCGGCAATTGACGGTGGCGGTAGCCGACTGCGGCAGTGCGTTTTCAGCGTGGCCGCCCACAAGCATGGTCGCCACACAGGTGGTACGGATGCGGCCGATGAAGGCCGAAGTCTTCGCGATTTCCGCCGCCGCAGTCGCGTTGCCTGGGTCCGCCGCGAAACGCGACATCGCATCGCCCAGCGGGCCTTTGTTCACGACACTCGCGGCCTTGAAATCTCCGACCGTCCATTCATTCCACATGACCGGAAATTCGTAACCCTGCACCGCCTTGAGGGCATCGGCTAGCTCGTAAATCGCGTTGTCGGGACGCGGCTGGGAACTGTGGCCGCCGGGGTTGTGCGTGGTCAGTAAAAATTGCGCCGAGCTCTTCTCAGCACCCTGTACATAGAAAATAAGCGGCTTGGCCATTCCCTCGCTGAGCACACCGCCGCCGCCATCCCCGTTCAGAGCGAACTCCGCGTCGACGAGGTCCCGATGCGTGGTCACCAGATCTCTTGCCGTTGCCTGCGCGGTTTCCTCGTCGCCGCTGAACGCAATGATCAGATCGCGCGTCGGCACGAAACCCTCGGCCTTGAGCCGCAGGAAGGTCGTGGTCAGAAGCGCCACTTCCTGTTTGACATCCGATGTGCCGCGGCCGTAGAAAAACCCATCTTCCTCGGTGAGATGGTAAGGGTCTCGCTGCCAATCGCTGCGCTTCGCGGTGACCACGTCCATATGAGCGATGAATGCGATCGGTCGTCCGCCGCTGCCATTGCCCCTATAGCGCACGACCAAGGATGCGGTCTCGCCCAGCGGTAAAATATGAATGTCGGCGGCGGGAAAGCCCCCCGCCTTGAAGCGTTCCGCGAGATACTTGGCCACGACGGGGACTTTCCCCGTGCCGATCGAGCTTTCAATGCCGATGACCTGGGCGAATATCTCTCGCGCCTGGGCACGCACGGCATCCGGGGCGGCGGCGGTAGCGTTGGCGCTTGAGTTCTCGTATGCGGCCAGGCTCATGCCGACCGCCGCAGCGCTGAAGCAAAGGCTCATGTATCGTTGTCTCATTATTTTCAACACTCCCCGGTAGCGATTTTCCGACCAGACCTGCGAGAATAACCGAACCATATGAAACCTAGGGCTCGAATTCCGATTTGGACGATTGCCGCCCCGCTGCTTGCGGGGGCTGTGTTGCTGGCGGCGGGGTTCGGATTCGGTGGAATTATCTTAGGTTTCATCGCGGTGGGTCTCGCCGGCAGTGTGTTCGCCGCCGTACACCATGCAGAGGTGGTCGCTCATCGCGTGGGGGAACCCTACGGGACCTTGGTACTGGCGCTGGCCGTCACCCTAATCGAGGTCGCACTCATAGTGTCCTTGATGGCCGCCGGTGGGGAGGAAGCTGCGGGCTTGGCGCGGGATACGGTGTTCGCGGCCGTGATGATCATACTGAACGGCATCATCGGTCTATGCCTGCTGGTCGGCGGGGTCATGCACCGCGAGCAGAGCTTCGGCCTCGACGGGGTCAGCGCGGCACTGGTGGCCTTGGGGACCATCGCCATCATGACCATGGTCTTTCCCAACTACACCGTCACCATTCCCGGACCCTATTATTCCTCCAGCCAGCTCGCGCTCATCGGCGTCGTGACGCTGGTGATCTACGGCGCATTCGTTTTTACGCAAACCATCGGCCACCGGCAGTACTTTCTGCAAGACGAGGCCCTCGAGGCATCGACGCAGCACACGGCACGGCCAAACAATGCGATGACCGCCATAAGCTCCTTACTCTTGCTGTTGTGCCTGATAGCGGTGGTGCTGCTGGCGAAGAAGCTGGCTCCCAGCCTGGAGGCGGCGGTGTCGCGATTAGGAGCCCCGAATGCATTGGTCGGAGTCATCATCGCCGCCATTGTGTTGCTGCCCGAGGCGCTGGCGGCGCTGCGGGCGGCGCGCGCGAATCGCTTGCAAACCAGCCTCAATCTTGCGCTGGGA
>JANYLM010000047.1 GCA_025357835.1 Gammaproteobacteria bacterium
GTCACGGTACGATAGCCTGTTTTGCGCCAAAGTGGACCCATGTGGCGCCATCCCATTCTCAAGTTTGCTCTGCTGGCCTATATCGGCTGGGGAGCGTGGAATTGGTTTTCCACTCGCCCCTACCATCCGCCGGACGGCATACTTGCAGCGGATGATCCGCAGCAAAGCGATGTGCCGTATGGCGACAAAGTGCAAGTTGGGCGCTGGAGTTTGACGGTTCGCGCTCGTTATCTGATCACCGCGCGCGTACTGGCCAGTGAAAGCTATCATTTCGACGCGCTGTCCGATCTGGTTCCGGAAGACCTGGCCTTGGGCTGGGGCCCCATGTCAGACAATCGAATCCTGCGCAGCATCGACATTTCGCAATCCAATCGGTTCTACTACTGGCGAGTGCCCACCGACTCGCCCCTCGCCAAGGACTCGATCATCATCCATAGCGCTAATACGCATGTTATCCCGCAGACTTCGACGATTGCCAGACAGCTTTCGCGGTTGAGGCCGGGTCAAGTCGTCACTCTGTCCGGCGAGCTGGTGGACGGCCTGCGCGACGACGGCATGTGGATCAAGACATCGCTGGTACGCAATGACACGGGAGGGGGGGCGTGCGAAGTATTATTGGTCGACGACGTGACCACTCGGGCTAACTGAGCCGATGAGGTGCACGCGAGGCAATATCCCGGGCTTGCAGCGGTATAGCGAAGTCCCGGCGGGGAGGACACTATTGACCGGCGCTTGAATACACCTTCTTTCCCTGAAACCAGGTCGCCAAGACGTGAGTCCGGGCGATGTCTTCCGCGTGGCCGGAGGCGGCCAACTGTAGGATATCTTGGTCGAGGGAAATAAAGTCGGCGGACTTACCGACTTCGAGCGATCCGGCCACCTGCTCACGGTGAAGAAAGCGGGCGCCGTTGATGGTGTACGCGTCGATCACATCGCCTATGCTCACTGCCTGACCGATATTCTGAGGTTTCTGTCCCGGTATCCTCCGCGTCACTGCAAGCGCCATGTTCACGAACGGTTGCGGGTCCCGCGTGTTGACCGGCGCATCGGATCCGGCCACCAGTATTCCCCCGGCATCTTTGACGCTTTTGAACGGATATACGTTTCGCTCGTAATAGCCATTCGGAGCGTGCAGCGCCGCAAAACTATTCCCGATCACTTTATCGATGAACGGAACTACAGTCATATCGTACTCCGGCTCGGCATTGGCCCACGAATAGGTGAACGCAACGTACAAATGATCCTTACCGATTCGGGCGACATCGGACGGCTGCGCCAGTTGAACATGCGCTAATCCGTCCAGTTGGGTTGATATCCCATCGGCCGCGCGGGAGGCTTCTATTGCGTCGAGCACGGTCTTGAGGGTTCCGTCACTAATGACGTGAACGTGAAGCGCGAAGCCGGCGAGGTGGAATCGCTTGATGAACTCCTTAATGACAGCCGGATCATGCTGTAACTGACCGTAGGAAATCGTGCATTGACCAGGGTGAAAATGATTCGCTGCGGTGAATTCCGCCACTGCTTTGGGTTTGGCGTACTTGAGCTCATTGCTCCGCACCTCCTTGCAGACGTTCGAGTCGGTATCGACGTATCCCGTCACCGTGAGCTTGCCCTGGCCATCCTTGCCGAAGATGGGCTGTTTATAGGGATTCAAGGCCAGGGTATTAGGCAAAGTGGGGGGCGTCGCATAGGGGTTGCCTTCCATGACCCCATCGCCAAAAAGTTTGACTACATCGGCGCGAATGAGCGGATCTGACGCATATTTAGCCCGGATTCTCTGGGCGTCGTTCAACATGCGGTCATAATCTACTTTGCCGTCGGCAGTCTTGATCTGTTCGGGGTCATAGAATTGAGCGAGAGTCGCTCGAACAGTGAGCGCGCCTTCTCGTTCCAGCGCGTCGTACAAATCGAATACTCGAGGCGCCACCAACGCATCCATGACTCCGGTGATTCCCGCGGCATTGAGCAGACGCGGCAGCTGCGCTCGGGCCTTCATCGATGCGTCAAACTCCGCCCCTAGAATGTCGGGGGCCTGTACCAGCCCGCGTGCATCTTCGTTGACAGCACCGTTCGGATTGCCATCGGCATCGACGCCGATGAACTTAGTGTATGCGCCAAAATCCTTCGCTAATGTCGACTTGGACAATCCAACTACACCGCCCGCGGCATTCCTCGCTCTGGCCAATCCAACGCTATTGAACGCTCCATGATGGCCGTCGTTTCCCAGTAGTTGTATGGCGACGGTCTTGGATGCCTCGTCCAGAGCTTCACGCAGGGTTTGATATTCGGCACCGGGTTGATTACCGTCGGAGAAATTCCACTGATGCACGTTCAGCCAACCTCCCTCCGGCACTTTGAACCGGTCGACACAGCCGCGAACAAACACGGAAAGTTCGCGCAGCGTCTTTTCTCGGCTATCAAGATCGCAAGCCTTGACAGGAATAATGCCGATAGGATGAATATGCGAATCGAATAGGCCGGGTAAAACCAACCGCCCCCCAAGCTGCTCGACGGTCGTCTGGGGCCCAATCCATTGCTTCGCATCGGTGGCGGAACCGACGAAGATGATTTTCTTATCTCGAACGGCTAATGCTTCGGCGGTGGATCGTAGCTTGTCCACGGTGTAGATCTTTCCGCCTGTCAGGACCAGATCGGCGGGGGCGGGCGTATCCGCAAAGACATACGGCGAAACAGTCAGTGTGAGAAGCGCCGCAATCGCGCCGCGATAACGAAAAATATGCATGAATATCCCCATTGGTCGACTTGCGACAGGTTGAATTACGGTAGAGACGATAGCCGCACTGCCGGGCGCTTAGAAGTCGTCGGCCACTACGGCGGGGCGGCGTTCACCTGCTGCTCAAGATGCCCCAGCGTCCGCATGGCCGGCAGGCATTGCGCGAGGCTGGAGTTCGGTTCGCGCCGGTCGCGGATGGCGGCTAAAAACTCACGGTCTTGCAGCTCGATGCCGTTCATCGAGACATCGACCTTCGACACATCGATGGGGTTATTCTTGCCGTCCAGCAGCTCATCGTAGCGGGCGATGTAAGTTCCGTTATCGCAGATGTAGCGGAAGAAAGTACCCAGGGGGCCGTCATTGTTGAACGACAGGGACAGGGTGCAGATGGCGCCCGAAGTCACTTTCAATCCGATACTCATGTCCATGGCGATGCCCAGAGTGGGGTGCTTCGGGCCCTGCAGGGCATAGGCCTGCGATGCGCTTTCGCCGGTCTGATAGCCGAACAAGTCGACGGTGTGGCAGGCATGGTGCCAGAGCAGGTGATCGGTCCAGCTGCGAGGCTTGCCGAGTGCATTGGTGTTGGTGCGCCTGAAGAAATAGGTCTGCACATCCATCTGCAGAACCTTGAGTTCGCCGGCGAGTATGCGTTGGTGAACCCATTGATGGCTGGGGTTGAAGCGGCGCGTATGCCCGGCCATGGCAACCACGCCGGTTTCTCTTTGCACGCGCACCAGCCGCTCGGAATCCGCAACCGAGTCGGCCATCGGGATTTCGATCATGACGTGCTTGCCGGCGCGCATGCATTGTTCACCCTGTGCCGCGTGCATCTGCGTAGGCGTGGTCAGGATCACCGC
The DNA here is from genome assembly GCA_025357835.1 of Gammaproteobacteria bacterium. GTDB lineage: Bacteria > Pseudomonadota > Gammaproteobacteria > Steroidobacterales > Steroidobacteraceae > Bog-1198. The sequence goes on from JANYLM010000047.1 coordinate 3,592, forward strand.
GTCCAGGCCTGGCTGCGCCAGGCTTTCGGCCAAATTCGCAGTCCAGTGCGGAATCTTCCATTGTTGAGCGACCTCGCGCGCCGAATCCATATTCGATCCGGCCAGGGAAATGACTTCGACGCCCGGGATCTTCGCCATGGCTTCCAAGTGCTTGATGCCGAACGCGCCGTGGCCCGCCAGACAGACCTTCATGACGGGCTCCTGTTTTCCAGAATCATCAGCCCGGCGGCGGTGTTGGATGCCGGAACATGGTAGTGCCGATAAATCTCGGCGACGTTGTCATCGAGCGCGCCGCGCATGACATGCCACATAACCATCTCGACGCCTTCCGAGCCGGCCTCGCGCATGTACTCGGTGTGAGTGATTCGAGTAAGCGCCAACGGGTCCCGGGTCATGCCGTCTAGAAACGCGGTATCGAATGGCCGATTGATCAGTCCGGCCCGCTCGCCTTGCAACTGGTGCGACATGCCTCCGGTTCCGTAAATCACCACCCGTAGGTCCTCATCGAATTTGTCCACGGCGCGGCGAATCGCCTTGCCTAATTTGAAGCAACGAGCGCCGGTGGGTGGGGGGTATTGCACCACGTTCACGCAGAGCGGAATGACTGGGAAAGGCCAGGCACTCGGCTGCCCGCAGGTCACCGACAGCGGCACGGTGAGGCCATGATCAACCGGCATTTCGTTGGCTATGGTCATGTCGAACTCATCGAGAATCAGAGATTCCGCCAGATGCCAGGCGAGTTCGGGATGTCCCTGGACTACGGGCACGGGACGCGGGCCGAAGCCCTCGTCGGCGATGGGAAATTTGTCGGCCACGCCGATCAGAAACGTGGGAATTATTTCCAAGGAGAATGCCGACGCGTGATCGTTGTAGACGATGATGGCCACGTCCGGCGCCAATTTAGCGAGCCATTCGCGCGCGGGCCCATAGCCCTTGAAGAGCGGTTCCCAATAGGGAGTGCCCGTCATGCCGCGATCCATCGCGACGCCGATGGCCGGCACATGCGAGGTGGCGATGCCGGCGACAATTTTAGCCATGGTCGGTATCCACGGGACCAGAATCCTTGTGGCGATTGCCATCGGGACTGCGCCCACCCGTCAACATCATTTGCGCATAGGTTTCCTTGGATACCCCAGACATCATGCCGGCCACATCCTGAAAAGTCAGACCGTCGCAAAAGGCAATCTTGATCGTGTAGTAGATATTTCCTCCCACTCGCAGCATTCCTAACCAGTCCCGCGCCAGCACGGTGCGGCGCTGCTCGGCATTGAGTGCAAAGCCATCGAGATAGGCGGCTTCGTTCTCTTTGAAGCGCTGCCGATTCTCCGCCTTGTTCAACGACATGCAGAACATGTTCAATGCATAGCCGATGCGGCCGCGCGCGGCGTCATAGACATAGGTGCCGGGAATACTTTCATAGTCGCGTGGCTTGCTCATGCAGGGATCTCCGCGCGACGAATTTCTTGGCGCACGATGTCGCGGATCACCTCGACCGCCTTGCGCATCAGGGGGCTTTTGGGCCGCTGCGCCGAGATGGCGATGCACAGCGATGTCTTTAAGGTGGGCGCGAGTATGGGCTTGACCTGCACTGCATCGACCCATGGCGTGGATCGCACTGCATTCATGGGCAGTACCCCAAAACCATGGCCTTGCCGAACCAAATCGATGACCGCGGGAATGCATTCTATTTCGTGCGCCACACGGATCTTGCGCTCGACGCTTGCCAGCGCATTTTCAACCGACATGCGTATGGAATGTGGGCGACTCGGAATAATGAGCGGGTAGTCGGCGAGTTCGGTAAGAGTGATGGACTTGCGTGCCTTGACCTTCGGTTTGAGCGCAAGCGGCGCGATCAGAAACAGCTGATCGTCCAGCAGGGGTTGTAATTCGAGGCTGGGCGAGGCGGGCGCGTTGTAAACCAGAGCGCAGTCGACCCTACCGATATTCAACCATTCGAGCATGTAGGCAGACAAGCCCTCGACGGTGGCGAGACTGGCGTTGGGCAGCAGCCGACCGAAGGCCTTGACCAGCGGAACCGTGACGCTGCGTCCCAGACTCGGCGGCAACCCCAGCACGAAATGACCCGAGTCGCCGTTTTTCTGCTCCTCGAGTTCCTGACGGGCTCGGCCCACTTGCATCAGAATGCCGCGAGTGTGTTCCAGCAGGCGAGTGCCGGCCTCGGTCAGCACCACTCCACGACCGTTACGGTCGAATAGATTCTGGCCCAGTTCGACTTCCAGTTGTCGTACCTGGCGGCTCAGCGCCGGTTGCACCACGGATAGAAACGAGGCGGCGCGCGTGAAGCTGCCTAACTCCGCGACGTGGCGAAAATACTCGAGCTGTTTCAGATCCATGCGCCGCTTCGGTTCACGATCTATGCCGAATTGTTATAACAGGTATGTAGCTCATTACTTGATAGTATACGTGATCGTCGGCGCGGTCGAATGTCCCGAGCGGAATTTATGCAGCGATCCATTCCCTGTCTCTTTATGCGCGGCGGAACCTCACGAGGTCCGTTCTTCCTGGAAAGCGATTTGCCCTCGGGCGTGGCGCAGCGCGACGCGATCCTGTTGTCGGTGATGGGTTCGCCCGATGTGCGCCAGATCGACGGGATGGGCGGCGCGGATCCCTTGACCAGCAAGGTCGGCATAGTCCGACCCGGTCAGACCGCGGGGGTCGATTTGGAATTTCTGTTTGCCCAAGTGTCCGTCAAGGAGGCGCTGGTCGACACCACCCCCAATTGCGGCAATATGCTGGCGGCGGTGGTGCCCTTCGGCCTCGAGACAGGACTGGTGAAAGCTACGGGCGATGTCACCACATTGCGAGTACTGACGCGCAACACCGGAACCTTGAGCGATATCCAGGTACGAACTCCGGGAGGTAGTATCGAGTACTCGGGTGAAGCCCGCATCGACGGCGTGCCGGGGTCGGCCGCACCCGTCAATATCAGTTTTCTGGAGACGGCGGGGTCGGTGTGCGGTGCGCTGCTGCCCACAGGGCGCCTCGTAGATCGGTTCAACGGCGTCGATGTCACGTGTATCGACAATGGCATGCCCGTGGTGCTCATGGCTGCCGACGCATTGGACGTAACGGGTTATGAGACCCGCGATGAACTCAACGCCAACACCGCGCTTAAGCTAAGGATCGAATCGATTCGCCTGCAGGCGGGCCTCGCGATGAATCTGGGCGATGTGACCAAGAAGGTCGTACCGAAAATGTGTTTGGTGGCTAGACCGAGGGCGGGCGGGCAGATTTGCACGCGCACCTTCATCCCGCGCGACTGCCATTCTGCCGTGGGGGTATTGGGCGCGGTAACGGTGGCCACGGCCGCCGTGCTTCCGGGCAGTGTCGCGAATCGTTATGCCGAGGTACCGGCCAGCCTCACTAAGACCGTTTCGGTGGAACACCCGAGCGGCGAATTTAGTGTGATTCTAACCATGAACGCGGCGCAGCCCACACAGGTTCTGCAAGCCGCGCTGCTGCGAACCGCGCGGCTCATCATGCGCGGCGAAGTATTCGTATCTAACCAATGATGTGAAAGGGTGCTGCCATGATAGGACGATCGGGGATAGCGGTTAGACACGTGGTGCGCGCCGATGCTGCCAGCGTCGCGACGCTTGCGGAATATGGTGTCGCCACGGTGCACGAGGCGATGGGTCGGGTAGGGCTGCTGGATACTTATATGCGACCTATTTACCCGGGTGCCAAGGCCTGCGGCACGGCGCTCACCATCTTTGCCCATCCCGGCGACAATTGGATGCTGCACGTCGCCGCCGAGATGCTGCAGCCGGGCGACGTAGCCGTGCTGGGAACCTCCTCCGATAATACCGACGGCATGTTCGGAGATCTACTCGCGACCTCATTCCGTGCGCGCGGCGCGCAGGCGCTGGTGACCGATGCCGGCTGCCGCGATACCGGGGAGCTGCGCGACATTGGATTTCCGGTATGGGCGAAGGCCGTGCATGCCAAAGGCACTGTTAAGGCCACGCTCGGGTCGGTCAATACACCGATCGTTTGCGCCGGAGCCCTGGTGCATCCGGGCGATGTGGTGATCGCGGATGACGACGGCGTGGTAATCGTGCCCAAGCTGCAGGCGGGCAGAGTCGCCGCTGCCGCATCGGCGCGCGAGGCGAAGGAGGCGGGGAATCGCAAGCGCTTCGCAGCGGGAGAACTGGGGCTCGATGTGTACGGCATGCGTGAATCTCTTGCCAAGGCCGGTTTGAGGTATTTCGAAGATGAAGCAGCCTGGCAGCGGGATCTTCTGAAATGACTGCCGCTGCGAAAAATCCGCTGAAAAGCTGCTTGCCTCCCGATCCGAATCCGATCAAGCCCTTCCTAAACTTGCCCTCCGGCGCCTGCGATGCGCACTGTCATGTCTTTGGACCGGCGAGCAAGTTTCCCTACGCTGCGGATCGCAGCTATACGCCACCCGACGCTCCGGTGGAGAACCTGCGCCGATTGCACGCTCGGCTCGGCGTGTCTCGCGCGGTCATCGTTCACGCGAGCTGCCATGGCACGGACATGGCGGTGACCTTGGACGCCATCGCGTCGAGCCACGGCAGCTATCGCGGCGTTGCCTGTGTCGACGATGCGGTATCGGACCAACAATTGCAGGCCCTGCACGAGGGCGGAATTCGCGGTATTCGGTTCAATTTCGTCAAGCACTTGGGCGGCGTCCCGGACCTCGACGTGTTCCACCGCTTGGTGGCGCGGGTCAAGCCCCTGGGATGGCATGTGGTGCTGCATTTCGATGCCGAAGACATTTTGGCGCAGCAGGACCTTTTGAGCCGAATCGACGTGCCCTTCATCATCGACCATATGGGGCGCGTTAAAGCGGCCGACGGCCTCGGCCAGCGCCCATTCGAGTCATTGCTGAATCTGTTCCGCGACAATCCGCTGGCATGGGTCAAGGTTTGCGGTTCGGAACGCGTGTCCGTGGGCAAACGGCCGTTTCGGGATGCGGCGCCGTTTGCGCGCGCTCTAATCGCGGTGGATTCGCAGCGCATTCTCTGGGGTACAGATTGGCCGCATCCGAATATCACTAAGGACATGCCCAATGACGGAGAACTGGTCGATCTATTCACAGAAATCTGCCCGGACCCGACGACTAGACAGGAGATCTTGGTGGATAACCCAACCCGCATGTATTGGGCCGACTAACTCAAGGGATACACATGATCATCGACTGCCATGGTCACTACACTACCGCCCCCGCCGCGTTGCAGAAATTCCGTGACGAGCAAATCGCGGGACTGAAGGCGAATATCGACGTTCCCTCGAGCGCGAATACAAGAATCAGCGACGATGAGATTCGCGACAGCTTGGAAAATGCCCAGCTGAAGCTGCAGCGCGCGCGCGGCACGGACTTGACGATATTCTCGCCGCGTGCGTCGGCCATGGCGCACCACATCGGCAATGAAACCACCAGCCGCCGCTGGACTGAAGCGTGCAACGATCTGATCCATCGTGTGGTATCGCTGTACCCACAAAATTTCATCGGCGTCTGTCAATTACCGCAGTCGCCCGGGGTGGCGCCAGTGAACAGCGCCGCCGAACTGGAACGCTGCGTCACCGAGCTGGGATTCGTCGGCTGCAATTTGAATCCCGATCCTTCCGGAGGCCATTGGACCTCACCGCCGCTAACCGACAGGCATTGGTATCCGCTGTACGAGAAAATGGTGGAGCTCGATGTGCCCGCCATGGTGCATGTGAGCGCCTCCTGCAACCCGAATTTCCACGCCACCGGCGCGCACTACATCAACGCCGATACCACCGCTTTCATGCAGTTTCTTAGCGGCGACTTGTTCGCCGACTTTCCGACATTGCGATTCATCATTCCGCATGGCGGCGGGGCGGTTCCGTATCACTGGGGCCGCTACCGCGGACTGGCGCAGGACATGAATCGTCCCCCACTTAAGGACTACCTGCTGAAAAACGTATTCTTCGATACTTGTGTCTATCATTTGCCGGGCATTGAGCTACTGCTCAAGGTTATACCGGTGGACAACATCATCTTCGGTTCGGAGATGGTGGGCGCCGTGCGCGGCATCGACCCTGAGAGTGGTGATTACTTCGACGACACCAAAAGCTACTTGGATGCACTCCTCAAATGCGACGCCGATCGCCACAAGATATTCGAAGGCAATGCGCGCCGGGTGTTTCCGCGGCTGGATGCCAAGCTGGCGCGGTGATCGCCGGCGGCGCCGCGCCTGCAGCGCATGCCGGTATTGAGGTTTCGCAGGCCTTCAGTGAGTGGCGGTGTAAACGATCTTGCCGCCCACCATGGTCGTCACCACCTGCGTCTTGCCGATGGTCTCGAGCGGCGCTGTGAAAATATCCTGCGACAGCACCGCAAGATCCGCCAGCTTGCCCACTTCCAGCGTGCCGACCTGCTTATCGGAGAAAGCCGCGAAGGCGGAGCCTTGGGTATACGCACGAACCGAATCGGCCACGCTGATCCGTTCCTCGGGAACGTAGCTGGCCCCGGTAACTGCCGCACCGCCTTGAGCCGCGCCGTCCAACGGCACGCCGGCTATATTGGCAGTGTCGGCTGATTTCCAAGCCTGCCGAGTGGCAGCCTCTTGAATCGAAATGAAGGGGCTGGGCGGCCAGGTGCATGGCCAGTCACTGCCGAAGGCGAGGACGGCACCGCTTGCCTGCAAACTGTGCCATCGATCGGACGGTACATTGTCGGTCGGATCGAGATTGAGGCCGTCTTCGCCGCAGCAGAAAGTAGGCTGCATGCCGGCAATCACCGAGAGTTTGGCGAACCGCGGCAAGTCGACCGCGTCCACCTCATCCGCGTGTTCGATACGCAGCCGGCGATCATGCGAGCCGTGCGCCTGCTCCAGGCGTTCGTATGTATCCAGAATCATGTGCACAGAATCCGCGCGCAGGGCATGCGTCATGATCTGATAACCGCGCGAATCGAGTTCCATGACCAGAGCCTCGTAATCACGCGGCGTATACACCAGGGGAGGTATCATTCCGGTGCCGCCATCGGCAAAAAATTTCACCAAATTTGCGGACACCCAGTCATCGTGATAAAGCCGCCGTGCCTGATCGAGGTCGGCCAGGAAGCTCGGGGTCAGATGGTGCTGCACGGCGACCGAGCCGAAGCTGGTGCGCGTCCGAACGGTGAGCGCGCCGCGATCGCGCAGAGTGCCGTATAATTCTATTTCAGCCAGATCGCCGGTGGCGTTGACGACGCTGGTGATGCCCATACTGTTCAAGTAATGGGTCGCGGCCTGAACCATGGCCAGCTTCTCATCCTGCGGCACGCGGACGGCAACCGCTCGGGCGGCCGGTTGCATACCGGCTTCGAGCAGTACCCCGCTCGGATGCCCGCTAGCGTCGCGAATCACGCCGCGCTCCTCGTCGCGGTCAGCCAGCGGTTCATCGGTGATGCCGGCCATTTTCAATGCGGCGGAGTTCAACCACAGCGCATGTTCAGAGGTGTTGTGCACCACGACTGGACGATCTGCCACGGCGCGGTCGAGCAGTGCATGCGTGGGCGTCGCCGGCGGCACGCTGGCGAAATCCGCTCGCGCGAACAGCACGGCGTCGTGGGGATGCGCCGCCGCGTAGGACTTTAGACGCTCGATCAGCACGTCGGCCTTCTCCGGCGTGATGCTGGCCTCCGGAGTGGACAGATTCAAACCGTGCAGCGCATAGGCGCCATAGAGCAAATGGACATGTGAATCGACGATGCCGGGAATAACGGTTTGTCCATGTAGGTCGATCACCTTGGCCTGACTGCCGCGATGTTTCAAGACGGCAGCGTCGGTGCCGACAGCCTCGATACGCGATCCATTGACGGACAGAGCCGAGGCCCAGGGTGCTTTGGGGTTACCCGTGTAGATGTGTCCGTGAATGAATAGCGTGTCGCCAGCCAGCACCGGACCGGCCCAACCTAACGCCATCAACACAGTGCAAACAGTTATTTGTCCAATCAGCTTCATGAACGTTCCCCCCTATGTTCAAAAAGTATAACCAGAATGAGGACGGATGTGGGTATTTGCCCACGAGCGGTTCAAATCTTAGCCAACCACTCGCGCAGCGCAACGGCGACCGCGCCAGGCCGTTCGATGGGAGCCATGTGGCCCGCACCATGGATCTCGAACACCGTGGCGTGGGGAATCCTGCGCCGCATGGTCTCGTGCTGCGAAATTGGCGACCAGGCATCCTCGCTGCCACTGAGCAGCAAGGTCGGCACAGCGATGGTTGGCAGCACTGACAGCGCCTCCGGCCGATGCAACATCGCGCTGACCTGAGCGGCATAGGAATCGGAGGTCGCGCGTTCGACCATTGCCGTGAGGCAGGGCATGAGTTCCGCCTTGCGGGCGCCGTCGGCCATCATCGGCGGCAACCATTCGGCCGCGAGTGCCGACATGCCCTGCTCGAAGGCCAGCCGCAGCAGACGGCCTCGACTCAGCAGTTCACCGTCACGCACCGTATGCACATTGGTATTGAGCAGAGCAAGCCCGGAAACCCGCCGCGGCGCCGAGCGCAACACTTCCAGTGCAACTCGCCCGCCCATAGAATGTCCCGCCACCGCGAAGCGTTCGGGGGCCACGGCCAACACATGCTCGGCCATGGCGGCAATCGACGAGAAACCGCCGAACGATAGGACACTCACATCCGCCGCATCTTCCAGACGCAGTGGGATATCGGCCCACACAGTCTCATCGCACAACAGTCCGGACAGGAGCAAAAGTGGCTGGTTCAAAAGACAGTGACCGTGAGTTGCCTGATGCCTAGGTCTGTGCAGCGGCATCCATGGCCAGCGCCAAGGCGCCGAGAACGCCGGCATTGTCCCCAAACTGCGGCGCCACGACATAGCCATCGACCGAGGCATGGACCTCGCCGCGCTCGATGTAACCACCGAGCCAGTGCTGTAGCCGCGGACGAATGAGCGAAAGCAGTCGCGGTGAGCTCATAACACCGCCGCCCACGACGATGCGCCGAGGCGAGACGGTCAAGACCAGCTGTGCGCACAACTGCCCCAGATAATCGGCCTCGATTTCCCACTGCGGATGGGTTGCATCGAGCTGCCGCAGCTCTGCTCCCGTACGCGCAAGGATGGCAGGACCCGAGGCCAGCCCTTCCAAGCAATCGCCGTGAAACGGACACACGCCCTCGAACCCTAAATCGAGAGCATGGCGTCGCGGGTAGATATGGCCGATCTCAGGATGCATGAGACCGTGAATCGGCGCGCCGCCAATGATGACGCCGCCGCCAATTCCCGTACCGATGGTGAGATACACCAGGTGATCGACGTCCCGCGCCGCTCCCCACCTGTATTCGGCGAGGGCGGCCGCGTTGACGTCGAGTTCAAAACCAATCGGGCAGCGAAACTCCCGCGCGAGGCCACCCATCATATCGGTGCCGCTCCATCCGGCCTTCGGAGTATGCCCAATGCAGCCGTAGCGGGGCGAAGCCTTGTCCAGTTCTACCGGCCCGAACGAGGCGACGCCGATTGACTCGAGCGCGCCGAGTGCCTTGCCCCGATGTCGTAGGAAGGCGTGCGTGGCCGCAAGCGTCGAAGCCGGATCGGCGGTGGGAAAGCGCTCTCGCTCGAGGATTTCACCGCGCTCATTGCCTATGGCAACAACGAACTTGGTGCCGCCGGCTTCGATGGCACCGAATAGGCGGGGCTGATTCGTCATGGCAAGCTAGCATAGCGGTGCCGCCGGAGAATTGCTCGCCCGATGGTTCGGCGTGGAGCCGCCTAAGTCCTTACGGAGCGGCCCGCGGCTGGGCGATCTTCGCCAATAGATCCTCTGCCTGAGGGCGGCGAGACAAATTCGGATAGCGTGCTCCGCCAGAATATTTCAATTCCAGCGTCTTGAACATGTCGTCTTTTTCCACGAGCAGAGTGATCACACGGGACGAGTCGGCGGGCGCGGCCAGGGTGTCCTGGAGGAGTTCCTTGGACCACTTATAGCCGTTGATTGCGATTAGGTGCGAGCCGGGCGAAGCCCCCGCCAGGTCAGCCGGAGATCTCGGCACCACGTCGCCTATGGTCGCCCCCTCATCATCGACGTTGAAACCCAAGGAGTAATGCAGGTCCAAGGCTCTATCGTCGGCCTCATGGGCCATGTGCATGCTGGACGGGGTATCGGTGAGAGTCAGGGACCAACCAGCCGCCTGCAATCCCTCCAATGGCGCGCCGGGCCGCAGGCGGTCTAGACGCTCACGCCAAAATCCGGCCCAATCGTAGGGTTGCACGGCGTTGAGGGCGCTGACCACCGCGTCGAAATCATAGGGCACAACCTTGGGAGCCGTGCTCGGCCCGCCATAAAACAGCTTGCAGAAATCATCGAGACTGCGGTGCCCTTTGGATTCGCGGCGGATGAGGGTGTCCGCTTCCAGCCACAATAACGCGGATTCTTGATAGAAGTCGTCCTGACGACGCAATCGGGCGGCCCAGGAACGCGACTGGTAGTAGAGCAATTGCGCCGAAACCGTCGTGTCGCGGAGGGATCGCCATTCCCGAGCGGTATGCGTATCCATGAGAGCGGCGATCCGCGCGAACTCTTCGCGAAATTCATCGGCGGTCAGCAGGCCGCTGCGCACCGAGAGCACGTCACCTAAGTATTCGGTCAAACCCTCGTACACCCACAGCATTTCATCGAGCATGGGTACCTGATAATTCGCGGTGGCGATACCGGCAGGACGCCGAAACTTTCCGTTCCACGAATGCGCATATTCGTGCGCCAATAAATTTGCTTCGGCGCGGCGAATAGGATCGTCGACCAAGGTCCGCAGCGGGGAGCGATTGTCGCTGGACTCGTGATGCTCCAAGCCATCGGGCATGATCTGATCGGTCAGCGCCCAGAGAAAGTCGTAATGATCGTAGTGCGTGGCGCCGAACAGCGCCGTCGCTTCGCGAACCAGGCGTTTGTAGTGCGCCTGCGTTTCCGCGCTCATGTTCAGCGCAACCGGGGTATCGGCGGCGATGTGCAAGGTCACCGCGGGAGTGCCGCCGAGCGGCATATCGCGAAAGTAGCGGCCCGCGAGCAGAGTCGAATCGACCAGGGTCGTGAATGACGCCGGCGCAAACTGCGCGCCGTCTGCGGTGACGGCAGCGGTCCGCAGCGCCGTGGCGAACGTCCACCCCATGGGTAGATGCACCGATGCCTGATACGACAAATCATCGCTGCGCGTGTCGGCGGGATACAACAGCAGTTGATTCCATTCGAGAATCAATAGCGATTCCGTCGCGGTGCGCGGAGTTTCCAAGCCCTGAACGTTGCCGTCCGGTGCCACCGACGTCAGTATCTCCAAGTCCACTTCAAGGACGGTGACGCCCGACGGCACTTCGAGGTGAAACGCATTCATGTCCACCGCATCCCGATGCCAGGATAGCGTCCGCCCAGCCGCGGTGAAACGCGGGCCGCCCAAAGAGGTGAGCGGACCGGCCGGGCTATGACGGCCCGGCAGCCACTTGGGATAGACCAACGTCAGCGGCCCGGCACTGACCGGTAGCCGCAGGTGCGCACTCATGATTCCTCGCGGCGCCTGCCGGGCATCCACGTCGATAGTTGCCGGAGCCGCGGCCACGACGCCGCTCATCGTGGCAAGCACGATCAGAGGCACGGCCAGCAGGGTCCGCGGGAAGCATCGATGGCTTGTACGCATACGTTGATGACTCAATAGTGGTAATTCACAGCCAATTCGAAGAAGGCGCCGACGGCGCCTGCCTGATCCAAGGACGGATTGTAGTTGGTGCCGCCATAGGTTGCCGTATTGAGCGGCGGTAAACGGTTGGTGACGTTGTCGACCGTTGCTGTGAATTGCAGGTGTGGCGAGAACTGGTACTGACCGTACATATCGAGATAGGTGAACGATGCCACGTAACAGTTTGGATTGGGATCCGTCAATTGAACGCACGCTGGGCCATTCGACTGGTCGATACCGCTCATGTGACTGCGGTAATTGAGCGTCGCGCCGATCGACACAGGTTTGTACGACCACTCCAGGGTAAACGAGCCACGAGTCCGCGGCGTCCCGGTGGCACCGCTCAAGGCGGTAGGACCGACCGTGCCGGCAAAATGATACTCGGAGCCTTGGATAATCTGAGTGGATTCGATCAAATAGGTGACGTTTGCCTTGGCGGTCAGCGCACCGTAGGCACCCAGCGGCAAAACGGTGCGTAGCTCCCCGTCCAATCCCGAGGTTCTGGACTCTGACGCATTGATGTAGGGGGTGGCGTAGTAAACGATGGGCCCCGGATAGTTGGTGCCCGGCTGCTGCACACCGCGCACGGCATTGCTCGGGTCGAGTGTGGAGCTGACAATTTCATTGGTGCGCTTGATGTTGAAGTAATCCGCGGTGAAGTTCACCGCGTGGATCGGCTCAACGATCACGCCGAGCGTATAGCTTCTTGAATGCTCAGGCTTCAGATTCGGATTGGCCTGCGACAACACGGCGACATAGCCCTGGCCGCAGTCGGCGGGCTTGTTTGCGAGGCCGGGCCCACAGCGCAACGGATCTTGCGGCGCGATGGTGCTGGAGGCCGCGCTGCTGTTGCCGCTCTCGGCGATGCCGGGCGCGCGAAAGCCGCGCGCGAAGGTGCCGCGGAACGCCAATTGCGGGACGACCTTCCATTTCAGGCCGATTTTCGGCGTGAAGGCGCTGCCGGCCGTATTGTAGTGATCCACACGTGCCGCTGCGTCGAGTTCGAGCTGATGCGTCAAGGGCGCAGAAAGTTCCGCGAAGGCGGCGTAGACGTCCTGCGAACCCTTCGCATAGAAGCTGCCATCCATCAAAATATCGCCCTGGGTCGCATACGGCTCGCCTGGATTGTCGAGTCGCGTGAAGCGTGCGTCAGCGCCCACAGCCAGGGCCAGGTCGCCACCGGGTAGCGGAACCAAGGGGCGTGAGGCGGCGGCAGAAAAGAAACTCAAGGTTGATGTTGCCGTGGCGTGGGTTTGCGGGGCCAGGGTTTGGTACAGGGCAGGGGAATTCAAATAGGCATTCTGGCCGATACGATATTCATTGTCGGCGAGGGCCGCGCTCAAGGCACTCGCGCGAACAAAGCCGGTATAGCTGATGCGGGTAGCGGCGCGAACATAGCCGGCGCTCAAACTCGTGTCCCAGTCCCCCAGTTGGGCGTGCAAATCTTCCACCAACCGAAGGACATCGGTTTGATAGCGGCTGATTTGCACCGGAATATCGGTCAGCGCCGCGTTCAGCAGCGCCGGCTGGCCGATGTAGTTGGCGAAGGCCGCTCCGTAGAACGCCTGCGCAGCGGCGAAATAGGGACTTGCCGGATTAAAGGGATTGTCCGGATGATTCGCCGGCAGCACGATTTTTGTGGTGTTCGGGTCAGTCTGATCAACCAGCGTACCGTTGGCGCCCGCCCAGGTGTACGGCACCGTAGCGATACCATTTAAATAGCTATTGGGCTGCCGCCATTGTTCGGATTCAGAACGGAAGAAAGAGGCGGCCAGAGTGCTGGTCCACCGATCGCCGAGTGATTGAGTCCACTTGCCCGTGACGTCCAAGCCTTGCGAGCGGGGCTGGATTTTCTTATATAGATTCGTATCCCAAGTGCAACCGCCGGAATAATTGAGGTTCTGCGGCGCGCAGCCAGGCAGCAAAAAATATCCCGCGTTTGGATCGGTGCCGGCCTGGACCGCAAGTTGCGGGGCCACCTGTCCCACCGCAGTGTATGCGCCATTGTTCGGGTAGGCCTGCTGTACGATGCCGCCGCGCAAGTCGTTGCCGCCGTAGGGGCGAAGGTCGTTATTGTTCAAATAAGAACCTCGATCCTGCTGCTTGATTTCAGCTTGATGCCGGTATTCGACGTTGAAATAGACATTGTGTCCGTCATTCGACAGGTTCCCAAATCCATACGTGGCTGATATGCGTTGCGACAGCCCGTCGGCTTTGTATGACGAGCCCAGATTCGTGGACACATCAAAACCCGTGAACTCTTTCTTGGTGATAATATTGACGACACCGGCGATCGCATCCGACCCATAAATCGCTGAGGCGCCGTCTTTCAGCACTTCCACCCGATCGACGATGCCGAGCGGCAGCGAGCCGATGTCGACGAAGGGCCGCTGCCCGTCGTCTGCCAGGGGGTAGGTGGCCATACGGTGGCCGTCGACCAACACCAGGGTCGCGTCGACGCTGAGTCCGCGTAAAGACACGCCACTGGCGCCGCCCGCCATGGCGCCGCTGAAATTCGCGGTCAGTGTGCCGCTATTGTCCGAGGACAATGTGTGGAGAACATCGGCAATTGATGTTTTGCCGCTCTTAACGATGTCATCCGCGTTAATGACATCGATGGGTGAGGGTGACTCAGTATCGGTGCGGCGGATATACGACCCGGTAACCACAATCGCTTCCATCGTGGCGGTGGATTGTGACGCGTCGTGCGCAGGTCCGGTGGTATCGGCCGCGGCCGCGCCCGCAATGATGGTCAAGGATAAACAGCCGGGTAGCCAGCTGGCAGCAAGTCGGTTCATGCGCAATCTCCCATTATCTAAGTGGCGAATGCCAGCCGCATTCATTAAAAGAGTGCATACATCCGCGCACCTCAGCGACAACTCGACAACTCCCCCCGTTGCCGTATGCATTCAAATGTAATCCCATTCATAATTCATTGCAATAACATACTCAATATATTAGGGTATTGATCGTCTTCTGGGCCCCAGACCATCGCCTTTCCCCGGAATCAACGTAGAATTTGCGCCGTGAAATCTCTGTACGAAAAAACCATTGCCTTCGTTCTGCAGTACATAGACGAACAGACACTGCGCGAGGGCGATCAGCTGCCTACGGAAGCGCAATTATCGGCCTTGGCGGGAGTCAGCCTGGTCACAGTACGCCGGGCCCTATCCGAGCTGTCTGCGCAAGCGGTGGTGCGACGCGAACAGGGACGCGGCACCTTTGTCGCGCGTCCTCGAGTCAAAGCAGAGACCACCAAGATCGGCGGTCTGCGCAATGGGCTTCACCTAGACAGCCGCTCAAAATTGCAAACGCGAGTGTTGAGCTGCGCGGCGCGCGCCTGCACCGAGGACGAGGCGAAGCGTCTGGGCCTCACGGCCGCCGCTACGGTGTGGGAGGTTTCTCGCTTAAGGCTGTTGAACAAACAGCCCATGATTTGGGAATCGTCGGTGATACCGAAGATACTTGCGCCGGATATTGCGAGCTACCTGAACGGATCCGACAAACGCTCGCTGTATGACCTATTGGACGAGGTCTACGGGCTCAAAGAGGCGCGCGAGGAACAAACTCTGGTATCTCGTCCGGCTCTGGCGCGTGAACATGAACTGCTCGACCTGATGAGTTTCGAATGGGTGGTCGAGGTTTCCGGGGTGAGTTTCTCGGCGCGGCACCAGGCCATCGACGCGTTCCGCATGGTGTTTGTCGCCAAGTCATTCGCTTTCCGTCTCGAGACCGCCCCCACGTTTTTCGTCGAGGCGGTCGAGGTCATCGATTCTCAGCGGGCGAGCAAAGCTCAATGATGGTGACGCTGGGATGGGCGAGCAAGCTCGTCACCGGCCAGTCGCTGTCTGCCACCCCGCCGAAAACGGCGGCTCGCGCCGTTTCCTTGTGGCTACCCGCGATCAGCAACAGTACATGCCGCGACTCCAGCACGGTTTTGATTCCCATGGTCACGCCCCAGGTGGGAATCTGCCAAGGGAGTTGCGCCTGCCGCTCGTGAGCGGCGCGAGTGGCATGGGACAAATGCACGACGTGGGTGCGGAGGTCCCAGGAAGACCCCGGTTCATTGAATGCGATATGGCCGTTGACGCCCAGCCCCAAGACGCACAAATCGATGCCGCCGCAATCCGCCACTGCCGCATCGTAGTCGTGGCATTCGGCTTCCAGATCGGTGGCGTCACCGCGCAGCAGCCGCACCCGATCCGCGCCGAGCCGCGCGGGGACGATCAGGTGGCGCTGCATAAAGGCCGCATAACTGTGCGGGTTGGATTGCCCCAGGCCGCAATACTCGTCAAGGTTGAATACCTTCGCCTCATCGAGATTGAGCGTGCCCGCCAGTTTTCTCGCAATCAATTCCGAGTACAGACCGAGCGGCGTATTGCCTGTAGGCAGAGCGAGCACCGATTGCGGCTTGTCGTGCAGGTGATCGCCGGTCCAATCAGCGGCCGCGCTCGCAAACGCGTGCGGCGTCGCGGTGTTGATTATTCGCATAGCGCGGCGCGCGCCAGGTACTGCTGGTAGAGACCGGCGTACAGCCGAGCGGTGGACTGATCCGGCGCCGTCAAAGGCCTCGATCGCGTGTGACGACCGAACTCAAGCTCGACACCCGCAATGCGCCGCGCCAGCATGGCGGCGCCGATCGCTGCCGGCGATTTGTCGGGGATGCAGCCCACCTCACGGTCTAAAATATCCGCCAGCATTTGCGTGCTGCTTGACGAGTGCACGAGGTTGCCGCTGATCATGACGGCGTCGATGGGCGAGGTTTCGGCCAGCACCTCGAGGCAACGCTTGATTTCAAAAAACACGCCTTCTAGAAAGCTGCGCGCGATGTCGCTGCGAGAAGCCTTAAGGTTCAAGCCAAAAACGGCCCCACGCAGTCGGGGATTCCACAAGGCGCCCTGTTCGCCGCCTGCCAGATAAGGCGGGAAGCACAGGCCATGCGCCCCTGGAGCAGATTCGGCCGAATATCGATCGATGTCGCCGTCCGCCCAGGAAAACAAATCACTGAGCCACTTATATCCCGTGCCGGTCGCCAACAGATCCATTTCGCGGCCATACCATGCGTCGTTCACATGCGGCGTCAGAAGGTATCGGGCAGCGTCATCGAAACGCCGCGCCGCGGTGGCGCCAATGACCACGGCGCTGGACCCGAAGCTGATCGACACCACGCGCTCGTCGAGGCCCGCCATCGCGAACGAAGCGCACACCGAATCCGCGGCTCCAGTGCTGACGGGAATGCCTTCGCGAAGACCCAGCAGCGTCGCGCCGGCTCGATTCAAGGGACCCGCCAGGGTGTTGGCGCCCTTGATTTTCGGCAGCAGCGCGCGCGGCAGGGCCCAAAAATCGGCCAGGTCCTCGCTGAATCGCCGCTCGCGCAAATCGTAGATCCCATAGCCGGCGGCGGTGGAAGGTTCGGTCAAACGCAGCCCGGTCAGCTCGGACAGCAGATAATCCTTGGCGGATAGAATGGTCCGCACCTCGCCGAGGCGATCGGCGAAGTGGTATTGCAGCATGGGAGCGAGGTAGCGGCCGTCGATGGGCATGCCGGTGCGCGAGTACATATGCGTTCGGCGCGCCGCATCGACTCGAGTCGACGCCCAAGCGTCCGCTCGTCCGTCCTTCCACGTGATGGCCGGAGCTAAGGGTTTGGTGTCACCCAGACAGACCAGAGTGGGCAATTGACCGGTCAAGCCGATGGCGGCAACCTGCTGCGTCCAGTCGGCGCCGAGACTGCCCTTTAAGTCGTTCGCCAATCCCCGCATTGCGCTCGAGGCCGCGGCCAGCCAATCCTCCGTGCGCTGCTCGGCCTGCAGCGGCAGCGCGCCATGGGTGCCGAAGCTCGCGGCGCCTTCACCCACCAACACGTCATCCAGGCCCATCGCCACGACTTTGACGGATGAAGTTCCAAGATCGACCCCGAGGGTCAATTGCCGCGGTGAGGCCGCCTCAGACATGAGCGCGCAGCAGTCCCGCCACTTCGTCCGCGGCCGCCAAGGTGCGGTCGATATCCGCGTCGGAGTGCGCAAACGACACGAATAGGTTTTCGAATGCGCCTGGATGGAACAGTACGTCGCGCTCCAACATGGCCTCCCACCAGCGGCGGAAGATCTCGTGATTGGCGTAACGCGCGGCATCGCGATAATTTCGAATGGGCCTTTCCGCGAACCACACCTGCAGCACGGGCCCCAAGCCCACCACATAGGCCGGCAGACCATGGCGGGCTAAAATCGCCGACAGACCTGCATAGAAGCGCGAACAGCGGGCGAATAAAGCCTCGTACTTTCCGGGTTCGCCGAGTTCGTCGAGCGCCGCATTCGCGGCGGCCACCGCAATGCCGTTTGCGCTGTAGGTACCCGCCATGGACACAGTGCCGTCGGCGACGAGTTTCATGATGTCGCGCCGCCCACCCAAGGCGGCCACTGGAAAACCGCCGCCCAAACCTTTGGCAAACACGCTGATATCGGGTTTGATTTTGTAAATGCCTTGTGCGCCGCCGTAGCCCAGTCGAAAACCGGTGATGACCTCGTCGTAGATCAGCACGATGTCGCGTGAATCAGCGATTTCCCGCATGGCCTGAAGATACCCCGGCTCGGGCAGAATGCAGCCGGTATTGCACATCACAGGTTCGGTGAGAATCGCCGCGATGGCGTCGCCTTCGCGGGCCACGGCGGCGCGCAGAGCCTCGATGTCGTTCCACGGCAATATGATCAGCTGCTCACCTGCCGCCTTCGCCAGTCCCGGTCCTTGTGGAACCGCGATGGGACGTTGCTCGGGTCCCGCCTCATCCAGGTGCGGATGCTTGCTCCAGTAAACGCCGTCTGAAAAGCCGTGATACATGCCCTCGAAGCGGATGACCTTCTCGCGTCCGGTAAAGGCGCGTGCCAAGCGGATGGCATAGATGACGGCCTCGGTGCCGGTGTTGCACAAGCGCACCTGCTCCACGCTAGGCACGGCTTTCATGATCTTTTGTGCCAGCACCGCCTCTTGCGCAGTCGGCAGTGCGAACACTGTGCCGCGATTCTGGATTTGCTCCACCACGGCGGCGGTCACCTTCGGTGGCCGGTGCCCGAGAATCATGGGACCTAAGCCCAATAGATAGTCGATGTAGGCATTGCCGTCGACGTCGTACAAATAGGCACCCTCGCCGCGATCTACGAACAGGGGATACGGATCCCAGCCCGACCAGGTTGCGCGGGCGGTGCTGTTGACGCCGGCAGCAATCGGCCCACAGGCTGTTTTATACAGTTCAGCGCTGCGCGCGGAGCGCGCCGGATTTTGGTACTTCATTGCTTTAACGTCATCCTTCAGCGCGGCGTTGACCGCGCAGTTTGCTTGGAATCAAAAAAGCTCACACCCGCGAACCGGTGCAAGACCAGCGCCACCACGGCGCCCGCAAAAATGGAACCCAGGCCGTAGAGCATGACCGTGGTGGTGACGGCTCCCGTCGACACGGATTCGAATAGAACCCATAAACTGAAGGCCACGCCGATCAACGGCAGCAGTCCGCCCAGGATCAAATTCACAGCGCTCGATGCAAGAGTCGCGCGCTGCTGCCACAGTGCCGCCGCCGCGGTGATGCCGTAGAACACAATGGATATCAATCCCAGACTGCTGGCCGCATTGGTCAAGGCGGCGGCGATGCTGGAAGTCCCCAGCGCCAGCGCCAGCAACATCAAATTGACCGCGCTCATGGTCAGCGTCGCCGCCCAAGGGCTGGCGCTGCCCGCGCTCAGGCGCTGAAAGAACTTCGGCATCACGCTATCGCGCGACATGGCAAGCCCGACCCGCGCTGCGGAGACCACCGCGGCCTGCAAGGTAGCGAGAGTACCCATAAGTACCACCAGCGCCATCACCGAATCCCATGGCTTGTGCATCAACCGGCCGCTCACCGCGGACAGGACATTGCCTGCGTGCGCCTGCATTTCACTCGGTGAAAGAACACTTTGAAAGGAAAAAGTGACGATGGAATACACCAGCGCGAGCATTACGACGCTGGTCAGCGCCGCCTTTCCTGGATTATTGGCCCGGTCGGTGGTTTCCTCGTTGACGTAAATCGAGGCATCCCAGCCCGAATACATGAAGCAGGCGATCAAGATGCCGCCCATCAATCCCTTCATCCCTCCCATGCCGGCCCAGGAAAACCACGTCCAGGAGAAATTCACGGCGGCGTTTCCCTGCAGCAGCGCCGTCAATGCGACCGCCGCAACCGTCATCAGCACCGCGTACTGAAATACGACGATCACCCATTCAAATCGGGCGACAACCTTCAAGCCCAGAATGGCCAGTGCGGTAATGAGCAAATTCCAGGCAGCTCCAACCAGGAAAATCGCCCAGTGATTGTCGATGTAGGAGGGCGCCAGTAGGTCGATGGTGTACACGCCCGCGGGAATGGTCAGCGTGGTCGTACCCAGAGTGTAGTAGAGCAGGATCATCCAGCCTGACAGGAAACCTAGGTAGGGATGAAACACCTTGGCCACCCAGGTGTAGGTCGCGCCTGAGCTTTGGTCCCATCGATTCAGGCGCTGGTAGGCGATAGCAATTCCAATCATGGGAACGAAGCAAATCAAGATTGGCACGATACCGCTGTAGCCGCTGACCGCCACCAATCCGGCTAAACTCACCGCCAACGTTTGCGCCGGCCCCGAGCTGGATAGACCCATGATGATGGCGTCACCCAAACCAACGCGGTTTCGCGGGGTTGTCGTGATAGGGGGACTAGGGTCTTGAGACATTAGGTCATTATAATGAATTGATGTCTGCGCGGCAACTCGCCGCCGGGAAAGAGATTGCGGACCCCGACTGGCGGCCTTTTTGCAATCATCCACCTCAGCGATAGGGGACGATCCACTTTCCAAGAGACGCCACTTGGGCCGCCGCCTTCGTAGCGGCGATTCAGTTCGTTAGGCGACCCGGGTTCCGGAAAATACGGTGGTCGTCCTTCCGCCAACCCAGACTGCGCCGTGATCATCAACATCGATGTAGACGCGGCCCGTTCGGCCGACCCGCGTACCTTGCGAAGCAATGTAGGGAGCGCGGGCGCGCCCGGTGGCCAGCAGCCATTGTGCGGTCGCTGCGTTGAGGCTGCCGGTCACCGGGTCCTCTCGCACGCTACCTTGGTGGTCGGTGAAAAAGGCGCGCAGCTCGAAGGCGAGGGGGCTTCCGGGCGGGTACGGAGCGACCACCCCAAGATCGATGTGCGCCGGGTAGCCCCGGTTGGGCTCGAGCTCGAGAACCGCTGCCGCCGATTCGAGAAGAATCACGATCCAACCTGGGCCGTTGTCCGCCCACTGTGCGTCGACGATCCGGGCGCGGTCGATGCGCAGGAATTGGGCCATTTCCAGGATTTTAGATTCATCGACGAGCCCCCCGCGGATCAAGGGCGGTGCGCCAAAGGCGAGCGCGGCGCCGCTGCGTCGAATCGGCACGAGGCCGGCGCCGCATTCTTGAATGATCTGCGACTTATTGCGAGGTTGGCCGCCTGCCGACAGCCAGGCATGGCAGCTACCCAGCGTCGGGTGACCGGCGAACGGCATCTCACGGTCCAATGTGAAAATCCGCACGCGATAGTCGGCAGCCGGATCACTGGGCGGCAGGAGAAATGTCGTCTCCGACAAGTTCAGCCAGCGGGTGAATTGCAGCATAGCGTCCGTGGAGAGGTCGTCCGCATCCAGTACGACCGCCAACGGATTTCCTGACAGGGGCAACTCACTGAACACGTCCACGAGTTCAAATCGACGATTCATGCGCATATTCTCCTGAGATCCGATTCCGATTCTGTAATGCTACCAAGCTGCCATATTGAGCGCATAAGGCTAAGGGGAACTTCATGTCTGCAAATCATATGAAAGATTTTTCGCTTGAAGTTTACATGTCGAAATGGGAATTCGTCGCTAAGTACAACCTATCGGGCTCCGACGCGCAGAACATGACACTGGGTGAGCTGCTTGCGCTTGCCAACGACGCGGATCGAGCCGCCTTCGACAAGCTGAGCCTGGCCTACACGGAGACTTGGGGCGCTCCTGCCTTGCGCGAGGAGATTGCCGGAACTTACGACGGTGTCGATGCGCGCGATGTGCTGTGTTTCGCGGGCGCCGAGGAAGGACCGGGGATGCCATCGTCGATTTGTGCCGCCGCAACAATATATGGCTGTTCAGCGACGAGGTGTACCGCCTCATAGAGAGGGACTCGGCGATGCGGCTGCCGCAGGCCGCAGATGCCTATGAGCGTGGAATTTCTCTCAACGTGATGTCCAAGGCGGCAGCAGATCCTGGCGAAGAACCGTGCAATCGTGGACTCCAATCTCATCTTGCTCGAGGCGTTCTTCGGTGATTACCCGCACCTTTTCAACTGGCGGATGCCGGATGGAGGCTGTGTAGGTTTCGTCGGATACAAAGGGGCAGTGGGCGTGGAGGCCTTCACCCATCGCCTCATCCAGGAGTCAGGCGTGCTGCTGCTGCCGGCGACCGTCTACCGCTCCGACCTGAACGAGGTGCCGAAGGACTATTTCCGGATTGGGTATGGGCACTCCGACGTGCCACAGGCTCTGGCTGTGCTGCGAGACTGGCTGCGGCGCCGTGGCGATTGACCGATAAACCGCTGGGGGCGCATGCTCGAAACGGAGCTTGTTTAGATGGGAGAGGCCAAATGATCGGGAAAAGCAAAACGCCGTCTAGGGTTACCACAGTGAAGGGTGCGTGCCCGCATGACTGTCCGGACACCTGCGCGCTCGAAGTGCATGTCAGCGACGGCATTGCCATCAAGGTCAGCGGTTCCGCCGCACATGCTCCCACCGCCGGGGTGCTCTGTACCAAGGTGGCCCGCTACACCGAGCGCACCTACCATCCCGACCGTCTGCTGCACCCGATGCGGCGTATCGGTAAGAAGGGAGAAGGGCGGTTCGAGAGGATTAGCTGGGAGGAGGCCATTGCCACGGTCGCAAACCGTCTCGCGCCGATCGCGGCGGAGGGTGCCGAGCAGATTCTGCCCTACAGCTATGCAGGCACCATGGGGTTGGTGCAGGGCGAATCGATGTCCATGCGATTCTTTCACAGGCTCGGCGCCAGCTTCTTGGACCGCACCATCTGTGCCTCGGCCGGCACGGCCGGCCACGAAATAACCCTCGGCAGCCGCATCGGCGTCGATGTGGAATTAGCCGATCAAGCCAAGCTGATTATTTTCTGGGGCTCGAATGCCATCACCTCAAGCGTGCATTTTTGGGCACGGGCGCAGGAGGCCAAGCGTCGCGGCGCGACCCTGGTGGCAATCGATCCCTACCGATCGCTGACGGCGGAAAAGTGCCACAGGCACATTGCGCTATTGCCGGGTACGGACTCCGCGCTGGCGCTCGGCCTCATGCATGTGCTGATCCGCGACGGTCTGATCGATGACGACTATGTGCAGCGCCACACCTTGGGATTCGAGGGGTTGAGCGAGCGTGCGAGCCTGTACCCTCCAGCAAAGGTCGCGGCGATTTGCGGCATTACGCCTCAGGAAATCGAATCTCTCGCGCAACTGTACGGCACCACCCGGCCCGCATTGATCCGCGCGAATTACGGCATGCAGCGGGTGCGGGGCGGCGGCATGGCGACACGCAATATCGCCTGCCTGCCGGCGCTAGTCGGCGCGTTTCGCGATGCCGCCGGCGGGATGTTTCTATCCACCAGTGGCAACTTCGCTGTCGATAACCGTGCTCTGGAGCGCCCCGATCTGCTTGCCGGACGCACGCCGCGCACCATCAATATGTCGACCATTGGTCATGCCCTGCTGGATGGAATCGCTCCGGTCAAAGCGCTGATCGTCTACAACTCGAACCCGGTGGCTGTGGCGCCCGACTCCAGCCGCGTGGTGCGAGGTTTCGCGCGGGAGGATTTGTTCACGGTGGTGCTCGAACACTTTCAGACCGACACGGCGGACTACGCGGATATCCTGCTTCCGGCCACCACCCAACTTGAGCATCTGGACGTCATCAAACCCTATGGCCACTATTACATGATGGCCAACAATCCGGCGATAGCGCCGCTCGGCGAATGCAAGCCGAATTCCGAGATATTTCGCTTGCTGGCCAAGGCCATGGGCTTCGAGGAACCCTGTTTCAGTGATTCGGATGAAACCATCGCGCAGGCCGCCGTGGCCAAGGACTGGGATTTCAATGCGGTACGCGCCGCGGGCTGGCAGCGAGTGGGCCCGGCCAAGGACGTCGCGCGATTCGCCGACGGTGGCTTCGATACACCCTCGGGCAAAGTGGAGTTCTTCTCGGCTCGTGCGCAGAGGCTCGGCTTGGACCCCTTACCCGACTATATAGCCCCTCAGGAAGACACCCGAAGTGCGGCGGCGAGCCGCTATCCATTGGCCATGATCTCCCCGCCGGCGCGTCACTTCCTCAACAGCTCCTTCGTCAATGTACAGAGCCTGCGCGCCTCGGAAGGCGAGCCCTGGCTCGACATCCATCCGGACGATGCGTCAAAGAGACAGGTGGTTGCGGGCGGGTACGTGCGCGTGTTCAACGACCGCGGCAGCGTGGAACTGCGCGCGCGAATCACCGACAGAGCGCGGCGCGGAGTTGTCGTCGGCTTGTCGGTTTGGTGGAAGAAACTTGCCCGTGACGGCAAGAACGCCAATGAACTCACCAGCAGCGACACTCTCACCGATATGGGACGGGCAGCGACGTTCTATGATTGCCTGGTACAGGTCGAGGCGCTGTGACTGTATCGCGCTCCGCTGCCGCCTAAGCCCAGCGAATAGCCAGAACACCTTTCGACATGAGGGGTTTTGGTTTGGAATGTCATTGGGCTCGTCGACTTGATTACGGCGATCGGGTTGGGGCGACATCCTCACCCGGTCCCATTCGCTTATTCATGGACCCCCCAGGCACTGCAATAATGACCACGCTGCCGTGGATCATCATTCCTTGCTTTGTCGTGCCAAGCCTTGCAGCCCTGCATGTGGCGGTATTCTTTCGGCTGCACCAGCGCGACGCGCAACGTCGAAATAGAGGGATACGGTAAGCTTGCAGCATGACCACGCTGAGAACAGTCACTGCCAGCCGCTATGTGACCCCGCTGCGGGAGGGAGGGTCGTTGCCGGCAATCGTCGAGGCCGACGATGAGGGATTGTACGTGCTCAAGTTTCGCGGCGCAGGGCAGGGACCTAAGGCTCTGATCGCCGAACTCCTGGCGGGCGAAATTGGACGGTTGGCCGGCCTTCCGCTGCCTGAAATCGTATTTATCGAGCTGCCCGCCGACCTTGCGCGCACCGAACCTGACCCCGAAATACAAAGCCTTATCGCAGCAAGCGCCGGATTGAATATCGCCTTGGACTACCTGCCGGGGTCGGTTACCTTTGACCCGTTGGTATTCGAACCGGACACGCAACTGGCGTCGGGCATTGTCTGGTTCGACGCCTTCGTGTGCAACGTGGATCGGACTGTGCGCAACGTCAATATGCTGATCTGGCATCGCCGCCTTTGGCTAATAGACCACGGGGCGTCTTTGTACTTTCATCACGCATGGAATGGCCGCGATCGGTATGCGGCGAACCCCTTCGTGTTGATCAGGGATCATGTATTGCTCAAAGCGGCGAGTGACTTGGCCGACGTCGATGCACGGATGAAATCGCTGCTGACCGCGGACAAGCTCGCAGGCATAGTCCAATTGATTCCCGACTCTTGGCTAGCGGCGGATCCGGGATTCGCGGGTAAAGCCGCACAGCGAGAGGCCTATTTGAACTATTTCACGCTGCGGGTGCAATCTTCCGACGTGTTTGTCCAGGAGGCGATTCGTGCACGATCTTCGCACCTATGATTACGCCATTGTACGAGTCGTCCCGCGCGTCGAACGCGGTGAGTTCGTCAACGCCGGGATTATCCTGTCCTGCGACGTCGAGCGGATTTTGCAGGCCGGCATCGAGCTGGACGAGGCGGCGTTGCTGGCACTGGATTCTGGCGTGGACCTCGAACTCGTGCGCAGCACTCTAGCCACTATCCCGGCGATCTGCGCGGGTAGGGCGGACGCCGGGGCCATCGGCAGGCTTTCTGCGCGCGAGCGATTTCATTGGCTGGTCGCTCCCAGGAGCACCATCGTGCAAACATCGCCCGTACATACCGGCCAGTGCGGTGACCTCCACACAGTGCTCGGACATCTCATGAATAGAATGATTCGGCGGCAAAAAAATGCCTATTCGGTGCCTACGCTATAGGCGAACGCGTACGCGAAATGTAGGCCCACCCTACTGACGCGGGGCGAGAATACGGGTGAAACTGGAATGCCATTATCGAAGGGGACTCGCCGGACAGAAGTTTTCCTATACTGCGCGCGGGCCTGGGTGATCGTGATATCGTTGATATATATGGATAAATATCAATAGATTACAAGATTAAGCTTTTTTAAATTATTAAAAGTAAAATGATTTCGTATTGACGAAATTAGTAGGGATGATGAGCACCTACGGCCGGTCGCTGCGTATGCTGGCGACCGCTCAACGAAACAAGGCAGCATTGTGGACGCGGGACTTAGACTTCCAGGATATGGCAGGCGCTGGCTACCGGACAAAACGTTGAGCTCGGCGATGCGTCTGCCATTCATATTTTTGTTTATTGCTGCGGTCGTGCTCTCGCCGGCGGGCGCTCATGCGGGAGGGCCGAGCGATTCATCCGCCACCGGCCCAGCCAGCGCTCGCGTCTCGGTATTGAGCGGGGAGCAGGTCGTCCAAATCCTGGACGAGACGGTGGATTGGTACCGTACTCTGGGGACTCAACAGCAAAACGCCACCCAGCCTAGTGATCTGCTGATCCTGTTTGCCAACCGGCAGACGGCCGACAAAGTGGTCGAATTGGCGTTCGAGATCGCGCGAGCCAACGCGGAGCTTCTCAGCAGCGAGGCCGCCTCCGGACAAAGCGCCGTCGCCGCGTCCTCACCCGGGTCGCTGGCACAACAGCAAAGTGAACTGGGCGCGCAACGCCAAGCCATTCAGCAGGAGATGGATGCCGTCCGGCAAAAACACGCCACCCCGGGAAAGAGCAAGCTAGACATCGAGGCGAAGCTACCCGAGCTGCAAGGTGAACTCGCGATGGTCGACGCCAGAAAGAACCTGCTCGACGCCATGGCGGAGTTCGTCACTTCAAATGACCCCAAAGCTGCGGGCGCGAACGCGCTCAAAGCGCAGATCGACGCGATCGCAGCTACTGTGCCGAGCTCCAGCATCACTGCGGCGGCTGCATCATCGGCAGCCACATCGTCGACGACCACGAGTTCGATCATTGCCGCTCCTGCGGCGAACGAAGGCAGCAGGGCGGCGGGTTCCGGGATATGGGAGCTGGGCAGCATTGCGCTGAGACAGAAGAAGAAAATCGACACCATCGAGGTGATCGAAGGACATACGGCTGCACTGACGCAGACCTTTCAGAAAATCAGCGCGGCGCCCCTCAAGCAATTGAAAACTTATTCAGCGCGTAGTGAGGCACTGGCGGCCGAGGCGGACAACGCCAGTGGCGCAACATTGAAGGATCTGCGCGCTGAATTCGATACCCTGGCATGGCTATTCAAGCAAACCTCGCAGATTCTCATCCCATTGACCAAGGAACGGATACTGCTTCAGCAGTACTGGCACAATCTGCACAATTGGCGGGATTCGGCTCAGAAGCAATATCGCGAAGCCGTGACGGCGCTGGCGGTTCGTCTGGGAATCGTAGCGGGCATACTGGCGATCGTATTTGCACTTGCGCAAGTGTGGCGCCGCGCAGTGCTTCGCTACGTGCATGAGCCGCGCCGCCGCTACCAGCTACTGTTGGTACGGACGATTGTCGTATGGACCATAGTCTTGGCGGTGGTAGGCTTGAGCTTCGTCACGGAAATCAGCACGTTCGCGACCTTTGCCGGCTTGCTCACCGCAGGCCTGGCCGTCGCCATGCAAAGTGTGCTCGTCTCCGTTGTCGGCTATTTTTTCTTGATCGGCAAGTATGGAATTCGGGTCGGAGATCGAATCCAGATAGGCACGGTCGTCGGCGAGGTCATCGACTTAGGGCTGGTGCGAATGCATCTCATGGAACTCAATCAACAGGGGCCCTTGGGGCCCACCGGAAGAGTGGTGGCCTTCGCTAACCTAGTCGTATTCCAAGCCTCAGGCGGACTATTCAAACAAATCCCAGGCGTGAGCCTGTCTTGGCACGAAACGACGCTGACGCTGCCCGTGGTCAGCGACTACGCTGCACTGAAAGAAAAACTGCTGGCGGCGATACGCGCCGTTGTGAGCGATTACAGCGAAGAGCTCCTGCGCCAGACAAAGGAAATCGAGAGAACCAGCGCATCGGGCACCATTAGCGACGCCAGCCCTCAGGTTCAGATGCATCTAGCCAACGGTCACATGGAGGCGCTGATCCGCTACCCGGTGCACCTCGAGAACGCAGCGCAAATCGATGAACGCGTGGCGCAATCGGTGTTGACGGTCCTCGCCGATAGTAGTTGATAAATAGCCTCCTCTGCGACTGCATCGCTGCGACGGGTCGACTTCTCAGCGAAGACCACTCGATTTTGGTCTACGCGGGGCCGCGACGAGCGCGGCGGGAGGAGGCCTTCGGGATTCGCGCGTTCGCTCTAGGAAGTCGCGGCTTCACTGTCGATGCAGCTACTCTGTCCCGATGGTTCGCTGCTCGACGCATCATATCGCAGAAATATTCGGCGGCGGGAGTCAGTGGGAGATGCGCTCGCCGCACGATGCATATGGGAGCCGCCGGTAGAGATTCGGCGATTTCGAACACGTCCAGGAGAGCATTGGTCAACGGGGAATGACGCCACTGCTGCGGAAGCATCGTCAATAGATCTGAGCTCGCCGCGGCCATGATCATGGTGAGCGCAAAATGCGCCTGGATCTCGATTCTCGGCGGCGGCAAATCGAACTTGGCAAATAAAGGACCGAGCTCGGCATCGCTCGCCACCGTGACCGATGTTCCGATCCATCCGGCGTCGGCAAGTTCTGCAAGTCTGTGAGCGTTGACGAGTGGGTGGTTCTTGCGTCCGAAAATAAGGCGGACATTTTCGAACAGTTTCTCGACCGAGAACTCGTTGGACGTCGGCGATTCTGCCAATGGACCGACATAGAAATCAAGGCTGCCATTCTGCAGCGAATGCTCCATGGTGGGCAGTAGCCCTTCAGAAATGTCGAGCAACACATCGGGATATCTCGCCTTGAACATCTTCAACGCATACGGAAGCAAAGCAATATGCGATGCAGTCGACAAGCCGATGGCGACGCGTCCAGTGGTTTTTCCGATAAACTGAGCTATTTCTTCCTGCGCACGACGCAGTTCCTCCTTAATCGTAATCGCGCGCCGCAGGAATATTTCGCCGGCCGGCGTGAGAGTCATCCCCTTGGCCTTGCGCTCGAAGACCGCGATGCCCAACTCGCGCTCTATTTCATGGATACTTCGCGTAATGGCCGGCTGCGCGCTCCCTAACTGACGCGCGGCGCTGCGGATGCTGCCGTGTTGCGCGACAGCGATCAAATGGCGCAGATGGTTGAGTTTCACAGCGGCGCGGGGACTAGATCACTTGTTAAATGGACTTATGGTCAGCAGGCACAGTGGGGAGTCTACCCCGACTGAGTGCCAGCAGGCGCAGCTGTTAGTGCACGGGTTGCAGGTGCCGTCGGATCATGAGGACGCCGGTCAGCGTCAGCGACACGACGCCGGCGAGAATGGCAAACAACCCGGCACCATGCACTGTCGCGAGCACCCAGCCCGCGATCAGTGAACTCAAGATTCCGCCGATTCGGCCAAAACCCGCAGCCCATCCGACTCCGGAGGAACGTATCTGCGTTGGATACAAGTGCGTGCTCAGTCGATAGGCTGCAGTCTGAATGCCAATCATGACGAAGCCAGTTAGGGCGATTGCGGTCATCAGCGCCGAAACATCGAGTGGTGCATTCGCAGCCGCGGCCGAGGCGAGCAGGTGCGAAATCATCCATAGCGTCGCGATGCCTGCGGCCGCGAGCAGTGCCGTGGGCCAGCGCGAGCCGCTACGCGAGATTACCCAAGCGCTCAAGGTCCCGCCAATGACGCCGGCGAGATTGAACAGTATTGAACCTCGCACTGCGACCGACAGCGGCAGGCCGAAAGAGCTCAATATCACCGGACTCCAACTGAAAAACGTGTAAATCGTGAACATATTGGTCAGGAAAATCAGCCACAACCCGCATGTTTCGCGCAGCAGCGGCCCCGCTATCAGCGTTGCAATGCGAGTGCCGCGGCCGACGGGTGTCGTTTCCGACAACGTAAACGAATCGTCGGTGGTATAGCGCTCTTCCCCCTCTAACCGGTTCATTATCTCCACGAGCGCACGGAGGCGATTGGGTTGAGTGGCCAGATATCGCGGAGATTCCGGCAGCAGGTAAAAGACTACTACCAGCGCGACAATTGGCAGCAGGCCGCCAATGATGAACATTGCACGCCATCCTAGGTGAGGCAATACGTAGGTGGCCATCGCAGCACCGCTCATTCCCCCGACCGGCACGCCAATGACGGCCGCCGCAACGCCTTGGGTGCGCCACCGAGGCCCGGTGAACTCGGCCAGCAACGCCATGGCGCTGGGAATCGCTCCGCCAAGGCCGATGCCTGTTAGAAATCGCCAAACGGCCAACCCCGCAATACTATGAACGGTCGCACCAAGAAGCGTTGCAGTCGCGAACAGCGCAACGCTGAACAATAAGGTGGGCCTGCGGCCCCAAACATCCCCCACGCCGCCGAGCGCGAATCCGCCGACTGCCATTCCGATCAGCGCCGCTGCGAGCACGGGACCCAAGGACGCGGGCGCTAAATGAAATTCTCGAGTGAGCAGCGGAGCCACCAAACTGATGATTTGAATGTCGAGGCCGTCGAGCACCAAAACCAGGGTGGTGCATGAAACGACGAGAAGAGGCAGCCCACGCAAATTCGCGCTGTTGAGAACCAAGCCCACATCGATCTTTTTCATGATCGACGCTTTTACTATAGTTCCGACCAATAATGTATTACTACTCCGATAGTCGATTTTAGGAGCTATATGCCGATCGCGGCTTCCTGCGGCCTTTTCTTGTAACGAGCGATGCCTATTCAGTATCAGCTGAACACTTTAGCCATCGTCCCAGTGCACATCGCGCGATGTAATTTGTCTAGGGACTCGCGTGGGGCTGACGCCGTTCAATTAGATAGAAAAAGAGGGGAGTGGGTTTGCAGCGTTTCATATCATTTAGCGAGCGTTGCCTCTCCTGCCGGAATCGGCGCACCTAAAGATGAGCTCGGGCGAACTAGCCGGTCGGACGTCGGTGCTGATCATTGGCGCGGGGCCCGTGGGCCTTGCCCTGGCGATCGAGCTCGGTTTGCGTGGCGTGCCCTGCGTAGTTCTCGAGCGCAACGACCGAGTTGGCCGGGCTCCACGAGCTAAAACCACCCATGTAAGGACCCGCGAACACATGCGGCGATGGGGAATCGCCGACGATCTGGCGGCGCTCTCTCCGCTGGGGCTCGATTACCCCTCCGATGTGACCTTCGTTACTCGACTAGCCGGTTACAAACTCGCTCAGTTCAAAAATGCATTTCATTGCTCGCCCGAACGCAATTCGTTCTATTCCGAGCACGGGCAGTGGATTCCACAGTACACGCTGGAGGAGGTACTAAGGACGCGTGCCCAGAGCCTTCCTGGCGTCCGCATCCAGTTCCATTGCGAGTTCCTCGGCGCGGAACAAGACCCGATCCAGATCACGGCTCGTTACCGGGATTTACAAACCAATGCTGAGCTCGCGATTGAAAGCCAGTATCTAGTGGGCGCAGACGGCGCTCGCAGCGCCGTGCGCTCGCTCATCGGGTCACGCATGGAGGGCGAGTACGGCCTGTCGCGCAACCACAATTTTGTTTTTCACGCGCCTGGTTTGGCTCAAGCCCATTCGCATGGCCCAGCCATCATGTACTGGCAGGTGAACTCGGATATGCCCAGCCTCATTGGTCCGATGGATGGGGCCGACACCTGGTTCTTCATGCCTACACGGCTTCCAGACGGCCTAAAACTGACCTCCACCGATGCCGCATCTGCAATCGGCCGCGCCACGGGCATCGACCTGCCCTTCAAAATAATCCATTCCGATGAATGGGTGGCGAGTCGGTTGATTGCCGATCGGTACCGCGACAGGCGCATTTTTCTTGCCGGCGATGCCTGCCATCTGCATCCGCCGTTCGGCGGCTATGGAATGAATATGGGCATCGCGGACGCCGTGGACCTCGGCTGGAAGTTGGCCGCAGTCATTCGGGGCTGGGGTGGGGAGATTCTGCTCGACAGCTACACATCCGAGCGGCGTCCGACGCACCGGTACGTGATCGAAGAAGCAGTCGCTAATCATTCCGCGCTGGCGAATTCATTCTGGCAGGAAGGTCTTGAAGCTCCCACCGACTCAGGGGCGCAATTGCGCGCCGTCGTGGGCGAGCGAATCGCAAGAACCAAGGCCCGCGAATTTCACAATCTAGGCTGCGTGCTCGGCTATCGCTACCAGATATCACCGATCATCGTCCCGGACGGCAGTGATCCGCCGCCGCTGGATTCGGGCGTATATGTGCCTTCGGCGTACCCCGGTTGCGTCGCGCCGCATGCATGGCTCCAGGATGGTTCCTCGCTGTATGACCGATTCGGCGCCGGTTTCACCCTGCTCACCCGAAATTCGGCGAGTCATCCCGAAGTCTTGCACGCCATGGCGGACGCGCGGGCGGCGGGCATACCGCTGACCGCGGTCGAATTTCCAAATGCCTCGATTGAAGCCCTTTACCAGCGGAACTACACGCTCATCCGCCCAGACCAGCACGTAGCCTGGCGCGCAGAGCAGTGGCAAGGCGCGAGCGTTTTGAGACATGTCGCCGGCTACGGCAGTGCCATCGGGGAATTGAAATGAATATGGCAAATGCGCAGAGCCTTGCTGGGGTTCCGCCGCCAAATGGCGACCGAACGCGGCCGTGACTATTTGATTTGGTTGAAAACTTAGGGGGAAGAGTCATGAAAATACAATTGAGCCAGCAACGACCTGTCGCCGTGCTGTCGATGATCGCATCTCTATTCATTACTTCGGAGGTTCGAGCCGAGGAGAAGGCGCAACTCGAGGAGATTGTCGTCACAGCGCAGAAGCGAACAGAGAATTTACAGAATACGCCGGTTGCCGTGACGGCTCTCTCGGCGGATGCATTGACCCAGCGAAACGTGTTGACGACCCAGGATCTCATGCAGGTCACGCCTGGATTGCAGGTCTCTACACAGACCGCAGGGGATGGCGGGGGATCGGCGACTTTCTTCCTCCGCGGCATGGGTCAGCAACGCTCCGCGAATGGTTCGGAACCGGCCGTCGGCGTGTATATCGACGATATTTACTACCCTTCCTTGGAGGGGACGATTTTTAGCATCCTGGACATTGAGCAGGTCGAAGTCCTGCGCGGTCCCCAAGGAACACTGTTCGGCCGCAATACCATCGGCGGAGCGATTCGATATACCACCCAGAAGCCCAGCAAAGAATTTGAAGCCTCGGCAACCGTAACCGGCGGAAGTTTTGGTCGACATGATGTTACCGGCAATCTGAACATACCCATTGGCGACCTGGTCGATGTGCGCCTTACCGTTGGGCGCTTAAAGACCAGTGGCTATGTTCGGCAGCAGGACGGCGCTGCGAATGCGGGGGGCGTGCAAACGGAGCTGGGTAGGATCCAAGTGCGAGTCAGACCTACCGATTCCGTGGTCATTGATTTGACGCTGCAAGACACCAAGCAATATGTCGACGGGTTCGCCTACAACATGCCGGGCCCGATTGTCCCGGGACCCCTATTTCCGAGTTGGTACAATTTGAATCCCAATCATGCGGGCAATCTCTACGATAATCGCTTCGCCTCGCAATGTACGTACTGCCAAGCGGGAACGGGAGCAACTCGGGAATTCGCCAACACCCAGTCACCGAGTGCAACTTTAGTGACCAGTTGGAACCTGCAAGGTGATTTGACACTGAAATCGCTCACCGGATGGACGCGGGTAAAGAACCAAGGATTTTCCGATCAGGATGGATCGCCTTTACCGATTTTTCAGGCCTACGGCGCTGGCACTGATACCGCAACTTCCGAGGAACTACAGATCAACGACAAGAACTTCGATGGTCGCTTCGAGTGGGTAGGGGGACTCTATTACTACCATGAAAACTCCCTAAGTGACGCCAGCAGCTCGACAACGCAGGCGGTACCGCCGCCGATACCGGGTATTCCATTAGAGTTCGTCGGTGTTGGGACAACGGTGCCTGCATCGATCACGTCGCTTACGACTTTGTCGTATGCCGCGTATATCAATGGCACATACCATCTGTTCGACAAGCTTTCACTGCTTGGGGGTTTTCGCTTCAGCGAAGATGACAAACACGATACCAGTGTTGGGTTTCCTGAAGAGAGGGGCAGTTTCATCAGCAAGACGTGGCGCTACGGCATGCAATACCAATGGACCGATTCCATCATGACTTACGCCACGGCTTCCACGGGGTTCCGCGCGGGCGGTTTCAACCCACCATCCACTACCACACCGGCTGGGTTCCAGTCATTCCAGCCGGAGTACGACCGCAGTTACGAGGCGGGCGCCCGTATGGACTTTCTCGACCGCAGGTTGCGGCTCAATCCCACTGTCTTTTACAACAATTGGACTGGCATCCAAGTACAAACCGTGGAACCCACACCGCAAGGCCTGCTGATATTCCTCGAGAACGCGGGCCGAGCCCATACTTACGGCTTCGAACTCGAGGCAGAGACCAAGGTGACCGAGAACTTGCTGCTGTTCGGCAACGCGTCGGTGCTCAAGGCCCACTATGGCAGCGTCGGGACTGCGAACGGTATTACGGTGGACAGCCGCTTTCAGCGGGCGCCGCTATTAACCTACGCCTTGGGCGGAACATACACTTACGATCTGACCGATGCGGCGAAGCTACGCTCGACGCTCAATTGGAGCTGGGAAGCAAGCCAGCACAGCACACCGACTGACAATGACACGCTGGTATTACCAAGCTACGGCTTGCTCAATGCGCGTCTCGAATACTCCGCGGCGGCGCACTGGACGTTTGCTGCGTTTGGCACCAATCTTCTGAATAAAACGAGTTACCTTGGAGGGGTGAACTATTCATCCAATGTGGCATCGGCGCACTACGATTTGGGACGGCCGCGCGAGTGGGCAGTCAGTGCGCGTTACAATTTCTGAGTCCAGGGAGGGCAACTCGTGCTGGCTGCGGATTTACGGTTGTCGAGCGGAGCGATTCGCGGAATCGCCCGCAACCATGATGGCGTGCTCGCCTTCAAGGGCATCCCATACGCAGCACCGCCCGTCGGCGCGCTGCGGTGGCGTGCGCCGCAGGATGTCGTGGCCTGGAAAGACGTGCGGGACGCGACGAGATTCGGGAGTTCCTGCTTTGGGGCGCCATTGCCCGCTCTGGGGTGGCTGACGAAGGAGCAGAGCGAAGACTGCCTCACGCTCAATGTTTGGAGCGCCGCCCAGGAAGCCGATGATAGGCGCCCGGTGATGGTGTGGATCCACGGGGGTGGATTCGAGTTCGGTTCATCTTCTCTTCCAGGCACCGACGGCGCGCGTCTGGCCGCTAGAGGCGTCGTTCTCGTAAGCTTCAACTACCGGCTCGGCGTGTTCGGCTTCATGGCGCATCCGGAACTTGATCTTGAAGGGTCGCCGTCGGGCAATTTCGGCCTGCAGGACCAGATCAAGGCCTTGCAATGGGTGAAAGAAAATATCGCGCAGTTCGGCGGCGATCCACACAATTTGACCATCTTCGGCGAGTCCGCGGGCGCGCACTCGGTCGGCCTGTTGATGGCTTCCCCCCAGGCGCGGGGTCTGTTCCACAAGGCCATTGCCCAGAGCGGCGCTTTTTGGGACAGCGAGCATGGGTCAATTGGCACGCGTTCTGAAGCGCAGGCTCGGGGACGCGAACTGCTGATCCGCATGCGAGTGGCGACCGTGGCCGGCCTGCGATCGCTGCCGGCTGCGGCATTGCAAAAAGCGACGAGCTGGAACTTTCTGCTTGATCCCGGCACCACCGCCTTTGCGCCGAACATCGACGGCTTCGTGATTCCACAGGCGCCGGGGGCGGTCTTCGACAGCGGCCAGCAGGCTGACGTGCCACTGCTGGCCGGCTGGAACAAGGAAGAGCATACCTTTTTCATGGCCCGAGCACTGCCGGGGAAGAGCGCCAAAGGATTGCGGGCGGCGGCCGCCGCGCAGTTCGGTGCGCTGCGGGAAGCGGAATTTAGCGCGGTGTATCCGAGTGAGAATAACGTCGCATCCGCTCGTTCAGTCGAGTTGCTGGTCGGTGATTTGGTAATCAGTCAACAAACTTGGGAATGCTTGGGCGCGCACGCTAGGACTGCTCGCTCGGCCACCTTCGCATACTTCTATGCGTACACGTCAGCATATTCGCCGTTCGCTGCGCACACGGCCGAGATTCCATTCGTATTCGGTGCCATCGACCGGCCTCATCCGATGGGCCGCGGTGCGCCTGCCGCAGGGTCCGATGTCGAGTTGTCGGATAGAATGGGGCGCTATTGGGTCAATTTCGCGCGCTCGGGCGATCCGAACGACAAAGGAACGCCGGTTTGGCCTATGTACGGAGGCGCAGGAACGATGGTGATGCGATTCGGTGCGACTTCGCAAGCCATGACCGAAGAGGGGACCAACCGCTTTCGCTTCATTCAGTCCTTCCGCACCGCCGGTCTCCTTCCGGAACGGTGGCGCCGAGTGAAAGGCAGGCTGCCCGAACCGCTTGCCGCGCCTCTCGCCAAGGCGATTCTGTTTATTAGCTGGCTTCGCTCTTCGCTGCGCAGAGCGCGGAACTAGCTGCACATCGATTGGTTTTTCCAGCCGGTTGGAAAGACCGCACATTGCACCAACCAGGCCCAAACTAAACGCCAGCAATGAAAGCAGGCGGGCGCCTTGCGGCAAAGCCGTGTCGGTCAACACGGACGCAATGCCGAAGCCATGCAACAGGCCAAAGGTGAAGGCGATGCGAGCTCGACTCTCGGTACCTCCGGGGAAAATGTTATTGAGCGCGGCAATCACGATCGATGCGGCGATCAATGACTGGGTCAGACGGCGCGCCAGTCTCACCACATCCATGACGGCCAGCGTCAGCGTGATGGAGTGTGCACATTGCGCCGCAAGGTGTACGTACGCTCGGAGAGTCCGGATGCAGTTGTTGCAAAAAATACATGCTAGTGAAGGAGCTTGTCACGACGTAGTATTAGCTGCATGCTATCCACCCTATGAGCATCGCCAGCCCCGCCGAGCGAGATGAGCTGAACCAGTTGTTGAGCCAGACCGGCCGCAGCGACAATAAGGCTTTCGCCGAGCTCTACAAACGCACCTCTTCCATGTTGTTCGGCATGTGCCTGCGCATGCTGCGCGATCGGGGCGCAGCCGAAGAAGTGCTGCAGGAAACCTATACCACGGTATGGCGGCGAGCCGCGGGCTTCGATGCCAAGAAAGGCAGTGCCACCACCTGGCTAATGACGTTATCGCGTAACAAGGCGATCGATCGATTGCGCCAGCACCGCGAAGAATTGCTGGATGACTCTTCCGCACTGGATACCGCTGTCGACGGTCAGCCCGAACCTGCGTCGGATGCCGAGGCCAGCCAGGAATATCGGCGCCTGCAACATTGCCTTGCAGAGCTCGAGCCGCAGCAACGCGATTCGGTGCGTGAAGCCTTTTTCACCGGTGCTACGTATAACGAGTTGGCGATACGCTGCAAGGTGCCGCTAGGAACCATGAAGAGCTGGATCCGTCGCAGCCTGATGCAACTACGGACGTGCCTGGATCGATGAACACTGCTGCCGACAACGATGACGATAGTCTGCGCTACGCCGAGTACGTGCTCGGCGTGCTGGACGCCGATGCGCGCGCCGCGGTAGCCCAGGAAATCCAGACCACGGACGAGGCGGCGGCGGCTGTTGCTTTGTGGCAGCGTCGGCTGACCCCCCTGGCCCAGGAGGTTGCCGCGGTCGAACCTGCCGCCTATGTATGGGCACGTATTCTAAGTGCCTTGCAACTCAGTGCACCGGCCCCTGTTCAGCCACGCAAGGGACTCTGGGACAACCTGCCGCTGTGGCACTGGATCGGTATCGGTGCGAGCTTCGTGGCTGCCGCTTCCATTGTGCTGATGGTGACTTACCCGCGCTTACCGCCGGCCCCGGTGACAGTCAGCGTGGGCTACATGGTGTCAGCCATT
Source organism: Gammaproteobacteria bacterium (assembly GCA_025357835.1). GTDB lineage: Bacteria > Pseudomonadota > Gammaproteobacteria > Steroidobacterales > Steroidobacteraceae > Bog-1198. The sequence continues at coordinate 41,524 of JANYLM010000047.1, forward strand.
CAGCAAGACAATGGCGTAACCGGCTGGACTGCGACCATGGACCTTCAGCATTCGCGAATGGTGGTGGTGCCCGCAACCCCGGTTGTTTTGGCGCAGGGGCGCGCTCCCGAGTTGTGGCTGATTCCGGTGGGCCAGAAGCCGATTTCGGTGGGTATGATCACACGTGAGAAACCCACCACTCTGGCGCTTGCCCCCGCCTTGTTGGCGCAGCTTGGCCCGACCGCGATGCTCGCCGTGTCGGTGGAGCCGGTCGGTGGATCACCGACCGGCCAGCCCACCGGTCCGGTCATCGGCAAGGGCGCGATCAGCGGCAGCCCCGATGCTCCGCAAAAAACGGCCGGGGTGCCGAGTACTCACGGGCACCTTGAGCACACCACTGCTTAGTCGGTCAGGGCGGTCGTTTCGAGCATGAGCGCCGCCCTGGTTTTGTTTCGGCGAGATCTGCGCTTGAGTGACAATCCCGCCCTTGCCGCCGCATGCATCGCTCATGAATGCATTCTGCCCGTCTACATTTATGCCTCCGAAGAGAACACTCCTTGGCCCGCCGGAGCTGCGAGCCGCTGGTGGCTGCATCACTCGCTTGCCTCCCTGCAAGCCGAATTGCTGCGCCAGCAGGGCCACCTGCATCTGCGCAAAGGCGACATACTGCAGACCCTGCGGGACCTGATCAAGCACAGCGGCGCGACAGCGGTGTACTGGAATCGGCTGTACGAGCCAGCGGCGATTGCCCGCGATACCGGGATCAAAGCGGCGCTGCGTGAACAGGGCATCGAGGTACATAGCCACAATGCCGCGTTGTGGTCCGAACCTTGGCAGATTGCCAACCAGCAAGACGAACCGTATCGCGTATTCACGCCCTACTGGCGTAACCTGCGATCACGGCTCGGCACCTTCCCGCCGCCGGCCACGTATTCCGCGCCCCGCTGGATCGAGCTTCCCGATTGCCTCCCGCTACCCGCATTGAACCTGCTGCCCGGTATCCGCTGGGACGGCGGGCTAGCCGAAACCTGGCGACCAGGCGAGGGCGGCGCGAGGGAAATGCTGGAGGTGTTCTGCGACGATGCCATAGGCGATTACACGGTGGCCCGCGACCTGCCGGCGCGCCATGGCACTTCGCGGCTATCTCCCCATCTGCATTTTGGGGAAATATCGCCGCGCCAGATTCACCTTGAGTTGCTAAATCGTTCGCAACGCTTAGACACAAGTCAGCGGCCGGATATCGAACCCTATCTACGTCAGCTGGGGTGGCGCGAGTTTGCTCATCATCTGCTGTATCACTTCCCGAATACTCCCAACGAGAATTTCAATCCGCGCTTCGACAGTTCTATCTGGCAGGCGCCAGATGAAGCACTGCTCACGCGCTGGCAACAGGGGCGTACCGGCATTCCGCTGGTCGACGCCGGCATGCGCGAATTGTGGCATACGGGCTGGATGCACAACCGGGTGCGGATGATCGTTGCCAGCTTCCTCACCAAGAATCTTCGTCAGCACTGGCATCACGGCGCACGCTGGTTCTGGGACACCTTGGTGGATGCTGATCTGGCTAACAATACTCTGGGTTGGCAGTGGGTGGCCGGCTGCGGCGCCGATGCCGCACCTTATTTCCGCATCTTCAATCCGGTGGCGCAGGCAAAGCGATTCGACCCGAAGGGTGTGTATCTGAAGCGCTGGTTGCCCGAACTGGCCCATCTCCCGCTCGATATCCTGCAGGAGCCGTGGAGGGACTCTTCGCGGCTGACCCACGGAGGGTACCCATCGCCGATAACCGACCTGGCCAAGTCACGCAAAGACGCCTTGGCGGCGAACCGGGGCCCCAAGGGGCAATAATTCGATAAAAAGACTCGCCCGTTCAAGCCGATCCCTGCATCCGCCCGAAGTCTTCCCCCGTATCTATAGGAACATGTCCACGGGCAGAATTCCATGATTTCCTTAGAACCACGTCGGTCACTTGTACCGCACGAGAGCTAGGGTATGCGTATCGCCATCGTGGGATCGGGTATCGCCGGGCTGGCATCGGCATGGTTGCTGTCGCGCAAGCACGATGTGACCCTGTTTGAAGCCAACGACTACCTCGGCGGCCACACACATTCACATGACGTAAGCCAGCAAGGTCAAGCCTTTCGAATCGACACCGGGTTCATCGTTCACAACCCGCAACACTATCCATTGCTGACCCGATTATTCGCTGAATTGGGCGTGGCATCGCAGTCCACTACGATGAGTTTCTCGGTGCACAACGAGGCGACGGGGCTGGAGTACAACGCCGCCACCTTGGATACGCTGTTCTGCCAGCGCAGCAATTTGTGGTCGCCGCGCTTTCTCGGCATGGTGCGCGATCTGATGCGCTTCTATCGCGAAGCGCCGGCGTTATTACAAAGTCCAAACGACACCACCAGCTTGGGCGACTACCTAATTCAACAGGGATACGGCGCAGTCTTTCGCGACCAGCACTTGGTACCGATGGCGTCGGCATTGTGGTCGTCGCCTCCCAGGCAGATACTCAGTTTTCCCGCCCGCTACCTGGTGCAGTTCATGGCCAACCACCAGATGCTGCAACTCAACGACCGTCCGCAGTGGCGGGTAGTTAAGGGCGGCTCCGCCAGTTATGTGCAGGCGCTACGCACGCACTGGCCGGTGCGCGAGCGCCTGAACTGCGCGGTGCATTCGATCCGCCGTCGGGTGGATGGCGTGCAGGTGGAAAGCCAAGCCGGCGTAGAACATTTCGATCAGGTGGTGCTGGCATGCCACAGCGATCAGGCACTCGCACTCCTGGCCGATGCGGACGAACGCGAGCAATCCATACTCGGCGCGATACCTTACCAGACCAACGACACCGTGCTGCATACCGATGCCGGTATGCTGCCGAGGCGCCGCAAGGCCTGGGCAGCCTGGAATGTCTGGCTGCCACGCGACCCGGGTGAGGCATGCACAGTCAGTTATTGTATGAACCTATTGCAGGGCATTGAATCGGCGGAGCCCTTCGTGGTTACATTGAACCGTACGGCCGCGATCGATCCGGACAAGGTGTTGCGACGGATGAGCTACCACCATCCCGTCTACACCGAGGCTTCGGTGGCCGCACAAACACGCAAGATCGAAATCCAGGGTAGACGCCGCACCTG
>JANYLM010000072.1 GCA_025357835.1 Gammaproteobacteria bacterium
GATGAACGCGCCCCTGGGCAACAACAGGCGTTGTGTCGGCAGCACTTGCGCGCGGACCGCGGCGCTGACAATGGGCCGCAGCAAGGCGCCTAACTCACCAGGCTCCTGCGCGCCGGTCTGCGGCGGCGCACTGACGCCCGCCGGCGCAGTCGGGAGCACACTTTGCGCCGAATACACGCCACCGGACAATTGGCGCTCCAAGGTCAGCTGCTCGGCGGTCTTGGGTGGCGGTGTGCCGTAAGCGCCAGTCCCTGGGCCGACCTCGAGCGGGATTTCGCGCAAAGCAGTCGGACTCAACGGAATCGGTGCCGGTGGTACATCCGGGGGTGGCAAGGGCGCCGTATCGGCGAGAGCCGGTGCCGGCGGATCGATCCGGCCGAGACTGGGCAAGGGCATCTCCCCCTGAGCGCGATTCGTCGACAAAACTTGCGCGCTCTGTCGAACCCGACTCTGACGGGTTATTGCATTGGCGTAGTACCAAGTGAGCATCCCCGCGCCGAGCACGCTCATGAGGCCGATGGCCAAGACGCTGCTGACTCGTGATTGCACCGTGGATGCGCGATGCACCGCCGTGGCGTCGCGCTCTCCGCGCACCGTGTCTGGCGCGGACTCGGATTCGCTCATGGCACACCCCCTTGAACCCGACGCTCGACATCGGGCGCCACGGTTCCGGAATCCAGGCGCGCGCCGCCCCCGATATATCCCTGATTCACCACACAGCTCGTAAGCTTGCCCCGACGCAGAATGAATCGCTTGGCGACGCGATGCACGATGACATCGCCCGCATCCATGCTGAAGTTCAGCAGCGACTCGCTGCCGTCTTCATTACGAACGAAAATCGCGGGCAAGTCGGAATTCGCGGCGAATCGCAGCCGCGTGTGAACGCCATCGTCGGAGGCGGCGACGGGCTTCAAGGTCGGTCCGCCGCAATACAAATAGTCGATATTTCGCTGCCGCTTAGCCCCGGCATTTTCCAATTGCGAATCGAGCTGCTTCGCGGCCGTGTCGGCCGCCGATTGCGGCGGCGCCGAATATGTGAACCGCAACGCATAGATGACGCCCGGATCGTCGGTAGTGGGACGGTGCGACATCGCGGTATACTCGAATTGGTAGTGTCGCCGGCTGGTGAGCACGGTCAGATTGGTCGCCACATTGGCCGCCTTCGGCTTTAGAAACAAATGATTGTCCTGGCCGACGAAGGACAATCCTTCCAAGTCGCCGGCACCGAGGCCGGTAAATATTTCTCCGGCCTCGAATTCAAGATCGATCTGGTAGCCGACAAAGCCGCGTAGCTTGTAGACCTCGTCGCCGTTGTAGGCGGCAACCCGAATGCGGCCGTCGATCATGCCCCTTGCCGGCGTTGTTTCCGCCGACAGGGTAATGGAATGCAGCACGCTGCAGAAGGCGAGTGCCGCCGCGCCGAATTGCTGCTGAGTGCGGCACGATGGGGTCCTATGGCTCATGGTGCAACTCCTTTGCAGCCGGTTGATCAACCAACACTTCGGGTTCGGATCGAAAATCGACGATCTTGAAGCCCAGGGGATTCCACCGTCGAACCCTTGGTTCCATAGCCGGATCCGCGTAGGCGTACTGAATGGTCGCTACCCAGTGGGTAAACGATTCCTCCGAGCCGACGCCCTGGCGCGCAGACTTCAGGTAGCGCACTTGAGCAAGATCGGTGAGGCCGCTGGAGCGCGTAAAGAAGCTCACCGAATTGACCTGCACGCGAACCGTGCTGCCGTCCTTGTGTACATTGAGAGGAGACGCGGGATTCGTGGCCGCCCAATGCGCATACCAGGCCTGGTTGCGCTGCGCGGAATGAAAGGCGCCGCATTCCTCATAGTCGCTTTCCGCGGTGGCGAAATTGAAACGCTCGCACACCGTCAGGTAGTGCGTCAGAAAGTACCGGGTCACCGCTTCCTCAGCGGTTGCGTGACCGGCATACACGGGCACCACGTCGACGACGCCCGTGCTGTTGTCGACCCTGACCACGAAGGGATCGACTCGCTTCAAAGGCAGGAGCATGGCAAGCGCCAATGCACTCGAGACGGCGCATAGCCACCCCGCTCCGGCCACCCACCACGCGGTACGCGCACTGTGCCGGGACTGTGCCGCGCGATCGGCATCCCATGACTCAGCCTCCTGGAAATACTCCTGGATCTCGGGAACCGCGATCAAGGCGCTCTCCGCATGGATGGGGTATGCGCCGCCGCACCGATGGTGTGGCCGGCCACAGGTGGATTGATGGGCTGCAGATGCACATCGCAGCGCACTGCGGAGGTGGAACACCCCCACAGCAGTGGTATCAAGCAAACGATTAGACGCATGATTTCACCCTCCTTGGTGCGACAATTCAGTAGCGCATATCTCGCCAGTCTTGGGCCAGTGCCTCGACGTCGGTGCCTGGGCCTGGTACCTCGGCGCCGGCGCCCGCTCCGTCGTAAACGTCGCGACCCGATTGGTCGGCTGCGCGGTGCACCGTCTGGCCGGCACGGCGCATCGCGTAGCGCGCGATGTGTGCATGATGCCGCGCGGACAACTTCAGCGCCGAGGCCGCTACCTTCCTGGTGCCGCGCAATCCCGAACCGATACTGCGGCTGACGAGTCCGAAGGAGTTGAGGGATACGCCACCGGCCAGCCCCGATGCAATCGGCATGACCTGGCGCAATACCAGAAACACCAGCACGGCGACCAGCACCATGTTCAGCGCATCGACCGTCAAGATCGCCGCACCCCGCGCCGCCGTTTGCTCGGCGTAAGACCGCACGATTTGGAGCAAGAGAGCCCCCACCAGCACGGTCAGCACGGTGATCAAGGCATAATTGGTAAGTTGCGCAATCCACGCGACAAATAATCGCTTGGTGGCATCAAAGAGCAGCAGAGCAATGAACAGAGGCCCAAGCGCCAACAAGACCGCCGAAGCGATACTCGACAAAGCGATCAGGAACATCGCGTACACGCACAGCGCGCCCATCAAACACCAGACTAGGACACCCGCAATGTCGAAGCCGATACCGTTGACCTTGTAGATGCTGCCCTTGGCCCATAAGTTGCCGGCAACGGCGCCGCCACGCTCCCAAATGGTGTCGATCGTCCCCACCGGGTCTGCGCTGCCCACCATCGCCGCCGCGAGCTGGGCCGGCGCATGATAGAAAGTGTCGACGATCAACGTGTTGTATAGCCAAAGCCGCAGTCCCACCCCGAGGATCAGACCCATCACGAGGATTCGTTTCAGTCCTGCCAATACGGGTTCGTCGATCTTGCCGGTCAGATGCAAGTAGCCCCAAGCCATCACATAGACCGTCGCCAAAGTGACGACCGCAGGCTCGAGGATGGAGGCCAAACGCGCCGTATTGTCGCCTATGTAAACGGCCAGCTGACCGTTGAGCCAGGTCCAAAATGTCGCAAAGAATCCCATGATCACTCCTTTGAAGATCAGAGCCGTTCACGGAACCGGTCGAAAGCGAGTTTCAAAGCGCCCCTGTCCCTCGATCACGAGTTCTCGCTCTTGTTGTTCAATGACGGACTCCTGCGCACGTGTCGCCTGGTAGAGCACCTGCACCTTGGTCTGTTCGTTTTGCAGCATGCCGAGTTCAGCGCCGATCCTCGCCTGCAAATCGAGAATGGCCTTCTGATCTCCCGCCGTCGAAATGGCGGCAATCAAGCTTTGAATCGCAGCGAAACGGCTACTCGCGTTCGCCAGCGCCTCGTGGGCAAGGGCCTGCTGCAAGGCGCTCCATTGACGTGCGGCTTGAATTTGTTGCTGATCGGATGATGAAAGCGTGGCCAAACGCCGCGGTGATAGCAGGGCATTGGCGGCGATGGCAGCGTGCACTTCGGCGGACAATCCAGCGTATCCGCCCGACCCCGTCCCTTGCAAGGCACTGGTCACCTGGGCCCAATCGGTGGGCAAGTAGTTGCGCGGCGTGTCGCCGAGCAATCGCTCCATGCCGCGATTGCCCGTCATAGCCTGCAGCGCCTGCTGGGCCGATTGCAGCTGCCCACGAGCGGTCGCCAATTGCTGCTGCATGGCCTGTACTTGCTGCATCAGCTGCGTGATGGCGCCCACATCGATGACAGCCCATTGCGCCTTCGCTGCCGGCGCGATTGTGATCGAAGCCACCAGGCACAATGCGGCCACGCGAGTATTCAAGGTCACCATAAGTATCTCCTTTCAAATGGGCTGATTGGATGGGCAGCGGTCAGTGGCCGCTCTCTGCCATGAATTGAGGTAACCACGCCACGGGATCGGGTCCCGCAGTGGACATGATCTGGTACATGCGCTTAACCTCGCCGGCACGACCTGAAATCACCGCCAGTTCGGCGTCGAAGCCCTTGAGATCAAGCTGACAGACCACGCTGTGGTGTGCCTGCTTGACCAGGAACATTCGGGAACCCGGCTCGAGTCCGTCCTTGACGAGCTTGAATTCTCGTTCGGTTAATCCGAATCCTTCGGTGTATTCGTGGAAATTAGCTTCGGCATTTGGAAAGAATACCTTGGTCGGCGTCTGCTCGACCAAGGTTCGGCTGATGGGACTGTCGAGCACATCGCTCGGGCTTTGCGTCGCCAGGCACATCACGCCGTTGAGCTTTCGCCAAGTCTTCGGACCATCCTTCGCGAAACTCGCGAACGCGGAATCGGCCAACAGCCGCCAAAACTCATCCATCCAACACACGAGTCGACGGCCATCGAGCAGCTGGCGCACCAGATGAAACAAATACAGGGTGATCGGCGCCCGCGTCAGTGAATGGTCGAGAAATTCCGTCACGTCGAATCCGATGATGGAATGACCCGTAAGCCGTGACACCACAGTGTCCCGCGAGTTATCGAACACCGAGGCATATTCCCCACGACACCCTTCACACCATGGTGCAAGGCGCGCATATAGGCCTTCCGGATCCGTCGGATCGAGAAATTCCACCAACCGGGACAGGCGCCGCGCCGACGGCTCCAGAGCCAAAGTCCCCCGCAGCGCCTGATCCAGGTCGGCCGCCTCGCGCACCGATCTACCGCTCCGCGTCTGCGACGGCCCTGCAGTCAGTTCGCGCAGCCAAGTCTTGAGAAACTCCACATTCGCCGGTGTGATGGGCAACTGTAAGGGGTTGAATCCCGTAGGAACTCCATTCCTCAACGGAAGATATTCACCCCCCAAGGCGCACACCAGGATTTCGAGCCCGCGGTCCTTGTCGAAGATGACTTGAGTCACTCCCTGGCGGCCCAACATGGCAATCAGAAATCCGATGAATACCGTCTTGCCGGAGCCGGTGGGCCCGCAGATCAGTGTATGTCCGGTATCTTTGCGACTTCCGCCGTCGGGATCCTTAGGATCACTGGCGTGCAGTGAGAAATAATATGGCGAGCGCGCGCTGGTGACGAACATGCTCAGAGCATCGCCCCAGTGGTTTCCGGTCGCGCGGCCGATGGGATAGTTGTGAAATGGCGCCATCGCCGCGAAATTTCGCGACGTGATCGGCGCCTTGCGTGGCCGAGCAGGAAAGTTACCCGGCAGCTGAGCCCAGAAAGCGGCCTCCAGAGCCAAGTCCTCTCGTGCGACCAACATACCTGTGTCCGCGAGCACGCTGCGCGCCAGCGCAATGTGTTCGTTCAGTGCCTTGAGGCGGCTGCCGACGGCGGTGTCGACATCGAGCTGCGTGACATCCGCCAATATCTGCAGGGAGAAATGATGATCGCCCATGACGAACTCATTGCTCGTAAGCGCATCCAATGCGTCCCGCAGCTCGGAGGCCTGCGAAACAGCGAAATCGCCGGCATTCGCCATTCTATTGAATTGGCGTTGCAGTAAAGACTGACCCGTGACCTTCGTCAAAAAGGTAAATGACTGAGTCAGAACGAAGGCAAACGGCGCCGACAACAGCCGGTTGTACATCCCTACCACGCTTAAGGATGGGTACTCCTTGATGCCCAGCATGGCGCCCACTCGAGTGGCGGTGGGCGAGCGGTATTCGACGGCCTCTGTGCCGAAAAACAATCGCGTGGTCGCAAGCGCCTGATTGACCGGACCGATCGGCAGGGCCGAACGTTGCCATTCGCCATTGATTAGCAATCCAAGGTATTCGAGCAGCGACGAGCACCAGACCTTCCCGCAGCGATAGGTACCCAAGAGATCGGGTTCGTACCGTGCCAGCGAGGCCGTGAACGTCTGCGCCAGTTTCTGGCAGGCATCGAGGGCATCGGCGAAGTCCCGCCGCGGTCCATCGCGCTGGACCTTCGCGAGAACTTTCGATACTAAACCAGTGGCTGCGCCCGGCGTCGGTCTGTACACCACCGCGAGATACACCTCGTTGATCATCAAGGTCTCGTCTGCAAGCCGGCTGCGATACCTTGTGTACAGGCCACCGGCGAACGAGGGACCCGATGGGCGCCCCGCCGCGGTCTGCCCCGGGCTCAGAGCAATTCCGGCACGGCGCCGAATGACCTG
>JANYLM010000074.1 GCA_025357835.1 Gammaproteobacteria bacterium
GTCATTTCGGCGCCGTGACCGCGCTCACGGCGCTGGCATTCGTCCTCGGCTGTTGGGGTGCTCTGCGCTCCCCTTTGGACGTGTTTCCCGAGTTCGTGCCCTCGCAGGTCGACATTCAGACCGAAGCTCCGGGATTCGCTCCGCAGCAAGTCGAGGAATTGGTCACCAAACAAATCGAGAATGCCGTCAATGGAGCGGCGGGACTGGCGACACTGCGTTCCGAGTCCATACCCGGGCTTTCCGTGGTGACGATCACGTTCGCGGACGGGGTCGATGTACACATCGCAAGACAGGGAATTTCGGAACGGCTGTCCGAGCTCGGCAGCAGTCTGCCGGCCGGCGTGGGGACTCCAAAACTCTCGCCGCTGGTCTCCAGCACCATGGACCTGCTGAAAATCGGCCTATTGTCCGATAATGTCGACGCCTACGAACTACGCGATACGGCGGATTGGATCATCAAGCCGCGGTTGCTCGCCGTTCCCGGCGTCGCGCATGTCATCGTGTTCGGCGGGGATATCCGGCAGATACAAATCCTCCCTGATGCGCAGAAGCTGGCGAGCTTCAACATTACTCTCAACGATGTGTCGGACGCGGCTCGCGCCGCGCTGCCGCTGCGCGGCGCTGGTTTCATCGATGTTCCCGCTCAACGCATCCTGCTTACATCGCCGACCCCGGCGCCGGACATCAACGCCATAGGCAAAGCCGTCGTCGCCGTGCGCAACGGCACCCCTCTATTGCTGCGAGACATTGCCGATGTAAAAGTAGCGCCGGCGCTTCGCTCGGGCGACGCGATCATCATGGGCAAGCCCGGCGTCATGATGGCCCTTTCCAGTCAATATGGCGCGAATACACTCACGGCGACGTTGGCGGTGGAAAAAGCGCTTGCCGACTTGGAGCCTGCATTAAAGGGCCGCGGGATCATCCTCTATTCCCGCCTGCATCGTCCCGCCAATTTCATAGAACGTGCGCTCGGCGATTTGAAGGAGTCGCTGGTTATTGCGGCGGTGCTCATCCTGGCGGTTCTCTACTTGTTTCTGCGCGATTTCCGTGCTGCGTTGATCGCGTTTACTGCCATTCCGCTGTCCTTGCTCGCCGCGGTCGGGGTGCTTGACCACATGGGTCTGACGCTCAACACCATGACGCTGGGAGGATTCGCGGTGGCGCTGGGGGTGCTGGTCGACGATGCCATCATCGGTATCGAGAATATCCTGCGGCGGCTGCGCGAAAACAAGCTGCTGCCGCAACCCAAGCCACGGCTTGAAGTGGTGCAAGAGGCATCGCTCGAAGTGCGGGGGCCGGTCATTTACGCCACGGCCGTGGTCATCGCGGTCTTTCTGCCGGAATTGTTCACTTCGAGCGTGCAAGGCCACTTCGTCGGTCCGTTGGCGTTGGCATTCATCTTCGCCGTGGTGGCATCGTTGTTGGTGGCGATGACATCGACGCCGGCGCTGTGCGCACTCTTTTTGCGCGAACACCACGAGCGGCCCGAGGCCGGCTGGTTGCGGCGCCTCAAAGTGTGGCAGGACGCAGCGGTGCATCGCGTCGGCGCGCATTTTAAGGTGATCGCCGCCATTTTGCTCACCCTGGTCGTTGCGGCTGTGGCCGCGCTGCCCTTCCTCGGGGGCACGTTCATGCCGGATTTTCGCGAAGGTCACTTCGTGATGCACGTATCGAGTTCCATACCCGGCACGTCCATCGATGAAATGCTGGCGGTGGGGAAGCGCATCAGCGCCGATGTGCTGGCCCTCCCGTACGTGCAAAGCATCGAACAGCAAGTGGGCCGGGCGGAACTCGGCGAGGATACGTGGGGGCCGCATCGCAGCGAATTCCATGTGGAGCTCAAGACGGACGCGACCGTGGACCAAAGTGCAGCGCAGGAAGACTTGCGGGCGATTTTGGAGAAATACCCGGGGGTTCAGAGTGAAGTCATCACCTTCCTGGGAGATCGCATCAGCGAGAGTCTGAGCGGTGAGACGGCGCAGGTTGCCGTCAAGGTATTCGGCGATGACTTGGACGCGCTCGATGCAACCGGAGACAAGGTCGTCGCCGCCCTCGGCAAGGTCCCCGGCATCGTCGACCTACAATTCAAACGTCAAAGCGGGACACCGAATATTGCAATCGAACTGGTTCCGGACGCCCTCGCCGCAACCGGTCTCAAAGCGCAGGAAGTTCTAGACACGGTTGAATCGGCATATGCAGGCAAGGTTGTCGGTCAAACGTATCGGGATACCCGCACCGTCAATGTGGTTGTATTGCTGCCCGATACCTTGCGGCATCAGCCCACGCAATTGGCGAAGCTCATGATCGGCAGCACCTTGGGGCCAATACCACTGTCCCAGGTTGCACGCGTGATTCCGAGTCAGGACCGATACAGCATTCAGCACGACGGCGGACAACGGCGCGTCGCCATTACCTTCAACGTCAAGGGGTCGCTGCAAAACATCGTGCAGCAGGCGCAGCAAGCGATCAACCAATCGGTGAAGCTGCCCACGGGCGTATTCATCGAGTTTACCGGCGCGGCGGAAGCCGAGGCAAAGACGCGCACCGAGCTCTTCTTGTATTCGGGTCTAGCGCTGGCGTTGATCGTGATGATTCTTTTCATCTCCTTCCATTGGCGGGCCAATAGCTGGCTGGTATTGGCGAACTTACCCTTTAGCTTGATCGGCAGCGTACTTGCGATCGCCGTGACGGGAATCGGAATTTCGCTGGGAACCGTGGTGGGTTTGGTAACTGTATTCGGTGTAAGCGCCCGCAACGCCATCCTGCAGCTCGCCCACTATGAGCACTTGGTCGAAGTGGAAGGGGCAGCGTGGAACCTCGAGCTGGTCATTCGAGGTGCCAATGAGCGTCTTGTGCCTATTCTCATGACGGCGGCGGTGACTGCGCTAGGTCTTGCGCCGCTCGCCATCGGTATGAGTCGCCCGGGCCAAGAGATCGAAGGGCCCATGGCGGTGACGGTTTTGGGCGGATTGTTGTCCTCGACGTTGTTGAACCTATTTGTACTCCCCGCTCTGGCTCATCGATACGTAAAGATTCGTCAATAGCCCGGAATGCGAACCGTCCGGCATCGCCGTCATGAAGCTGCTACTGATCGAAGATGACATCGAGCTTGCGCTCTCGCTGGTCGAGCGCTTTCGCGACCAGGGATATGCCACCGAGCACGTCAGCGACGGAATCGCCGGTCTTGCCGCGGCCCTTCGCGGCGATTTCGGCGCCATCATCGTCGATCGCATGCTGCCGGGCATGGACGGGCTGTCGCTGGTCAAGGCGCTGCGCCGCGAGAAAACGACGCCTGTCATCTATCTGACGACCATGGGGGGGATCGATGACCGCGTACAAGGGCTGGAGGCTGGCGGAGACGACTACCTCGTAAAGCCGTTCGCGTTCGCCGAATTGATGGCCCGTATTCGGGTGATGACTCGGCGTATCGCGCAGTCATCGACTAAGCTGTCGGCAGGGTCCATAGAAATGGACTTGGTACAGCGCACCGTTGTCCGCCAAGGGCAGCCCATCGATCTCGCCCCTCAGGAGTTTCGCCTGCTCGAATACATGATGCGAAACGTCGACCGTGTGGTCACGCGAAAAATGCTCCTCGAGAATGTTTGGGGCATTCATTTTGACCCGCACACCAGCGTCGTCGAGAGTCACGTCAGCCGCTTGAGGGCGAGGCTCAACAGCGGGTTCTCGACGGATGCCATTCAAACCGTGCGGAGCATTGGGTATCGATTGCTTGCGCCCCGCTAGAATCGTCAAATCGGACGTTTTCCGCCTCGCGGCGCTGTTTGCGTGTCTGTTCCTCGCGTTCACCGGGGTTCTGATCGGTACGGTGCTTTGGATCGTCGATGGCACGCAGAGAGCGGCGCTGGTCGGTGCGAATGACGCAGATATCGCCACGGTAATGAACGGCTTTCGGGACGAGGGGGTGCACGAGGCCGTCGAAGTCGTCAAGCAAAGGCTGGGATCTCCGAACCTCAGCTTGGGAGTGCGTCCCGATTGCTACATGATCATCGAAAATGAGCAGGGACAAAAGCTCGCGGGCAATCTACCGCTACTTCCTCCGCAATTGGGCATCGTCGCGATCAATTTGCCGGGGCTGGAACATCCGCTCGAAATGCCGGGAATGGCCACGCGGCGGGTAACACCCGTCATTCTGGGGCGCGGCGTCGAGGTGAGCCAAGGGGTCTATCTCTTCGTCGGCCGCGATACCACGCTGCTGACGGCCACGAGAGAGAGAATTCTGCATGCATTTCTATGGGTCGAGCTGGGCGCCGTTGTCATCGCCGTGGTCGGCGGCCTATTCCTCGGCTTTCGTTTCCTGCGACGCGTCGACGCCATCGCGGAAACCTGCAAGGCCATCATCGCAGGACGCCTCGATGAAAGAATTCCGCTTCTAGGGCGCGGAGACGAGTGGGACCGGCTGGCTGCAGCGATCAACGAAATGCTCAATCGCATATCGGCGCTCCTGGAAAACTTGCGTCAGGTATCGAGCGATGTGGCGCACGATCTGCGAACGCCGCTGACTCGCATGCGTAATCGCCTCGAGGAAGCCCGTACGAGATCCGTAGGCGTCGAGGAATATTCCGCGGCGGTCACGACTGCGATCGAGGACACGGATCAGCTTCTCGCGATGTTTACCGCCGTGCTGCGCATTTCTCAAGTGGAGGCGGGCACCCGCAAAAGCGCCTTCGCGTGGGTGTCGCTGTCGGAACTCCTGGAGAACATCTACCAGCTATATCTGCCAGTCGCGGAGGATTACGGACACTCCCTTACCGCTGTCCTTCAGGAAGGTATTTGCATTCACGGTGATGCGGAGCTGCTCACTCAAATGTTCAGCAATCTGTTGGAGAACGCCATCCGGCACACGCCCCAGCGCACGCGTATCGAGATATCGCTCAAGTCGGAAGGAAAATCCATCGCCGCGGTGGTAAGCGATGACGGGCCAGGGATCGATCCCGGTGAATATCAAAAGGTATTGAGGCGCTTCTATAGGCTGTCGAGCAGCCGTTCATCCTCAGGCCACGGTCTTGGCTTGGCGTTGGTGGCGGCGATCGCACAGCTCCATCAAGCAGAAATCTCCCTGGCGAGTGCGAACCCCGGGCTGCGCGTAAAGGCGACCTTCCCGGCCGAGTCGAACGCTTAACGCCGTCAGGCCGAGGCAACTGCGACGCGCTCCAGCCGTACGGCTCGTGACTACTTCGTGCGCCTAGCCCGGATATCCGGTGCCCCGTAAGGGCGAACACCGGCCGTTATGGCAGGGGCAACTGCGATGCATCCCAACCACCGCCCAGCGCTTCAATCAGCGCCACACTGGCTTGCAAGCGGCTGGACAGTACGGCGAGTGCTGTCTGTTCCGTACTCAGGCGGGTGGTCTGCGCGGTGATCACACTGCTGTAGGGGACTGTGCCGGCCTTGTACTGATTGAGAGTGAGTTTTTCTGCCTCTCGGGCGGCCGCCACCGCGGCCTCTTCAATGACTGTCTGTTGTTCCAGCACGCGCAAGGTGACGATGTCGTCCTCGACTTGCTGAAAACTGGCCAGCACAGTTTGCCGGTAGTTGCCCACGCTCACGTCGTAGGCCGCGCGTGCCTGGGCCATTTGCGCGCGGCGCAGCCCACCGTCGATCAATGTTTCGGCAAGCGCCGGGCCCAGCGACCAAACTCGATTCGGCAAGCTGAATAGCTTCGACACCGCGTGGTTGGTGTAATCATCCGATCCGGAGAGCGTCAGGGTCGGAAAGAAGGCCGATTTCGCCACTCCGATCTGTGCATTGGCCGTTGCCACTTTGCGCTCCGCTTGGGCCACATCGGGTCGCCGCTCCAGCAACGTGGAGGGAACCCCCGCAGGCACCGTGGGTACATCGGTTCGCATGGGGGAGGGCTCGAGGGAGAACGATACCGGTTGCTGACCCATGAGCACCGCGATGGCATGTTCGAGTATGGCGCGGTGAATCTTCGCATTTACCTGCTGGGCTTGGCTGGACAGCAGCTGGGCCTCGGCGCTCACGACATCGGCTCTGGCTGCGACGCCGAAACGGTAGCGGCTCTCCGCGATCTTCAGCGACAACTGTTCTGCCACCACCGTGTCATCCAATAGCTTCTGCAATTGGTCCTGGGCACGCAATTCGAAATAATCGGTGGCGAGTTCGGCCTGAGCGGATAGACGCGCCGCCGCGAGCGCCGCCGCACTGGCCTGCGCCGATGCTCGGTTACTCTCGGTGCTGCGGCGAATCTGACCCCAAATATCCAGGTCCCAATTGCCCGAAATTCCCACTCGGTCGGTAGTTTGCGTGGCTGCGCCGCCGACAGCGCCGCGCTGCCGCCCGGCGTTGACGCTTAGCGTGGGCCAAAAGCCCGCGCGGGCCTGCGCTACCAGCGCCCGCGCCTGATCGAAGGCCGCCGCCGCCGCCTTGACGTTTTCGTTCGATATATCGATGCGGGCTTCGAGTTGGTTCAACACATCGTCTCTGTAGATCTCCCACCAGGGTCCTCTGCTGAATGCGTCGTTGGGCTCGCTGGGTTTCCAATCGCCCGCTTCCTTGTAGGCCGGCGCGGCGTCGAGCTTCGGGCGATGGTAGTCGGGACCGACTGCGCACGCAGCGGCCAAGGCGATCCCCGTAGACACGCTCAGCCATTGAGTGAATCGCGCGATCCCGGTGCCGTGAGGGCCTCGCATCAGGTGCCTGCTGACACTGGGTCAAACCCGGAGCCATCGGCGCTACGGCCGGCGGCGGCTGGCGGCGGCGGGTCGTACTTGCCCTGTTTCAAATGCTTCCAGTATCGATGTACGTACAAGTAAACCACCGGCGTTGTGTAGACCGTGAGGAGCTGACTGACTATCAGGCCGCCCACTATGGCAATCCCTAATGGCCGCCGCATTTCGGTCCCATCGCCGGAGGCAATGGCCAGCGGCAATGCGCCGGCAATGGCCGCGCAGGTGGTCATCATGATAGGCCGAAAGCGCAGGCTACAGGCATGAGCGATGGCCGCGCGCGGGTCCATGCCTAGATTGCGCTCGGCCTCGAGGGCAAAATCGACCATCATGATGGCGTTCTTCTTGACGATGCCGATCAACAGCAAAATACCCAGAAAAGCGATGGTGCTGAGTTCGGTCCCCGTGACCATCAAGGCGAGCAGCGCGCCGACGCCCGCGGAGGGGAGGGTGGAGAGGATGGTCAATGGCTGGCTGTAACTCTCATACAGCACGCCCAGCACCACGTAGATCGCGACCAGCGCGGCCACCAGCATCAGCGGCGCGTTGCTGCTGCTCTGCTGAAAAAGGCGGGCGGTTCCGTAGGTTCCGCCGCGGATGGAGACGGGCATATGAATGTCCGCCATCTTGCGCTCGATGGCATCAAGCGCGGGCTTCAGAGACGCGCCTTCCGGCAAGTTGAAGGAAATGGCCGTCGAGATCGACGTCCCGGTATGGTTAACGCTCACCGGGCTGGTTCCCGTCGTAAAGTGACTGAACGCCGAAAACGGCACGACTGTTTCCCTGACGACACTCACGGCGGAGCCGGTGGATGTATTGCCGCGACCGGCATTCGCCAAAGAATTGGCCGCCAAATTGCGCGCCAGATCCGCCGCGACGGCGGCGCTCGACGCAGCCGTGGTGGCTGCGGACTTGAGCGCAGTGGTGCCGGCCACCGCCTGGGTTGCTTGCGTGCCGCTCACGGCTCCGCCTGAGGTACTCACATACAATTCCTTGAGCACTTCCGGGTTCTGCCAGAACTCGGGGGCCACTTCCATGACCACATGATATTGCTGCGGACTGAATGGATTGTAGATATTCGACACCTGCGCCTGAGCAAATGCGTCGCCCAGCGCATTGTCGATCTGAATCTGCGTGAGCCCCAGGCGCGACGCGCTGTCGCGATCCACGATCAAATCGGCTTCGAGGCCGCCCGGCTGCAAATCGGTGTCCACATCGACCACTTCCGGCATGTCCTGCATTGCATTTCGAAGCTTCTGCGACCAGGTTTGTAGTTCGGTCAAGTCATCGCCCAGCAAGGTCCATTGATACTGGGAGTTGGCCGACCGACCGCCGCCGCGGATGTCTTGGACGGCTTGCAGAAAAATCGCGACTCCCGCCACCTGGTTGAGTGCCGGTCTCAATCGAGCGATGACCCGATCCGCCGATATTCGCCCGTCGGAAAGAGGCTTGAGCGCGATGGTGAGGTTTGCGTTCGCGCCGCCGGAAGGTCCAAAGCCGCCGCCGCCCACGGAGCCGGTGACGGTGTTGACCGCGGGATCCGCCTTGACGATGGCGGCTACCTCCACCAGCTTGCCTTTCATGAATCCAAATGAACTGGATGCGTCGCCGCGAATGCCCCCCTGCAATTGACCGGTATCTTGTTGCGGGAAAAATCCCTTGGGTATCACCACATACAGGAAAATGTTAATCCCGATGGTGGCGCACAACACCCACATCATGGTTCGCGGATGATGCAGAGCCCACTCGAGCGTCCTCTCGTAATTACTTCGCAGCCTGGAAAAGGCGTGGTCGAATGCCCGGCCGACGCGCGAAGGCTTGCGCTTGTCATCGCGCTGCAGCAGCAGCGAACACATCATCGGTGTCGTGGTGAGTGAAATCACCAGCGAGATCAGAATCGATACCGACAGAGTGACGGTGAACTCGCGGAATATCAGCCCGACGATTCCCCCGGCAAACATGAAGGGAATGAACACCGCGACCAAGGATAGGCTCATCGACACCACGGTGAAGCCCACCTCGCGGGCGCCGAGCAGTGCGGCGCTCATGCGCGTCATTCCCGCTTCGATGTGACGGGTGGTGTTTTCCATGACCACGATGGCGTCATCCACCACGAACCCGGTGGCGATGGTCAGCGCCATAAGCGAAAAATTATCGAGAGTGTAGCCGAGCAGGTACATGGCGCCGAAAGTTCCGATCAGCGACACCGGCACGACCAAGGCGGGAATCAGCGCCGCGCGATAACTGTTCAAGAAGATGTAGACCACCAGGATGACGAATGCCACGGCCAGCAGCAGGGTCTGCTCCACTTGGCGCAGCGAGGCGCGAATCGTGACGGAGCGATCGAAGGTGACCGCTAGATCGATCTTCGGGTCAATCGAACTCTTGAGCAACGGCAGTTCCGCCTTGACGGCATCGATCATTTCGATGACATTGGCGCCCGGCTGTTGATAGACCTGAACAAACACGGCAGGTTTGCCGTTGTACAGGCCGTAAGTGCGGATGTTTTCGGTCGCGCCATCTTGCATATCCAAAATCGTGGCCACGTCACCGAGCCGCACGCTCGCGCCATTGCGATTGGCAATGATCAAATTGCGGTAGGGACCTGCGTCGCGGGCATTGTCGTTGGTGTAGATCTGGTAGTGCTGCTTGTCCGACTCGATCGCGCCCTTGGGCGCATTGGCGTTCGCATTGGAGATGGCGGCGCGAACGTCCTGCAGGCCTATGCCGTATTTGGACAAGGACAACGGATTGATCTCCACCCTCACAGCCGGCAGCGCGCTGCCATTGACATTGACGCCGCCGACGCCTTGAATTTGCGACAGTCGCTGCGAGATGACCGCATCTGCCGCGTCATAAATTTGACCTTGCGTGAGCACGTCAGAGGTCATGGCGATGGCCATGACGGGGAATAGGGCGGTGTTTAGCTTGCGATAGGAAGGATTGCGCGTCAGCGAGGAAGGAAGGTCGGCATGCGCCGCGACGATGGCCGCCTGCACGTCGCGCGCCGCGCCGTCGATGTCGCGATCGGTGCCGAAGGTCAATTGAATATTCGAGGTTCCGACGCCGCTCGTGGAGGTCATGTCGTCGACATCGGCGATGGCCCCGAGGTGCCGCTCCAGAGGAGTCGCCACCGTGCTTGCCATCACCTCCGGGCTGGCCCCCGGCAACTGGGCCGAAACGAACACAGCCGGC
The DNA here is from genome assembly GCA_025357835.1 of Gammaproteobacteria bacterium. GTDB lineage: Bacteria > Pseudomonadota > Gammaproteobacteria > Steroidobacterales > Steroidobacteraceae > Bog-1198. Next base: position 9,903 of record JANYLM010000074.1, read on the forward strand.
ACGTCGATGCGCGGCAGCGGCGCCACCGGCAGCAAAGAGAACGCCACGCCCCCGCACAGCGCGACGCCGATGGTGAGAAGTATGGTCGCCACCGGCCTGTGAATGAAGGCAGCGGAGATGTTCACGTGGGACTGTCCGCCGGCCGAGCATCGCCGGCGGCGGACCGTACGGGTCCGCGCATGCGGGCCGCGACACGGTCGAACGCCAGGTAAATCACCGGGGTGGTGAACAAGGTCAGCACCTGGCTCACCAACAGACCTCCCACGATGCTGACGCCCAGCGGGTGGCGCAATTCCGACCCGGTCCCCGTGCCGAACATCAACGGCAGGGCGCCGAATATCGCGGCAACCGTGGTCATGAGTATGGGGCGAAAGCGCAACAGGCAGGCCTTATAGATCGCATCGCGCGGCGCAAGGCCTTCATCGCGCTGTGCGACTACCGCGAAATCGATCATCAGGATGGCGTTCTTCTTCACAATGCCGATGAGCAGGACAATGCCGATCAGTGCAATGATGGTCAGGTCGTCTCCCGCGAGCATCAGGGCGAGCAGCGCGCCGATGCCCGCCGACGGCAGCGTTGAGAGAATCGTGATGGGATGGATGAAGCTCTCGTATAGCACGCCCAGCACGATGTACATGACGACTACGGCAGCTACCAACAGCAAGAGCTCATTGTTCAAGTTACTGCGGAAGGCAAGCGCCGCTCCTTGAAAGGTGGTTCGGACGCTGTTCGGCATGCCGACGCCTTGCTCGGCAGTTTCGATGGCCGACACGCCGGCGCCCAGTGAGGCGCCTTGGCTCAAGTTGAAGGACACGGTGGCAGAGGGAAATTGCGCCAAGTGATTGATGAGCAGCGGCCGGGTTTCCACGTCGACTTTCGCGATCGCCGACAGCGGTACCTGGCCGCCGGCCGCCGACGGCACGTAGATGGATGCTAGCGAGTCCACAGATTGATAGAAGACCGGGTCGGCTTCCAGGATTACACGATACTGGTTTGACTGGGTGAATATCGTGGAAACGATTCGCTGGCCGAAGGCATCGTACAGGGCGTTGTCGACCGTACCCACGCTGATGCCGAGTCGCGCCGCGCTGTCGCGGTCGATGGTGATGTAGACAGCGAGCCCATTGTCTTCTTGGTTGCTGACGACGTCGGCAAGTTCGGGCTGCTGTCGAAGCGCCGCCAGCAGCTTCGGGGTCCACGTGGATAATGCCGCCGAGTCCGCGCTTTCCAGGGTGAATTGGTACTGGGTTCGGCTCACGGTGTTATCTAGGGTGAGATCCTGCACCGGCTGCATGTACAGCGTAATGCCCGCAACGTCCGCGGTCTCGGCGCGCAGGCGCCGTATGACATCGGCGAGGTTCGAGCTGCGTTTGGCGCGCGGCTGCAAATTGATCAGAAAGCGTCCGCTGTTCAGAGTGACGTTGTTACCGTCGACGCCAATGAACGAGGACAGACTGAGGACATCAGCATCCTTTTGAATGGCCGCGGCGAGCGCCTGCTGCCGATCGGCCATGGCCGCGTAGGACACCGACTCGGTGGCTTCGGAAACTCCCTGAATCAATCCCGTGTCCTGCTCGGGAAAAAAACCCTTGGGAATGAGGATGTAGAGGATCGCCGTCACGGCAACGGTGGCCGTCGCGACATACAGGGTCAGTCGCTGGCGATCCAGAACCCAGGTCAATTGTCGGCCGTACCACTCGACCACGGCCCTGAACCAGCGCCCCGACTCAAGCGCCGCCTGTGCCCCCGGCGGCCGGTGCTTGAGTAGCTTGGCGCACATCATCGGCACCAGCGTCAGAGAGACCACGGCGGATATGAGAATCGTCACCGCCAGCGTCACCGCGAATTCTCGGAACAAACGTCCGACCACATCCTGCATGAACAGCAGCGGAATGAGCACGGCGATCAGCGAGGCGGTCAGCGAAATGATCGTGAAGCCTATCTGTCCGGCGCCCTTGAGGGCGGCCTCGAGCGGCGTCTCGCCGAGCTCGATATAGCGCGAAATGTTTTCTATCATCACGATGGCATCGTCGACGACGAAACCCGTCGCGATGGTCAACGCCATCAAAGACAGATTGTTGAGGCTGAAGTTCGCCAGATACATCACGGCAAAGGTGCCGATGAGCGACAGCGGCACGGAAAGGCTGGGAATGATGGTGGCCGGAACATTGCGCAGGAACAGGTAGATCACCAGCACGACCAATACCACGGCGAGCATCAGTTCGAATTCGACATCGGCGACCGACGCTCTGATGGTCGTGGTGCGGTCGGTGAGGATGGCGAGATCCACTCCCGCGGGCAGCGCGGCCTGCAGCGTCGGCAGCAGGTCGTGGATTCGGTTGACGACGTCGACCACGTTCGCGCCCGGCTGCCGCTGTACGTTGAGGATCAAGGCGGGGACCGAATTCATCCAGCCGCCCAGTTTGGCGTTCTCCGCACCCGAAACCAATTCGGCCACATCTTTGAGCCGCACCGGGGCGCCGTTCTTATACGCGACCACGACGTTGCCGTAGTCTTCCGCGTTTCTGATCTGATCGTTGGTATTGACGGTGTAGGCGCTGGTGGGGCCATCCAGGGTGCCCTTCGGGCCGTTCTGGTTGGCGTTGCCGATGCTCGTGCGCAGATCGTCGAGATTCAGCCCATACGCCGCCATGGCTCGCGGATTTGCGACGATGCGCACCGCCGGGCGCTGGCCGCCGCTGATGCTGACGACGCCGACGCCTTTGATCTGCGAGATCTTCTGCGCGATGCGCGTGTCAGCTAGATCTTCAACTTCCGGGAGAGGCATCACTTTCGAAGTGAGCCCCAGTATCAACACCGGCGCGTCGGCGGGGTTGACCTTGGCGTAGATCGGAGGCGCGGGCAAGTCCTGCGGCAGCAGATTTTGCGCACCGCTGATGGCCGCCTGCACCTGTTGCTCAGCCACGTCGATGGCGAGTGCCAGACTGAATTGCAAGGTGATCACCGACGCGCCGGCCGAACTGGTCGAGGACATTTGGCTCAGGCCCGGCATTTGGCCGAATTGTTTCTCCAGCGGCGCGGTGATGGCAGATGTGATGACTTCGGGGCTGGCTCCCGGGTAGAAGGTCTGCACCTGGATGGTGGGGTATGCCACCTCGGGAAGCGCGGACTGAGGCAGCTGCAGGTAGGCGATTGCGCCGACGATCAATATTGCCACCATCAGCAAGGTGGTCGCGACCGGACGCAGGATGAATATGCGCGAGGGGTTCATGCGGATGCAGCCGTGGGAGTCGCTGCGCATGCAGCTCCGGCTACCAGCGCGTCCGCGATCAGCATCATTGCGATGGGTTGGTGCGCGTTCGCCGTTGCGAGCCCGGTGAGTTCGGTGAGTTCGGGGTGCTGGCGTGGGCGCTCCCGGGCGAGCCTGCGGGGGGCGGTTCCGCGCTCGGTAGCTGCACTTGCGCGCCTTCGCGTAGGCGGTCGCCCCCCTCCGTTACGACCAATTCGTCGACGCTCAGTCCCTTGGTCACGGCGACGCGCTCTCCATCCACGACGCCCAAAGTCACCGGTCGCACCTGGACGGTGCGGTCGGAGTTCACGACGTAGACAAAGGTGCTGACGACGCCGTTGGGCGCACCGCGGCGCACCGCCGAGTTCGGCATGATGACCTGATCGTGCAGCACTTCTTGCAGTAGCTGGATATTGACGAACTGGTTCGGAAACAGCAGTCCGTCCGAATTGGCAAATTGCGCCCGCAGCTTTACCGTGCCGGTCGTAACGTCAATTTCATTATCCACGGTGAGCAGCTTGCCGACTGCGAGCTTGGTGCTGTTGGTGCGATCGTAGGCTTCTATGGGAATGGCACCACCGGCATGCAAGCGCCGCATCAGTGCCGATACATTGTCCTCGGGGATGGAGAAAATGACCGTGATAGGCTGTAGTTGATTGATCACGACGATGCCGTTCGCATCGCCTGGAGTGACATAGTTGCCCTGGTCGACCTGCCGCAATCCGACGCGGCCCGTAATCGGTGCGACGATGTGCGTGTATTGCAGATTGACGCTTGCGGTTTTGAGCTGACCCTCATCCGATTCAATGGTCCCCGCGTATTGAGCGACCAGCGCCCGCTGAGTGTCGAGCTGCTGTTGAGCGATGGAATCTTCCTTGACCAGTCCCTCATAGCGTGTGAAATTCAACTCGGCGTCCGCCAGCAGCGCCTGATCGCGCCGGAGATTCCCCTGTACTTGTTGCAGGGCGGCTTCGTATGGGCGAGCATCGATCTGCGCCAGAGAGGCGCCTTGATGCACGGTTTGACCCTCCGTGAACAGGATCTTTTGCATGACTCCGGATATTTGCGTCCTTACCGTCACGGTGGCCAGAGGCGTGACCGTGCCCAGGGCGGGAATGCGCAGTTGGATGTCACCGGACACGGCCGTCGCGGTCGAGACGGCTACCGGTCCATTCTGACCGCCGCGTGCGGGACCTCCGGCGGCCGGGGTTTGCTTGCTCTGAATGAATCTGACTAGAGCAATCAACAACAGCAGGGCCACCATGGCAATGAGCAATGCGACCCTGTGCCGACGGATGAATGCGATGGCGCCATGCGCGGGAGCGGGATGATCTGGGTATATTGGATCGTTTAACACAACTTCACACTTCGTCACAGTCGGGGGCCTGCATCCCGGCACACGCTGCCGATCGGGGGCGGTTACGGCAATTGCAGACTATAACCAGATTCCGCAAGGACATCATAGTTCAGCACTATTTTGCAGCGGCAGTATGGCACGCGCTACCATTTGGAGCCGCGGCAACAGCGCATTGTTCTCGACAGGCAGGAACATCGGGGCGAAAATGCGGATTGGGCCATGGGAGTCAAGACATGCACAGGGGAGGTTTGATGAAATTACTGAATTACGCCGCGTTGGCGGCCGTGCTCCTAGGGGGTGTTTGCCCGCCGGTGCACAGTGCAGTCACCTGGACTGAGGGGGTCAATTACTTCTTGATTGAACCGGCCCGCCCGACGTCGATGCCCCCCGGGAAGGTCGAGGTCACCGAAGTTTTCTCCTATGCCTGCCCGGCGTGCAATTTATTCGTGCCCACCATGCACAAGTTGCAGGCGAGCCTGCCGCCCAACGCGGTACTCGACTACCTACCGGCATCGTTCAATCCAAGCGAAGACTGGCCCATGTTCCAGCTCGCATACTTCACCGCTCAAACCCTCGGTGTCTCTGATCAGAGTCACGATGCCATGTTCAATGCCGTCTGGCAGGGCGGCGATTTGGCGGTCATCGATCCCACCACCCGAGGCATCAAGAGCCGCCTGCCGCGCATCGAGGACGCGGCAAAGTTCTACAACGCCAAAGCCGGCGTGCCGGTTGATAAATTCCTCGCGACCGCGAAGTCATTCGCGGTGGACAACAAGGTGCGCGCGGCCGAGGATTCGATTCAGCGGTATCGCGTCGATCGCACGCCGACCATTATCGTGAACGGCAAGTACCGGGTGTATGTCGAATCCGCGGGCGGCAACGATCAGGTGGTCGAACTCGTGAAATGGCTGGTTGCGAAAGAAAGCAAGTAGGGTTCAAGCGGTGTCGATGACGCTGCCGGCCTATGAAAAAAAATCTACTCTATTATCCGAGGCTGTGGATTTCCCTGACCACCGGCTGCGTGATTTTTTTCTTCCTTCCGCAGCACTGGTCGACCTTGAGTCGCGTGCTGGTGTGCTGGAATTGCGGCGTTGCGCTGTTCCTCGCGCTGATCAGCGCCTGGATGATAAGTTTGACGGCTGAGCAGATCTGCTCGAGATACATCGAAGAAGACGAGTCGGCGCCGATCATTCTGGCCGTCGTAACCATCGCCGCGCTGCTCAGCTTGGTAGCCATCGTCGAGCCGCTGGCCACGCTCAAGCAGGCAGTGGGTACGCAGCGGGTTGGGCATTTTGCGCTGGCGGCCCTAACCCTGGTGAACTCATGGATTCTAGTGCCGACCATGTTCACGACGCACTATGCCGACATGTTCTACAGCGCGAGCGAACAGAATCGTCCGCTGCGTTTTCCCGAAACTCCCATGCCTGTGTTTTGGGATTTTGCCTATTTCTCCTTCACCATCGCCGCGGCTTGCCAAACCGCCGATGTTTCCACGCTCAATGCGACCGCACGCAAGACGGTGATTACGCACACCTTGATTTCGTTTCTCTTCAACGCCTCCATTCTCGGCTTTGCGATCAATGTCACGGCTGGACTCATCGGCGGAAACTGACCTGCGTCGGCGAGCGATTGCGTTGCCGATTTCTCCTCCCGTCATGACGAAGGCCACAGATTGCAGGCGGGTGACGTCGGTTAGCGGGTCTCCCTCATTGAGTTGCGTGAAGTTACCACAGTGCAGGCTTCGGCGACTCAGCAGGCGACATCAGTGCATCGAGGCGCGGCGGTTCGCCGTCGCGCACCGATGCCAGCGCGACAATGTGCTCCAGGATGTGCTGCACATAGTTGCGGGTTTCGGTGTAGGGAATGTTTTCGATCCAGATGTCGGCATCCATCGTTTTAGGCGGCAGCCAGCGGGCGACGGACACCGGACCCGCATTGTAGGCGGCGAGGCTCAAATCGAGCCGGCCGGAGTAACGGTCGAGTAATTCGCGTAAGTAAGCCGCGCCGAGCGGTACCGCCACTGAGGGCTCGAATAGGCTGTCCTTGTCCGGCAGGGGGAGATGCCAACGGCGCGCGACGGCAGTCGCCGTGGCCGGCAACATCTGCATGAGACCGCGCGCGTCCGCGCGTGACACCGCGTCTTTGCGATACAGGCTTTCCTGGCGCATGACCCCCAATATCCAGTCGGCAGGTACGCTCGCCAGCTGGCTGGCCGCGGCAACCGCTACAGGGTAGGGGCGCGGATAACGCAGACGAACATCGTCCCATTCGCCGGCCTGCGCCAACATGGTGATGGATTCGGCATACCATCCCCAGCGCGCCGCCAGATGTGCGGCCTGAACTTTGACGGCGGGCTCGGCTCCGCCCAGCGCCGCCGTCCATTCGGCTGCGGCATCGTCCGCCATGTCGCAGGCGAATAACTCGCGGGCGCGAATCAGGCCGGCCTGTACAGCGATCTCGGCCTGTGCCTTGACGTCGTCCGGCGACGGCCGCGCATTCAGGTGGTAGCTACGGTGCAGGCGGTCCGCTGCGAGATAGCCGTAGTAGTCGCGCATTTCCGCTATCTCACCGAACAGCACCGCCGCCGCGTCGGCGCCCGCCGTGGCCGCCACCGCGCGCGCGCGCCAATAGCGCCAGCGAGGCTGGGTTGCAAGGCCTGCGGGCATGCCGTCGAGCCAGCGCAGCGCCATGCCGTAGTCGCCGCTCCACAATGCTGCGCGAACGCGCCATTCCTCGACTTGACTGTCGACCGCGTCCGCGGTCAAACCATCGAACGCGGCCACGGCTTGAGGGTCACGGCCGTAGGCGGCCCCCAGCGCGGCTGCGCGCCGTAGTCGAGCTTGCAGCGCGGGTGCCAGGCCTTGACGAGCCAGCAGCGGCGACAGCAGCTTCAGCGCCGCGGCGGAATCGGCGCGAGTCAGCTTCTCGAAGCCGGCGGCGAGGGCGTCCGGTTCCACTGGCAAGGTGGGGTGGGTCGCCAACACGGTCAGCGCCGATTTCGGTGCTTCCAGGAGGTCCGACCATTGGAGCAATGCGGCGCTTCGGGCCACCGGTACGTCGGCGGCGAACTCGCGGGCCAGCCGAGGATTGTCGGCGGCAAGAGCGGCACGAGTCTTGGTCTCTGCCAAGGCCGGCGTCAGGAGATTTTGTTGTCGAAGCCACGCAAATACATTATCGCATTCGGCCGGCTGCTTCTGCGGCAGACTCCAGCGCGCGAGCACTGCAGCGCCAAGGCCTTGCATGTCGCCGGTGGCCAATCGACCCTCGAGCCTGGCGCAGACCAGCGGCGCGTCGGAGACATCTGGGGAGCGCGGCAGGAACCAGTCCCACCGGCGCCGCTGTGCCAGGCTCAGCAACCAATCGCGCCGCAGGCCGCGGGTAATCGGTTGTCCGGCATGGGCTTGCAAAAATGCTTCGATCGTCCCGTCCAGGGCGGCGTCGGGTTGCTTAATCAGATCGCGCCGGAATCTCGCCGCAACGAGGTAGTCGTAGATGGCGAAGGCTTTGAGCGCCGGAGAATCCGCTGCTTCGGGTTGGTTCAGGCGAATGCGCTGCATGGCATCGATAAAATCACGTCCGGCGCTGCCCGGGTCGGCGGCCGGGACGAATTGCACGCCACCCAGGAATAGCGAGAGGGCCAGCAGCCATTTTGAGTACATCGACATGGGGGGATTTTAGGCGCCGGCGTCAGGCATGGCGATTCGCGCTGCCATCGCCCCGGCGGCATGGTTGAATATGGGAAATATGAAATCCAAAGTTGTAGCGATTCTCGAGACTCGCACCGGAGCGCACTTGGGGGAGTTGATCGCGCGCCGAGGCTGGATACCCATGCTGGCGCCGGCGCTCGAAGAGGTGCCGGACGTCGATCCGCAAGCCGTGTCCTCGCTGCTCGCGCAATGGCGGGTCGATCCTTTCAACATGGTCATTTTTCAAACCGGCGTCGGCACACGAGCACTATTCCAGGCTACCGATGGGGCGGCCCTGACGGGTGATCTGTTGCAGCACCTGGGGTCCTGCCTGGTGGTAGTCCGGGGACCGAAGCCGGTCGGAGAATTGAATGCGCGTGGCGTGCGCATCGACATCCGGGCTGCCACACCGTTCACCACGGAAACCGTTCTGGCCGCGGTGTCCGCAACGCCGATGCAGGGTGCGCGGGTCCTGGTGCAGCGTTACGGTGCGGCGAACCAAGTGCTGCGCGAGGCGTTGGAGAAGCGCGGTGCCCGTGTGGAGGAGATTGCCACTTACCGGTGGGCGTTGCCGGCTAACACCCAGCCGCTCAACGAGCTTCTGGAAGGGCTGGCGCGCTCCGGCATCGATGCTGTGGTATTCACCAGTGCCGTTCAAATCTACAATCTATACGCGATGGCGGAGAAATCTGGCCGGGCTTCCGATCTCGTGAATCAACTCAACCGCCTGGTAATCGCATCGATTGGGCCGGTGTGCTCGCGAGCGCTTCGTGAACATGGCGTCACGCCAACCTTCGAAGCCAGCCCTCCGAAATTGGGACCGCTGGTTGCCGGACTCGAAAAGGCTTTGTCGGTGCATCCGAGGTAGGCCTGGCGGACAGGCGCTGCGCCTGGTACAGCGCATCGCTCAATGACTCCCGCCGACCGACGGCGAGTCGCTGGCGGGGAAGGACTCATCGAGCTGTTTGGCCATGTACGCCGCGGCGTACGAGCATGCTGGATTCACCGACCAGCCAGGCCCGCGCGCCACACTCAAGGCCGCGCGCATCAACTCCGCCGCAACGCCTCGGCCGCGGATTGCGGCCGGAACGCGCGTATGGGTGATAGTCATAACTCCACCGTCCAGCGTGTAGTCGAGTTGCGCATGGTTTCCGTCGACCTCGGTGGTGAAGCAGTGCGCGCCGGAGTCATGGCTAATGGTGCTCATGCTCTTCGTGGTGCTAAGTAGGACGTTCCGTGGGATGCTGCTCAGGCCGCGGTGGGGGCGCGCTTCGTTGCCGTTCCTGAGGTTGTTCCGGCGGACGGCGCTGCTCAACTGCCGGTTGCTGCTGCCGCGGCTCGCGTTGTTGCTGCGGGGGAGCTCGATTCTCCGGCTGCGGCTCGCGTGGTTGCTGCTGGGGCGCCCGGTTCTCCGGCTGCGGGGCGCGATACTGCTGCTGGGGTGCCCGGTTCTCCGGCTGCGGGGTGCGATACTGCTGCTGGGGAACCTGGTTCTCCGGCTGCGGGGCGCGATACTGCTGCTGCGGTGCCCGGTTCTCCGGCTGCGGGGCGCGATATTCCTGCTGAGCCGCGCGATTTTCCGGCTGCGCATCGTGGTGTGGGGGATCGCCGTGTACCACGCTCATGGTGCCTCGCACGCTGCCTGCACGCGTGGCGGGCACCACTCCGCTTCCAGAGAATGCCCCAGGCCTGGGTGTTGCCGCAATCGGTGGACGGCCCTGGTTCTCGCTGGCGCGCAGAACGGGGTTGGTTCGCGCGGCCTGCTCGTGCTGGCTTTGCTCCGCAGTGTGGGCTATGTGTCGCTCACGTGCCGCCGCCTCGTCGGTCGCTCTCGGCTGGGCTCGAACGCCGCCGCTGCCACCGTTGTAGCTGACACGATTCACCGTGACGTTATTGATCACAGTCTTGTTGTACACATTGGTAATGTTCGTGTTGTTGATATTGTTCACGGAGCGGTTGTAGTACAAACGGTCGCCCTGCCAGTAGCCCCCTTCAAATCCTTCTCCGCCATAACCGTAGCCGTAATTAACCCCGCCGTAGAATCCGACGTGCTGACCCCAGTACCCGCCATGCCAAAAAAATGCTCCGTCTACCGCGCCCCAATAGCCGGGAGTCCACAGGAAGCCCGGCTCCGGGGCAAGCACCCAGGTGCCCGGTACCCAGTAGTAGCCCTGGATATCTCCACTCCAAGCCCAATACCCGGGGGTCCAAAGGTATCCGTCATCTGGAATCGGCGGTTGCTCGTAAACCGGCAATTCTGGGGGTGGCAAGTCGACCGAAATATTCACCGACACCTGCGCCATCGATAGAGCCGGTAGAGCCAGCAAGAACAGCGTCGGCACGATGGACCGACTCCAGGTCTTCAGTAACATTTTCTACTCCGGATTCGTGCGCGGAAGCGCCATGGATCGAGCGCACCATACAAGAAGGGCCATTATTTAAGCTCAATTATAGTTCGCTCGGCGCAGGTCCCTCGTCGGTAACCGCCAGTCGTCCTTGTAGGATAACGCCGACGTAGCAGACAGTGGCTATTATGTGCGAATCTGCCAAAGCTCGCGCACACACCTCACAGGAAACCGGAGGAGACCTACCGCGCATCAGTCCTGCCTGCACACGTAGGCGTCCAGTTTGCTATGGGTGCGGACGGCATCTTCCTCGGTCAGCACATCGGTCGATTGCGACTCTCGCATGAGCCGTTCGAAATCCGCCGCGGGCAGGGGGCGGCTGAAATGGTAGCCCTGATATTCATCGCAGCCGACAGCCTTTAGAAAATCGAGTTGCGCCGGGGTCTCCACGCCTTCGGCGACGACTTTGAGCCGCAGGCTGTGCGCCAGCGAGACAATGGCGCGGACGATGGATGCATCCTCCGGACGGCTCGCGATCTCGTCGATGAATACGCGGTCTATCTTGAGTTTATCGATCGGAAAACGGCGCAAATAACTCATGCTCGAATAGCCGGTTCCAAAATCGTCCACTGAGACCAGCACTCCCATGGCGCTCAGATGCTCGAGAATGCTGATCGACTTCTCGGGGTCGCTCATGACGGCGCTTTCTGTGAGTTCGACTTCCAAATATCGAGCCTGAAGGCCGGCGTCATCGAGCGCGCGGCGAATGCTTTCAGCCAGCCCGCTGTCGCGAAACTGCGATGCCGACAGATTCACCGACACTCGCAGGGCCCGGACGCCGTCGATCTGCCAAGCTCGCGTTTGTCGGCATGCTTCGCGGATCACCCAACCGCCGATGGCGCCGATCAGACCACACTCTTCCGCCAGTGGAATGAAATCCGCAGGCGAGACAATGCCGCGAGTCGGATGCACCCAGCGGATCAGGGCTTCAGCGCTGCGGACTTCGCCGGTTCGCGTATCCACCTTGGGTTGGTAGTAAAGCTCGAACTGATTCAGGGTCACTGCATTGTGCAGGTCGCTCTCGAACTGAACGCGATTTTCGGTTCCGACATCCATTGCCGGCGTGTAGCGGCGAAAGTTGCCGCGACCGTGCTGTTTGGCGCAATACATGGCGGCGTCGGCGTGTGTCAGCAGGGCCTGCATGGACAGCCCGTCATCCGGATACATGGCGATGCCGATGCTGGGGGAGACATATATGTCGATGGTGGCTATTCGCACCGGGGCCTGCAGAACATCCATGACCCGCGCTGCCAGTTCCGCGGCGTCCTCGGCGTCTCCTATGGACGTGCCGATCAGCACGAACGCATCGCCATCTAGGCGAGCCACCGTGTCGGCGGTGCGGACCACGGTGCTGAGCCGGCGCGCAACCACCTGTAGCAGTTCATCGCCGGCTCGATGGCCCAGGGAATCGTTGATGAGCTTGAAGCGGTCAAGATCACAGACCAGCACCGCGAAGGAGCGCATGTCACGGTCGGCATGGGCGATGGCTTGCTGCAGTCGATCGTCCAGCAAGACGCGATTCGGCAGGCCGGTCAACGCATCGTGGGTGGTCAAATGCCGCAGTTGCTTATTCGCGGCTTCCAAGCCTCGCGTGCGCGTCGTAATTACCTGTTCGAGGCGCAACACATGTTCTCTGACCAGCTTGTCGTTTTCCCATTTTCGGCTCAGCGCAGTGGCGCACTGCAGGACCTCGATGGGTTCGGCGGGCTTGCGCAGCACCAGGAGCTTGTCGGAGTGGCCAAGCCTCTGCACAACCTCGGTCCAGTCGTAGTCCGTATGAGCAGAACATATGACGACTTGCACGTCGGGATCCACCGCCCACAGATGTTCGATGGTCTTTAGGCCGTCCCAGCCCGGAGGCATGCGCATATCGACGAAGGCCATCGAGTACGGCCGCCCTTCGCCGAGCGCCTGCGTCGCCATGGCCACACCTTCCTGCCCCTGATGCGCGGAGTCGATCTCGAAGTTCGGGCGCGTTGCGGCGGCGACGGTGTCACCGAATAGATCCGCCTCCAATAAATCGAGGGCAGCTTGCGCGGAGTGCTCGGCCTGGGCGCCCAAAACCTTGCGGAAATCCAGATGAATGGCGGCATTGTCATCGATGACTAAAATGCGCCTCTGGCTATTTCCGGGGGAATTAGACATGGGCAGCTTGCGGCGGGCCGTGCGGGAGTTCGAGAATGAACGTCGCACCGCAGCCCGGTCCGGCGCTCTCCACGCGCAGCGAGCCGCCGAGTTCCTGAGCGGCGAGCGCTCCGCTATGCAAGCCGAAGCCGTGTCCGGAGGCGCGGGTGGTGAAGCCGTGGGTGAATAGCCGGGAAATATTTTCCGCAGGGATGCCTATGCCATTGTCAATGACGCAAATGCGCACACCGGCAGGTACGCTCTCCACCCGCAGCGTGAGAAGCTTGTCGGATCTGCCTGACTCGTCGCAGGCGTACTTGGCGTTGCGCACGAGGTTCACCAGAATCTGCAGCACCTTGTGCTTGTCGACGGTGATCGGCGGCACTGTGCCGAATTCGCGTCGCAGCGTCACTCCGTGGCGCACAAAGGCGCCGGCGTTCAAGCGCAGACTGTCCTCAACCAGATCGACCACCGCGATGGTTTCGGTGACGCCGCAGAGCTTGGCATAGCTCTGCTGCATCGCCACGGTATCCTTGATGTGTTCCAGGTTTTCGCGCAGCGATGCGAGTTCCACCAGCGTCATCTTTTGATCGCTGGTCAATTGCTCACCGAGCGAGGCCAGGTACTCCGGTATGCGCTTGCCGCGCTCGTCATGGGCGAGGAATTCTCCGACTGCGGTACCTTTCTCCTGCAGCAGTGCGGCGAGGCGGGACACGCCGGGGGCCTTGGATTGCTTGATACGCCCGATAACGAGACTTGCCGAGATGTTGACGCTGTTCAGAATATTGCCGACGTTGTGCAGCACATTGGTCGCGACTTCGGCCATGCCGGCCTGACGCGAGGCGGACATGAGTTGCTTGTGCACTCGTTCGAGTTCCTGGTCGGTATCCTTGCGGGCACTAATATCTCGTAAGAACTCAACCGAATACGCGGGAGCGGCGCCGGCTTCGCGCACCAGGGCCGTGGTCGTGCGTACCCACAGGGCGCTGCCATCCTTGCATGAGTAACGCTTTTCGACGTCCACGACTGGGACCTCGCCGTTCCACAGCCGTTCGAGTTCAGTCGACACTCGCGCGACATCCTCGGCGCAGGTGAAATCGCCGGTGGTGCCGTCCGCGAGTTCGTCGCGATCGAAACCCAGCATGGCGCAGAAGGCCTGATTAAACCGCAGGAATTTACCGTTGCGGTCGGCGTAGACAATGCCGAGCGGCGCCTGATCGAAGGTATTGAGAAATAGGGTTTCCGCTTTACGCAAATTGTCGCGCGCGGTGACTAGGTCGGTGAAGTCGGCGATGGTGCCGACCCAGCCGGACGTGCCGTCGGCGGCGACCACCTGTTCGGAGAAATGGCGGACCGCGCCGTCGGCGGTTAGAGTTCGATAGCTGTCGAATCGGATCGGGCGCGGTCGGCGGCAGAAATCCTGCCAGGCCAGCTCCATCCGCCGGCGATCGTCGGGGTGTACGCCCTGTGTCCAGACATCGGGGCCGTGTCCGGGTTCCAGTGCGAATATGCGCCGATATTCGGTATTGCTGTAGGTCAGGTTACCGGCGCCGTCCGTGTGATAGATGGCGACCGGTGCGCTGTCCAGCAGGGCTGCGGCCGATATGCCCACGGGATGCGGCGCGGCGGCCTGCGCCGGCTCTGGCATACGACCGATTGATTGCAAAATCATTGGTCTGGCTTTCCCCGTTGCGGTGTTCTAGGTAACGCGATTGCGCCAAATATCGCTTTATCGGTACATTTTGGATTAATTGAGCGCCTGTACAGGAGGCGAATACATCACACGTTGCAGGGTCAAGACAGCGAATTGCGTCGCAACAATGGGCTTCCGTCGAGCGCCAACCGATCCTGGCTCAGTGGGGGATGACTCCGGGCCCGGCTTAAGCAGGCCGTCAGGCCAAGAAATCGCAGAAACGATCGAGATGCATCGCAAGGTCGAGAGTGTGCTGCCGCGTGAGCCTTTCGGCCAGCTCGGTGTTGCGCTGCTCCACAGCTTCGATAATCTTCAAGTGATCTATGCTGGAACGAATCGCGCGCGCGTTCTGTATGACGGTTGTGCGGCGAATGGCGCGCACGTGGCTGAGCAGATTGCGAGTGGCATCCACTATGGCCTGCGACCCGCCCAGGGCGATGACGGCCGTATGAAATGCGATGTTGGCGTCGGAATACTCGCCCAAATGCTCCGCGGGCGGAGAGTTCTGAAACTCTTCGGACAAATGCCGCAGCGTGGCTATTTCCGCGTCGGTGGAGTGCAGCGTCGCGAGTCGCGCAGCCATGGATTCGAGCGCCGCCCACATCTGGATCATTTCGATCATTTCGCGCTTCGACTTGCGAACGATGTAGATGCCGCGCCGCGGTATAGTGCGAATGAACCCTTCCTGCTCCAGTAGCGAAAGCGCCTCGCGGATCGGGGTCCGGCTCACACCCAGTGCCGTAGTGAGCTGTCGCTCATCCAGCCGCAGTTCCTGATTCGGGTCGTAGATGTCGGTGTCCGCGATGGCGTTCTTCAGCAGCGCGTAGGCCTGGTCGCGCAAACTCGTTGCATTCAGCGGCGCCAAAACGAGCGGAGCCGCTGAGGAAGTACGCTGTACCAGAGTGGCGATGGTGTTCATTGGCCTCTTCGATGCTTCATGAGGCACCGCTTTAGGCCGACGGCCCAGTAAATATTATAAGTCCAAGCGTTTGCATTGGTAGATCCTCAGCGGGCCCTCAATCAGATAGACCGCAACATTCACCCAGTGCAAGAGATTATGGTGCGTGGTTGAAGTGAATAGTTCGGCACCGCACTGCAGATATATTATATTACACGGGGTTTTTCCCTGGTTAAAAATCTAATCGGTGCCGTGATATCGCTTACGTGTCTGAATTCCAATCACGCAAATCGCGGATTTACGCGCTGAACATGGCATTGCAAGGGCGTCGGCATCGATTCTCAGCCACACCCCGGGTGTTACTGCGGCAAATGTTCGATGCCGCTATCGCATCGGCGCAACCGGCCCTTTGCGTACCACCGCATCTGCCTAACCCGCCGCGGGGCCGGCTTATCGTGGTGGGGGCAGGCAAGGCCTCCGCAGCCATGGCGCGCGCCGTGGAGGAAAATTGGTCTGGCCCCCTGTCGGGGCTGGTGGTCACACGCTACGGCTACGCCGTACCCTGCGAACGCATCGACATCGTCGAAGCAGCGCACCCAGTGCCTGATGCCGCCGGTATGGATGCCGCGCAGCGCATGCTCGAGCGCGTGGGTGCGCTTCACGAGGATGACCTGGTGCTGTGCCTGCTCTCCGGCGGCGGCTCGGCGCTGTTGCCGCTGCCGGCTCCCGGTCTGACCCTCGACCATAAGCAAATCGTAAGCCGTGCCCTACTGAGAAGCGGTGCCACCATCAGCGAAATAAATTGCGTGCGCCGCCATCTGTCTGCCATCAAGGGGGGCCGGCTGGCGGCCGCCTGTCACCCGGCGCGTGTGCTCACTCTGCTCATTTCCGATGTGCCCAGCGACCGGCCCAGCGACATCGCTTCGGGACCCACGGTGGCGGATCCCACGACCTGCGCCGATGCCCTCGCCATTCTGCGCCGCTACGATATCGAGCCGCCGGGACCGGTGCGCGATGTCTTGGAAAGCGGCCGAGGCGAATCCGTGAAGCCCAGCGACCCGCGACTGATAGGCTCTGCCGTGCGCATGATCGCCACTCCGCAGCTGGCGCTCGAGGCGGCGGCGTGCGTGGCCCGTGCCGCGGGTATCGCGCCGTACATTCTCGGTGACGCCATAGAAGGCGAGGCGCGCGACGTGGGCACGGTGTTTGCCGGCATGGCATTGCAAGTGGCGGAACGCAATCAGCCCTTCGCCGCACCCTGTGTGCTGCTCTCCGGCGGCGAGACCTCGGTCACCGTACGCGGCAGCGGGCGAGGGGGACGCAATGTGGAATTTCTGTTGTCGCTGGCCATAGCGCTCGAGGGTCATTCAGGCATCCACGCGTTGGCTGGCGACACCGACGGTGTCGACGGCCAGGAAGAGATAGCGGGCGCCTGTATTGGCCCAGACTCGCTTGTTCGTGCATGGTCGCTTGGACTCAAGCCCCAGGAGATGCTGGCCAACAACGATGGCCACGGCTTCTTTACGGCGCTCGGTGACTCGGTACTCACCGGACCGACTCTGACCAACGTCAATGACTTTCGCGCCATACTGATAGAGGGCCTAGTTTCCCAATGAAGCGCAGCTCGCTCAATCGGCCGGGGCCGAGTTATGACTACGACCCCCGGGTAGTGGGTGAACCTAAGCGCTCGCATTATCTCACTAGGGTGCGAGTCACATCCGAGTTGCCCATAAGCAGCCAGCGCCTGGATTGGAAACGTGTTAAACGTAATGCAGCTTTCGCGGTCGTCACTGTGTGCTGCGCTGCGAGCCCTTCACTGCAACCCCTGGGATTGACTCACATTTCATGTTAAAGCGTCTGCGAGGTCATTTTTCAAATGACCTCTCGATCGATCTTGGCACCGCCAATACCTTGATTTACATCAAGTCGCGCGGAATCGTTCTAAACGAACCCTCCGTTGTTTCTCTGCAGAGAGATCCCGTCGGCGGCGGCAAAGTCGTGGTCGCCGTCGGAACGGAAGCAAAAAAGATGTTGGGGCGGGCACCTGGGCATATTACCGTGGTACGGCCGATGAAAGATGGGGTCATCGCCGACTTCACCTACACCGAAAAGATGCTGCAGTACTTCATCAATAAGGTTCACGGCAATCGACTCTTGCGCCCTAGTCCACGGGTGCTGATTTGCGTTCCGTTCGGCTCTACGCAGGTCGAACGCCGTGCCATCAAGGAATCCGCCGAAGGTGCCGGCGCACGCCGCGTTGATATCGTTCCTGAGCCCATGGCCGCTGCAGTGGGCGCCGGCTTGCCGGTGCATGAAGCGCGCGGGTCGATGGTATTGGATATCGGCGGCGGCACCTCTGAAGTGGCGGTGCTGTCGTTGAATGGAATTGTATATGCGGCGAGCGTGCGCATGGGCGGCGATAAGTTCGATGAGGCGATTACGCAGTACGTGCGACGCAACTACGGCATTTTGATCGGCGAAGCCACCGCCGAGCGCATCAAGATAGCAATCGGATCAGCATATCCAGGTGAACACGTTCGTGAAGTCTCGGTGACGGGTAGAAATCTATCAGAAGGAGTGCCGCGCAGCTTTACGTTGAATTCAAATGAAATTCTGGAGGCCCTGGAGGAACCTCTTCAAGCAATCGTCAGCGCGGTCAGGCAAGCGCTGGAACAAACGCCGCCCGATCTCGGCAGCGACGTGGCCGAGCGGGGAATCGTAGTGACCGGCGGTGGCGCGTTGCTGCGCAATATCGACAAGTTAATCAGCAGTGAAACCGGACTGCCGGTAGTCATCGCTGAGGATTCCCTGACCTGCGTGGCCCGCGGCGGCGGGAGAATACTCGAACTCACAGAAACGCGAGAGCGCGGTGATTTTGGAATGCAGTAGTTTTGTGGCTGCGGGCTGGGGCCCGGCTGTGCCCAGGGGTGATCGAGGCACGCTATCGATTCACAGCGGCGGCGCCAATCCATTGTTATGAAGGCTACGATAGGGCCCTTATTGACGTCTTCCGTGAACGACTCATTGCTCGCGGCGCGGCATGCGGGCGAGGCAATGGTCGACTGCTGTCTCGATCTCGGCCGTTCCACCACACGAGTTTCGCTGCACCCTGCAGAGTGGACCTTTGATGGTCGGACGTACCCTTTTCTCGATGTGTGTAAGCAAAGAACCATTTATTACTGGACGGCCGCTGGCTTCGAACCGATTGCGCGGTTCGCGAGTTCATTGATCAAGCTGATCCCCACTCAGTGGGGGGCACCGACTTTCGAAATCGACGGCATCAAAATGCTCGCGACGTCACGGATGTCGCCATGGGTCGATGCAGGCCGCAAAGTCAGGCTCATACAACCGCATGGTAAGGTAATTTTAGATACCTGCGGCGGCCTTGGCTATTTTGCTGCGTCCTGCCTCGGCGGCGGCAGCGCACACATACATTCATACGAAAAAAATAGCGACGTGATCTGGCTGCGAAGCCTCAATCCCTGGTCGCCCGATAATCTAGAGAGTCACCTCGCAGCCAGCGCCATGACGCTGACGAATGGAGATATAGCGGAGCGCATAAGCGGGCATGCCAACGATTCAGTCGATGCAATATTGCACGACCCACCCCGCTTTGGTATCGCCGGTGAACTCTATTCCCAGCTGTTTTATAACCAACTCGCCAGAGTGCTCAAGCGCAAGGGCAAGATGTTTCACTACACCGGCATGCCAAACAAGCTTTCGAGCGGACGCGATTTGTCGAACGAAGTGGCAACACGGCTGCATCGCGCTGGGTTTACGACCGAATTATGCTTTGATGGCGTATTGGCGATAAAAACGCGAAAAGTTTAAAGAACTAACGCACCTCGATAGTCTCGAAGACGCGTTTCATGGCATTCACGCGTGCGACATAGTCTCGGGCGTCATGATCGCCGCATCGCTCGCCCTGTGCCAGATGCAGCCCGCGGCGGACGTAGGCATCGCCCGCGCCTGCGCCGCAGAGATGGATCACGGCTGCCAGTTCCTGTGTGTGTTCGGGCGTCGCGAACTTCAGGTGATGGCGCTGCAATGCGCTTACGACACTTCGATCCAGATGGGCTGCGGTGAGTTGCACCGCGTGGGCAGGGATCACCCTTGTGTACAGGCGATTGAACCAGCAGGAATCCCAGTCGTTCCATGGGCCATCTTCCACCACGGTATGATTGCGGATGCAGTAGCGTCGCGCCTCGGCAAAGGTACCGTCGGTGATCTGGTACATCCCAACGGCGCTCGAGGCGGGGCGGTAAACATCGAACGGCCTGGGCTTAAAGGACCAACGCCAGTAAGTGCGCGCCACCGGATTGCCGGAGCCCTCGACCTGCGCCAGCGCCGCCAGCAGTTCGGGGGAAATTAGCTTTGTGGAATATTTCTGGAAAAGCGCAGAGTACTGTTGCCAGGTTTCGGCCGGCGTCTTGTTGAGTGTGCCGCTGACAGGGAAGAAAAGCTCAGATGGCTTGCGCACGACCTGGTACAACCAGTTGACTGCCAGCCATAGGGCTGCGGCCATGGTCAGAACCATGAGAGCTTGCAGCAGCGGCGGCGCCCGCCTGAATGCGCGCCACGCGAGTCGCAGTGAGCGGGCATTCGGTAGGAGTATTGCGATGCGCCAGCGGCCGTGAAGTCTCTTGCGTGGCTTCCGCTGGACTTGTCGGCCGGTGGGTTGGCGTCGCTTCAATACAGATACTCCTCCACGCCCCCACCGGGCACGACGCGGCCGCTCGTGGCCTTCAGCCCAACTTGTCGCGGACGATTTTGTAGATCGCTTCGGTCTCAACGGCGCAATGCGCGACCAGCTTTTCCAAATCGGCGGTGGCTTTTTCCGCAAAAGCGCGGTCCTTCAGGGCGGGCGCGTTGATGTAGACATTCAGCGCCGCGCTGCGCAGGCCCACGAACCCAGCCAGCACACCGATGCCGCCGTCGCTGATGACGTTGAGATACCCGTGTTCGCTGGCGCGCCGCGACAGCGCGATGACTGCAGCGCATGCGCGCGCGCAGTCGAGGGGCACTTCGGTGGCACGGCGCAAACCCGCCTGGATCGCGGCGGCGCGCGCCGCCTTCTCGTCGTCAGTCGCTTTGGGCATTTTGTACCCGGCCAGGATGCTGTCGAAGGCGGCGATATCTTCGGGGACCATGGCGGTCAGGCGCCGGCGCACCTTTTCCGAATCATGGAGTATGGCCCGCATTTCCGCTTCCACTTCTTCGTAGCCCTTCTTGCCGATGGTGACGTTGCAGACCATGGATACAAGCGCGGCGCCCATGGCGCCCATGATGGCGGCGGCGCTGCCGCCGCCCGGTGTCGGATTGCCGCTGGAGAGATCGTCGAGGAATTTTTCTACCGAGCTTTGGGTGACCATTTATTTCATCGCTTTTTCAAGTTCAATCGACCATCGTTTTGGCGATGGCATAAATTTCTTCGGCGTCGAGCAGCAGATCGTTCTGTTCGAACAGGCGCGAGATACAGGCACGATGCAGCGCCAATTTGAGCGCACCGAAACCGAGCGAGCCAAACAGTATCTTACCGTGCTTAGGTAAGTCGCGATCGTTGAGGCCGACGCCTTCGATGCCCGCCGGCGGCGAAGCATTGGCATCGGCCACCAGTTCCAAGGTGGCGCTGTCCTGCCACTGCTTCTCCTGCAGCAGCGTAATACCGGCAGCACCTGTGGCGAGCACGATTTGCGCACCCTCGACGGCGGCGCCGCGCTCTGCATTGGTCGGCGCTTCGACGGCTCGCACCACGATGCCGAAGCGCGCATGGATGGAATCGCAGGCAGCTTGCACGACGTCGAGCTTGCGGCCGGTGATGGCGACCTCGGCTCCCTCGCGTGCCAGCAGCACCGCGGCGCGTTGACCCACCGGGCCTGAGCCTCCAAGCACGACGGCCCGCTTGCCCGCCAGGGAGCGACCGTGCGCCAGCCTTGCCACCGCGGCGCAGGCCGTGGTGTTGCAGCCATTGCAGTCGAACATCACCGAGACGCGGAATTTTTCGAAAAACTTCTTGCGTACCGCGGCGAGCACCGCCTCGCCCTCGGCCATGTTGCCGCCGCCGATGAAGATGGCCGTGCTTTTCTTGTCTTTGATGCCGCGGGTGAAGATCGCGCCTTCGACCAGCCCACCGACATTCCTGGCGTCGATGCCGCCGTAGGCCGAAATGTGATCTGCGCCGCCGTCGTAGCCGACGACATTATCGAAGAGCGAGGGCAGGGCGTCCGTATCGAACTGGTAGAGCAGTTTTTTCATTTGTCACGATAATGCGGGGCGCAAGGCCCTAGATCAAGTCGCGAGCGCCTGCCTCAGGTGACGAGATGTTGCGGTTTGCCCGCTGCCCAAAGCTCTATGTTGTCGATCAATTGGTCGGCAAGGAACTGCATCGCTCCGTCCGAAGCCCAGGCCAAATGCGGCGTGAGAATGAAATTCGGGCGCCGCACATCGAGTAGCGGGTGTCCATTCTTGGGCGGTTCTACGGTCAGCACGTCGAAGCCGGCGCCGGCGATCAAGCCCTCATCGAGCGCCTGAATCAGGGCCGCTTCGTCGACCAGTCCGCCGCGGGCCGTATTGATGAGCAAGGCGTTGCGCTTCATTTTCCGAAAGGCGTGGATGTCGATGAGATTGCGCGTGGCGGGCAGCAGTGGACAGTGCAGCGAGATCACATCAGATTTCGCCAGCATTTCATCGTGTGGTGTGAAGCTGACACCTGGCATCTTCGGCGGCGGATGATCGGCGAACAGCACATGCATGCCGAAGGCGCGCCCAATCGCCGCCGTGCCTTGGCCTATGGCGCCCTCGCCGATGATGCCGAGAGTGGCGCCGTGCAGGTCGCCGATATCATGCGTGAAAAAGCAGAATTGCTCGGATCTGTTCCACACGCCGTTCTCGACGTCCTGCCGGTACGCCAGCAGATTGCGCCTCAGCGCCAGAATCATGGCGAACGCGTGTTCAGGCACGGTATGCACCGCGTAATTGCGGATGTTCGCTACGGCGATGCCGTGTGCCTGGCAGTACGCAATGTCAACCACGTCGTAACCGGTGGCCGCTACGGCAATCATTTCCAGGTCCGGCAGTTGGCGCAAGGTCTCCGCGCGCATCGGCACCTTGTTGATGATGGCGACGCTCGCGCCAGCAAGCCGCGGGACGATCTCGCCTGCGGCGGTTTTTTCGTACTCGACGTAGTCGGTGCAGGGCTTGCGGACCTTGGCCTTAAGCGAGGCCCGGTCGAGGAATACCACTCGCATGGTCATGCGGCGGCGCCGGTTTGCGACCCGGCGGCACGCACGCCGCCGGCCAGGTCCAGGCAGCGATGCGGGGCCGGCTGCTTCACTCGGTACGACTAGAACAGCCCGACCACGCGTCCCTGTGCGTCGATGTCGATTTTGTCGGCAGACGGCACCTTCGGCAGTCCCGGCATGGTCATGACGTCACCGCAAACCACCACGATGAACTCCGCGCCCGCGGCGAGCCGCACCTCGCGAATGTTGACCATATGCCCGCTCGGCGCACCGCGCAGAGCGGGATCGGTGGAGAACGAGTACTGAGTCTTGGCGATGCACACCGGATAATGCCCGTAGGTCTTCTGCAGCTCTTCGAATCGCGCGCGAATCTTGGAGTCGCCTGAGATGTCGGCGGCCCCGTAGATTTTCGTGGCGATGGTCTTGACCTTGTCCCACAGCGTTTGTTTCTCGTCGTAAACGAAGCGGAAGTTCGCCGCGCCTTTCTCGACGATTTCCACCACCTTACGGGCGACGTCCGTGGCACCCGCGCCGCCCTCGGCCCAATGCCGCGCCAGCACCAGCGGCACGTCCAGCGACGCCATTTTCTTGGCAAGCACAGTGTGCTCCGCGTCGGTGTCGGCGGTGAAGTGATTGACCGAGACGACACAGGGCAAGCCGTACTGGTTGCGCACATTGCTGACGTGCCTCTCCAGATTCGCGATGCCCTTTTCCAGCGCCGCGAGGTTCTCCTGGTTGATCTGCTTCAGATCCGCACCGCCGTGATACTTGAGGGCACGGATGGTGGCGACGATCACCACCGCGGCCGGCCGCAGTCCGGACTTGCGGCACTTGATGTCGATGAATTTTTCCGCACCCAGATCGGCGCCGAAACCCGCCTCCGTGACCACATAGTCGGCCAGCTTCAATGCCGTCGAGGTCGCCAGCACTGAATTGCAGCCGTGCGCAATGTTGGCAAAGGGGCCGCCATGGATGAAGGCCGGATTGTTTTCCAGAGTCTGCACCAGGTTCGGTTTCAGAGCTTCCTTCAGCAGCACCGTCATCGCACCCTGAGCTTTGAGGTCTCTGGCGTGGATGGGGGTCAGGTCGCGGCGATAGCCGACCACGATGTTGCCGAGCCTCTCCTTCAAGTCGACCAGGCTGTTCGCCAGGCAGAATATGGCCATGACTTCGGAAGCCACCACGATGTCGAAGCCATCTTGGCGCGGGAAGCCGTTGCCAGGACCGCCCAGTGCCACGGTGATGTCGCGCAGGGCCCGGTCGTTCATATCCATGACGCGCTTCCAGGCGATGCGCCGCACGTCGAAGCCCAGCTCATTGCCGTGGTGGATGTGGTTGTCGATCAGCGCCGACAGCAAGTTGTGCGCCAGGCCGATGGCACTGAAGTCCCCAGTAAAGTGCAGGTTGATGTCTTCCATCGGCACGACCTGAGCGTAGCCGCCGCCCGCAGCGCCGCCCTTCATGCCGAACACCGGACCCAAGCTTGGTTCGCGCAGGCAAATCACGGCCTTCTTGCCGATCTTGTTGAGCGCGTCACCAAGGCCCACGGTGGTGGTCGTCTTGCCTTCGCCCGCGGGGGTGGGGCTCAGGGCGGTCACCAGAATGAGTTTGCCGTCGGGCTTGTCTTTCAGGGTGTCGATGTAGTCGAGCGCGATTTTGGCTTTGTAATGGCCGTAGTTTTCAATGCTGGCAGCCGGAATACCGAGGCGAGCTGCAATCTCGCCGATGGGTTTCAAAGTTGCATTCTGGGCGATCCCGATATCGGAACTCACAAGTACTCCCGGTGTTGTTACGGCGATATGCCGCATTGCTGGCCTCGGGGCGGCGCCAACGCAACGCCCCAGGGATTTATTCTGACAAGACTATATCACCTAATACTGACGCCTCAATCACCTAACATGCGCGTCTCAACTGGGCCGGACGATGCTCTTTTGCAGAGCGGCATGACTTTTCTAGATGGTCAGCACGAGCTTCCCGATATGATTCGACGTCTCCATGAGCCGGTGCGCCTCACTGGCGTCGGCCAGCGCAAATGTGGCGTGAATGACGGGCCGTACTCGACCTGCGGCGAGCAGCGGCCAAATGTTTTTACGGACGGCAGAGGCGACCTCCGCTTTCTGAGCCACGGTTCGGGATCGCAGCGTCGAGCCGGTGAGTGTCAACCGTTTGGTCATTATCATCCCCATGTTGATTTCCGCCCGCGTGCCGCCGAGCAGAGAAATCACCACCACCCGGCCCTCGAGGGCCGCGATATCGAGATTGCGTGCGACGTAGCTGCCGGCAACCATGTCCAAGGTCACATCGACCCCCTTGCCCTCAGTCTCCGTGCGCATCACTTCGACGAAGTCCTCAGTGCGGTAATTGATGCCTCGAACCGCGCCCAGCCTTTGGCAGGCCTGCGCCTTGTCATCGGACCCTGCAGTCGCGTAAACACGGGCTCCCCAAGCTGCGGCGAGTTGAATGGCAGTAGTGCCGATGCCGCTGGTGCCGCCATGAATCAGCACGGTATCTCCCGCCTTGCAGCGGCCCCGATCGAATAGATTGGTCCACACGGTAAAGAAGGTTTCCGGTATAGCGGCGGCTTCCACCATGCTGATTCCGGCAGGTACCGGCAGACACAGCGGCGCCGCGGCGATCGCGTACTCGGCGTAGCCTCCTCCCGGCAACAAGGCAGTAACCTTGTCGCCCAGTGAAAGGCCGGAAACCTTGGGTCCCAGTGCGACGATGTCCCCGGCGATTTCCAGTCCGGGCAAATCCGAGGCTCCGGCCGGAGCGGGATACCGGCCTTGGCGCTGCATCACGTCCGGCCGATTGACCCCGGCTGCGGCCACGCGCACCAGCACCTCCCCATCCCCGGGTCGCGGTACCGGTCTGCGCGCCGGTTTGAGCTGCTCGGGTCCACCCGGGGCGGCGATTTCAACCACGGTCATTTCAACAGGTACGGACATCGGGTGCGTCCAATTAATGTTAAATTTAATGTTGAGCTAGGAAGCAACGTTGCGATTCCCGATCCTATCGTACAGGAACAGTAGGACGTACATTAGCCTGTGGCGCCGCAATAACTATGTTCATCCGCCAACTCGAATATCTCGTCACTCTCTCCCGCGAAAAGCATTTCGCGAAGGCAGCCGAGGTTTGCCACGTGTCGCAGCCGGCTCTGTCATCGGCGATCCGCAGCTTGGAGAAGGAGCTCGGCGTCATGATCGTGCGGCGTGGGCGGCGCTATTTGGGATTGACTGTCGAAGGCGAACGGGTGCTGGCATGGGCGCAGCAGACCTTGGCGTCGCTGTCCTACATGCGCGAGGACGCGACCGCCGCGAAATCGACCATGTCGGGAACTTTGCGCATGGGTTCGATACCGACCACCATGACCGTAGCTGCGTTCTTGACGGGCCCGTGTTTTGCTGCGTATCCGAATATTCGCTATGCGCTGTCGTCCCTGACCGCCGATGCCATCGTCAATCAATTGGATCACTTCGAACTCGATCTCGGCTTGACCTACCTCGACGATACCGTGATCGAGGGCTTTGAAAAGCTGCATTTGTTCAACGAACGATATGTGCTGCTAGCCGACCGCAAAATAGTGCTCGAACCCACGCTGACCTGGGAGCAGGCGGCGCGGCTGCCGCTTTGCCTGTTGACTGGAAAGATGCGCAATAGGCAGGTGATCGAGGCCGCTTTTCGGCGCGCCGGGGTTCAGCCCACGGTTATTCTCGAGACCGATTCGTTATTCTCGCTGTATGCCCATGTGAGCGACGCCGGCCTGTACAGCATCGTGCCGCATAGTCTGCTGAATTTTTTCGATCTCAAGAATCGAGTTCAGGCCAGACCCGTGGTGCCGCAGCTGACCCGCGCCATCGGTTTGATCGCCCGCAACCAGCCTACGCTTGCGCCCATTACGGGCGCGGTGTGGGAAATTGCGCGCGGTCTGGATTTGCAGCCGCGATTCGATCTGGCGCTCGAACCCTGACGCCGTTATAGCCGATTCGGGGGGCTGTCGATGAGGTGTGCCCCGTGGTAGATCCCGTTAGAATGCAGGCTCGCGCCAGAGCAGGGAATAGTAATGACCACGGCCTATATCACCCACCCCGATTGCCTGCGCCACGAGATGGGCTGCGGGCACCCGGAGAGTCCTGCCCGCTTGAATGCCATCAATGAGCATATGCGCTCGTCCGGAATGCTGGACGAATTGCGCTGTTTGGAAGCACCGTTCGCAGACTCCGACGACCTCAAGCGCGTGCATGGTTCCGCCTATGTGGACCTGATTTACGAGAAAGCGCCCAGCGAGGGGTATGTGCAGCTCGATCCGGACACCGCAATGAACCCGCATAGCTTGTGTGCGGCGCGGCGGGCGGCGGGCGCGGGACTATTGGCGGTCGACGAGGTGCTGGCCGGTCGGGCGGAAAACGCATTCTGCGCCGTGCGGCCCTGTGGCCACCACGCGACTCAAGATAGGTCGATGGGCTTTTGCATTTTCAACAATGTCGCTGTCGCGGCCGCCTATGCGCTGGATACAAAGGGCCTCGAGCGGGTTGCCATCATCGACTTCGACGTCCACCACGGCAATGGCACCGAGGATGTGTTCAGCGCGCCGCACTGGCGCGACCGCGTGTTGATGGCGAGCTTTTTCCAGCATCCTTTTTATCCTTACAGCGGCACCGCCAGTCCCGCACCCAATATGATCAATGTGCCGCTGGCCGAAGGCAGCGGCGGCGATGCGGCAAGGCAAGCCATCGAGGCGCAATGGTTGCCCGCGTTGGAGAGTTTCAAGCCGGAGATGATTTTCATTTCCGCGGGGTTCGATGCGCACCGCGAGGATTTGTTGGGCGGCATGGCGCTCATCGAGGCCGACTATGCCTGGATCACCCGCGAAATGATGACCCTGGCGGCGCGGCACTCACAGCGGCGCATTGTCTCGATGCTAGAAGGCGGCTACAACCTGTCGGCCCTAGGCCGCAGCGCGGTGGCCCATGTGAAGACGCTCAGCGAAGCTTAGGCGCAAGGCCGCCGGTTCAACCCGCGTCTCCGCCGCCCGAAGGCTCTGTCACCGGAGACACTGTGTGCGCCGCAAGGCGCCGTACCGCCTCTCGCGGCAGCTCGTCTAGGCCGCTCTCGCCGTGCGCGGCGAGCTTCTGCCGCATGCGCCTGGTCCAGAACTTGGCGATGTGATTGGCGATGCCGGTGATGGCGTCTTCGCGCAGGGGTTCTGCGCGAAAGAAGTTGCCGATGTCATTGGCCATCTTCACCAGGTGCTCGGCGCCGCCGTGGGGTTCGCTGCTCACCGCGATGAACTACTTGGCGACAAACAATACATCGGCGCTCTTCAAGAGAGTTTCCTGGGTCTCGCTGAACTCGCGAAAACGCTTCTGCCACTCGGAGGGCTGGCTTACTCGGGTAGCCTGCACCGCGGTGACCTTGTACTCGGGGCAATTCGTCGCCCAGTCGGAGTTATCGGTGGTAATCACATTGGCACCGGACTCAGGAAAATGAAACGTGGTGTAGACGACGCCGGGCTGAACTCGCTCGGTGACCCGGGCGCGCAGCACCGTGTCGCCCGCACGGCTCGCGATGCCCACCCAATCTGCGTCCGCTATGCCGCGCTCCTCGGCATCATGCGGATGAATCTCCAAGCGATCCTCATCGTGCCAGCGGTTGTTCTCCGTGCGCCGCGTTTGCGCTCCCACGTTGTACTGGCTCAAGATGCGCCCGGTGGTCAAGATCAACGGGTAGCGGGCATTGACCTTCTCCGCGGTGGGCACGTACTCGGTGACCAAGAACTTGCCCTTGCCGCGCACGAACTGCCCGATGTGCATGGTCGGGGTGCCCTCGGGGTGCTCGGCATTGCAGGGCCACTGAATGCTGCCGAGCTCATCGATGCGGGCAAAGCTCACGCCGCTGAACGTGGGGGTCAATCGCGCGATCTCATCCATGATCTCGGACGGATGAGAATAGTTCATCGGGTAGCCCACGGCATTGGAGAGCAGCTGGGTGATCTCCCAATCGGCGTAGCCGGATTTGGGCTGCATCACCTTGCGCACCCGCGAGATACGCCGCTCGGCGTTGGTGAAAGTGCCATCCTTCTCCAAGAAGGACGAGCCGGGCAGGAACACGTGAGCGAACTTCGCCGACTCGTTCAGGAATAGGTCCTGCACGATGATGCATTCCATCGAGGTCAGGGCCGCAGTGACGTGCTGAGTATTGGGATCGGACTGTGCGATGTCCTCGCCCTCGATATACAGGCCCTTGAACTCGCCGTCGAGGGCGGCCTCGAACATGTTCGGAATGCGAAGCCCCGGCTCGTTCTGCAGCGAGACTCCCCAGGCCCCCTCGAACAGATGACGCACCGTGTCGTCCGATACGTGCCGATAACCGGGGAACTCGTGCGGGAAGGACCCCATATCGCAGGAGCCCTGCACATTGTTCTGGCCGCGCAGAGGGTTGACGCCCACGCCTTCGCGGCCGAGGTTGCCCGTCGCCATGGCGAGGTTCGCGATGCCCATCACCATGGTGGACCCCTGGCTATGCTCGGTCACCCCGAGGCCGTAGTAGATCGCCCCGTTGCCTCCGGTTGCGTACAGGCGCGCGGCCGCACGCACATCGGCAGCCGGCACTCCAGTGACCGCTTCCATGGCCTCCGGGGAATTGTTCTCTTGCGCTACGAAGCTGCGCCACTTCTCGAAAGACGGTATCTCGCAGCGCTCGCGTACGAAGTCCTCTTTGACCAGCCCTTCGGTCACGATCACGTGGGCGAGAGAGTTGATCAGCGCGACATTGGTGCCGGGCCGCAGCTTCAAGTGTTGTTCGGCGGCGATGTGCGGCGTGCGCACCAGATCGATGCGCCGCGGATCGGCGACGATGAGTTTTGCCCCTTGGCGCAAGCGCCGCTTCATCTGTGAGGCGAACACCGGATGCCCATCGGTCGGGTTGGCGCCGATCACGAATATGACATCGGCCTTCATTACGGAGTCGAAGTTCTGGGTGCCGGCCGACTCACCCAAGGTGTTCTTCAGGCCGTAACCGGTCGGTGAATGACACACGCGCGCACAGGTGTCGACATTGTTGTTGCCGAAGCCTGCGCGCACCAGCTTCTGCACGAGGTAGGTCTCCTCATTCGAGCAGCGCGAGGAGGTAATGCCGCCGATCGAGTCGCGGCCATACTTCGCTTGAATGCGCTTGAGTTCCGCAGCCGCATAGCCAACGGCTTCCTCCCAGGATACTTCGCGCCAGGGATCGGTGATCTTCGAGCGGATCATGGGTTTGACGATGCGGTCCGAGTGCGTGGCATAGCCGATGGCGAAGCGGCCCTTGACGCAGGAATGTCCGTGGTTGGCGTGGCCGTCCTTGTTCGGCACCATGCGCACCACCTCTTCCCCCTGCATCTCCGCGCGGAACGAGCAGCCCACCCCGCAATAGGCGCAGGTCGTCACAACGCTGTGCTCGGCCTGGCCCTTCTCAATCAGGGTGTTCTCGGAGAGCGTGGCGGTGGGGCAGGCCTGGACGCACGCGCCGCAGGAGACGCACTCTGAATCCATGAAGGAGACGTTCTGGCTCGCCGACACCGTGGAGTCGAAGCCGCGGTTCTGGATGGTGAGCGCCAACGTGCCCTGCTGCTCATCGCAGGCGCGCACGCAGCGCGAGCAGACGATGCACTTGCTGGCATCGAAGGTAAAATAGGGGTTGCTGGTATCTTTCTCGGCCTTCAGATGGTTCGCTCCCTCGTAGCCGTAGCGCACCTCGCGCAGGCCGACGACCCCGGCCATGTCCTGCAGCTCACAGTGTCCGTTGGCCGGACAGGTCAGGCAGTCCAAGGGGTGATCGGAGATGTACAGTTCCATCACGCCGCGACGGATGTCGGCGATTTGCTTGTTTTGAGTGGTGACTCTCATCCCCGGCGCGACCGGCGTGGTGCAGGAGGCGGGCAATCCCTTCATGCCCTCGATCTGCACCAGGCACAGGCGGCAGGAGCCAAAGGCCTCCAGCTGCTCGGTGGCGCAGAGTTTGGGGATCTTCACGTCGCAGAGCGCCGCCGCGCGCATCACCGAGGTGCCGGCGGGCACCGTAATTTCTTGGCCATCGATGCTGAGAGTCACCAGCTGGGCGCTCTCGCGATTCGGGGTACCTAGGTCTTGTTCGACGATGGATAGCATGGGGGTCCTCGTAATACCTTCAACCGGAGGCGCTGGATGCCCGTACCGGTTTGACGAAATCTTCAGGGAAATGGTTCAGTGCCGAGAGCACCGGATAGGGGGTCAAGCCGCCGAGCGCGCACAGCGAGCCGTAGGTCAGTGTTTCACACAGATCGCGCAGAATCGTCTCCTGCTTGGCTGCCTGCTCGCCGGCGATGAGTCGATCGATTACCTCGACGCCGCGGATCGAACCGATGCGGCAGGGCGTGCACTTGCCGCAGGACTCGATGGCACAGAACTCCATGGCATAGCGTGCCTGGGCGGCCATATCGACGGTGTCGTCGAAGACCACAATACCGCCATGCCCGAGCATCCCCTTGACCGCGGCGAACGCCTCGTAGTCCAAGGGCGTATCGAACTGCGACTCTGGGAGATAGGCCCCCAAGGGGCCACCCACCTGCACGGCGCGGATCGGCCGGCCGCTCAAGCTGCCGCCGCCGAAGTCCTCCATCAACTCGCGCAAGGTCATGCCGAAGGCGATCTCCACCAGGCCGCCGTGCTTGATGTTGCCCGCGAGCTGCATCGGCAGCGTGCCGCGCGAGCGGCCCATGCCGAAGTGCTGGTAGTACTCGGCGCCGCGGTCGAGGATGATAGGCACCGAAGCGAAGGTGATCACATTGTTGATCACCGTGGGTTTGCCAAAGAGACCTTGAATGGCCGGAAGCGGGGGCTTGAAGCGCACCTGGCCGCGCTTGCCTTCCAGGGACTCCAGAAGCGAAGTCTCCTCGCCGCAGATGTAGGCCCCGGCCCCCATGCGCACTTCCAAATCGAAGGCCTGACCGCTGCCTTGGATGTTGGGTCCCAGATAGTTCGCCGCATAAGCCGCGCCGATCGCCGCCTCGAGCGCGAGCTTCGCCTGTGGATACTCCCAACGCAGGTAAATATAGCCGCGGGTGGCGCCGGTGGCCAATCCGGCGATGGTCATTCCCTCGATCAGCACGAAGGGATCGCCCTCCATCAACATGCGATCGGAGAATGTCCCGGAGTCGCCTTCATCGGCATTGCACACGACGTATTTTTGCGAGGCCTCGGCGCCGAGCACCGTCTTCCACTTGATTCCCGCCGGAAAGGCTGCACCGCCGCGACCGCGAAGTCCGGAGGCGGTTACGGCGGCGACGATTTCAGCGGGCTTAAGCGCGAGGGCGGCCCTGAGGCCTCGATAGCCTCCATGCGCCACATAGTCAGCCAGGCTGCGCGGGTCGGTGAGCCCGACGCGCGCAAACGTTAGGCGTTCTTGGCGTTTGAAGTACGGAATCTGCTCGGTCACGCCGTGGCCTAATGGGTGCGCTCGTCCAGAGGTGAAGCCAGCCTCGAACAAGCCGGCCACATCCTCGGATCGCACGGGGCCGTAGGCCATGCGCGTGCCCTCGACCTCCACTTCGACCAGGGGCTCGAGCCATAGCAGGCCGCGCGATCCATTGCGAATCAGCTCCACGGCGACACCGCGCCGCTGTGCCTGCGTCACGATCGCCTGCGCCGTCCGCTCCGCACCGACGCTGAGCGCCGCCGCATCGCGGGGTACATAGATTTTCACCGCTCCGCCCAGACCGCTCATGCGCGCTCCCGGCTCTGGCTCACCAGCGCGTCAAAACGATCGGCCGTGACGCGCCCGTGCAGTTCCTCATCGATCATCAGCGAGGGCCCCAAGGCGCAATTACCCAAACAATACACCGGTTCCAAACTAATCGCCCCGTCGGCCGTGGTACCGTGAAATTCGATCTTAAGACTCGACTTTGCGTGCGCCTCGAGCGCTGGGGCTCCGAGTGCCTGGCAGGCTTCCGCCCGGCACAGATGCACCACGTGACGCCCCGGGCGGCTGTGCCGAAAATAATGGTAAAAACTTACCACGCCATGCACTTCGGCCACCGACAGGTTCAACTCCCGCGCGATCAGCGGCACGGCGTCCTTGGGTACGAATTGGAGAGCTTCTTGCACCGCATGCAGAATCGGCAACAGCGCTCCGGGTAGCTCCTTCAGCCGCGCACACGCCTCCAGCACCGCCGAACGCTCTGCAGCGCTGAGGTTAGAGGGTGGTTCGGCTTTGATCGGGATTACTCGCCGCGGGGACTGGCTACTCATGACACATACTCGGCCTTATCGAATTTTTAAACCTGGATTGCATCATTGGTATACTAGATATTACTCGCTAACGCGGGGCTCGGCTTCGGCATCGAAACGCTCGGCGCCGGCGCAGCAGAGAAAGCGCCGCTGCACCGCGCGAGCCATCAAAGTCATCCCGAGCTGGTTCGCCACCTCAAGCCCCATTGCCGTCACTCCATTGCGTGATACGACGATGGGTACTCCAATCTGAGCTGCCTTCATCACCATCTCGCCGCTCAAGCGCCCGGTCGTGTAGAAAGTCTTGTCGCCTCCACTGACTCCGTGCAGGGCCATCCACCCGACAATCGTGTCAATCGCATTGTGGCGACCCACGTCCTCCACGAACACCAGCATCTCGGCACCGCGGAACAAAGCGCAGCCGTGCACCGACCCGGCGCTGCGGTGCAGTGTTTCCTGTTCACGCATGGTCTCGAGTAGGCGGTACAAGGTGCTCTGACGCATGCGCGCCGCTTTCGTCGCCGGCAGACGGATGGCGTCGATGTCGGTCATCAAGTCGCCGAACACCGTGCCTTGGCCGCATCCTGTGGTCACTAGGCGGCGTGCCGTCTTGGCTGCGATGTCATGCAGGCCCGCTCGCGTCTTGACGGTGGCCGCGCTCGACTGCCAGTCAACCTCGATCGATTCAACGTCCGCCACCTCGCCGATCAAGCGCTGATTGTGCAAATAGCCCAGCACCAGAAGTTCCGGGCAGGCACCCAGTGTCATCAGAGTGACGAGTTCTCGCTTGTCGATGAACAGGGTCAGCGGGCGCTCGGCGGGAACATCGATCAGCCGCCGCTCGCCGTACTCGTCGACGATCTCGATCTCACGTAGCAGTTCGCAGGAAGCCGAGGTGAGCCGCGGCGCGCGGACCACGGGCTGCAACAAGCAAGCTTCGGGCTGTACCAGCATCCGCAAGACTTCACGCACGTATGGTCACTACCCTTCCGGCCCGTCAGGCTGGCACCCGCTTATTCACATAGACACCGAGCTAGGTGACAGATGAGTATGTTGGGCCGCTCGCACAGGTGTCTAATCGATTGTACTAACCAACTGATTCGCGCGCTCTATCAACATCCCCCGGGGGATGCGAAATGTCGCTGCCCTATACGAAATGTCTCGCCACCGATTCGGCCACGCACACCGGTTTTGCATGGCCTTCGCGTTCCGTGGTGACCTCCACGACCACCTGCGCGCCGCCTGCGATGGTCTCGTATGACATAAGCTTGAAATGACCGCGCAGACGGCTGCCCACCGGCACCGGCGCCGGAAACCGCACCCGATTCAGGCCGTAGTTGACCGTCATGCGCAGGTCGCCGACCTTAAAGGCCGTCCTGACCATGACGGGCAGCAAGCTTAGGGTCAAATGCCCGTGCGCCACCGTCGTACCGAAGGGCCCCGCCGCGGCGCGCACCGCATCAACGTGAATCCACTGGTCATCGCCCGTGACCGCCGCGAATTGATCGATGCGCGCCTGATCGATGTTCTGCCACTCGCTGGTACCCAAGGCCGAACCAACGAGCGCCTGCAATTCGGATAACTTTTGATAGGTATTCATGGGCGGTCTCGGCGCTAGGTCGTCAGCTCTAAGACTGCGCGGTGCGCTTGATCGATGGCGACGTTGGTATAGGCATCCCAACCGGAGTCCGAATTGGCAATGGCGATACGGCCGATACGTCGGCGCGCCAGCTTGGCGATGTGGGCTTGGTGCGCCGGCTCGTCGTACAGCGGCGTTGGCGAGTAGGCATAACCATGCGGCCATCGGTTGACGGTGATAGCTGCGACGTCGCGATCGAAATCGAAACCCGCAGGGCCCAGCATGCGGCCGAGCTCGTCACGGATCTCACGCTCGAAGTCGCCGAAACTCATGGTGTACAGCCGCGCACGCCCGGCGCGAAACTGCTGGCGCATGTTCAGCCCCTTATTGGGCGCGGCGGGCATATGCTCCAAGTGCAGGCAGGCGGGCTTGGTGGGATCGGCGGAGAATCGATAGCCATCCAGGCTGACCGGATAATCCAGCGTGGCGGTATAGGTGCCGCCGGGATTGTCGATGTAGAACACGCCGAGCTTGTGCCAGGGTTGCCAGTTGCGCACGGCCAGACTTACGTACACCAGGGGGGCGCGCACATTGTCATGTAAGGCTGCGCGCTGCTCGGCGCTCGCCTCGGGCGCAATATAGGGAATCATGGCCTGGTAACAGGCAAGCACGCAGTCGGCGGCGGCGACGCGCGTGACCTTGCCGCCGTTCACATAGGCGATCTGCACACCCTTCGCGACATTGCGCACGTCTACCGCCGTGGAGCCGAGGCGAATCCGCACCGCGTGCTCGGGGCGATCCAGTTGGGCGTAATCAAAGGGCGCCAGCACGATGTCTTCCATGGTATCGCCCGGTGCGATTCCGGGAATCAGCTTGCGCACCAACATTCGGGCAATCGATGCATTGCCGTCGGGAAAATGGTAGATGTAGGGCTCCTCTGGTTCTGCCTCGAGCGCTGCCCGCTGTGCTTTGAGGCCCGGCATGCCGAGCGTCTCGCTTGCGGGTACGGCGTCGATGCCCACCGCCCAAAGCCCGTGGGTGCGAGTTTGCAAGTACTTCAGGATCTGCTCGTCGGCCTGCCAGTACTGCTTGAGAAAATCGCGATAGCTGGTGTGCTCAAGAACGGCGCGGCGTTGCTCCGGCGTTTTTCCGGGCAGCACGTCGCGATCCGACCAGATCATCTCGAATAGTTGCTCGCGTGCCTTGGCCTCGAGCGGAAACTGATCCAGATACGCGTGCAATGCCTGCGCGTCATGTGGATTTTCGTCGAACTCCTGCCAAGTACCGAAGGGACGGCGCACCAGGCGGTCGACGCCGAATGTTTCTTTCTTGAAAAACACGCTCTGCTGCAATTTCCAGCGCGTATAAAATTCCTGATCGAAGGCTTTATTGAACCGCTTCAAGTCGATGCCGAGATCTGTCAGAAGGCCTTTTGCCACGCCATCCCACTTCTGCGCCGGACCGTCGATGGACTGTGTGCCCCCGTAACACAGCAGCGTCTGCCCGTCGACGACGAATTCATTGCGCTTGGCATGGCCGCCGAAATCATCGTTGGTGTCCAAGATCAAGATACGAGCGCTCGGGCGCCGCTGCCGGTAGTAATGTGCCGCAGCCAAGCCACTGATGCCGGCGCCGACCACGACCAAGTCGTAGTGCTCGGTCACCGCCGCCTGCGACAAATCGAAGGGCGCGCCGTCCCGCAGCCGATGCGCCGCCTCGAAGGAGCCGACATGGCTGCCGCGCAATCCATCGCGGCTGGGAGGATAGCTTTGCGCGGAGGCGCCATCCGCGGCGTGTACACGAGACAAATCCATGCCCGCGGCTGCGACGACGGCGATGCCGATGCCGTTCATGAAGTCGCGGCGAGTGATTTCATTGTTCATCGATGGATATTCGCAAGACAGCGCGGTATTCGCAAGGCGGCAGCCTGCACGGTACGCGACCAAGCGGCATTCAGGCGTTGGTGTCGGCCGAGCCCGGTGCTATGCTTCGGCGACAAGGCGGACGCAGCATTGAACAAGGTGGCTCGTGGATTTCTCGGCACAGGGCATCATCGCACGCCGCAACGGTCGTCGCGGTGTGCAGCTTGCGTCGCGCTGATCGGCGGCATGGCGCTATGTCCGCCATGGGCGCTCGGCATCGTTGCCGACGCCCAGTCGCCGGCATCTACCGCTGCGGCCATCGAAGAGCTCACGGAACTCATGGTCGAGGCGCCGGAGCCACGCTATGTGTCGCCCACGCGGCGCGATCAAATAGGACGCATCTGGGCGCCGGTGATGATCAACGGGCACGGGCCGTTCCGGTTGGTGCTCGATACCGGCGCGAGCCATAGCGCGGTCACCGAGTTGGTGGCGCTGGCGCTCGGTATTCCGACTGATCGTTCGGCTCCGGTGATACTACGCGGGGTCACGGGCTTCGCCACGGTGCCGACCATTCGCGTCGATACTTTGACCGTCGGCGATCTTGCGGTCGATTCGCCAATACTGCCCATCGTTCCCGATGCCCTGGGCGGTGCGCAGGGAATACTCGGATCCGAAGGCTTGGCGGGCAAACGTATTTTTATCGACTTTCGCCACGACAAAATCGCCATTACCTACTCGCGCAACGAGAAATCCAGCCGTGATTTCGTGGATATTCCGTTTCACGCGGTGCACGACACCCTGGTCGTGGTCAGCGCACGCATTGGCGATGTGTCCACCCAGGCCATTATCGACACGGGCGGTCAGACCACCATCGCGAATCTCGCTTTGCGTAACGCGCTCGCTCGGCGCAGCCAGCAGGGCAGGGGCAAGCCTGACCAAATCATCGGGGCGACCAAGGATGTTCAGGAAGGTGAAGTCTTGCCCATGCCAGCAATAGAATTCGGCACTATCCAGATCCGCGATGGTGGCGTTACGTTCGCCGACATGTATATTTTCAAGCAGTGGAAGCTGTTGAACCAACCCGCGATATTGATCGGCATGGATGCGCTGGGGTTGCTCGATACTCTGGTCATCGACTATCGCCGGCACGAATTGCAAATGCGCATGTCAAGAACCGGAGCGGGCTAGCTTGAGGGAGCTGCGATGATCAACAAGCCGGTCTTGGGGGTGGCGGCCGCGGTGGCGGTTGTCGCCGCGGGCACTTGGTACTACCTGCAGAGTCGTCATGCGGGCTTGCCGAGCGCCACAGTGGCGGCGCTAGCGCCGGCACAGCAGCCGGCGGAACCCGCCGTCCGGCATCCCGTGCCCGCCGGCCAAGAAGACTCGGTGTCAAAGGGGCCGCTACCGGCGCTCGCCGACAGCGATGCCGCGCTGAGCGATGCGCTTGCGTCTATAGTCGGTGCCGCCGCGGTGAAAGACTATTTGCTGCCCGAAAACATCGTCCGTCGCTTGGTCGTCACCATCGATAATTTGCCGCGCACGAAGGTGGCCGTGGAGAAGCGGCCGACCATCGCGGTGACAGGCGGTTTCGTCGTCGACGGCGATGAACTGCACGCAAGCCTCAATCCGCAAAACTTCGCGCGCTATCAACCCATGGTGGCCGTGGTCGGCAGGCTCGACCTGCAGAAGCTCGCCGCAATCTATGTCCGCTTCTATCCACTGTTTCAGCGCGCCTATCAAGATCTGGGCTACCCAAACGGTTATTTCAACGATCGGTTGGTGCAGGTGATCGATAATTTACTGGCAACGCCGCAGCCGGCCGGACCGATCGAACTGGTTCGGCCGAACGTCATGTATGTCTTTGCCGACAAGAGTCTCGAATCCCTCCCCGCCGGGCAGAAATTGCTGATCCGGATGGGCCCGGACAATGCGGCGGCGATCAAGACCAAACTCATGCAGTTGCGCGCGGCCGTTACCGCCGCGCCGCTAAAGCCGTAGATCGGCTTTATTCGGAACAGACAAATCAAAAAATAGGGGAATCTATGGCTGGCATTTCGTCGACCGGCGTTTTGCCCGACCAGCAGCAGGCGACGCAAAACGAATTGCTGGTGATCGGCGCCTCATCGCTCGGCACCGTATTCGAGTGGTACGACTTTTATTTGTACGGTCTGCTCGCGACCGTCATCAGTGCGCAGTTTTTCTCAGGCGTCAACGAAGTCACCGGCTTCATATTCGCCTTGGCCGCCTTCGTGGCCGGCTTCGCGGTGCGACCGTTCGGCGCGTTAGTATTCGGCCGGCTGGGCGATCTGGTGGGCCGCAAGCACACTTTTTTGATCACCATGAGCATCATGGGCATCGCCACTTTCGCGGTCGGTCTTTTGCCGAGCTACGCGACCGCCGGAGTCGCCGCCCCCATCATGCTGGTGCTGCTGCGCTTGCTGCAGGGGCTGGCCTTGGGCGGCGAGTACGGCGGCGCTGCAACCTATGTCGCCGAACATGCACCTCCCGGCAGGCGCGGGCTGTTCACCAGTTGGATTCAAACCACGGCGACGCTTGGGCTGTTCGCTGCATTGTTGGTGGTCATCGGCACTCGCACCGCGGTGGGTGAGAATGCCTTCAAGCTGTGGGGTTGGCGGATACCCTTCCTGGTGTCGAGCATTCTCCTAGCGATTTCGTTGTGGATTCGAATGCAGTTGGCCGAGAGCCCGGTCTTCGTCAAAATGAAGAGCCAGGGAACTACGTCGAAAGCACCGCTCGCCGAGGCGTTCGGGCGCTGGGGGAACCTCAAGATCGTGCTCATCGCGCTGTTGGGCGCGGTGATGGGTCAGGCGGTGGTGTGGTACACGGGGCAGTTCTATGCTCTGTTCTTTCTCGAGAAGATGCTGCGCGTAGACGGCGCGACCACCAATATATTAACGGCAATTGCCTTGGCGCTGGCTACTCCCGGGTTCGTATTCTTTGGCTGGCTATCGGATAAAATCGGCAGGAAGCCCATCATATTGACCGGCTGCCTGCTGGCAATGCTCACTTACTTTCCGCTCTTCGAAGCACTCACGCGTTACGCGAATCCGGCTATGTACGAGGCGCAACATACGGCGCCGCTCACGGTGACAGCGGATCCGCGGCAATGCTCCTTCCAGTTCGATCCCATCGGCAAGAATAAATTCGATTCCACCTCGTGTGATATCGCCAAGAGTTTTCTGGCGAAGGCGGGAGTTACCTACCAAAGAGTGGATGGGCCGCCGGGGACCATTGCTCAAATCCGCAGCGGTACCAGCACTTTTACGGCGCCTAATCCCGCGGTCATCCGCGTCGCGGAGCGCAAAGCGGCCATTGCGGGCTTCCAGGGCCAAGTCAAAGCGGCCCTGGCGGCGGCCGGGTACCCGGAGAAGGCCAATCCGGCCACCATCAACCAGCCGATGGTGGTGCTGATTTTGTTCATTTTGGTGCTCTACGTGACCATGGTCTACGGGCCGATTGCCGCGCTGTTGGTTGAATTGTTCCCTGCGCGAATTCGTTACAGCGCAATGTCCTTGCCGTATCACATCGGCAACGGCTGGTTTGGAGGCTTCCTGCCGACCACGGCGTTCGCCATGGTGGCCGCGACCGGCGATATCTATTACGGGCTTTGGTATCCCATCGTGGCGGCGGGGGTGACCTTGATTCTGGGTTTCTTGTTTCTACCCGAAACCTTCAAGCGCGCCATCGACGGCTAGTGCGGAGCTTCAGGAGTGGGTGTCGCTAAAGGGGGACACCCACTCGTTACATTCGCTTCACGGAACTAGCCGCTGTTCATAGTGTGACGTTATATGTTCTATGCACGGCGTGCCGCTGAGTACGCTTAGATACAACTCTAATCTGGCAGGTAACTATGAGCACATCACGGAAAAGTCCCAATCACACCGCGCTGCCGATGACGGGCGCCGCGCTGGCATTGTCGGCGGCAACCCTGCTCGGCGGTTGCATTGTCGCAACGGCGCCGCCACCGCGTGTTTACGCGCCGCCGCCACCGCGTGTTTATTCACCGCCACCTCCGGCCTATGAAGAGACCGGCGAATCGCAGATGCAAGCCAATGAAGCCCCGCCTCCGTTACCGGATTACGAGCAGCCTCCCTGCCCTGAAGAGGGGTATCTCTGGGCGCCGGGTTATTGGGGCTGGGGAGGGGGTGGGTATTACTGGGTTCCTGGAACCTGGGTACAGCCGCCACGAGTGGGCGTCCTCTGGACTCCGGGCTACTGGGGCTTCGTCGGCGGAGTGTATCTGTTCAACGCCGGCTACTGGGGTCCGCATGTCGGATTCTACGGCGGCGTGAACTATGGATTCGGATACGGCGGCGTGGGGTTCGCGGGAGGCCGTTGGATGGGCAATTCCTTTGCCTACAATCGCACCGTCAATAACGTGAACGTGACCAATATTCACAACACGTACAACGAGACCGTGATCAACAATGTCACCATCAATAAGGTCAGCTATAACGGCGGAGCCGGCGGAGTGGCCGCCGCGCCGACGGCGCAAGAACGAGTCGCCGCACGGGAGCCGCATGTGGCGCCGACCCCGCTGCAGCGGCAGCACGTTCAGCAGGCAGCCAGAAACCCCGCACTGACCGCGACGGCCAACGGCGGTCATCCCGCCATTGCGGCCACGCCCAGACCTGCGGCGTTCAACGCACCCGGAGTGGTTGGTGCGCGTGGTGCGACTGCGCGAGCACCCGGTGTGCCGCAGGCAGCGGCTCAGTCCAACGGGATTCATGCGCCCCCGGCGGGTGCTCAAGCCAACGGTGGCCGCGTGGCGCCGGCAGGGGCGCAGCCCAACGTAAGTCGCGTGCCGCCGGCAGGCGCGCAGCCCAATGTAAGTCACGTGCCGCCGACAGGCGCGCCACCCAATGTCGTTCGTGCGCCGCAGAATGCAGCGATGCGTCCGCAGGCCGCGAGGCCGCAGCCGGCTAGGCCGCCGGCGCAACGTCCGCAGCCGCCGAAAATCGAGAAGCGCGAGCCCGAAGGCGGTAAAAAGTAGCGGCACTCAGCGCGCGAAGCGGCTCCATTGCCGCCTCGCGCCGCTGATGGACGTGGCGGCGGCTCGACCGCGCCTACCCGATCGTCACGGAGCCGCTCCCACCGCATGCACTACCGGCAAATCGACGAAGCTCGAGTTGGATCCGCCGTCGAACACCTTGATGGTGGCCCTCTTGTAGTCGGCGGGTTTGGCGAAAAAGATATTGTCGACGTAGCTCTGCGGGTTTCTGTCATACACCGGAAACCAGCTCGATTGCACCTGAACCATGATGCGGTGTCCGGGTAGGAACACATGATTGGCGGCCGGCAGGGGGAAACGATAAACCTGTTTCTGATCGGCCGGTATGGCTTTGGGATTGCTGAACGAATCGCGGTATCGTCCGCGCAGGATATCGGCTGAAATCATCAATTGATAGCCGCCCATCTTGGGCTCGCGCCCGACTTCATCCGGATAGACGTCGATCAATTTCACCACGAAATCGCCGTCGGTTCCGGTGGTCGAGGCGATCAGGTTGGCAAGGGGTTGACCGCTGATTTTCACGGATTCCGTGAGCGCCGGCGTGGCGAAGCTCAAAACGTCCGTGCGCGACGCGGCATCGCGTTGGTCGCCCACCAGCCAGGTCTGCCAGCTTGCTTCGCCCTCATCGCCGGCGATGTGGATGGGGCGGGGCAGATACGGGACCGGTTTGGCGGGGTCGGAGACGTAGGACTCGAAGTCGGAAGCTGCGCCACTCGGCGCACCCAGGCGCAAAGCGCCGCTTGCTTGCAGATAGAGATTCTGATGCTCGATGGCGCATCCGACCGCGCAACCGCTCGGCCATGTCGCCAGCGCCTGCCAGCGATTCGTGCCGGTTTCGAAGGCAGTGACCCGCGTTAGTCCGATGGGCGCCGGATCGTCCTTGAGGTAGTGATCCAAAAACGGCCGCAGCACATTCAGCCGGAAGTACTGCGCCGTGTCGCTGCCAAAACGAATCGGCCCAAGCGAACTGCCGTCCAGCCGTTCCTGGTGATGGAACCACGGCCCGATGACTAAATACAGATTGGGATTGTCGGGCTGCTGGACCTTGAGCGCCCGGTACAGGGCCAAATTTCCATAGAGGTCTTCCTGGTCCCACAGGCTGTGCACCAACATTGTGGGGACGGCGATGCCTTGTTTGGCCAGAATTCTGTCCAAGGCTTGGTCCTGCCAGAAGGCGTCGTAGGCAGGGTGGCTCATTACCTTGGCGGTGAAGCCTAACTGTTCCAGCCCGTGTAGCCTGGCCATGTCGCTTGCAGAACCGGCGCTCAGCCAAGTGTCATAGTCGTCGTAGTGATCTGTCCACCACGCCACAGCACTGTCGCGAGTCGCCTCCTGGCCGTGGAAATAGGTCAGGCTGTCGAGGCGAAATGCGCCGTTGTGGAACCAGTCATCTCCCCTCCAGCCGTCGACCATGGCGTTGATGGGCACGGCGGCGCGCAGCGCCGGATGCGGATTCACCAGCGCCATGAGGGATGTGAAGCCATCATATGAAATGCCGAGAATGCCCACCTTACCGTTGGTTTCGGGGACGTTCTTGACCAGCCAATCGATGGTGTCGTAGGT
Organism: Gammaproteobacteria bacterium; assembly: GCA_025357835.1. Taxonomy (GTDB): domain Bacteria; phylum Pseudomonadota; class Gammaproteobacteria; order Steroidobacterales; family Steroidobacteraceae; genus Bog-1198. The sequence goes on from JANYLM010000074.1 coordinate 52,837, forward strand.
GTCGGTCGAGTGATCGACGGCGGTGGGATTCAGAGGCCCGCGCAGCGGCCGGGTCATGATGTAGTCGCCTTCCGACCCGTGCTTGCCGCGGACGTCTTGCACCACGCGAATGTAGCCGCCGTTGAGCACGGCATCGTCCGCGACGTCGGTGCTGTCGATCAATGCGGACAGGTGCGCGCTGCTGTTCTTCGTGTTGCGCTCCGCCGCATTGTAGGGAGTGCGCGTCAGCAAAATTGGTGCGCGATGCGCGCCTCGTGGAACGAGGATGAGGGTTTGCAGTCTGACGCCGTCACGCATCGGGATCATGACCTGGCGTTTCACGTAGTCAAAGGTATCGACGCGCGGCACGAAGGCGGCCGGCGTCTCACTGGGGAGATTGTCGGCGGCGCTCGCCTGCGCGGGCACGAACAGTAAACAATTGGCGGCTGTCAGTAGCAGAGCGGCGCATTTACGCCCGAATATCGTCGACATCGATTCCTCCCGTTTGGGTCGCCTACGCGCGGCCGAAGTTTGCGGCATGGCGCATTCGCGCGCAACGGCGGCGGTTGCGGCACCCCCGAACCATATCCTTGCGGTGACGGTTGGCAGGGGGCATGATCGCAATGCCGGTTTTGAGTCAAAGGGTGGCTTAACAATAAAACGGAGATGCGGGCTGGGAGCCGTTTAGCAAGTCGAAATCTGAGGAGGGCGGGCGCATGAATAGCTTATCGTTCACGGTTTCCGACGGAGTGGCGACACTGGCGATTCAGCGTTCGGCGGTGAGCAACGCCATCGACATCACAATCATCCGCGCCATGCACTTGGCGCTCGATCAAATACAAAAGGGTGAAAGCGGCGCTCGAGCCGTGGTCATTACCGGCAGCAATGACGTCTTTTGCAGCGGCTTGGACTTGCATTCGGTCGATCTGAAAACCCAAGAGGCGCGGCAGCGGGCGCACTTCGAAATGCGCCGCTTCATGGATCCCTTGATTCTGCGGCTGAGCGGCTTTCGCTTCCCCATCGTGGCGGCCGTCAACGGCGCGGCGGTGGGGGCCGGCATGAGCCTTGCGCTCGCCAGCGACATCATCATTGCGGGCGATAACGCGTATTTCCTGCCATCGTTCGCACGTCTGGGTCTGGTGCCGGATGCGGGAATCACTTTTCATCTGGCGCGCCGCATCGGCGCGGGCCGTTCGCTATCCTCGTTGTTGCTCGCGGAACGCATCGACGCCAAGACCGCGCTGGACTGGGGTCTTGCCTATGCCGTAGTGCCTGCGGCCGAGGTCGTGATGCGCGCGCAGGCAGTGGCGCATCGTCTTGCCTCGGGCCCTTGCGCGGTGCTCGGTCAAATTCGCTCCTTGCACGCCTCGACGTTCGATAATTCGCTGCAGGAGCAGTTGCGGGCTGAGCGCAGCGCACAGGAGATGACGCTGGAGACTCACGATTGCGTTGAGGGGGTGCGCGCCTTCTTCGAGAAGCGTGAGCCGAATTTTTCGGAGCATTAGTTCGCCCTAGAAGCCCTTTGGCGTCCGTTGCTCGGATTGCCGGACGGTGATGGCGATGCGAATGGCCGCAAGCGGCGCGTCAGCGTCGAACGGCTGTGATTTCGGGTCGGTCGGAACGCCCAGGCGGGTCCACAGCAGTTCAAGATCGGGTGCGAGCGGCGCCGCTTTTGTCTGCCGGTAGAGGTCTTGCAGCGCAGTCGTGCCGGTGGCGGCGTCGCCGATGCGCAGTACTTCGTCAATGTCGCCTGTGGCGCCATATCCCCCGGTTTCCCTCAATATGGCGCGCAATGCCGTTTGCAATCCGATTCGATTGCCGGTTTGTTCGCGTATCGCCACGTCGGATTGCAGGCAGTAGAGCGCCCCGCCCCAGTAGGTGCGACCCCAGTCTCGTGTCTCATCCATGCCGCCTTCCCCGGCATGCGGCAGGCCGAGTGGCATAGAGCGCCGGTATTCCGCCCAGACATCGGCGATGTCGCGATTGCCGAATTGGGCTCGCGCGATACCCTCGACATAGGTGGCCAACCCTTCCTCCAGCCAATGGTGCCGGCGGCCCAGGTCGGGCAGGGCAAGGTGCACCATTTCGTGCACCAGCACCCAGTCCTCGGCCAGCTCGGCCGATGTTACATCTCGCCCCACGCTTACCTGAATGACGAGCCCCGAGTCATTGATCGTGCGGCCGCCGTGTACGCCGCCGCCCGCAGTACCTTGGATCCGCAACACCACCAGCGGCGCCGGAAAGCGCGCGTAATAGTCCGCGACGATTCGCGCCGAACGTTCAATCCAGCCATGCAATCGCTGCCTGGGAATGGCCTGCGCCGGAGCATCGATCAATGCGCAAAGGGTCGAGCCTTGCACTGCGAACGTCGCGGCGTTGCCGGGGCAGCGATTGCCGGTCGCGACGGCGCCAGCTGCGGCAGTAGCATCCAGCGTCGCGGAATCGCCGTCCCTCGCGGCGATGGCGAGATTCGCCAGGGCGCAGCCTAAGCAGGCCGCTACACCGAGAACGCGGGATGCACGCATTGTTTCACGCTGTGGATTTCCGCAGGTCCAGTGCGGCAGCAGCCGCCGATCAGGCGCGCTCCTTCGGCATGCCACAGGCGGGCTTGTTCGCCGTACTGCAGTGCTGCGGGGTCGCCGTGCCACTGCTTGGACGAGGCGTCATAACTCTCTCCTGAATTCGGGTAGACCAAGAGCGGCTTGTCGGTTTCGCCGCGCATCCGTCGCAGCAGTGAAGTGATGCATTGCGGAGGCGTGCAATTCACGCCGACGGCGACGATCTGCGGGTGGCGGTTCAATTCAGCGGCGCAGGTGCGTATATCTTCGCCCTCGCTGTTGCGCTCGCCGTCCCGGCAAGAAAAGCTGATCCAGGCGCACAGGCGCGGAAATTCCCGCAGTAGGCTCGCCAACACCTGCGCCTCGCGCAAGCAAGGCAGGGTTTCACAGGCCAGAAGATCGGCACCGGCGTCCGCCAACACGGCGAGCCGCGGCCGGTGAAAATCTGCGAGGGCCACGTCATCCAGCGCATAGCGACCGCGATACTCCGAGCCGTCCGCCAGCATGGCGCCGTAGGGTCCGATCGATGCCGCTACCAGCGGCCACAATCGACCGGCACGGTTCGGTTCAAAGGCCCAAAACTCGTCGCGCGCGTCGATGGCCAGCGCCACGGCGCCGTGCATGAGCCGCGCTGCCTCCTGCGGCTGAATGCCGCGCCGCGCAAAGGCCTCGAAGCTCGCCTGATAAGTCGCGGTGGTCGCCACATCGGCGCCGGCGCGAAAGTAGTCCAGATGCACCTCGCGGATCAGGTCGGGCTGTTCGATCAGGCATTTGGCCGACCAGAGGGGATCCCGCAAGTTGGCGCCGCGCTTTTCGAGTTCCGTCGCCAATGCACCGTCCAGAACCATTACCGGACGTTGAGCCAGGAAATCGCCTATTGGATCACGCATGATTGTTCGCGAAACATACAATTTACGATCATACTCTGACCGGCGTTTGCCCGTAGATTGGTAAGGGAAGGCTTCATGCTCACCGCACAGACCATCAAGAATAAACATGCGGATATCTTCACGTTTCTTCACGGTGACCTGGAAACCGGCGCAAACAACTGCCATGTTCCCGAAGAGGCCCTGCTGGACAGCTTGGTCTACGTCAGCGACCCGCAGCAGCTTGCGGAGACACGGCGCCATAAGCCTGCGATTATGATAGTGACGGCGAAAATGAGCGGTTGCGTGGACTCGAAAACCGATGCTGAAACCTGCTGCTTTTCGGTGCAAAGCATATCCATGGGCATGGCCGTTTTGTTGAAATACTTCGACCGGAAATGCTTGCGGTTCACTCAATGGGGCGAGCGCCATCAGACCGCAGTGGTGCACCCCGATGCGAACATCGGCGCGCGGACTGTGCTTGGGCCCTATTGTGTGATTGGGGCGCATGCGGATATCGGCGACGACTGCATGATCGGCGCCCACGTGGTCATCGAGAACGATGTCCGAATCGGCGCGCGAACCATGCTGCACCCGCATGTTTTCGTGGGTGCGGGCTGCCACATCGGCGATGATTGCGAGATACATCCGCATACCAGCATAGGCAGCGACGGCTTCGGCTACGCCGTAGAGCCCGACGGCAGGCCGCGGAAGATTTCGCACCTTGGCAACGTGAAGATCGGCAATAGTGTGGAAATCGGCAGCAATTGTGCTGTCGATCGCGCCACCCTGACTTCGACTTACATCCGATCCGGCACCAAGCTGGACAATATTTGTCATATTGCGCACAACTGTGATCTGGGCGAGAACGGTTTCTACACGGCCGGCTTCATGATGGGAGGGTCAACGAAGATCGGCAGGCAGTTCGTCACCGGCGGCAACTCCGTGGTGACCGCGCACATCACCCTCGGCGACAATGTGGTCCTGGCCGGGAGGTCTTCGGTCACCTGCGATGTACCGGACGCCGGCGCCTATGGCGGCTATCCTTTGCAGCCCCTCAAGGAGGCCATGAAGACCATCGCCAACATTGGGCATCTCAATGACATTCGCCGGAATCTGAATCGTGTGATGAGGCATTTGCATCTTCTCGACAAGGTTCCCGCAGACAGTCCCGACGCTTGAGGCACAAGACTGACACGGCGCTCGTGCCGATTGCCGTTTTGATGGTGGCCATGGTCTGCTTTCAGGTCGGTGCGGCGATGGCGAAGGGATTGTTCCCTATCGTGGGCGCCGCCGGTACGGCTGCGTTACGGCTGGCGTTGGCGGCGATCATGTTATTGGCCGTGTGGCGTCCCTGGCGGATGCGACCGAAGCCGCGCGAGATGCGGGTCATTGCGATTTACGGCTTGGCGATGGGCTTCATGAATTTCTGCTTCTACCTGTCGCTGCGGTCCATCCCTCTCGGTATCGCGGTTGCCCTGGAATTCGCAGGGCCGCTGGCATTGGCAATGGCGGCATCGCGCCGTGCGGTGGATTTCGCATGGATACTGCTGGCGGCGCTTGGATTGCTCGCGTTGCTGCCGCTGGGATTGAGCTCGCAGCCGCTGGATCCCGTGGGTGTCGGCTGCGCGCTGACGGCCGGCCTGTGCTGGGCTCTGTATATTTTTTTCGGCCGCAAGGCGGGGGCCGCGCATGGTGGTGGAACCACCGCGTTAGGTATGGTGATCGGCGCCATCGTGGTTGCACCCATCGGGGCCGCACAGGCCGGCGCGCAATTGTTCTCGCCGGCGATTTTGCCGACCGCGCTCGCCGTGGCGGTGGTGTCGAGTGCGCTACCCTATTCGCTTGAAATGCTGGCGATGCCGAAATTGCCGACGCGCACCGTCGGCGTGCTCATGAGTCTGGACCCTGCGCTCGCGGCGCTGTCGGGGCTATGTTTTCTCGGTGAGCACTTGAGCTGGATTCAGTGGGCGGCGATCGCCAGCATCATGGCGGCCTCCGCCGGCAGTGCGGCCACCAGCCGCGATGCCGCCCCTAAGCTATTGCCCGACTAGCGCGACCGCGACGTACAGGACGGCGGCGCCCGCCAGAGTCATGGCCGTAGTGAGAAATTTCGGATGCGCATGGTAGCTCTCCGGTATCAGATCGCTGGCGCCGATGTACAAAAAGAAACCGGCAAATAGCGCCAGCACGATGCCGAACCCCTCGCCCGGGAGGGTGAAGAAATACGTCGAGGCGATTCCCAGCACGGGCGCCAGCGCATCCACCATGAGCCAGCGAAAAGCCTGCGGGCGGTTGCTGCGGTTCTTCAACACGATGTTCATAGTATTGATGCCATCAGAGAAATCGTGGGTAAGCACCGCTACCGCGACCACGATTCCTATCTGTTGCGAGGCTTGGAACGCCAGCCCGATGGCAACGCCGTCGAGCAGGCTGTGAATGCACAGGACGCCGGCGGCGAAAGCACCGCGGGGCGCGGCCTCGCCGTGAAAGGACAGAATTCGATCCAAAACCAGGTAAGACAGAAAGCCGAGTGCGGTGAAGGTCAGAATCGTCGCAGAGCTGTGAAATTTCGCGCCAAAGTTGATCGCTTCGGGCAGCAGATCGAAAAATGCGACGCCGATGACGGCGCCGGCGCTGAAACCCAATATCAAATGCAGTTTATCGTGCAGCTTGAGGGCCAGCATGCCGCCGAGAAAAGTGCTGAGGAACGCCGCAGCGGCGATGACTATGAGTAACACGGTTGATTCATTCCACGCTTTGCGGCCGACAGGTTATATTGCGCTCACAGAATCGACTCGTTGGGGGAACCGTGAGTTACGACTCGTATCATAAACGCAAAATTGGCCAACACGTGCTCAAGCCGGAAACCCAGATGATGGGATATGGCTATGATCCGAATCTTTCGGAAGGCTCGCTCAAACCGCCGATCTTCCTGACTTCGACCTTCGTCTTCAAAACGGCGCAGGACGGCAAGGATTTTTTCGATTTTACCTCGGGCCGACGCGAACTGAGCGCCGGTCAATCCTCCGGTCTTGTCTACTCGCGTTTCAACAATCCCAACCTCGAAGTGCTCGAAGACCGCCTGGCATTGTGGGAAGAGGGCGAGACGGCGGCGGTGTTCTCCAGCGGCATGTCCGCGATTTCCACCGTCCTATGGACCCACGTGCGGCCGGGCGACGTCGTTCTGATGAGCCAGCCTTTGTATGGCGGCACGGAAACCCTGATCGAAAAGACCTTGCCCGGTTTCGGGGTGGGCGCCGTCAGCTTCACTCTGGGCCATGACAGGGACGCCGTCGCGGAGGCGGCTCAGCGGGCTTCCGCGCGCGCCGCCGAAACCGGCGGTCGAGTTTGTCTGATTATGGTGGAGACGCCGGCGAATCCGACCAACAGCCTGGTCGATCTTGCCCTGATGCGCGATATCTCAACGCAAATCGGCGCGCGTCAAAGCGGCGGCAGGCCGCCGGTAGTGGTCGACAATACCTTTCTGGGCCCTGTTTTTCAGCGTCCCTTGGGCCATGGTGCGGACCTGGTGATGTATTCGCTGACGAAGTACGTCGGCGGACACTCGGATTTGGTCGCAGGCGGGGTCGTCGGCTCGCGCGAAGCCGTGGGTCCGGTGAAGAAATTGCGCGGCGCACTCGGCACGCAGCTGGATCCCAACACCGCATGGATGATCATGCGTTCCATGGAGACGCTGTCGCTGCGCATGCATAGGTCGGCGCAGAATGCCGCATTGGTGGCGAATTTCCTGCGCAGCCACCCTAAGATCGCGAACGTCAATTATCTCGGCTTTTTGACGGCGGACGACCCACGATATGCGGTGTTCAAGCGGCAGTGCCAGAGCGCGGGTTCGACCTTTGGGTTTGCGGTGAAGGGCGGCGAGGCGGAGGCGTTTCGCATGCTCGACGCATTGCAGGTGATCAAACTGGCGGTGAGTCTGGGCGGTACCGAAACCCTGATGTCGCACCCGGCCAGCACCACGCACTCCGGCGTGCTTAAGCAGACGCGGGATCGGATCGGCATCACCGATGCGCTGATACGTATTTCAGTCGGTATCGAAGATGCCGACGACCTCATTGCGGACTTGGGAGCAGCACTCGATGCAATTTAGGAATCTGGGCGCGACGGCGCTGACGCTAAGCGCGGTTCTGACGGGTCCTTCCCTATGTCATGCGCAGGCGACTGCGGCGCAGGCCGCGGCGGACCAAGTGTACGAGCACGGTTACGTGTACACCGTCGACTCACACGACAGTGTGCAGCAAGCGCTGGCGATTCGAGCAGGCCGCATCGTCTACGTGGGCGGCGACGTCGGGCTTGCAACGTTCGTGGGCCCTAAGACCACCGTAGTCGATTTGCATGGCCGGATGTTGATGCCGGGGCTGGTCGACGGCCATGCGCACCCGCTGCAAGGCGGCAGCTCGCTGTTGAAGTGCAATTTGAACTATGAGCAGCTGCAGGTGGAGCGGATGCAGGCCCGGATTCAGTCCTGTCTCGATCAAACTCAGGCGCGTGAACCCGACGGCTGGCTCGAGGTGGTGAATTGGTTTCAGGAGGGCATGCTGCCGGCAGGTACCGTCACAAACCGGGCATTGCTGGATGCACTGAAGACCAAGCGTCCGATCTTCGTCATGTCGTCTTTCGGCCATACGGCGCTCGTCAATTCGCGAGGCCTGCAAGTCGCGGGCGTGACGGCAAAGACCCCCGATCCGCTGGGTGGCAAGGTGGGCCACGATGCCGCGGGCGACCCTTCGGGAATTCTCGAGGACGCCGCGCAAGAAGCGGTGGCCAAGCAGATCCCGATGCCGACGCCCGCAGACAATGTCAAGGCGGCGACGGCTGCGCTGGTGGCCTTGCGCAAACAAGGTGTAACGACGTTCTTGGACGCCATGGCGGAGCCGGCAGCGCTCGAAGCCTTCGCTACGGCGCAGCGCCAGGACCTGCTGACGGCGCGGGCGCATTTCGCGCTGCTGATCACCCCGCCCCAGGGCCGCGATCCGCAGCAGGCGGTCGCGTCGATCAAGAGTTTAGCGCAGCGCTACGATAAGGGCGAGATCGGGCCCGCTCCGAAAATGACGGTGCGCAATGTGAAGCTGTTTCTCGACGGCGTGATCACCGCGCCGGCCTCCACTGGCGCCATGTTGGCGCCGTACTTGAGCTTGCAGGGCACGCCTGCGCATTGGGCACCCTCGTCGAGCCGAGGGCCCGATGTGTATTTCCCTGCCCCCATACTCGGAGCGCTGCTGATCGAAGTGGCGGGCGCAGGCCTCGAGCCGCACATGCATGCGGACGGCGATCGCGCGGTGCGCGAAGGCTTGGATGGCATGGCCGTGTTGCGGCGGCAATTTCCCGACCGCGATATCCGCGCCGCCATCGCTCACGATGAGATCGTCGATCCCGCCGACTTCCCGCGCTTCAAGCAGCTGAATGTGATCCCCGTACTGTCATTTCAATGGGAAAAGCAGGCGCCGGACACGATGGAGGGGGCGCGCGAGTATTTGGGGCCGGAGCGCTTCAAATACATAGAGCCGGCCGGCTTTCTGGCGGCCGCGGGCGCACGCATCGCCTTTGGCAGCGATTGGCCGGTGGATCCGCTCAACGAATGGTTCGCGCTCAAAGTGGCGGTCACGCGCACCAATGCCCCTCAGCCCGACCACCAGTACGCCGGCCGTTTGAGCGAGGACAAAGGTCTGTCGCGCAACGAGGCACTGCGGGCGATCACCCTAAATGCCTCGTACGAGCTGCACCAGGATCTGGCGACCGGTTCCCTCGAAGTGGGCAAGCTCGCGGATTTGATCGTCCTCGATCGCAACTTCTTCGACATTCCCGCGGAGCAGATTGCCGACATCGAGGTTTTGCAAACCGTGGTCGGCGGCAATGTGGTGTATCAATCGGCCAAGCTCGCGAAGCCATAGCAGGGTCGCCCGGGGCGTACCTAGCCCTCTTTCGGGTACTCGCCGCGACGAACTACCGGTATCAGAAGCCAGGCAAGTGCCATTCACCCCGCATTCTGTTAGCGTAGGGAACTGTTTAGAAGACCCATGGTCGATACCGATTCGAATGAGACACGTGTTCAAACATCTAAGCCTCTTGCTGTTGCTGATCGCGGCACAGCAGGGTGCTGTGGTTCACGAACTCAGCCACGTCGGCGGTGTCGACAACACCTACCTCAAGGCCGCGTCGGGTGCGGCAGATTCTACCTGCGCGCTGTGTCCAACCTTCGCGCAAGTCAATACTCCCGCGTTCAGTCATTGCTTCGACATCCCTTTGCCGGTTCGGGTCACGCTCGAACTCAGCGCCGAGCCGCTTTATGCGGTGATCGGCGCTGCCGTTCCTCGGCCCCGCAGCCGCGGCCCTCCCGCCTCCGCCTGAAACCTCGATCGTGAAGTGATCCGCCCGAGCAATCGGCTGCGGGCTCTGTCCATTCAGTTTTTTGCGGAGTGATTTCAATGTCCGGATTTTTGCCTCTGGCCGCGACCCGCGTGGCCGCGTCCGTTGCCTTCATAGCCACCAGCTCTGTCGCCGTCGCTGAGACGGTCGATACCGCTGAGTTGCCGTCCATCGTGGTGACGGCCCAGCACTTGAACGAGGGGCGCGCCTTCATTCAAACCCAGACCGGTGCATCGACCTATGTTATCGATGAGGCAGCCATTGCCGCCGCTCCCGGCGGCGATAACCAGCTCCTGAATCAGGTCATCATGCAGGCGCCGGAGGTTGCGCAAGATTCCTTCGGCCAGTTTCACGTGCGCGGCGAACACAATGGTCTGCAATATCGATTGAACGGCATCATTCTCCCTGAAGGCATCAGCGTATTCGGTCAGTCGTTGGACCCGAGGCTGATTTCCTCGCTGACGCTGGTGACCGGTGCGCTGCCTGCGGAATATGGATTGAGAACCGCCGGCATCATCGATTTGAAGACCAAGAGCGGGGTGATCGATCCGGGCGGTGCGCTATCCCTCTATGGCGGCAGTCATGGCGAGGCGGCACCGAGCATCAACTATGGTGGCACGCGAGGCAGCATCAATTACTTCGTCTCGGGCGACTTCATGCGCAGCGACTTAGGGATCGAGTCTCCCGACGGTAGATCAAATCCGATACACGATCACACCACTCAGTATCATGGCTTCGGTTATTTCGAGGACATTCTGGATGAAAGCAACCGTCTGAGCCTGGTGTTAAGTACCTCCACCGGCAAGTTCCAGATTCCCAATCAGACGGGCCTGCAGCCTGGGCTCTTGAATGCAGACGGCTCGCCGCTTCGCGTCAACGGCCGGACGAAGTATCCCAGCGAAAACCTCGACGAGAAACAGCGTGAGATCAATCACTTCGCCATCGTGAGCTGGCAGCACTCGCAGGGGCCGTTCGATGTGCAGAGCTCCCTCACCGCGCGCTATTCCAGTCTTACGTTCACGGCCGATCCGCTTGGCGATTTGCTGTACAACGGCAATGCCCAAAATGCCTACAAACAGAATGTGGCCTACGCCCTGCAGTCGGATGGTGCTTACCGGCTCAATGACACGCATACGCTGCGCGCCGGCGTGTTCCTGCAAAGCGATCATTCGAAGAGCGTAACGACTTCGCAAGTCATCCAGCTCGATAACAACGGTACTCAGATCAACGACATTCCCTTGGGCATCGTCGATGATGGCGGCAAGACCGAATGGATCGCAAGCACTTACCTGCAGGACGAATGGAAAATCGTGCCCGCGGTGACTATAAACTACGGTTTACGGTACGACCGATTCACGGCCTTTACCAGTGCTCATCAGTTGAGTCCGCGCGTCAACCTGGTCTGGCAGGCACTGCCCGACACCGTCGTGCACGGCGGCTACGCGCGCTACCTCTCGCCGCCGCCGTTCGAACTGGTGGGCAATGAGACCGTGTCGAAATTTGCCGGCACCACCGCCGGACCTGCGGTAACTCTGGCAGATACCCCGCAGGCGGAACAGGCCAACTATTATGACATCGGCGTGCAACAGACAATCTTCCACGGCTTCACAGTGGCACTCGACAGCTATTACAAGCAGTCGCATCAATTGATCGATGAGGGTCAATTTGGAGCGCCGATCATCCTCACGCCTTTCAACTATTTGAACGGCAAGCAATACGGCGTCGAACTCACTGCGAATTACAGGAGGGAGGCGTTCTTTGCCTACTTGAATCTGGCCGGGCAAAGCGCCAAGGGCAAGACGTTCGACTCCGCACAGTTCAATTTCCCACAGGCCAGTCTGGACTACGTATCAACTCACTACATTCATCTAGACCACGAACAGGAGTTCACGGCCTCAGGTGGGGCTTCCTACGTGTGGGGAGACACGCGCTTCAGCGGCGATTTTCTGCTCGGCTCGGGTTTACGCGCCAGCGCCGTCCAGCCAGACGGCAGCGTGATTCCGAACGGCGGTCACCTACCTTACTACACGCAGATCAACTTAGGCGTGAGCCACGTGTTTCACATCGATAATGCCGGTACGCTGACCGCTCGCTTCGATGTCATCAACGCCTCCGATAAGGTTTACGAAATTCGCAACGGCACCGGCGTCGGCGTCGGCGCGCCGCAATTCGGGCCGCGGCGGGGATTCTTTGTCGGAGTGTCGAAGTCCCTATAGCACGACGCCGGTCCTCCTGAGGGTGGGGCGACCGGCCGTGCGCACGTTTTGGGCTTGGATCACGCTCGCAGCTGACGCAAGCGTCTGGCGTTATACGGCCTATGCGGGCTGTCAGCGCGGACGCTGCGCGGCTATGCTGATCTCGGTGCGGTTTCGAGTGGTGACCTCGATTTGCGTTCGACCCTCATTGATGAGCATCCAGGGCAGCGGTAGGTTGTCGGGGATGACGGTTATGACATGATGACCGGTCGCGACCACCGGGAACACAAATCGGCCGCGGGCATCGGTCTGCACTGAGAATCGGCCGTCCAAGACCACCGTGACATTGGGAGCGCCGGCTTCCCCAGCATCGGCGTGTCCGTTGTTGTTGGCATCAAGTACTACGATGCCGGCAATTTCTCCGGACCCGGCTCCAGGCGCTCCGCCCAGCGGCGCGAAATGTGAGCCCGCGGCCCGTCGATAACGCAGCGTCAAAAATATCCCGCGTTCCCGCGCCGCCGCGACCGGGGTCGCCACCGGCGGTGTCAGCGGCGATTGCACGGTGAGCGGGGTCCACGATCCGATGCGGCTGTCGTAGTACGTTGCCAAAATCTCCCAGGCATGGGATACCGCCCAAGTCAGCGAGACATTGGCGGATTCTCCCGCCGCGGCACGCCCCTGCACGGCGGCGGCCCAGCGCACACTGCCCTCCAACCCCAGCCCGGTAGTGAATTGACCGCCGCCATAGGCGGCCAGGCTCAGCACCGTGCTGTCCTGCTGCAGACCGTTGCTAACGGCGCCGCTGATGCGCTCCACGGTCGTCGAAGTGCTGAGCCGCATGCCGACGGGCGTCGACCAAGCCTCATTCAATGTCAGCGCGATATCCTGGCCCGCGGGGGTCTTAGCAAAATCGGCCTGCGCGCGGCCCGTGCCGCCGCCGTTCGAGTGATCCACGAAGCCTTCCAGCGACCAACTGGTGCCGCCGTCGCTGCGACTGACGTTGGCGACCCCGCCTACTCCCCAATCGCGCGATAGCTGGTAGCGTGTGTCGCCGGTTAGAAAGGTAGTGTTCGTGCCGAGGCCCGATACCGAATGAACTTCGTCGATGCCGACGTCCGCCAGCCACTGCCGGCTCTGATAGTTGAGCCGATAGTAGCCCCCCTGCGCATCATTCGAGATTAATTGGTTGCCCCAGGTCATGTTCGGATCAATGCGAAAGATGCCGGCATTTTGCGTGAATCGGCCTTGGGAAATGGAGGCGTCAACCCAGGTTCCGACGGCGTTGGCTTTGCCGCTGACACCGCCGTCCAGGAGATTCAGCTGAACCCGCGCATCTCGATCGGCCCAAGCGGCGGTGACAAGCCCGGTGTGGGAGGACATGAGCGCGGGGCCATCGATCACAGGCCCGATGGCGAGGTTTACGTCGTGGGCCTCGATGAGTTGTCCACCTACCGCCCAATGCGAGGCAGGCGACCACTGTGCGCCGGCGGTGGCGGTGGAGCCGTTCAGGGTGCGGAAATTAGGCACCACAATGCCGTCGTACAGACCGGGCACCCCGCCACCCGCGACGACCTGCAGGCCGGAGGGCCCACGCCATTCGGTGGAGAGCCCTTGCATGGGGGCGGTGGGTAAGTAGAAGCGCGGTTGAATCCGCGCCATGCCGATGTCGGGGGAATTCACATCGCCCAAGGCATTGTCCGCCTGCCAATTCCCATCGAAGGGCATGTCGCGCTGTCTCATGGAGATAACGCCGCCTTGGGACTGCCCAGATGAGCTAGGTCCGGAACCTCCCGTGCGCGCAGATGCGTCGAGCGACCAGGCACCGTAGGTTGCCGTCTCCCATTGAGATTTGAAGACGACGCCGTTCTCCGTCACGTTGCTGGTGGCGCCGCCGCCATGTGAACTCAGCGCACTCACCACAGCATCGATCTGCAGCGAGTGCGCGAGCCCAGCAAGGTCGCTGGTCGCATCGTCGCCCCGGGAGATATCAGGGGCCAGCGACCCGCCGCCGATGTATCGATCTTGATAGAGGGGTGCGGTCGACGGCGTGGGCATCACTGTCTGCGCATGAGTTGCGATGGAGCATGCGAGCCCTCCCAGCCCGCACAGTCCGAGCGCGAGCCGGAGAGCGAAGTTGGCACGAGGTTTCATTCAAAAAGCTGATTGAGCTCAGTCCTTTGCTTGCCCCACTCGAGCGTGCCTTTCACCGTGACCGGGAAGGTGAGAGTCGGGTGATCGTCCTTGGCCGTCGAGGGAGTGAGGAAGACCTCGCGTTCTTCGTGCGGCAGAATGGGAAAATCCGAGGGCGAGAAGTCGTAGGTGATTCCCTTCGCATCCGTGCCGGTCAGAAACCCGGTCATGCGGCCGTGAGCGGTGCCCGAGTTGTGCACGCGCAGAGTCGGTATTTGTTGGCCATTAAGCGTGGCGACCTTCGGGCCGAACACTTCCAGGATCGGTACACCATCGCCGATAGTCAGGTAGACGATGACGCCAATGCGCCCCGTGACCGGCATGTCCAGTCCCTGGCTGCGGGCGATCGAAGGTTCGGCGCCTTCGATCATGACGGCGAAACGGCATTCGCCCGCCGGCGCATCCGCCGGCACGGTCACCTCAAAGCGGTAACGCAGGGTTCCGCCACCGGGCACCACCACCTCGGGCCTCTCGATCGCGACCCAGGGACGGCAGCTGCCCTCCTGCAGATCGTCGTGGAAGCTCACGCTGAAATCCGCTGAAAAGTTCCAGTCCGCGGTATGGATGAGGTAGCGGCCGGGAGTCGTCGATCGATTGCTTACTTCGATTACGCCGCGCAGGGTCTTTCCCGGCTGAGTCGCAAGTTCGAAGCGCGGCGGCGAGACCAGTGCTGCGAATCCTTGGGCCTGGACTGAGGCCGAGAATGCGACACTAAGTAGCGAGAATAAAAAAAAGACGCCTCGTCGCATGATCAAGCCTCATCCATTTCAAAGTGGAAAGTCACCGGGAAAGTTCTTCGAATTAGAGTTCCGTCCACGCTGAACTGGAACGTCAATACGTCCTCCATAAAGGGTGTCGTGATGGGGCCGGCATAGACCAGAACGCGATTGCCGGAGTGCACCTGTCCCGGCAGAAATCGTCCTTGAGTGATCCACGAAGCGGCGATGGGGCCGGGTTGCTGCGCAGGCAAATTCAGGTAGATCCGACCCGTATGGCGCAGCCAAGGCGTCACGTTGATCCGCACCCGAATCGTCGTGCTGCCCACCATCCGGTTGTCGGTGCCCGAGCGCGACGGGGCTGCGCTCTTCCAGCGCAGGATCACCGCAGGTTCTATTGTCTGTGTGCCCGAATCATCGATGGTGGTGGTTTTAGCAGGCGCCGGAGATGGCCAGATTATGCTCAATGCACAGGCCAAAAAAAAAGCCGACTGTACCCCGCGACTGTGGGTGGTCATGGCGAGCTCAGCGTGTAACGGACGACGCCGGTAAACCTGCCGGCCGGGGGCACGGTGTTGTTCAGGTAGGAGTACGTCCAGCAGCTCTCGTTCCAAGTGTTGCTGCTCATGGACCCTACGTTCTGCACGCCGCCGTTCACGAAGGTGCCCGCCGGAAAAGGTTCGGCACCGGTGTCTCCATTGCCGCTCGATGTCCAGCGAATTTTTGAAAACGGAATGGTGTCGCCGGTGGCGTTGATCAAAGCCGCCGGAACCGTGGCCGTTACCAGCGCCGCGGTGGTTGTGCCGCCGGTGGTGCGATAAAAGCCGCCGATGTAGACCTGGCCCGGCACGCTGCAATACGTATAGCCGTCCCAGTAGCTCTGTGTGGCTGTGCTGTCGGTCGTCATTGCCTGCGCAGTGCCGTTGCCCACCACGGCCGCAGCCACCATCGTTGATACGGTGTTGATGGTGGTGTTGTTGCCTGGCTGGCCGCCGATATTGTAGTTATTCGTGAAGCTGCCGACCCCGACCTGCAAGTAGACCGACTGCGGCGCGGCGGCGGTGAGAGTGACCGTGTACGCCGAGGCGGAACTCGATACCGTGCCGAACAGGACTGCGCCGACTAATGCTCGACGCAACCCTTCTCGGCAAGGTCGCACACAATGCTCCGCAAACGTCCTGATGGACGGCGAGGCCACGAGTGATGGCGGAGTGGCGTGCATTGCGGCCGCTATTGGCTCAGATCAGGGCATCGTTGCTGTGTAAACCACGCGGCTGTTGTTCACGTTGACACCACCATAGGTGCCGGCCGGCACATTCGCGGCGTTGGCGTATGCGTACGTCCACTTGGCATCCTGGACGATGAGCTTGGTCGGCGGTGCGGTGAGGATGACGTTTGAACTGGTGCCGTTGGTCAGCACCGGTGCCGGAAGCGCCGTGCCGGAGGTGAGCGTGGTAGTGGCGGTGGTAATCTGCGTGAACGGAATGGTGTCACCGACGCCGTTGCCGAGTGCGCCGCTGGCCGTTGCGTTGAGCGTGACGTTGCCGCTGTTGCTCACGATGGCCGCGGTCTCGACGCCGCCGGTGAGATCGCCACCGGTGCCTGCGACCGGCGTGCCGTTGCCCACGGTGCCCGCTGCCGGGGAAAAGGTGATCAGGTCAATGGCGTTGTTGTTCGTCAGCGCCCCGGTCGTGTAGGAAGAGCCGGTACCGACGCGCAAGTAGAGAATCTTCGGGATAACAATGGAAAAATCCAGGTGGGCAGTCGCGCCAGGTGCGGCGGTCGCGGCTCCCGTTTGAACATTAGATTCGGCAAATGCTAGGAGCGGAAGCGTTAAAGCTCCTGCACCCAACAAACTCTTCAAGGCTGTCGAAGTTTTCATTATCTGCTTCCTGTGCTGACAAAAGATTTCGTGAGGCAACATGCCCGGGTCGGTCGCTCCGCGCCTACGGGGGCCGCGCGCGGCTCCCTGCCCTGAACCAATACTAGGGGTAAGCCTTAGAGGCACGTTTGAACCAAGTCGCAGTTCGGGACGGGAATCCTCCAGATCCGGCCGCGCCGGCCGATACGTCGGGTTTTTTGTGCGCCAGTTCGCACACGATGGCGTCCTGCAGCCGAGCGGCCACTCGCGTCGCTGCGGGAAATCCCTACGAATCATTAGGTGTGTTCGGCGCGGGTGCGCCGCTTACCGCGGGTTTTGCCTGCCGCGATTGCCGTTTTCCCGCGGATTCTGCGCTACGAACTAAGGCATGGAGACGGTGCAAATGACCTGGCGGGTACCGATGCTGCCAGGGCTTTGAATGCCAGCGGGTGGCGCGGCGCCCGGAGCTGACAGGGGCATGCACCGCGCATCCTGCGCAATGATCTTTCTGGCAGCGGCGCTGAGTATAAGGTTGCCGCGGGCAGGGACGTTCGAATCAGGTGTGCGGATGGTCGCATTCACCGAGACGTTGCGGCCATTGCTCATCACGGCCACGGTCTGAGCCCCCGCGGTGCCGCCGTCGACGTGCAAGTAGAGAACCTTCGGAATGACGATTTTGAAATTCACATGCGCCGTGGCGTTCAACGTGGCGTTCGCGGCTCCCGTTTGAATACGAGATTCCGCCTCCGCCTTCGTCGGCGGCAGCAGGGTCGGAGTAACGCTGCCGACGACCAGAAGGGCTAGACGTGCAGCGGATAATGCGCGTTTGTGCATGTGCTTGTTCCAGTCCGAAATAGCGGCAAGCGACCTGCGATCTTTAATGATTACTTGTGGGGCTCGCCGGGGCGGACGGGTTACCTTATGTTCAATGCGTCATTGTGGAATTATGCCGGGGTTATGTACACCAAACACCTTGAACCGCGTTGTACCAGGTAGGTCTGATGGTATTAGGTGCACAATGGCCTGCGAGGGCAGGGTAGGTAACGGAAGGTGACAGTCATGATGACCAAGAGCGGGCGCTTTCTTGTGGCGGTCGGTGTTCTGGGGGCGGCACTGGTGGGTGC
Organism: Gammaproteobacteria bacterium; assembly: GCA_025357835.1. Taxonomy (GTDB): domain Bacteria; phylum Pseudomonadota; class Gammaproteobacteria; order Steroidobacterales; family Steroidobacteraceae; genus Bog-1198. The sequence goes on from JANYLM010000074.1 coordinate 70,716, forward strand.
GGCTCCGGGTCCGGCACTGGCGCAATCTCATGGGGGTGGCGGTCACTCGGGCGGTGCTGCTGCTGGTGGTGGCGGCGGTCATTCTGCGGCTGGTGGCGGTGGCGGACACGTCTCCGGCGGCGGTAACTTCGGCGCTGGCGGGCGTGCGGCGGCGGCCGGGCGCTACGGCGGCGGCCCTCATTATGGCGCCGCGGGTCACTACGGCGGCGGTGCGGGCTATGCCCGCAGCTATGGCTACGCGGGAGGGGGGTTCCGTGGGTCAGCCAACGCGGGTGTCCGTGGGGGCTACGGGCGCGGTAACTGGCGGCCCAGCGGCTACTACGGGCATGGATACTCCACGGGGGCTTACTGGCAGGGCGGGTACTGGCGCGGCGGCTTCTGGCCCCGGTGCTACTACGGGGTAGGGTTCTCCTGGTTCCTACCGATCCTACCGCTGGCCTATGCCACGTATTGGTACGGCGGACTGCCCTACTACTACGCCAATGACGTGTACTACACCTACAACCCGTCCTACGAGGGCTATGTGGCGACCGATCCGCCGCCAATCGCTGATTCGAGCGCGCCGGCCGATGGCGCAGCAGCGATCGCAGGCCCGGCGTCCGGCGATGGCGCCGCGACCGCAGGCCAAATTTTCATGTATCCGAAGAATGGCCAGAGCGCCGAGCAAACGGCTACCGATAAAGCGGAGTGCCAACAGTGGGCTGAGCAACAAGCGGGACAGGTGGCGCAGAATGGGTCGGATTATCAGCGCGCAATGGCGGCTTGCGTGGAGGGGCGGGGGTATAGCGCGCGATAGGCGAATGCGCCGGCGCTTTGTTGGCCAGCGAATTCGATAATGTTTGGCTCTACCAGCAGCCCGTGCTCGCAGTGCCGCCAGAATTCTTAGAGGTCTGCACCCCCTGTGACGTGACCGTGAATGATGCGCAATTGGCATCGTTGACCTGATTGTTGATTGCCGTAGCCGTCAAGGTAAAAGTTGACGGAGTGCCGGCGGGCAATAAAGCGGTCGGTGCAACCGCTGGGAGAACCACGGGCGCGCCTATCTGATAGTAGAGGCCTCCTACGTTAGCAGGGAATGCCGCGTAGCCGAGGTCGGTCGCTGTCTGGCTGTAAAGGTTCTGCGTGCTGAAAAAGCGCTCTTCCATGCTAGCCAAATCAAGCAGTGCATTCTTGGCTTCAACACGGTGAGATCTGAGGACATAGCTGGTGTACGACGGGATGGCGATCGAGGCCAGAATAGCCACGATAACCACCGTGATGAGGAGTTCAATGAGGGTAACGCCTCGTATCCGTCGACGTTCGACTGCCAGGTTTCGTCGCTGTACTTGTTGAATCATGCGTATGTGCCTCTGTTGCCTTTACCCGCGACGCTAACGTTTCTCGATCCAAGTCAGGCGGCTGCCTTTCGTGCCGCCCGGCGGATTCACGGCGACTATGGCGCCGACGCCAGACACGGTCTGGGTAATGAGGTAGTTCTGCGTGCCTGAGACCACAATGGATGCACTGCCCGTGCCTCCTAGGGCAATGCCGCTCACCGGAACATTCGTATTGTTGGTATTGGTATTGTTAACATTGAGGAACTTATGGTTCTTGTCGGTGAAGAAAGAATTGGTGAACGCACCGCCGGTGGCGGGATTGAGCGCCATGGTAAATCCCGATGCCAGGCTCGAGAAGCACATCACCGATGAGTTGGCCGGCGGAATCGTGGTATTCAAGATAATGGCGCCCGCCTCAAGCACCGGGCTGAATATGACCTGCTCATAAATTACGGGGTTGTTGGCATATGTCGGATTGCCATTCTGCGGAACGGCGGGATCCGGTGGGTACGCGTTGCCGGACACCAGCGGCAGATACCAGCCGAATCTTGGCGTTGCGCATCCGGCGGTGTCCGCCCAACATACAGCCGTATTGCTGACCGTGCGGTAATCGGAGCCCGTATTGGCTGCAGTGGCGGTCGAGGTTTGTGTAATGCTCTGCGCCTGCAATTGTGTGGTTCCCGCAATCGCGGCAGCCGGCGCGCTCGGGAGCGCGGGCGCCGAGAAACCCCCGTTCGGCAGGCTCGCGTATTGGGCGGTCGATTTTGCGTTCCAGACGCCGAAATCCCAATCCCAGATACCGTAGAGGGCTTGTGTGGCCTGCGAATATTGCGCCCCGCCGAAATTGGTCATCGGAGTTTGTTGACCGGTCCCGAATTCTATAAGTACGCGTGGGTTGACAGGCCCAGCCACCGAAGCCACGACAACTTTCGATGTGATCGGCTGTCCGGCGGGCGTAGTGAAAAGAGCATTGGGCGTCGCTGCCCAATTGGTCGGGTCGGTGTCGGTCAAATCGAAACGCCACACATTGCCCAACAAATCACCGGCGTAGACGTAGTCGACGATGTGATCTCCATCGAGATCTGCGGCAGTGGTATAGCCAATCCCGTTGCTACCCGCCTGGCCGGTGCTCAAATAATAAAACGTGATGGACCCTGCCTGGTCGACGAGCATCACATAGATTCCAGCATCTCCGGATGTGCTGCCGAAACCGTTACCGAACACGGCGCCCCAGCTGCCGTTGTGAAACCGGCGTATTTGCGGCACGCCGTAGGTCTTTCCTAGATTGGTGCCGCAGCCGGCGTCGCCGACGCAGCTAATCGTATAATCGCTCCATTCGCCTTTGACGACGCTATTCGCATTGCCCTCGGTGAAAGTGTTGTCCGGATCAGTAATGTCGAGCGCATAGATCGCTTCGCCGCCTGCTCCTAGGCCGCCGATGAGCCAGGTATGCCATTTGCCGCTATAAAATAGGTCCCCGGTCCCCGGAGGAGCGTCGACATCGAACTTGTGGCCATACTGCGGATCCGAGTAATCCGAGGCAGAGTTATAAACCGCCGGAGAGCCGCTGGCAGTCTGAATCGTTCGTACGATGTGGCGCGGCATGTAGGCCAGGACTTCGGTGCCATCGTTGTTGGTTTTGGAGTACTTGTTGCTGGCGTCATACGAGCCCGATCGGAAGCCGTGCAATAGTCCGTCGTTTGCGCCGGCATAAACCACGTTAGTGCGAGTTTGGAAGCCCCCGGCAGCGTTCGACGCGAATGCCGCATAGGTTTGCCCGGAGTTTTCATTCATGGGATCGGTGGGTTGGTATGCGTCCTGCCAGGTGGCCGGATACGGCGCCGACGGCGGCCCCACCCACGTCGGGCTCGAATCGATGATATCGCCGAGAACGCTGCTCCGCTTGCGAAACACGCCGACGAAGGTCGTGCTCGAGGTCGGGGTTTGTTCGTCACTGCGGTTGCCGCGCAGATAATTCAGGCGAGAATCGACCAACGGCGGCGCTGTGGCGGCGGTGGCATCGCCCGAGTCCAGGGCAGTTTTTTCCGCTGCACTGAGATTTGCCCATTCGAAGGGAATCCCTTGCACACCATTCCAACTCAAAATCTTTCGTCCTGTGTCCCATTTTTGGGCCGTAATCGCGCCGGCAGGGCCGTTCGGGGCGTCGCATTGTCCCGCCGCCGCGCCGGTCAACACGCAGGATGCGTCCCAGTTAATCGCGGAATCTATGGAGAGATTGTTGATATTCATAGGATCCTGGTCCAGATACTGTGAAGTCAATGATCCGGCCAAGGTGTTTGGATTGTAAAACGCAAAATAGACCTGGGTACCGACCTGAACCTTGGCGGTTTGCTTCTGGTTGAGGCCAGCCGAAGTTTGCGAAGTATCGGAGGGAGTCGCCTGGAAGCACATAATTTCGTGAATATTCGTGCTGCCGCCGGTCGATCCTGCGAATCCGAACCGTACGTTGGCCGGCAACGCAGTCCGCAAACCGGTTATTGGATCTATCGGTCTGATGTCCTGTCCGCTGATCACGTTTAAATTCGCACCGCCGTTGTAGCTATAGGAAAAGCTCAAGAGTCCGCCGGTGGTGATTTTGACGTTGTACGTAATGGGTACTGCCTGAGCGCGCTTGGTCGCGCTCTCGTTGGCGATGGGCTGGGTGTTGGGCAATATCGAAAATGCGCCAGGAATCGCCGCGTAATTGCTTAAGGTTGTCGTCGGTGTATACGCTACCGGTGCGGGTGCACCCACAGCGGCGACTTGCGACCAATCCCACACAAGGCCTGTCTTGCAGGCCTGCTGAACCGCACGGGATTTCTGTGCATTGGTCAGTGCTGCCGGGTATTGCAGCGGATAGGTTGCGTTCAAGTAGCTCCACGTGGTGCTGCCGGGACCCCGCATGCCGATGCGGCCCCACCTGTAACCGTATCCCGTCGAAGTGTTGTCGCCTTGATTCAAGAAATTTCCGTACTCGTCGATGCCGAGCCCGATATAACCTCCGCCCAAACCGTCATAGCCGCGATTGACGCCGCTGGGTCTCAGGGTTCCATCATTGTTTGAGTTCGAACAGGTGTAGCCCAAGCTGCCGCCGAAGGCGCCGACATCCGGCGCGAAGGTGGCATCTTGAAGAAAAAAGCTGATGCCGTCAGCGCCGTCGCGGCCGCCGCCGCCCGAGTCACCTTCATAGGTGACTGTGGTAAAGGACACGGCCATTCCCGAGGTGTTCAATGGGAAATTAAAATTGGACACAATGGCGCCGTTCTCGCCGTAACTATTGGTGAAGCGCAGCGCGCCGCTGGTGAGGTCGGGCAGAGTGCCTGTGTTGCCGCCCCGCAGATTGTTGTCGCCTCTGCTGGGGTAGTATGCCAATCCCGCGCAGGCGGGATTCGCTGGGGTACTAGCCGCTTGCGTTCCGGCGGTCAGACAACCGCCGTTAATGAAAAACCATGGATTGGTCGTAGTCGGCCCGGTAAAGTTTTCCGTGTAAGTGGTTTGCGCGTCGACAGCTGAAGTCAATCCCCCCAGGGTCAAGACCAGCGCCGTCGCAATGAGTTTGGTATTCATCATAATCCTCCCAAATCCTTGACACTGGTTTGAACCAGATAGGTGCTTTCGACTACCGCTGCGGTGTTCGCACTGCCGCCGTAGCCGGCGGCGTCGATTTGATACACGGATCCCAAGCCGCCTGGGGATACGCCCACATAGGCAATATAAAAAGTCGGCGTGCCCGAGTAATAATCGGAGCCCGGCGTCGTCACGTTCATCGGCGTCAGCACCGATGGAAGGTAAGTCACTCCCACCGGATTTCCAGCGATCGTCCAGGGCAAGATGGCCACATTGCCGTTGGGCACCGATAATTGCAGAGGGTTTGAGCATACTTGGCCGACATTGGCAGCAACCAGCGCAGTGCAGTTGATTCCATTACTGCCATTTCCGAGCGACAACCAAGTCTCGGCATACTGTTCGGCAGTTTCGGCGGCGTTCAGTGCGCGCTGTTTCTCGCGCATGTTGCCGGCTATTTTTTCGTCGAGACCGAAGCTGCGGAACAGACCCACCGCCAATATGGTCACGACGATCAGCAATAGGAGGCTGGTAACCAAGACCATGCCGCGCTGCGGTCTGGATGTAATCATGTGCTTACACCCGCTTTGTTCATCGCGTCGATCACTCGCTCGAACACAATCGTTGCCGGTTGCGAGGGCTGATTCGCCAGCGGATTGACGAAGGTCAGCCGAATCTTCACTGAGATCACGTTGGCCCAATAAGTGCCTGCCGTCACCGCAGCCGCATCGAGATACGCGTCAACGGAGTGGGTGGTGGCGGCCGGGTCGGTTTGAACGCCATAGTAAATCTGCAAATTCTGTATGCCCGTCGCGAGGTGCACCGGCGCCCCGCCATTGAGAACGCAGATCAAGTCGCCGGTTGCAGCGTCAACCCTGAATGTATTGACGAAACTAGCCGGAACCGCGCTGGTGTTGCCCGTGCAATTGATGATGTTGTCGTTACCCTTAGTCAAGTACCGCACCGTAATGCTGTTGCCCGGCGGAGCATCGACCCAGGCGCCGACGCCAAATATCGACTGTCCCGCAAACGTAAAGGGCGCAACGACGGGCAACGCCGTGGCGGCGGTATTGACCGTAGGATCGTAGAAGTAACCGGCCGATTGAATGACGCCAGTGATGAGACTGGCGGCGAGACGCTCGTTATCTTGCAACTGTGACTGCCCGCCTTGTGAAACCGAGGCGCGCTTCATACCGCTCACCAGCGTCAATAAGCCGCCGATCAAGAAGAGCGCAATGAGGACGGCGATCATGAGTTCGATCAAGGTAAAACCACGATGCGCGATTCGTGTACTGCGCGGCAGACTGGACTGGTTGATTTTCATGGTTCTACGTACAACGTGTAAGTTGGCGCCTGCAGGTTGGCGATATTGGTCTGCTGGGCGTTGGCGGCAACGGCGTTTTCGACCCACTGAATCTGTATGGTGCAGTTAACTGGAAACCCGACTACCGTGCAGCTGATGGTGGCGTTGTATCCGGGGAGCAGATTCTTTAGCGCAATCGCCCATTGCTGCAGGTCGTAGGCAGCCATTCCAGCAACCTTACAGCTTGCAGTGCCTGGGGTTAGGCAGGGGGCCGCTGCCGAGAAATTATTGGCGGGAAGGTCGTTGACCGTAGTGCTCGCCGGCGCAACTCCGGCCGCCCAGTAGCCGCGGTCGGCGTGCATGGCCGAGGCTAAGCTCGACGCCTGGATCGCCGCGAGCGAACGCGAACTGGCAACGCTGGTGCTGGAGAGTGCCAGGGACTCCATCTTGGCAAGTCCCAACATCCCGATCGAGCAGACGACGAGAGCCACCATCACCTCGACAAGGCTGAATCCGCCGGAATGACGCTCCGTAGTGCAAGCGCTAGTATTCACGTGCAATTCCCTTGAGAATATTTCTGCGTGGTCATCAAACCGACGGGGGTGACCGCAAGACATCGGATCCATGCCGTGTTGGAAGTTAAATCATGCAGCTTCACGGTCACATTGACGGCCGCGTGCGTCGCCGCATAGCCTTCGCGATTGAACGTTGCGCCCGTGAACGCTGGGATGTCGGCGACGAAAGTATCGCCGGGAGCGAATGCATTCTGAACCCGCAGGACTTTTTCACCGGCATCGACGGTTCCATTGCCATTGGAGTCCGTGAACACTATCCAGCCACCATGCCACGAGGCACTCCCGGTACAATTCGTGCCGTTCGTAGACTGGCAAACGGTTATCGAAAGACCCTCTTTGATGGCTTCACTGCGTGCGTACTGCATGTCGCCGAGCAGCCCGTTTACTTCGGTGGCTATGCGATTCGAGGTGGTGACATATTTGAACGACGGTATGGCGATGCTGCCCAGGATCGCGACGATCCCTAGGACTGTCAGCATCTCCAGCAGGGTGTAGCCTGATTCGACCGATTTGAATGCCTTTATGCTCATGGCAGGCCATCTTAGGGAAGCAAGCTTGCTTGAGGCTGACAGGTGAGGTCCGGGATGCCCGGAATGAGACGTGGATCGCAAAACGTTGTTGTGAATCATCAAGGCGCTCCGGTAATCGCTGGATTTTAGGAAAACACCACTAGGACTTTGGTGCCAGCCCCTTCTACCCCCGTCCCGATCGTCAACGAGGCGCCATAGAGGAGTGCGATTTCATCGACAATGGCCAAACCCAAGCCACTGCCATGCCCGGGTGAATTCGGCAACCGATAGAACCTCTGACGGACGCGCTGGCGCTCGCTCTGCGCGATGCCGGGGCCGGTATCCTCGACGGCGAGGAAGGGTTTGCCTTTATGAACCCCGGCGCTTGCGGTGACGCTGCCTCCGGCGGGCGTGTATTTCAGCGCGTTGTCGACCAGATTGCACAACAGATCGTCGAGCAGCGACGGATCGGCGTGAATAGTCACATGTTGCGCCTCGACCCCTAAGTCGATGTTGGCTTGCAATGCGCGATCGAAGAATTTGGCTGCAACCTCGTTGACGATGGCCTTCAAATCCACGGCTTGGTTTTTCGCTGCCATGTTCGCGCCGGGATCCGCTCGTGCGAGGCTCAGCAATTGATTGGCCGAATGTGCCAACTGTCGGGCGCCCTCTTGCAGAATCAGCAAACGGCTTCGAATCGGCTGCGCTGCGGGTTCGCCGACTAGAACGTCCAATTGTGCCTGCATGCCCGTGATTGGGGTGCGCAGCTGATGCGCGGTGTTGGCAATGAATTTCTGTTGCGATTGCACGGCAGTACGCAGCATTCCGAATAGGCGATTGAGCGTAACGACTACAGGAGCGATTTCGCGCGGCACCGATGATTCGACGATTGGCCGTAGATCCAGCGGCGAGCGTGCGGCTATTTCATTGCGTAGTTTTTTGACAGGACGTAGGCCCAGTTGAATGCCGACCCATACCAGCACCAGCGTAATGTCCAATTGCACGAAATCCCACAGCAAGGTGCTCATGAAGCCAAGCCGTGCCGCAGGTTCGGTGACCGGCCCTGTATCCGCTACCGTAATATTAATGACGCCGACTCGCGTATCGAATCGCGTCGTCAGACTTCGCAGGCTGCGATTATCAACTTGCGTCATGGCAAAAAGCTGGCTGGTTGAGTTGTTCATGGCGACGGCCGGAAGTTGTGGATCGCCGTCAAGCAATCGGCCCTGATTGTCGCGCAGTGCATATGTGACGCTTCCGGGCGCCGGCAGAGGGGGACTGACCGGCGCGCTGATATCGATCGTTGCTTGACCGTTCCTGATCTGAACGTGCGCCATGAGCGCATTGGCGGCTTGTTTGAGCCGCCGATCGCTGTCCAGCACCCTAGGCGCCACACTGTTGAAGTAGTGCACCAGCGCGCCGCACAGCGCCAGCAGTATGAGCGGCACTGCCAGCCAAAAGATCAACTGACGGCTGATGGACGAGGTCACGCGGATTTGGCTTCTTCGAGGCGGTAGCCCAGGCCTCGCAAGGTGCGGACCACGGCGGCCTGCCCGAGTTTGGCCCTTAGCCTCGAGATATGGACTTCGACTGCGTTCGGGGTGATGTCGTGGTCGGGATTCGCCACAGCCTGCTGCAGGCGCTCCTTGGAGACGATCAATCCGACTCGCCGCACTAGACACTCGAGTACCGACCATTCGCGTGCCGTCAATTCGACCTCGGCGTCGTCGATGCACAGCCTCTTACCCAGGAGGTCGACACTCATGCGATTGAGTTTGATGATGCCGCTTGTGGCGCCGTGCGAGCGCCGCATCAATGCCCGGCAACGAGCTGCGAGCTCGGTGGCTTCGAAGGGTTTGCTGAGGAAATCGTCGGCGCCGAGGTCCAGCGCCTTGACCTTGTCGGTGAGGGTGCAGCGGGCGGTGAGAATCAACGTGGGTATCGTTTTGCCTGCGGCGCGCAGGCGCCGTACCAGGGTTAGGCCGTCCGCGCCGGGCAACCCGACGTCGATTACGGCCATTGAGAATTCCTCGTTCATAAGCGAAGCTTGGGCAGCCTCGGCGCTGGTGACTCGATGCACGGAGAAGTGCGCCGCGGCCAGGCCGCGGGTGATGGCGTCGGCGACGATGTCATCGTCTTCTACGATTAGGAGCCGCACGGGTCACCCTGCCGCAAATGAGACACGTTAGCTTACGCACATCGAGCTATGGCTCGCCGGCGCCTTGACTGTCCGGGTCTAGGGGCTGCACTGCGTCGTCCCGATTCGCGCCGAAGCTGCTGCGCCGCGGAGGAACCAGCGCGCGCAATTTCGCTTCATAGGCCTTGACGAAGGTCTCGGTGAACAGATGCGGAAATCCGTCCGTGGGGCGCTGCGCTAACCCCGCGAACATTTCGGCGTAGAGGTCCCAATACTTGGACTTGTTCTGGGTTCCGAAGACGCCGCGTTTAGTGGCTCGATCAAAACGTTCCTCCAATTCTGAAGGGTTGACGCGCCCGAGAAATTCCTCGAAGGCGGCGCGAGTGGCGGTCAGCGACGCCGTATTCTGCGCCTTGAGTTCGCGGAAGTTCTGGCGTATCGCCTCGACAGAGCCTGCGCGGGTCGACAGGGTGGTCAACAAACGGACCAATGCCTCGTCCACTCCTCGAGAAAAATTCAGCGGCGATTCGGGACCGTCGTCGGCCGGCGCTGAAATGCGGAAGCGATTGCGGAATTCGTTGCGGCTCTGGTTCAGATCCATCAGGCCCAGCACTGACTCACGCAGCAGCTGGCCGGCAAGCTGCAGCGCCGCGCTCCGGGCCTCGGACGGCATGGTTTGCGGATCGATGCCGGCGCCACGGCAAAAAGCAGTCAACCCCACGTCGAAATCACCGTCGAACAGTGCGGGATTTTGCGATCGCGCCTGGGGTATTGCGCTACCCTCGGCTTTGGCCACTGCGACTTTGCCGCCCTCAACTTTGAGCGGCCGGGTCATCATATGCCAAGGGGTGCCGGAGGCATCGGCCGGCGGCTCGAGCGGGGGGTGCGATGGCGGCCCCGAGCGGCCAGTTACGGCCTGGCCGTAGGCGTCCCGCGGTCGGACCCCCGAATCGCCCGCCAGGATGTCGCTTGGCTCCAGGAGCTGACTTAGGTCCAAGTCGGCGCCCAGGTCGTTGGCGGTGGATTTCTTGACTGCCGAGGACTGTGACTGCCCGTCATAGGCGACGATGGCACTTTCCTCGGGGGGGAAGTCATTGCTCTTGTCGATACTGACCAGTAACTCGTATTCGCCCAGGCGGACATAATCGCCCTCTTTCAATACATAGTCGTGGTACTTGCCCAGGGGCACCTGGGCGCCGTTGACGTAGGTGCCGTTGGAACTGGTATCGACCAGCACGTAGGTTCCGGCCCGAAAATCGACTCGGGCGTGTTTGCCCGAGAGGTAACGCTCCGGGTCGGGTAGAATCCACTCATTGTCAGTCGCACGCCCGATAGTGCCGCCATGCACGCCGAATACTTTGGTGGATTGTTCGCCAAGGCGGCCTGCATGTTCGCTGACGACGCGTAAGCGCAAGGCCATACTCAATCCCTCCCACGGGTCGCGGTCTTGCGCTAAGTGCCCGTATAATATGGTGAAATACTAGCAATGCTTGGAGCCTTCTAAATGGCCGCGAGTCACATTTTCAAAGTTCTGTTCGTAAATCAGGGCAAGGTCTACGAGATTTACGCCCGTAAAGTGAGTCACGGTAGCCTATTCGGCTTCATCGAAGTCGAGGAACTGGTGTTCGGCGAGCGCACGACCGTGGTGGTCGACCCCGCGGAAGAGAAGATAAAGGCCGAATTCAACGAAGTAAAGCGCACCTATTTGCCCATGCATTCGGTGTTGCGTATCGACGAGGTCAAGAAACAGGGTGTCAGCAAAATCGTGGCTCTGGAAGGTTCGAACGTTTCTCAATTCCCCGTCCCCATATACACCCCCGGCGGAGATTCCAACGCCCGCAAATAGTGATATGCCTGCCGGAATGATTCATGTTTAGCCTATTCGGCGCGCCGGCGCTGTCGCAATTTCGTCTGGATCACCTGCTGCACGCGCTGCGGGCCCGGGAGCCACGCGTCACGGCGCTTAGCAGCCGCTGGCTGCACTTCGTCGATGCTTCCCGGCCCCTGCTCGATTCGGAACTGGAACTGCTCGGCAAACTGTTGACCTACGGTTCGCGTGCCCTGCCGACGGCCCATGTCGGCCAGCGGGTGCTGGTCACGCCGCGCGTGGGCACAGAATCGCCGTGGTCGAGCAAGGCCACGGATATCGTGCATGTCTGCGGTCTGGAGGCCGTCAGGCGGGTGGAACGCGGCACGGTGTTTTTCATCGAATCCGCGGCGCTCCTTGAGCCCGAGCAGTTGCGCGAATTGGCGTCGCACTTGCATGATCGCATGACCGAGTCCGTGTGGATCGATTGCATCGATCCCGAAGGTCTGTTTCACGGTGCTGCGGCGCGACCGTTGCGAGTGGTCGGGTTGGGCACAGACGGTCACGCAGCGCTGGCGCGCGCCAATCGTGAATGGGGACTGGCGCTGTCGAGCGATGAGATCGATTACCTGGTGTCCGCCTTCGGCAAATTAAAACGCGATCCCACCGATGTCGAGCTCATGATGTTCGCGCAGGCGAACTCGGAGCATTGCCGGCACAAGATATTCAATGCTGAGTTCATCATCGACGGTAAGGCCATGCCCTTGTCGCTGTTTGCGATGATTCGTGCCACCTATTCGCGCAATTCCAGCGGCGTGCTTTCCGCCTATCGCGACAACGCAGCAGTCATCGAGGGCGGCGAAGCCACGCGATTCTTCGCCGCTCCGTTGACGCGCCGCTACGCGGGCGTGCGCGAGCCGGTCGATATTCTCATGAAGGTCGAGACGCACAATCATCCGACCGCAATTTCGCCATTTCCCGGAGCTGCCACCGGCGCCGGCGGCGAGATCCGCGATGAAGGCGCGACGGGAATCGGCGCTAAGCCTAAGGCGGGCTTGACGGGTTACTCGGTATCGAATTTAAAAATTCCCGGCATGGTGCAGGCATGGGAGGGAGAATTCGGCAAGCCGGAGCGGATCGCCTCGGCTCTGGACATCATGATCGCGGCGCCGTTGGGCGCGGCTGCCTTCAATAATGAGTTCGGCCGCCCGAATATCTGTGGCTATTTCCGGACTTTCGAACAACAGGCGATGGAGTCCGGCCGCGCGGTGCTTCGCGGCTACCACAAACCCATCATGATTGCCGGTGGCCTGGGCAATGTGCGCAGGCCGGACGTGGAGAAGAAGGACGTCGTCATCGGCGCGCCGCTGGTGGTTCTCGGCGGGCCCGCGATGCTGATCGGCTTAGGCGGCGGCGCGGCCTCATCCGTCGGCAGCGGGCAGAGTTCGTCCGACCTGGATTTCGCGTCGGTGCAGCGCGGCAACGCTGAAATTCAACGTCGCGCCCAGGAAGTCATCGACCGCTGTGTAGCGTTGGGCGAGGCGAATCCGATATTGCTGATTCACGATGTGGGCGCCGGCGGATTGTCGAATGCGCTGCCTGAGGCGATTGCGCACAGTCAGCGCGGCGGACGCATCGATTTGCGCAAGATCCCAAGCGCCGAGTCCGAATTGTCGCCCATGGAAATCTGGTGCAATGAGGCGCAGGAGCGCTATGTGCTGGCGCTGACTCCGGGAAGCGTGCCGCTGTTCGCAGCCCTGTGCGAACGCGAACGCTGCCCCTATGCCGTGGTCGGCGAGATCACCGGCGAGGGCCGGCTGCTGGTCACCGACTCGCTGCTTTGCGTCACGCCGGTGGATATGCCCATCGAGGTGTTGTTGGGCAAGGCGCCGCGCATGACTCGCGATGTGCGAACCATCGTCAAGACTGCCGAGCGGCTCTCCACCGCCGGGTCAACCATCGCCGAATCCCTCGATCGTTTACTGTGCCTGCCGACGATCGCCGACAAGTCGTTCCTGATCAACATCGGTGATCGCACCGTCGGCGGAATGATCAGCCGCGATCAGATGGTCGGACCCTGGCAGGTGCCCGTGGCCGACGTTGCCGTGAGTTTGAATAGTTACGATGGCTACGGTGGCGAAGCCATGGCCATGGGCGAGAGGACGCCGGTGGCCGTGTTGAACGCGCCTGCCTCGGGACGACTAGCCGTCGGCGAAGCGATAACCAATATTCTCGCGGCGGACATCAGCCGTCTGACCGATATTCGCCTATCTGCGAATTGGATGGCGGCCGGCGGCGAGCCGGGTGAGGATGCCGATCTGTATGCCACGGTGCGCGCGGTGAGCGTGGAGTTGTGTGCGGCCTTGGGGATCACCATCCCGGTGGGCAAGGACTCCTTGTCCATGCGAACCGCGTGGCAGGACGCCGCCGGCGATCATTCGGTGATCGCGCCCGTATCGCTCATCATCTCGGCGTTTGCGCCGGTGCGAGATGCGCGTGCGACCCTGACGCCCGAATTGGATTTATCACAGCCAACGCGCCTGCTGCTCATCGATTTGGGTGCAGGCAAGAATCGGCTGGGCGGGTCCTGCTTCGCGCAAGTGCATTGCAAGAGCGGCGGCGAGCCTGCGGATCTCGACAGCTCCAGCCTCTTGCTCGCATTGTTCGCAGCGCTGCGCGAGTTCAAGGACCGCGGTTTGCTGCTGGCCTATCACGACCGCTCGGACGGCGGCGTGCTGCTCAGCGTTCTGGAAATGGCCTTCGCCAGCCATTGTGGGTTTGCCATTGATTTGGGGCCCACGGTCGATCCAATCGCCGCCTGCTTTACCGAAGAGTTGGGAGCGGTGTTGCAAGTAGCGGCGCCGCGCGCCGCCGAGGCTCTGGATATTCTGAACAGGCACGGACTGGGACCGCTGACGCGAGACCTCGGCGAGCCGCGCGTCGGAGCGGAGGTGCAGGTGAGCGTCGCAGGCCGGATGGTTTATTCCGCATCGCGCCTCGACCTGCATCGTCGCTGGAGCGAAGTGTCCTTCCGCATTCAGCAGATGCGCGACAATCCGGATTGCGCCCGCGAAGAATTTTCACGGCTCGAGGACGCGGCCGACCCGGGCCTGCATGCGCGGCTTGACTACGATCCCAGCGAGGATATCGCGGCACCTTTCATCTCGAGCGGCGCGCGTCCCGCCATCGCCATTCTGCGTGAGCAAGGCGTCAACAGCCAAATTGAGATGGCCGCGGTGTTCACTCGCGCTGGGTTCGATGCCTACGACGTGCATATGACGGATATTCTCACCCGCCGGGTGCGCCTGGGGCGATTTCACGGGCTCGTCGCCTGCGGCGGCTTTTCGTACGGCGATGTGTTGGGTGCCGGCGAGGGCTGGGCTAAGTCCATCCTTTTCAACAGCGTGGCCCGCGAGGAGTTCACCGCCTTCTTCGAGCGCAGCGCGACGTTCACGTTGGGCGTGTGCAATGGCTGCCAAATGCTGTCGGCGCTCAAGGAATTAATACCGGGGGCGGCGGCTTGGCCGCGCTTCGTGCGCAATCGATCGGAGCAATATGAGGCGCGCCTGGCTTTGGTGCGCGTGCCGCCCTCGCAGTCCATGTTATTGGCCGGCATGCAGGGCTCGGTGTTGCCGATCGTCGTGGCACACGGCGAGGGTCAAGCCGAGTTCGATGCTGGGTCGAGCGCAGCCAGCCTCATTGCTCAACGTCTGGTCACCTTGCAGTTCGTGGACAATCGCGAGCAGCCGACGGAGAAATACCCCTTCAATCCGAACGGTTCAGCGTTAGGGTTAGCCGGCCTGTGCAGTACTGACGGCCGCGTCACCTCGGTGATGCCGCATCCGGAGCGAGTGTTCCGCACGGTGCAGAACTCCTGGTCACCGAAGGACTGGGCCGAAGACGGTGGCTGGATGCGATTGTTCCGCAATGCGCGTGTGTTCGTGGGCTAGCTTTCGGGTCCTACCAGCGACGTACAATACCGATGTAGATGCGCGCCTAGCCGGTGTCAGCCTGATTCGGGGCCACGAACTTGCGGAAGGTCATGGCCTGCATAAGGCGCGCCTTGCGCACGAAGGTTTGATACAGCAAATCGCGCATCACTTCCAACAGGACACCGGCGCGCTCGGCGTTGATATTGGGCTGATGCGGCCAGGGGTCGCTGTCGCTGCCGAACAGCACCGCGCGTAAGGTGGAAAAGGTGTCATCGTCCAGTTCCGCGAGGGAGCGGATTTCCTGCAGAGTATCGAACAGCTCCAGCTTGCCGCGTTCGCCGAGTTGGCGGAACAGGGACTGGGCGGTACGCCGGCTCATGGCCCCGAAAGCATTGAAGCATCCCGCCGCATAGCAGTTGAGCGCCTCCTTGAACAGGCTCTGCGCGTCATCGGGAAGATAGGTGAGCGGAAAATTTTCGCGCGCCCGCTCGATTTCTATGTAGTTCGCGGCGAGTTCCACCCGCAGCGCCGTGTAGGCCTTGACGACGAATTTGAGGAATACCGGTTCGACGCAGGCATCGCAGCGAAACACGATGCCGATATGCTTAGGCTTGCGGCGGCTGAGATCCTCGAATCTCGGGGTGCCGACCGCGGTGAGATGGGTCAGCGTTTGGCAATGAGGGCAGTTGAGGGCAATGCCCTGATATTCGACATGCAGCTCGTCCTGCGGCGTGATGTACATGCTCATCGTTTCACCCTGCCAGTGGCTTGTAGCGGATTCGATGGGGTTGGGCTGCGTCTTCGCCCTTGCGTTTCTTGTAGTCCTCGACATATTCCTGGTAGTTGCCCTCGAACCATTGCACCTGGGAATCGCCTTCGAAGGCTAGGATGTGCGTGGCGATACGGTCCAAGAACCAGCGGTCGTGGGAAATGACCACAGCGCAGCCCGGGAAGGCGATTAAGGCATCTTCGAGCGCACGCAGTGTTTCGATATCGAGATCATTGGTCGGCTCGTCGAGCAGCAGCACATTGCCGCCGGCCTTCAACACCTTCGCCAGATGGACGCGATTGCGTTCGCCGCCCGACAGAGCGCCGATCACCTGTTGTTGCTGCACGCCTTTGAAATTGAAGCGTCCGACATAGCCGCGCGACGAGGTCTCGTAATTGCCGACCTTGATCAGATCGAGGCCGCCGGAAATCTCCTGCCACACGGTGTTCTTGTCATTGAGTGACTGGCGCGATTGGTCGACATAGGCGAGCTTGACGCTGGGCCCCAGGCGGATTTCGCCGCTGTCGGGCTTCTCGGCGCCGGACAACATGCGAAACAGCGTGGTTTTGCCGGCGCCGTTGGGTCCGATGATGCCTACGATGCCGCCGGCCGGCAGCGTGAAGCTCAAAGAATCGATCAGCAATCGCTCGCCGTAGGCCTTGCGCAGGTTGGTGCACTCGATGACCAGGTCCCCCAGACGATCTCCCGGCGGAATGTAGATTTCATTCGTTTCATTGCGCTTCTGGAATTCCTGCGACGCTAGTTCCTCGTAGCGTTGCAGGCGCGCCTTGGATTTCGCTTGGCGCGCCTTCGGATTGGTGCGCACCCATTCCAATTCGCGCTTCAGGGTTTTTGCCAGCGCGTCCTGCTGGCGTTCTTCCTGCACCAGGCGCTGCTCCTTCTGTTCCAGCCAGGAGGAGTAGTTACCTTGCCAGGGGATGCCATGGCCGCGATCGAGTTCTAAAATCCACTCGGCCACATTGTCGAGAAAGTAGCGATCGTGGGTGACGGCTATCACCGTGCTCGGGTACTCCTCAAGGAAGTGCTCCAGCCACGCCACCGATTCGGCGTCCAAGTGGTTGGTGGGCTCATCAAGCAGCAGCATGTCGGGCTTGGACAGGAGCAGACGGCACAGGGCCACGCGGCGCTTCTCGCCGCCGGATAACGTGCCCACCACCGCATCCCAGGGGGGCAGGCGCAGTGAATCGGCCGCAATTTCCAGCTTGCGGTCCAGCTCCCAGCCGCCGACCGCATCGATTTTATCCTGCATTTTGGCCTGCTCTTCCATGAGCCTATTCATTTCATCATCCGTCATGGGTTCGGCGAATTTATCGCTGATAGCGTTGAAACGGTCGAGCAAGCCCTGCACGTCGCCGACCCCTTCGCCGACCACGGCGCGCACGGTTTTGGCCTCATCGAGCAGGGGTTCCTGTGGCAGGTAGCCCACTTTAATGCCCGCCTGTGCCCGCGCCTCGCCCTCGATATCCTTGTCGACCCCGGACATGATTTTCAGCAAGGTGGATTTCCCAGAGCCGTTCAACCCCAGCACGCCGATCTTGGCGCCCGGGAAAAAACTGAGGGAAATGTCGCGCAAGATAATACGCTTGGGCGGCACGAC
Source organism: Gammaproteobacteria bacterium (assembly GCA_025357835.1). GTDB lineage: Bacteria > Pseudomonadota > Gammaproteobacteria > Steroidobacterales > Steroidobacteraceae > Bog-1198. The sequence continues at coordinate 88,246 of JANYLM010000074.1, forward strand.
CTTGCCTACCCGGTTCATGGTGTAAATGAACTGAGCCATCTGGTACCTACGTTGAATTTCGCTTGAGCGCGGGGGATCGGGGCCGAATTATCCGCGAGTACCGGAAACTTGTCACGGCATCACCTCAGAGGCGGCCGAGGTTGCCCGCTTTCTCGCTAGGGAACCCCGGGCATATCAGCTATAATAATCGGCTATTTATCGAGAGACTCAAGCGCATGTTCACCGCCCAAATGACGATTGCCGGCTTCGATCCCGAACTCGCGAAGGCGATCGCGGACGAACGCAACCGCCAAGAGGATCATATCGAGCTCATCGCTTCGGAGAACTATACGAGTCCGCGCGTGCTCGAGGCGCAGGGGTCGGTGCTCACCAATAAGTATGCTGAGGGCTATCCCGGCAAGCGCTACTACGGCGGCTGCGAATTCGTCGACGTCGCCGAGAGCTTGGCCATCGAGAGGGCGAAGCAGCTATTCGGCGCGGCTTACGCCAACGTTCAACCGCATTCCGGCAGCCAGGCGAATGCCGCTGTGTATCTATCGCTGCTCAATCCTGGAGAAACGATTCTCGGCATGAGTCTCGATCATGGCGGTCATCTGACGCATGGCTCCAAGGTCAATTTTTCGGGCAAGTTGTTCAAAGCCTTTCAATACGGCATCAAATCCGACAGCGGAGAAATCGACTACGACCAGGTGCAAAGCCTCGCCAGGGAGCATCAGCCTAAGGTGGTCGTGGCCGGGTTTTCGGCGTATTCGCGGATCATCGACTGGGCGCGTTTTCGAGCCATTGCCGACTCGGTCGGCGCCTACTTGTTCGTCGACATGGCGCATGTCGCCGGTCTCGTGGCCGCGGGCGTATATCCAAATCCGGTGCCCTTCGCCGATGCGGTGACCACGACCACCCACAAGACCCTGCGTGGCCCGCGCGGCGGGCTAATCCTGGCGCGGCCGCATGCCGAGCTTCACAAGAAATTCAACTCGCTGGTGTTTCCGGGCACTCAGGGCGGCCCGCTGATGCATGTGATCGCCGCCAAGGCGGTGGCTTTTCTCGAGGCGCTGCAGCCTGAATTCAAAGTCTATTGCACGCAGGTGGTCAGCAATGCGCGGGTCATGACCAAGGTCTTGCAACAGCGCGGCTACAAGATTGTGTCCGGCGGTACCGACAATCATTTGTTCTTGCTCGACCTGATCGACAAGAACATTACCGGCAAGGATGCCGATGCCGCGCTCGGCCGTGCGAATATCACCGTGAACAAGAACGCGGTGCCCAACGATCCGCGCCCTCCGGCCATTAGCAGCGGCTTGCGCATCGGCACTCCCGCGGTGACCACTCGCGGCTTCAAGGAACCCGAAATCCAGCAATTGACGAATTGGATGGCGGATGTGCTCGACCGCATGGGCGATGAATCCACGGTAGGGCGGGTGCGGGCCGAGGTGGTGAAGCTATGTCGGCGATTTCCCGTGTACGGTTAGCCCTTGGACACGCAATAGCGGTGCGCAGAGGCACCCGCATAAGTACTTCCCATGCATTGTCCCTTTTGCGGCCACTCGGAGACTAAGGTAATCGACTCTCGCCTCGCGGGCGAAGGGCGGCAAATTCGGCGGCGCCGCGAATGTCTGGCGTGTACGGAGCGCTTCACGACTTTCGAAACGGCGGAGTTGTTACTGCCCACCGTCGTCAAGGGCGATCGCAGCCGCGAGCCGTTCGACGAGAACAAACTACTGCATGGAATGCAGAAAGCCCTGGAGAAGCGCCCCGTGGGCCGGGATGCCATCGAGGCCGCGGTGGCGAGAATTTGCCACAAGCTGCGTAGCCTGGGAGAAAAAGAAATCGCTTCGCGCAGCGTGGGTGAAATGGTCATGGAGGAACTGCGCCATCTGGACGAGGTGGGCTATGTGCGATTCGCCTCCGTTTACCGCAGTTTTCAAGACATAGAAGCCTTCCGCACCGAAATCGATCAATTGCGCCGTCATCACCGTCGTCGTGAAACCAGCAGAGATCAATTGACTCTGCTGCCGGGTGATGAAGAAAGCGACGACGTCAAATGACGCAGGCACACCAATCGCCTGTGGAACCCGCGGCGGCGCAGGATCTGGCTCATATGGCGCGGGCGCTGGAATTGGCGGCGCGCGGTTTGTACACCACCGATCCCAATCCGCGCGTTGGCTGCGTGGTGGTTCGTGATGGACTGGTGTTGGGCGAGGGCTGGCATGTGCGGGCCGGCGAGGCCCATGCCGAAATCTTGGCGTTGCACGCGGCGGGTCCGCAGGCTCGGGGCGCCACGGCGTATGTCACACTGGAGCCCTGTAGTCATACGGGACGAACCGCGCCCTGCGCGGATGCCTTGATCGCGGCCGGAGTCGCGCGCGTCGTGTGCTGCAGCGTCGATCCGAACCCGCGGGTGGCCGGCGGCGGCATAGAGCGGCTGCGAGCCGCGGGAATCGCCGTGTCGGTAGGTACGCTCGCCGCTGAAGCGCGCGACCTCAATGTCGGCTTCTTCTCGCGCTTCGGACGGGGCCGTCCTTTCATCCGGCTGAAGCTGGCCATGAGTCTGGATGCGCGCACCGCCCCTGCATCCGGAGGTCAAGCATGGATCAGCGGCGAGCCGGCGCGTGCGGACGTTCAAACATGGCGGGCTCGCAGCGGCGCCATACTCACGGGCGCCGGCACGGTGCGCGCCGACGATCCGCGGCTGGATGTGCGGTTGGCGTACGGCTCGTGGATTCGGCAGCCGCTGCGCGTGTTGCTCGATCCCGTGCTGTCGTGCGCCTCGACGGCGAAGCTGTTTCACGGCGACGGCGCCTTGGTATTTGCCGCGCCGGATGCCCCCGCGCGCGCGCCGGCTCACGCTAGGGTGGAACGTCTCCCGCGCGCGGCGGGCGGCTTGGATCTAAATGCAGCCATCGCGCGATTGACCGAACTCGAGATCAACGAACTGCTGGTTGAGTGCGGGCCGCGTCTGGCCGGCGCCTTCATTCTGGCGAACCTCGTGGATGAATTCGTGTTGTACATGGCACCGGCGCTGCTCGGCGCCGCCGCCGCTCCCTTGCTGCATGTCAGCGGCTTAGGGCAGCCGGGTTCTCTGCCCACATTCGAGTTCAAGGACGTGCAGCGTATCGGGGCCGACCTGCGTCTCATTCTCGTACCGAAGAAGCTTTAACTATGTTTACTGGAATCATCGTAGAGACGGGCCGCGTAAGCTCCTTGGCGGAGAAAGGCGGTGACTTGGAATTGGGTGTCGACGCCGCAGCGCTCGATTTGCATCGCATTGCGATAGGCGACAGCGTCAGCGTGCAGGGCGCCTGCCTGACGGTGACTCGCAAGGAGGGTGCCTGCTTCTATGCCGATGTTTCGCGCGAAACCATGGCCAAAACGACGCTGGGCGCCTTAAGTTCGGGATCGAGGGTAAACTTGGAGCCGAGTTTACGTGCCGGAGATCCCCTGGGCGGCCACTGGGTGAGCGGGCATATCGATGCGGTGGGCAAGCTGCGGGCGCTGGTTCAAGATGCGCGTTCTTGGCGTCTTGAATTCGAATTGCCGGCATCTCTGATGCGTTTCGTCGCGCCCAAGGGTTCGATATGCGTGGACGGCGTCAGCCTGACCGTCAACAAGGTCGATGGACGCCGCTTCGACGTCAATGTCATACCTCATACTCTGAAGGTCACCACGCTTGGCGGGCTTAAAATAGACGACGGCGTCAACATCGAAATCGATGTGATCGCTCGTTATCTGGAACGGCTCATGACGAAAACCGGAGAACAAGGCTAAATGCCCGCATTCAATACGATCGACGAAATCCTAGAGGACCTGCGCCGCGGTAAAATGGCGGTGATCATGGACGATGAGGATCGCGAAAATGAAGGCGACCTCATCATGGCCGCGGATTGCGTCGGTCCACAAGACGTGAATTTCATGGCGCGCTACGGCCGCGGCCTCATCTGCCTCACGCTGACGCGTGAGCGTTGTCGCCAATTGCGCTTGCCGCTCATGGTGAGCGACACCGACAGTACGCATCGCACCAATTTCACGCTGTCGATCGAAGCCGCCGAGGGCGTGACCACGGGGATCTCCGCGCACGATCGGGCGCACACGGTGAAGACCGCAGTGGCGCCTACTGCCAGGCCGGAAGACTTGCGTCAGCCGGGACACGTATTTCCTTTGATGGCGCAGCCCGGCGGCGTGTTGACGCGCGCCGGCCATACCGAGGCGGGTTGCGATTTGGCGCGTTTGGCCGGATTTTCGCCCGCCGCCATGATCGTGGAGATCCTGAACGACGACGGCACCATGGCTCGCCGGCCGGATCTCGAGCTATTTGCACAGTCACATGACCTCAAGATCGGCACCATCGCCGACCTCATCCGCTACCGCTTGAAGAACGAACGGTCCGTGGAACGTATTTACGAGGATAACGTCGAAACTGAGTACGGCAGTTTCAAGCTGTCTTGCTACGAGGATCACGTCAACAAGACCGTGCATATTGCCTTGGTCAAAGGCGACTTGAATTCCGCCGTGCCGCCCCTGGTGCGCGTACATATCAACGACACGCTGCGGGACATGGTGGGAGTCCGCAATGAGCGGCTCGGCTGGCCGCTGCACGCGGCCATGCGGCGAGTGGCAGGCGAACCCTCCGGCGTCATCGTCATTTTGAGGCCTGAGGAGACGCCGCGGCATTTTATGGACAGCGTGCATTTGCTGGACTCCAAGACCGCCCACACCCGCCACCCCGGCGCGACCGTGATTCGAACCTATGGAATAGGCGCGCAAATCCTCAAGGATCTGGGCCTGAAGCGCATGCGTGTCTTGAGCGCACCCAAGCAGCTGCAGGGTCTCGCCGCCTTTGACCTGGAAGTGACCAGCTATGTCGACGGCGGCGAATGATGGCTCCGAAGGCTATACTCCGCGCCAATCTCTTGTGAGGAAGGACTTGTGCCCAACGATCAGCCGAAGATAGTCGAGGGAGAATTACTGGCGCGGGATCTGCGTTTTGTGATCATCGCGGCGCGGTTCAACGATTTCGTGGTGGAACTGCTGCTGCGCGGTGCTCTCGATGCGCTCAAGCGCCACGGGGCGAGTGACAAGCAGATCGAGATCGTGCGCGTCCCCGGAGCGTTCGACATACCCATCGTGGCGCGCAAGCTGGCGCTGTCGCGCCGCTATGAGGCGCTCATCGCGCTCGGCGCCGTGATCCGCGGTCAGACACCGCATTTTGACTACGTCGCCGCCGAATGCGCCGGCGGCATTGCGCGCATTGCGCTCGAATCCGGAGTACCGATTGCCTTCGGTGTGCTGACCACCGACACGGCTGAGCAGGCCGTGGATCGGGCGGGGGGCAAGGCCGGCAACAAGGGCGCGGATGCGGCACTGGTTGCCATAGAAATGGCGAATCTCCTGCGTCGCCTGGACCCTTAAGACATGACAGCCAAGCGCCCGCATGCGCGCCAAGACGCTCACGGCAGGGGCGGCGCGCCAGCCCCGGGCACGGGACACAGATCCCGCAGCCTGGCGCGCCGGCTGGCGCTGCAGGCGCTTTATCAAATTCAGATCAATCCGCGTCCCTGGGCGGACACGCAGCAGGAGTTGGCCGCCGACCCGGAGGCGGATCGCGTGGATTTGGATTATTTTCGACAGCTAGTCACAGCCATCGCGCCGAATCGCGAGGCTTTGGATATGCGTCTCGCACGCGTCAGCGAGATTCCGCCGCAGGAACTCGACCCCATAGAACACGCGGTGTTGTGGTTGGGACTTTACGAGTTGGAATCCTGTCCGGAACTGCCCTACCGGGTGGCGCTCACCGAAGCGGTGCAATTGACCAAGCAATTCGGTGCGACGGACGGTCATAAATTCGTCAATGCCGTATTGGATAAGGCCGCGCAGGAATTGCGGCCGCACGAGTACGGCGAGCCTGCTAAGTAAGCACGCTATGAGCTCAGGTGGGTCCGATCTCGGCGAGTTCGAGTTGATACGTCGCTTTTTTCAGCGCCCCTGTGCGCCGGGGGCCGGTGTTATTCTCGGAATCGGCGATGACGCCGCCCTGCTTGAAGTGCCTCCGGGCACGCAATTGGTTGCCGCCGTCGACACCATCGTTGAGGGGCGCCACTTCCCGGAAAAGACCGACGCCCGCTCCGTAGGCCATCGTGCGCTGGCCGTCAATTTGAGTGACCTAGCCGCCATGGGCGCGACCCCAGCCTGGGCCACTTTGGCTCTAACCATGCCCAGCGTAGACATTGATTGGCTGGAGTCGTTCGCGGCGGGGCTTTTGGAGCTTGCGGATGCCCATGGAGTGGCGTTGGTCGGTGGCGACACGACACGCGGGCCCTTGACCATCAGCGTGCAAGTCATGGGACATGTGCCGCGAGGCACGGCCTTACGCCGCGACGGCGCCCGAGCCGGTGATTTATTGGCCGTGACCGGCACCTTGGGCGATGCCGGCGCGGGACTTGCGTTCGTCAAGACACCGCCGCCGCCGGAAACTCGACTCGCCGCCCTGGAACTCATACGGCGCTTCGACTACCCGGCGCCCAGAGTGCAGTTCGGCTTAGCGGCTCGCGGTATCGCGACGGCGGCCATGGACCTGTCCGATGGATTGGTCGGGGACTTGCCTAAACTAGCGCAGGCGAGCGGCCTTGCCGCTCATGTGGTGGTGGAGCGCTTGCCCCTATCCGAGGCTATGCGCGCTGCCGTACCCGGGCCCCAAGCGCGTGACTGGGCGCTGGCGGCGGGAGATGACTACGAGTTGCTGCTTGCGGTGCCGGCGCCGCGCTACACCGATCTGAGGGCCGCGGCGGATCAATTAAACTTAACGTTGTGCGTAATCGGTGAATTTCGCGAAGGCAACGGCGTGACTTGGTCGCTGAACGGCGGGGACTTCGTGCCCAGCGCCCGGGGATGGGATCACTTCGCCTAAGCCTCGACCCAAATCACAGTTTGGGTCCAGTCTCCCCAGTATCCTGCGGATCATTCATTTGAATACGCCCGGCGGCGCACGGTTACCCTTGACCAATACTCGCTTAACTACGCATGCGAAGCCGCAAAACGGCCGCGCCTCCTTGCCGGAGAAAATCGGCAAGTACGTGATCATCAACGAGGTCGGGCGCGGCAGCACGGGCGTGGTGTATCTATCGCACGACCCCTACTACGGGCGCGACGTCGCCATCAAGGTGTACAACGTCGATGCCAGCGGCGATGAAAATCGCAAGCGCATCGCGCGCAAGATGTTCCTCTCCGAGGCGCATATGGTCGGGATGCTGCAGCACCCGAACATTCTGCCGATCTACGATGCCGGCGAGGAAAACGGACATTGCTACATCGTGACCGAGCATGTGCATGGCGCACGCACCCTCGCGGCTTATTGCCGGCCGGATAATTTGCTGCGTATCGACGACGTGGTAGAGCTGGTCTACAAGGCCGCCCGCGCGCTGCATTATGCGCATAGCCGCGGCGTCATCCATCGCGATATCAAGCCCAGCAATATCATGCTCACGCTCGACAGCGATGTGCGAATCATCGATTTCGGCATCGCTTTGGTGGCCGATTCGGAAATTTCGCGGATCGAGGGGATCGCGGGCAGCCCGTCATATATGTCCCCGGAGCAAGTGCAGTCGATCGAACTCACCAATCGTTCGGACTTGTACTCGCTCGGTGCGGTGATGTATGAACTTCTGACCGGAACACGGCCGTTCCGGGCCGGCAATTTGCAAAAGCTGCTACACCAGATCGTGTTCGCGACGCCGCCGCCCATTCATACCCTGCGTCCCGAGATCCCGGAGGAACTGGAGAACGTGACCGCGATGGCTCTGCAAAAGGAGCCGGAAAAGCGCTACAAAACCGGCCTGGATTTTGCGGCGGAGCTCACCCGCGTGCATCAGAAATTGCGCGCGCAGTATAACCGCATCGATCAGCAAGAGCAGTTCAGCTTGCTGCGCAAGCTGAAGTTCTTCCACGAATTCTCGCACGGCGAGATCTGGGAAGTGCTGCGCGCCAGCAGCTGGCAGGACTACGCCGATGCCGAGGAGATCGTCAAGGAAGGGGAAATGGACGATCGCTTCTACATCATCGTGCAAGGCAGGGTCAGCGTGCAGCGGCTGGGACGGGCGCTCGGATACCTGGAGATAGGCGACTGCTTCGGTGAGACCAGCTATGTGCGCGGAGCGAAACGCACGGCCACCATCAATGCCTCCGCACCCGTTACCGTGATGAAGGTCAGCTCCACGCTGCTGGAACAGGTATCGGCGGAGTGCCAGTTGCGCTTCAATCAAGTGTTTCTGCGCAGTATGATCGGGCGGCTGCAAAGCGCCGAGAAGGGCGTTTCCTAGACTAGCCTGGCCCGGCCTGCAACGCTACTGTACCGCTTCTTTGTCGTGCTCGATCATCGCGTACGCCGAATGATTGTGAATCGATTCGAAATTCTCCGATTCGACCACATAGGCGCGAACGCGTTTGTCCCTGTTCAGAGCCACCGCTACGTCCCGCACCGTGTCCTCGACGAATTTCGGATTGTCGTAGGCGCGCTCGGTCACGTATTTCTCATCGGGGCGCTTCAAGATTCCGTACACCTCGCATGAGGCTTCAGCTTCGGCCACATCGATCAGTTCTTCCAGCCACATATGCTCGACCAGCTTCGCCGTCAATGTAATGTGCGAGCGTTGATTGTGGGCGCCATAGTCGGATATCTTCTTCGAGCAGGGACAGAGGCTGGTGGTCGGGACCACGACCTTGAGCCAGACGTCAGTCTTGCCATTGTGGTGCTCGCCGAAAATGGTGGCTTGGTAATTCATCAAGCTCTCGACCCCGGTGACCGGCGCTTTCTTCATGACAAAGTACGGGAAAGTCATCTCGATATGCCCGGCGTCCGCGTCCAAATGCTCGGTCATTTCCGCGAGCATTTTGCCGAAGGAATCTACCGAGATTTCGCGCTCGTGCCGGTGCAGGATCTCGACGAAGCGGGACATGTGCGTGCCCTTGAAGTTGTGGGGCAGATTCACGTACATGTTGAAATTTGCGACCGTGTGTTGCTCGCCGCGGGCTCGATCCTTCACCTTGACCGGGTGGTAGATGTCCTTAATGCCGACCTTGTTGATCGGTATCTGACGCGTGTCGGCATGGCCCTGCACGTCCTCCACGGACGCCACATTCGGCTTTTTGACGGGGACGGCGACGTGCATTTTCGGGTTTCCTACTGAAGCGATCAGGCACTACATGGTGCCGAAACCGCGAATTCCAAGAATATTAGACGATTCGCGCCGGCTTGGCTTCGCGGCAGGGCGGAGGGGTAGCCGACAGGCGGAGTCGGCGGGCGGTATCGGCCGTTTAAGGCCGCATTGGCGGTCGTCCGGCGTCCACCAGGGAGTGCCTGCGCCAACCCTGTCGAATGGCTTGGCCGGGGCTGCCGAAACCTAAACTCGACGATCGACCACGTAGCAGGCCAGCCAGGCCAGCACTTGGGCGCGCCCGCTGAACGGTACCAGCCGATCGCAGGCGCGGCGCTGCAACTCCCGCGCGCGTGCCTTGGCGGCGTCAAGTCCAAGAACGCTGGGGTAAGTGGGTTTGGCGCGGGCAGCGTCGGCGCCAATTGTCTTGCCCAGATCCAGGGTGCTGCCTTCGACGTCGAGGATGTCGTCTTGGATTTGAAACGCAAGCCCGATGTCCTGCGAATATCCGTCCAGCGCTTCCCATTCGGCCGGGGTCAGTGCGGGCGCGCAAGCCGCGGCCAGCAGCACGCTGGCGCGAATCAGCGCGCCGGTCTTGAGCCGATGCATGGCCTCCAGTTCTTCGAGATTTATGCTGCGGCCCACGGCGCAGAGGTCCAAGGCCTGGCCGCCCGCCATGCCCTCGGTGCCGCTGGCATCCGCGAGAATCTGTATCATTTTCAAACGAGCCGCGGAACTTACGCCGGCGGCGCGATCGCGCGCCAGCAATGAGAATGCCAGGACCTGGAGCGCGTCGCCCGCAAGAATGGCGGTTGCTTCATCGAAGGCGCGATGCGTCGTGGGCCGGCCGCGACGCAGGTCGTCATCGTCCATTGCCGGCAGGTCGTCGTGAACCAGAGAATACGAATGAATGAGCTCCACTGCCGCGGCCGGTGCATCCAGAGTGCTGGCGGGAATGCCCAAAGCCTCTCCGGTGCAGTACACAAGCAGAGGGCGCAGGCGTTTACCGCCGCTAAGCACCGCGTAGCGCTGCGCCGCGTGCAGGCGCTGCGGAATGATCTCGGCCGTCGGCAGTACCGTATCGAGAAACGATTGCACGCGTGCCTGGTAGCCACGCAGTCGTGTCTCCAAAGCATCCGTACTCACAATCCTTTGCCTCAGCCGGCTTTGGATTCGTCGGGAGCGAAGGCCTCAATGGCAGGTTCGCCAGCCTTCTTGAGCAGGATTTCGACTTTCTGTTCCGCCTGCTTGAGCGCGGTTTGGCAGGCGCGCGTCAGCATCACGCCGCGTTCGAAAGCCGCCAAAGATTCCTCCAGCGGCAGATCGCCTTGCTCGAGCCGTTCCACCAGTTCTTCGAGGTCGCGCATCGCGGTCTCAAAATCAGGCTGTGCTTCTTTTGCGGCTATGGGTGTTGACATGATTGAACGGTACACAGGCGCTGCAACGGGGTCAAACCGGAGGTGCGGGCGGCCGACGCGGTGCAAAATCCCGCCCTCAACCTGCGGCCGGGCGCGGAACATTGTAAAGCCGTGATATGCGTCACAGCCTCGGGGCCGCGGTGTCGCCGCTTTTTAGTACCATTGGCAATGGGAATCTATATGCCAATTTCAATCAAATCAATCCTCCTCGGAGGATGCCTGGGAGCCGTTATATTGGCCGCGGCGGCTTGCAGTCCGCGCCGTATTCCACCCATGACGGTCAGCGACCTCATGGAGGACCGCGTGACTCTCGACGGCGTGTTGATGAAGTGTAATCAGAATCAGTCCAAGGCGCGCTCCGATGCGGATTGCTTGACTGCCCGAATTGCCATCGAGCGTCTTGCCAGACAAAACGAGCCGGCCAAAGAAGCCAAGCGCATGGAAGAATTCGAGCGCAGCCGCGAGCAGTTGAGACTGTCCCAGGAAAAGCAGCGGCAGGAACAGGAAGTGAAGACCAAGGTGGATGCCTATCACCTGCCCCTGGTGCCGGTCGAGCCGACCCCACCGTCTGCATCGCCGAGCGATAATGCGAGTCCGCCCGTAGCCCGCGAGACGAACCCTTAAGCCTGCCGAACATATCGGCGGGGAGCCATCTCAAATGGGGGTCACACCGAAGTACGACTATGAGCAGGCGCGCAGATGTGCGATCACCAGTTCATTGACGACAGTCGGCGCCTCCATGTTCGCCATGTGACCGGCGCCGCCGATGCTGTGAAGGATCGCGTGCGGAATGTGCCTGGCGAGATGGCCTGCAATAGCCTTGAAGTCGGGCAGGTCGAGCTCGCCGACCAGAACCAACGTGGGGGGCGACACGCCGGCGAGTTCCTTGATCGCCGGTGACGGCGGCCTGCGAACGGGGTCGAGATTCCGCCAATGCCATGCCGAGTAGCGCTCCACCATGGCCGCAAGAGCGGCCGCGAGTCGCGGGTCGCGCTGCGCCGGCACGAAGAGCTCGTGTGTCAGCCACAGTTGTTTCGCGGCGCGGACATCGCCATTCCTGGCGGCGCCCACTATTGCACGCATGCTTCGCACCCACTCGTCGCTCCAGCAAAATCCTTCCAGCGCCGCATCGATCAGGGTCAACGACTTCACGGCCAGGGGTTGCTCAAGCGCAAAACGCAATGCCATTTGCCCTCCCATCGACAGACCGATGACATGAGCAGGGCGTGCGTCAAGGAAATTGAGTAAGCCGAGAAGATCGTCTGAGTGGCTGTACGGCCCTTCGGGAAGCGTCGAAAGTCCGAAGCCGCGTACGTCATAGCGTATGGCGCGAAATTCCCGCTGCAGCGCGGGCCACTGCGGATCCCACATGGATGCATCGAGGCTGAGACCATGGATCAGTACGACTGGCGGTCCCATGCCCGCAGTGGAATAATGCAGCTGACCGCCGTCCGCGCAAGCCCAGGTTCGCTGCTTTTCGCGATCACTGCCAATCATCGACGGTCCTCGATCTCATTGAAGTAAAAGGGATTCGCCGAATTCATGTCGCGTGTGCGATCAGCAGGACATTGGCAAACGGGGTTCCCTGACTCATAGGTGTCACTTCGGTATCGAAGCCGCAATCGCGCAACAATACCCGCCATTGCGCCACGCTGCGACAGTGCTGCGTGACTACGGTACGCCCACGCAGCAGCAGCACCAGCTTGTCGCTCCATTGACCGTAACGAAACCGCATGCCGCCGCCGGCATCACCGACACGCAGCAGCAATAAGCCGCGCACCGGCAGAGCCGCACGCACCCGCTGCAGCACCTCCAGTTGAGCCTGCGGCGTCAGATAGTGCAAAACATCCAGAATCACCACTGCGTCGACCGCTCCGAAAGCTGCGCTGCGGATGTCGGCTTGCGAGATATTCAAAGCGGGTCCCAGAGCGCTGCGCGCACGCTCAACTTCGCGGGCCATGAGATCGATGCCGCGAGTTGACAGGACGCGCGGAGCGGGCGGCCAAGTGCGCGGCCAGCTGCCACTCTCGTAGCAGCGCTCGGCGGCGCGCAGCCAGGCTGCCAGCAGCCCCTGGCCGCACCCCAAGTCCAGCACACTAGTTCGCCCCAGCAGCAGACCGGACTCGAGTATGGCTCGATACACAGGATCGGTGCGCAGCTTGCCGCGGGCAAAGTAGTACGCGAAGTGGCCTGCATTGCGGTAGGGCTCGCAGGCGGCATCGAGAAGCGCGGGGCTCAGGGGTGCCATGCAGCGGCCGCCGGTGGTCAATCCTTCGCCATCTCAATTGACCTAGTCTATTTCTGCTGTTCCAGAGGGTAGGTGCGTGGGGGTTCCGCGTTGGGAGCGGCACCGTTCGGCGCCTGCGCGCCCGAAGTCGCCGGCATGTCGGCTTGGGGCGCCGGCGAATTTCTCACCGCTGTATGAGTCGCCTGCGCCAATCGTTCCAAGAAACGCTGCGCTGTGGCCGGCGCGGCAGGAGCCAGGCCGGAGAAGATCTCGGTGGCCGTTACGCCGCTCTTGCCGTACAGCGAGGCGTTGGCCGATCGGTCGATCGAGATCACGCTGCCGTCGAGCGCGATGCCGCCGAACAGTCCACGGGTGCGTGCATAGGAATATATCTCCGCATTGAAACCCAAGTCGGTCGCGGCCGAACCTTGCCGCCCGACCGGTCCGGTGGCGACCGACGCGTCGGCACCCAGGGTCAGCTTGCCACCGGCAATGCCTTCGATGCCCGCTTTGGAGGTGAACACCAGAATGATGTCGGAGGATTGCGCCCCGGCTTGAAAGCCCCAGCTACCGCCGGTCACCGAGATGAAGGTTGGATTACTCCACGGGGCGGTCAATTTGTCGCGTACGACGAGTACGCCGTTGCCGTGGCGGCCGCCGAATATCAGCGCCACCTTGGTGACATCGGGTATCACGGCGATCCCATAGGCGCGAGACAGCAGCGCGTCCGGTATTTGCTGATCCGGCATGGCCTGCACTTCTTGCAGTACTTCCGTTGCCGTGAGCAAGCGGCCTTCTTCGCGCGCGCCGGCGTTTGCAATATTTACAATTGCGGCGGTGGCGATAATTGCCGAGAAAAACAGTGTGGAAACAATCTTTTTTCTAATTGACATCAAGACTCCTAAATTGGCATATCGCACCATCCGCTAAAGCGGACCCTGCGCCGGTTGGTTAGTTCCGCAAGCTTACCGCTTGTCAGGCGCCGCGAGAACCCGTGACGCCTCGACTTCGCGGTGATGTGCACGGTAGTACTGTACCAGCCAGGCGGTCGCCTGCTGTGTTGCAGGATGTTGTGGACCCACCGCCGCCATCAATTTGGAGCGAGCCGCGAGGAGCATGGGCTCGCCTTCCCCAGCCTTGTCGCGAGCGATCAACGCCCAACCCAAGCCGGCCTCGCTGCGCGCCGAGCGCCAGCTGTCGGCTCCCACCAATCCGACGTTCATATCCAGCGCGGTACGAAGCTCCGCCTCGGCGGCCGGCAGAGAGCCGCGTCGCAGCAGCACTTCGCCAAGAAGCTGGTGCGTGGAAGCTATGTACAAATGGCGCGTCGGCAATGACTGGGCGTACACGGCCAGCGCCTGGCGGGCGTCGATCTCGGCGGTGGACAGGTCATTGGCTTTGAGGAAGAGATTTGCCAGCGCGTCGAGATAGTACCCCACCGAGTAGTGCTTCAGGCCGCGCCCATCGCGAGTGAGTTTCAATGCGGTCTCGGTGGCCCCGATGGCGCGGCGTAGGTCGCCCTCCCGCTCGTAGAGAATCCCTAAATCGGATTCGATGGCAGCGATTCGCGGGTTGTCTGCGCCGAATACATTGCGCTCGATTTGCAGGGCTTCGTTCAGAACCTGCTCCGCTTCGGTATATTTTCCGCGTTGAGTGAGAATTGCCCCGAGAGTCGCCAAGGCGATCGCGTTATCGGGATGGTTGCGGCTGACGGTTACCCTGAAAATATCCAGTGCCTCTCGCTGATAATGCTCGGCCAGTGGGTAGTCGCTGGCCCATACCGCCGAGCTGGCGAGACCGTTCAGGGCGGCGGCCACCTGGAGGTTTTGGTTGCCCAACGCGCTCCTATAGATATTGAGCGCCTTGCCGAATAGCTCGGAAGCTCGCGCCGGATCGCTCTTGGCATCGAGCGCAAAGATGCCAAACTGCACCAAGATGTCCGCGGTCTCGATGGGTCGCGGTTCGCCGTTGCTTTGCGCCAAGGACACCGCTTGTTCTAGATAAGCTTCCGCCGAAATCAGGTGACCGGCATCGGTCAATGCGCGTGCCAGATTCGCCAGCGCGACCGCAATTCGACCGTTGTCGAGGGGCCGTTCTTGACGGCGTATCGCAACCGCCTGCTCGAACAAGGGAATTGCCCGCTCGCTCAAAGCTTGGCGCCGGTACGCGAGCCCGATGCTCTCGAGCAGCTGGGCACGGACCTCGGGCTGCAGGGTTATGTTTCCGGTGATTTTTGCGGCGCCACGATCCAACAGGTCCTTGGCAGTCGATTCGTGCCCCTGTGCATTGAATGGATCGGCTTGTGAAAACACGTCCACCAAGAACGCCGACACCTGCTGCGCCCGGTCGCGTTCTTGGGCGGTCGCGTCGCGCGCCAATTCTATGCGGTGATTCTCCCAGAGCATGATGCCGGCAAACAGCGCGAGGCCCAGAAATACGGCCGCCACGGCGACCACCGCCAATACATGTCGCCGTAGAAGCTTGGCCGTGTTGTAGCGCCAGTCCCCCTGGCGTGCGCGTACGGGCTGGCCGAGCAAGTGCCGGTTCAAATCTTCCGCGAGCGCCTCCACCGATGGGTAGCGGCGGTCCGGTTCCTTGCGCATGGCCATCGCGACAATGGCGTCCAAATCGCCGCTGAGGCGGGCGCGCAACCGCTGAGGTGAGAGTCCACGGCGATCCGAGACGCGGCTGCGATCGGCATCCTTTTCGCCGCTCAATTTGGCAACTACCGTCTGGCTCGGCCGTACCGGATCGTCCATGCAAATGGCGCGCTCCAGCTGCAGCTGACTGTAGCTCAGAAGACGATAGGGAGAACGGCCGGTGAGCAGCTGGTACAGCAGCACACCGAGAGCATAGATATCCGTGGCGGTGGTAATCGGCCGGCCGAGAACTTGTTCGGGTGCCGCGTTTTCGGGCGTCAGCACCCGTTCCTGAAGTCTAGTTACCGGCAAAGTATGCGAAAGACTCTCCGGCGCGAGCAGCTTAGCAATGCCGAAATCAAGCAGCTTAGGCGCACCTTCGTCCGTGACGAAGATATTAGAGGGCTTGATGTCCCGGTGAACTACCAGGTTGCGGTGCGCATACTGCACTGCGGCGCATACCTGAATGAACAGTTGGATTCGTTCCCGAACGAACAAGGTGCGGCTGTCGCAGTACACATCGATGGATTCGCCGTCGACGTGCTCCATCGCAAGATAGGGCGTGCCGTCCTCGAGATCACCGCTGTCGATCAGCCGCGCGATCGATGGATGGTCCAGGGTGGCGAGGATATGCCGCTCGCTGTGCAGCCGACTGCGCAAGCGCGGATGCAGCGCCGCGTGCTGCAACACCTTGATGGCGACGGTTTGTTGATATTGCGCGTCGTCGCGCTCGCCGCGATAAACCGTGCTCATGCCGCCGTGCCCGAGAATGGACACCACCCGGTACGGACCGACGCGCGTGCCGATCAAGCGGTCCTGGTGTTCCTCCAACAGCGATTCCGCGGCTTCGCCGATGGCATGCAGCAGGGGGTCTTCGCGCCGTGCATCCGATTCGAGCAAGGACTCGACGGATGAGCGCAGTTCCAGGTCGTTACCACAGGCCTTCGCCAGGCGTACCTCGCGTTCCTCGGCATCCGTTTCAATCAGCTGGTCGAACAGCGACTGAATCTGTTGCCAGCGCGCGCGCGGTATCATGCGGGCCGGGTGCCGCCGATTTCATTAAGCAACCAGGCGCGCGCCAGCCGAATGTCGCGGTGCACGGTGGCTGGCGACGTACTCACCGCGGCGGCGATTTGGTCGTAGGTCAGGCCGCCGAAATAATGCAATTCGATGACCTGAGCCAAACGAGGCTCTATCTGCTGCAGTCCCTCTAGGGCGTCATCGAGCGCAACGACGTCGAAGTCAATCGGCGGCAGTACCTCGCCCATATCTGCCGCAATTAGATCTCTGACACCGGCGTTGCGCTTCACTCGTGACCGTGATTTTGCGTGGTCAACCAGCACGCGCCGCATGAGGCGCGAAGCCAGTGCGAAGAAATGGCCGCGATCCTGTAGCGCAACATTGGCCTGGATCAAACGGAGGAAGGCTTCGTGCACCACCGCCGTGGCCTGCAGAGTATGGCTGCCGCGCTCCGCGCGCATGTAGTTGCGCGCCAGTCGCCGCAGCTCCTCATATACCAGCGGTGTCAAACGGTCCAGCGCCTGCGGATGGCCCGATCGCCACTCGGTCAGCAGTTGCGTGAAATTGGCCGGGACTTGCATTGTCGTTCTCTCATCGCCGCAAAAAGGTCTTGCCCGCCGGGCCAGGCTTTCCCCTAAGCATACAGTGTGGCGCCGACATGAGGGAATTCTCGTCCCAGTGTCGCTGTTACTTCTGTGGGTCGCCTTAACCGACGATCTGAGGGACCGCGCTTGTTAACACCATTTCCGGAGAAATCATTATGAAGATTAGTCTAGTCGCTGTGGTTGCGGGCTGCGCATTCGCCAGTTCGGCTTTTGCGTCGTTCGATTCCCTGCCGCGCTCGATTGTGTTGGATTCCGCGCCGACGCTGCCGCCGCGAGCCGGGGTGTTGGATTCCGCGCCGACGCTGCCGCCGCGAGCCGGGGTATTGGACTCCGCGCCGACGCTGCCGCCGCGAGCCGAGGTATTGGATTCCGCGCCGACGCTGCCGCCGCGCCAAATCTAGTCACGGAGGGTTGAGGCATGTACCGTCGAAAAGTGATGGTGACGGCCGCAGCGGTGTTTGCCATTGGTGTCGCATTCGCGGCCCAACCTACATCCTTGCGGGCGGACTGGGGCGAAAGAGTTTCACGTCAAGGATCACTGTGGGTTCCAGGAACGAACACATTGATGTCGGCCTATGAACCCGGTGCTTCGGTGCTAGCACCCCCGCGATAACACCCCCGGGGAGTGGGTCCGTATTTTTTCGAGGCTCCGTGACAACGGAGCCTCGAATCAAGTATTGGTACGGTAAACTCAAGGGCCATGATCAACCGGGTGTCCCTTGTCTAAAATCCTTGTCATTGCTCATCGCGGCGCCAGCGGTGAGCGACCGGAACACACCATCGAATCCTACCGGCTGGCAATCGCGGAGGGTGCTGATTACATCGAGCCCGATCTAGTCATGACTCGCGACGGGGTACTTATTGCGCGGCATGAGAACGAGATCGGAGGCACCACCGACGTGGCGCAACACCCGGAGTTCGCGACGCGGCGCCGTACCCAGATCATCGACGGCGAAACTATGGCGGGCTGGTTCACCGAGGATTTCACGCTTGCGGAGATCAAGACTCTGCGGGCGCGGGAGCGTCTACCGGAATTGCGGCCGCAGAACTGCGCCTTCGATGGGCGCTTTGAGGTTCCAACCTTCGATGAAATCATGCAATTGGCGGCCGCTACGAATCGGCGGCGCAGCGGCGGAGTAAAAATCGGCGTGTACCCGGAAACCAAGCATCCGGCGCATTTCGCGGCGATAGGCTTGCCGCAGGAGCAGGCCGTGCTTGATACATTGCGGCTGCATGGCTATGACGCAGTGGGCAGTCCGGTATTCATCCAGTCCTTCGATCCGGGTAACTTGCGTCAATTGCGCGGCATGACTCGCCTGCCCCTGCTGCAGCTACTGGAGCACGAGCTCGGTGATTTGGGCGAGATTGCGACTTACGCCGACGGCATCGGTATCGCGAAGTCTCTGGCTAGCGCCGAAGGCGTGCTCGCGGCCCACGCCGTGAATCTCAAAGTCCATGTGTGGACTTTTCGTGCCGAGAACGAGTTCCTACCGGAGGATTTGAGGATCGGCACCGTGCCAGCGGCGCATGGCGATCTCGAGGGTGAAATCCAGCGGTTTCTGCGCCGTGGGATCGACGGCTTCTTCGTTGACTTTCCGGCTATCGGCGCGCGGGTTCGCGACGCCTACATCTCAGGGGTCCAGCCCTTGCACCAGCCTCCGATCGCGACCAGCTTGCCGGGGAAGAGACCGCAGGGACGGTAGCGATTCCCGGCGCTACCCTGCAGTTGCAAGCAGTTCTCGCAATTCGATCCGGGCACATACTCCGGGTATTTTTTGACGTCAACTGCGGCGACGTTCAAAACGTAGCCCAGCGCGACTGCGGCTGGGTCTTTCACATCGAGTTGCTGAGCCGCAGCGCCACGCGTGGGGCGCCATGGCAGGGTGGCCGAAATGACCGCGGCGATGCTTAAATTCTTGAATGCGTTGCGGCGCGTTAGCTTCATTGAGCCACTATGCAGAAAATCGGCTGCACAGTCACCGGTCAGAAGAACATCGATAGGTACACTTGATACACCATGGCGTCGAAGGCATACAGTGGTTCGGCGCCCGGTTTGTAGCCACCGCCGGCAGGCGTATCGTTGAAGTACTTGATATTTCTAAAGGCCCTGTATTTGAATTGGATTCGGCTCACGTCAAAGGTTGCGGTGGCGCGCTTGAAAATGAGGAAACCTTCCGGCGCGAACGCCCAGGTCATTTTGGCACCGATGGAGTTGTTGGTCTGTGCCGCGAGATTCTGGTCTCGAGCCTCGAAGTTCTGCGAACCCGCGAACGGAAACAAGTCGCTGTAAAAGGTGGCACTGTTCTGGCTGTAATGGCGCAGCCGCCCCTCGAAAATAAACTTGTTGGCGACCGGTTGTGTGTACCCCAACTCGATAGTGTTGGCGCGGATGCCCCAGGTGTCGGTGAAATAGCGATACGACAGGGAGGCTGCTGCGCGATAGGGTAAGTAGTACTTCAACCGACCCTCCACGGCCGTGCTGGTGCGCGTGTTGGGATATACCTGAGTACCCAGGGAATACCCGAGCGGAACCGCATCTCGATAGCGAATGGAGCGGTATGGATTGCTCAGGAGACCCTGATCGGTGATGACTTCCACTGTCGTTCCGGCAATCAGGTTCTTGGTGATGACTTGCGATACACCGCCTTCGTAGCCGCGGCTTTGCGCATGACCCAGCCAGGCGATCACCGGTTTGAAGGCCGAGCCATTGTTTTCGCCGACTTTGTCGCGGCTATCCGTGAAGCCGAGGGTCACCGTGGTCAGGTCGCCAAACATGTCCTGACTCAGCGAGAAATGCGTCGTGCTGGAGATGTAGTCGCGCTCGGTACTATTGGTATACGACAGGTTGTACTGAGTCTTGTCGTGGATGTAGTCGACCGACAGGCTTTTCTGTTTGCGTTCGTCTTTAATGACGCTGGCCTGGCTCAACACGTCTACGGAGGCACCACTGACCTTGTCGATGAAGTAGTTGGCCTGCGCCGAAAACTGCTCGGAAAACTTCTTGCGCACCAGCACCGACTCGCCGGTGATATTCATTCCGCCGCCCTTGTAACTGCTCCAAAATGCGTCGGCGCGATCATCAGGCAGGACGGCGGCCCCCGCGGAGCACATCAGTGACAGGGTTGCAACTGCGGCTAGACGGCTCAAATGGCGCGGAAAAATCCTCATATTGATGGCGATTGCTCTTTAGTTGCAGCCACAGCCGCCCCCGGCCGTGCCGGTGGCGCCGCGCGATCCTTCGCGGGACTCATTGATATGATCCAGATAGGCGCCGGAGATGGCATCGCGATTCCACGACATGATGGGATCCGCCAGACGGTCGCGCTCATAGGGCTTGACCCAGGGTTGGATACTGCTGCATGCCCCGAGCAAAAGCCCAACGCCGACCACGGCAAGCTTCAATGACGTTCGCATGCTCACTGCGCGCGTGGTCATTCGCGAATCAGCTGACGAATGCGGTCTTGGTACTCGTTCTCGTCGCCGGGCCTGTAGCCGCGGTGGACGTAGCGGATTTCACCCTTGCGATCAATGATGACCGAACTCGGCATTTCATCGACGTGGTAGGCCTTGCTCACCTGATTCGCCGGGTCGAGCAGCACCGGGAAGCTCACCGGCTTGCGCGCCATCAGCTCTTTGACCGCGGGGGCTTCTTTGTCGACATTGACGCCGATCAGGGTAAAGCCTGCCGGTTTATACTTCTTGTACATCTGGTCTAGAAGGGGCATTTCCTGCTGGCAGGGTCCGCACCAGGTGGCCCAGAAATTCACCATGACCACCTGGCCCTTGTACTGGCTCAAGGTGGCTTGCTGCCCGGACAGCGCGGCGAGGGTAAAGGCAGGTGCGGGTCCCGACACATCACCGCCTGCTGCGAACGCCGTCGATGCGACGACGATCGCCATCATGGTGCAGCGCTTGATGAACTTGACTGTGGATATCTTCATTGATCTGTCCTCCTGATCAGTAGAAAGCGGTAAAGCCCAGAGTGGCTTCGATGTTGTGAACATTCTTGGTTCGGCCGGTCAAAGCCGTCTCGAACACGTGATCTCTCACATCCACGTGAAGCGCAAGCCAATCGGTAATTAGAAGGCGTTCGCCCAGCCCAAAATTCAGTGCGAACTGATCCTTTTTGGCAAATTTCACATCACCCATGCCGACGGTCACATACAGGGCCGAATTGAACGCACGGCCGCGCCCGAGAAAGATCTCGCCCGGGAGTACGTTGTAGCCTACGTCCAGGTCGTAGTACGTGAAGCGCCTCCCAGAGTCGCTGATCACCGTAATATTCGGGAATATATCCTCGAGGCTGGTCCTGCCGGCCTTGGAGCGGGCCAAGTACCCCTCCAAGAAAATGTCTTCCGACACGTGGTACGCCGCACGCACGCCATACAGCGGATTGGTGCCGAAGTCCTGAATGCTGAGCGCGCCGAAGTAGCCGCCGAGTTCGAAGTCCTTGGCCTTGATCTTCGGTGTTTTTATCGCACGGCGGTTGACCTGCGGCGCGATGATGGACGGTTCCCCCGGGGGCTCCTCGGCCACGATCTGGGTGGGTCCCTTCTCGCCGCGATGGAACCAGCCGCAGCCGGACAGCAGCGCCGCCGCTAGAAGAACACTGCTAAGCCGAATTTCCATTCTTGCGGTTCCTCATTCTGATTTTGATTGGTGAAGACGACGTACTTGCGCCAATCCGCACGCCACATGAATCGCCTGGTAATGAATCCGCGCGCACCCAGGGACACATAGGCCATTTGGTTGTGAGTCTGCAAAGGCTGGGGCGGTACCTTGTTGTCGACGTGCTGGTATCCCGTGCCGATACCCCCCGTGGGCGAAAACCAGCGCCATTCGGGTATGAAGGTGTGCCGTAATCCCAGGCTGACGATATAGCGGTTATCGATGGTCCCCAGTGCCTGCTGCAGCACGAATTCCGCATCAAGGCTGTCAGTGAGGCCGAAATCGCCCCAGGTGGTGACCAAATTTTGATGATTGAAGACGCCGTAGCCTGCGCCGATTTCCCAACGATGGGTGGCGAAGTCCGGATAGGGTGGTATGGGCGCCGGCTCTCCCGAGGCGAGCTTGGTAAGGGCCATTTCCGAGCGGCGTGCCCAGCCTTCCTGGCCGCGCGGCGCGCGCACCTTGAACCATTCGGTGTGGCTGTAGAGCACGGTGACGACTTCGTCGCGGCCCACCACATAGACCACGGGAAAGCCGCGGCCCGGGCCGCTGTGCATTTCCAAGTAGGGCTCTGCAACGACGACTTCAAGCAGTTGTTCCTTGGCATGGACCAGGGTGACATTGAACGCCTGCAGCAGCAGTAGTAGAGCGAGCAGGCGTCGCATCAGCTCAAATCGCAGGCGCGACGAACGGATCGTTGTAGTACTGCGCGCCAATGTCCAGCCATTCTGCTATCAAACGCAACTCCGCCGCCGTTAGAAACCCCGTATGGTCAACCGTAATACCGTGATCACTACCATCAAACTTGCCCAAAAATTTCGCCACCGATCCGCCGGCGCTGCCGGCCGCCATGGGCGGCGCCAATGATACCGGCACCATGATTGTCGTCGGCAATCCCGTCTTCGGGTCCGGCGGGCCAGGGGCGGGCACCAACAGGTCCTGCAAGACCCCCATATTAAGCGTCTGCTGGTTATGTGCAAACAGCAGTTCTTCGTATGAGGTGGTTACGGACGTGTCGACATTGGAGCCGCTGTCGGTCAGATCCAATTGGCCGGCCGGCACCATCGGTACGGCTTTGGCTGCATTGACCGGGTTGTGGCAGAGCACGCAGGTGTGATCGGTCAGCACGGTGACCCCATCGGCGGCAAAGGTCTGCCTTGGGTAATTCCAAAGCGGCTGGATATTGTAGGAAGTCGCGCCGCCTGCGGCCTTGGCATCGGGATAGTGAATGGTGCTGCGGCACAGTCCATCCCACGGCGCACAGTGGCCGTTGGTGGGCTTGGGCGTGGATAAGTCCGTATACAAGTAAGAAAGCGCCTTGTCGGCCGCGCGACCTGCCGCGATCGGATCGGTCCAGACATCGCTATAAAGCACGTCGATGCTCGGTACCTGTGAACAGATGGTCTTAGCGCCGCTCTGGCAGGTATTCCACGACCGCGTATCGGCCATGGTATCGCCGGCATTGGCGGCCGGCAGAGTAGCCAGTGTATTCGGAAACGGCGCTCCCGCGGCCTGCGCGCCGGCGTTGACCGACGCGGTCAATCCCGAGCGGCCGTGGGACGGCGTGGTCTTGCTGCCGGCGGTATGGCAGCCGTTGCAGGTCTTGGTTTCACCGGGAATCACTTGCATCCAGCTGGGGTGCGGCGCGCCGATACGCCGTGCATTCTTATCGAGAATGTCGATAGTGAAGGGCACATTGGCCGGTAATTCGATTTTCACGGAGCCGTCCGGCTCCACCGGCGCGTAGGCAAGAATCTCACGCATTCCCATGCCTGCGGGACCAAATGCCGAGTTGTTGATCTTGCGCACTTTTTTGTTGGGGATCTCGACGGCTTTTACAATTCGTACAAAGCGCGCGGGACGTTGATCGGCGCTGGCCTGTTTGGGGTCGGCCAGGGCGGCGATATTCGGCAGGGTGTTGGTGGTTTCCGCGCCAACCATGTCGATCCCATCGAAGTCGTAGACGCTGCGAATGACGAGCAGACCCAATCGACCATTGCTGTTGTTGGCCAAATTGACGGCAGCGCCGGTCGGTACGAAGTCGGGGATGAAGGTAGGTACCGGAGTGCGCGCCTGCATGATGACCGGTTCGACGATGACGGTGTTCGCTTCGCCGCCCAGTATGGGGCTCAAGGTTCCGGTGTTGGCGTCGTAGATCCAGATCGTGTACTGGGGCGGCGCCAATTGCACATTGGGGCCACCGGTGTTGGAGGCCGTGCAAACTTTGGTCGCGGCCGGGGTCACCGACGAATCCAGTACCAGGCAAGGAGCCCAGCTGACGAGCATTCTATTGGTCCCGTCGTACAGCGGATAGGCGGACGCGAACCTGCCGCCCAGGGAAGGCATGTCGGAATCGGTGGTAACACCGAGGGTGGTCGTGCTGCTTTGCGCCGTACCGGCAGCGCCCTTTGGCGTCGCCGGCTGATTGATCTCCACGAAGCCGGCGGCGTCGATTTGAACGATATCGCCGCCCTGCTGGGTGCCCAAGAACGGCCGAGTGATGGCGATCAACTTGCCGTCCGCACGCTGCCGCGCGTTCAAGAACTGGATCACGTTATCGTTGGTTCCGGCAATGTTGGCGCCCGTGGCATGGCTGTTCTCTCCATAAAAGAGCTCCAATCCGCTGCCGTCTGGATTAGAGCGGTACAGGCTGATCTGATCGCCGTTGATGGATTCGTAACGCGAAAACACGATCTGACCATTGGCCAGCACTGAGGGCGCGAAATCGTGATTGGTGTTGAAACTGATCTGGTGAATATTGGTGCCGTCGGCGTTCATGACATGCAACAAGAAGATAGGTTGCTTGCGGTCGTCGGTTTGCGCCGGGTATTGCGGCCGACCTTCATCGATCAGGATGGCCTGGGTCGCCGCCTGGCGGGTCGAGGCGAATACGATGCGCCCGTCAGGCAGGTAGTGCGCGCCCACGTCGTGGCCGGCGGTGGTGCTGTCGTTGGTGAGTTGAGTCACCGTTTTCGCCACGGCGTCGTACTGGTAGAGCTTCCAGGTGGGCTGAGTGATATCCGTGTTGGGCTTGTTGGGGTCTAGCGGCAGACGCAGCGAGAACACCAATTTCTTGCCGTCGGGAGACGAGTCCAGGTCGCGAACGTCGCCCATGCCCTTGGTGATCGGCTTGGTGATATTGGTCTCTGGGAACCCGGGGCTGGCCTGCTCGCGGATATACAGATCGCCCCCGGTGGTGGAGGTAATCAGGTCGCGCACGTCGATATCGGCGTTCGGCGTGGACGCGGGCGCGGGTCGCTTTACGTATGCCAGCGGAAAATTCAAAGTGCCGGGATCCTGAGGCTGTACCCCCGCAACACCCGGCGCATGCCCGCTCACACCGCTTTGGCAGCCGGCCATGAGCAATGCCGGCAGCAACAGCACCGCGAGCTTGAGGGAACCGTGACGAGGTTCACGAGTGAGGAATGTGTTCATGGTGTTGATTACCTACCTTCAATCATCGGTTCAGCCATCAGTGTGCCTGCTCGCGCGGGCTTATTGAACTTATTCGCTCTCAAAACCCGATCTTCGTTTACTGCCTTTGTGCAATCTGTTAACGCACTCACAGAAGAACTTCGCAACATCCGTTTCTCTGTGCATCTCCGAGCAGACTTTCGCAAATTGGGCTGAAGGATATAGGCGGACAGGGGTCAGTCGATATGTCGCGAAACACCGACGTCGTTCGGATGAGACATTCCCTGAGGCCTTTTTTACTCGGTATATTCGCGTCACGTCGAAACCACAACTCACGAGAGTGGATGTGCATATGAAGTATGGGATGGCAAAGCCGAAGACCAACGGTACGCGGCGGGCCGCAGTAGCACCGGCAGCAGTAAGAATTGCGATTCGCGCAATCCTCTGTGCGAGCGCATTGACGCTGGCCACCGCCAGCGTCTTCGCGAACCCTACGCGGGACCAAGCGAAGCGCATGTACGACCGCATTGCGGGCATTCCCGCATCGGATGTGATGTTGAATCAGATGACGGCGACGGACGCGACCAGCGCCGCACTGCTGGCCACTAAGGATCCGGCCTTCTACAACAATACGGTCCGCAACTTAGCCACGCCTTGGACGAATCGCGATCAAACGGTGTTCGCCCCGCTCAATGACTACACCGCCACCGTCATCGGCATGGTGCGCGACGACCTTCCGTTCAACACCTTGCTCAGCGCGGATATCATCTATACGGCGGATTCCGCTTCCGGCGCACCGGCCTACTCAACGTCGAACAATGCCATGTACCAAGCGCTCGACGACAGCGGCGCCGATCTGTCGGTTCACCTAGCAAAGAACGCTCAATCGGGGGTCACCGGGCTGCCCCCGGCGGCAGTCGCGGGCGTCTTGACGACCCGCGCCGCGGCCAACGCCTTCTTCATGGATGGCACCAACCGCCGGATGTTCCGCTTCACGATGATGAATCATCTGTGCGCCGATCTTCAGACCATTCCCGACACGACGCGTCCACCGGATCGTATTCGCCAGGACGTGACCCGCAGCCCCGGTGGCGATAGCAGCTTGTTCCTGAACAACTGCATCGAATGCCACAGCGGCATGGACCCCATGGCGCAGGCGTTCGCCTACTACAACTTCAGTTACAACGTCGCCACCGACCCGACGGGTGCGGCCGGGCAGATCGTCTACACGGCGGGGCAGGTGCAGCCGAAATACTTCATTAACAATACCAATTTCCCGCAAGGCTACGTCACCCCCGACGATCACTGGGACAATCGGTGGCGCGGCGGCGTGAATTCGCTGCTCGGATGGGATCCGAATCAGACGGGCAGCGGTGCAGGCGCCAAGAGTCTCGGTCAGGAGCTCGAGGGCAGCGCGGCCTTTGCCAACTGCCAAGTCTCGCGAGTCTTCAAGTACGTGTGCTTCCGCGCGCCGAGCGATACCCAAGACCGCAGCCAGGTTGCGACGATGATCAATTCGTTCAAGTCCAACAATTACTCGCTGCGGCAGGTATTTGCCGACGCAGCCGTCTACTGCATGGGGAATTGAGCATGAACCTTACACGCACTATTGGTTTGCTCGCCCTGGCCACTACCTTCGCCCTGAGCGCCTGCAGCGGCGGGGCACCGACTACTGCCGCCGCGGCGACGGCACCGACCACGTCGGCGGCGGCCTATGTAGGACCTCCGGCTGGGTCGGCGGATGTCACAGCATTTCAGGTCAGTCTTTGGAACAATATTCGCGGTCAGAATCGTTGCGGCCAATGCCACAATGCGACCTCCCCCGCACAGATGCCTAATTTCGCCCGCGGAGACGACGTGAATATGGCCTATGCGCAGGCCAACAGCGTGGTCAATTTACAGTCCCCGTCGACCTCTAGGATGGTTATCAAGGTGAGCGGCGGACACAATTGCTGGCTGGCCGATCCCAACGCCTGCGGCCAGATCTTGACCACTTGGATCAGCAACTGGGCCGGAGCCACCCTCGGCGGCACGGGCACTCAGGTGCAGCTGGTGGCGCCGCCGCCGCAAACTGTGGGGTCAAGCAAGAACTTCCCTGCTTCGACCGCGGATTTCAATGCGACGGTGTACCCGGTGCTCAGGCAGTACTGTTCCAAATGCCATGCGCCGGACGCGGCGACGCCGCAGTCGCCGTATTTCGCGTCGTCCGACATCAATCAGGCTTATCAGTACGCGATTCCGCGGATCGATTTGAACGCGCCAACCAGTTCCCGGTTCGTCAGCCGTCTAGCCGCGGACATGCACAATTGCTGGGCTGTTTGCGGCACCATGACGACTAATGCCGGTGTCACGACGGTTGGGCCGCCCGGCAGCAGCGCTGCGGTCATGCTGGCCGCCATTCAACAATTCGCCGGCATGGTGTCCGTCACTCCTGTCGATTCAACCTTGGTTGTCAGTCAGGCCTTGGCCCTGGCGCAAGGTACAATTGCGAGCGGCGCCAATCGCTTCGATGCGAATGTGATTGCCAAGTATGAATTCCAGACCGGCACGGGCCTTGTGGCCTATGACACCAGCGGCGTCGATCCGTCGGCGGATCTGACGATCTCGGGCAGTGTGGCCTGGGCGGGCGGCTGGGGTATCACGGTGGGCGCCGGCGGCAAGGCGCAGGCGTCGACTTCGTCGAGCAAGAAAATACATGACCTGATCGGGGCCACCGGCGAATACTCCGTTGAGGCTTGGGTCGCGCCCGCACTGGTGGCGGCCGACAAGTCCTACATGGTCAGCTATTCCGGGGGCGACACCCTGCGTAATTTCACGCTCGGCCAGACCAACCAAAACTATGACTTCATCATGCGCAGTTCCGGTTCGGATCTGAACGGCATGCCGCAACTGCCGACTCCGACTGCCGCCATGGTGCTGCAGGCCACCCTGCAGCATGTGGTGCTCACCTATGATCCGGTCAACGGGCGCCAGATCTATGTGAACGGCCAGAATACCCAGGTAGTGGATCCGCAGAAGGGCGGCAGCATCGCCAACTGGGACGCTTCATTCGCTTTGGTGCTCGGCAACGAAGTATCGAGTGATCGCTCCTGGCAGGGCCTCATCAAGTTCGTCGCCATCCACAATCGCGCCTTGACGGCTCCGCAGATCCTCCAGAACTTCAATGCCGGCGTCGGGCAACGCTTCTTTCTGCTGTTCGACGTGTCCGCCGCGACCGGCGTAGCGAAGGGCTATGTCATGTTCACGGGCAGTCAGTACGATAGTTCGAGCTATATGTTCACTTCGCCGACCTTCATTTCGCTCGACCCGACGGCCAAGCCGGACGGCATCGTCGTCAAGGGCATACGCATCGGCATCAACGGTACGATTCCGACAGTGGGCCAGGCGTTCATCCCGCTCAATACCATGGTGACCGCAGCCAACTACACGGCGACAGGCCAAGTGTTATCCAAGATTGGCACCGTCATCGCCATCCAGAGCGGCCCGCTGACGGATCAGTTCTTCTTGAGTTTCGATCAGCTGGGCACCAAAACCCATGTAACCACTGAGCCCTTGCCAATTCCCATCGCGGCCACCGATCTTCCGCCGGCCGCGGCAGTCGGTGTGCGCACCTTCGGGCAGATCAACGCCAGTCTAGCGGCGCTGACCGGCGTGCCGACCACCAACCCGGCGGTCATGCAGACTTATGCAGCGGTGCAGCAGCAGCTGCCCTCCGCCCCGACCTTGGAGAGTTTCTCGTCGGCCAACCAAGTGGGCGTCGCGCAGCTCGCCATTCAGTATTGCAACGCTGCGGTCAACTCGGCTGCTGCGGCGCAATTGTTCCCCGGGGTAACAATCAGCGCCTCACTCTTTGGAGCGAACGGCACGGCGGCCGGAGTCAACCAGATAAGCAGTGCGCTCGCAGCCCGAGTGCTTGGCACGGGGTTGGCAACTCAACCGGCGGGGTCCACGGTCACCACCGAGCTCAATAGCATGATCGGCAAGCTCTGCACCTCATCGCCCTGTACATCCCTGGCACGAGTACAAGCCGTGACCTCTGCAGCCTGCGCAGCGGCGCTTGGCAGTTCCGATATGTTGATTAATTAAGCAGATGAATCGAAGAGGTCTCTATATTATGAGCAAAAAACCACCTAAGGCCTTAGGGTTGAACGAGCCGTTTCGTCACCCGGATCATTCCAAGCCGCGGACGCGCCGCGAATTCGTCGCGCAGGGGTTCTTGACCGGCGCTGCGACCATCATTGGGCCGTCGCTGCTTGGGCTGCTTGCCAATCCGCGCATGGCGCGCGG
>JANYLM010000081.1 GCA_025357835.1 Gammaproteobacteria bacterium
GGCCGTTCACGTCATCCGTGCGCGGATAGCCCGCCTGACTGGCGGCGGACAACCAAGCCGTATGCAGGGGGTTGCTCGCCGTGCCGTAACAGGTCCGCAGTTTGCCGCTGCCCCCCCGGTATTCATTGCCTCCCTCGCGGCGGGTTTCAGCGCGCCGAAAATACGGCAGCACATCGCGATACGCCCAACCGGCCGCACCCTGCGCGCTCCACCCTTCGAAGTCCTGAGCGTTGCCGCGGATGTACACCAGGCCGTTGATGGAGGAGGATCCGCCCAGCACTTTGCCGCGCGGCGTATGCATGCGCCGCCCATTTAAATGCGGCTCCGGCTCCGTGTGGTAAAACCAGTTGTACTTTTTCATATTCATTGGAATGGATAGCGCCGACGGCATTTGAATGAAGATCGAGCGGTCGGATCCTCCATATTCCAGCAGCAGCACTCGCCGCTGCCCGTCCGCGGTCAATCGATCCGCGAGCACGCAGCCGGCCGACCCCGCGCCCACAATAACGTAATCAAAGATCTCGTTTGCCAAGTTTCAGCCTCCCGGCGTTTCCAGTTCCACGGCCCGCAGCGCTGGCAACCATTTTCTCGGACGGGGTCGCCTCGATCCCGTTAAAAGGCGGCGCGCAGCGCCTAATAGGGCGCGTCTACATCGCCCATGGCGACGTAGACGCTCTTAAGCTGCGTGTAGTGCTCGATGGCGGCGCGCCCGTTCTCGCGGCCAAGCCCGGAGAGTTTCACGCCGCCGAAGGGCAGCTCGATGGGCGTGACATTGTATTGATTGATCCAGCACGTGCCGGCCTGCAAACGGGCGATCACCCGATGGGCCCGGGTCAAATCATTGGTGAATACGCCCGCCGCCAGGCCAAACTCGGTGGCATTGGCGCGCTCGATGACTTCTTGCTCGTCCTCGAATTCCAAGACCGACATGACGGGGCCGAAAATCTCTTCGCGCACGATGGCCATGTCGTCGCGGCAATTATCAAATATGGTGGGGGCAACGAAGTATCCCTTTGCCAGCTGGCCCGCCGTCACTCGCATGCCGCCCGCCAAGACGCGCGCCCCCTCGGCGCGGCCGCGGTCGATGTAGGAAAGCACCTTGTACATGTGCTGTTCAGATACCAGGGCGCCCACCTGGGTTTCAGGATCCATGGGATCACCGATCCGCATCGCATTGACGCGTTTGACCAGCCGCTCGAGAAAATCCGCCTTGATCGAACGATGCACAAACACTCGCGTGCCATTGGAGCACACCTGTCCGGAGGAATAGAAATTGGCCAACAGCGCGCCGGCGACGGCATTGTCGAGCTTCGCATCGCCGAAGATAATCAGCGGCGATTTGCCGCCCAGCTCGAGGGTTACATTTTTCAACGTTTGCGCGGCATCGCTCATCACGGCTTTCCCCGTACCGACTTCGCCGGTGAGCGAGATCTTGCGAATGTCCGGGTGCCGGGTCAGCAAGCGGCCGGTGTCGGCGAAACCCTGCAGCACTTGAAACACACCGGGCGGCAACCCTGCCTCCATTAGTATTTCTTGCAGCTTCACGGCGGTGAACGGCGTGAGTTCGGCGGGTTTGAAAATCATTGCATTGCCGCAGGCCAGCGCCGGCGCGGCTTTCCAGCAGGCGATTTGCAGCGGGTAATTCCAGGCGCCGATGCCGGCCACCACGCCCAGCGGTTCGCGCCGGGTATAGCCGAAGGCTTGAGGCCCCAAGTCGATATGCTCGCCGCTGAGACTTTGCGCCAGGCCCGCGAAGTATTCGAAGCAATCCGCGCCCGAGGC
Source organism: Gammaproteobacteria bacterium (assembly GCA_025357835.1). Classification (GTDB taxonomy): domain Bacteria; phylum Pseudomonadota; class Gammaproteobacteria; order Steroidobacterales; family Steroidobacteraceae; genus Bog-1198. The sequence goes on from JANYLM010000081.1 coordinate 1,783, forward strand.
CACGTCCACCACCCGCGTTTCTTGGATGGGCTTGCCGGTATCGCGCGTTTCGAGTTCGGCGAGCTCCTGATTGCGCGACCTTAAAATATCGGCGGCACGGCGCAGCACCCGGGCTCGCTCGGTGCCCGTCATGGCACCCCATCCAGCCTGACCTTTTTGCGCCGCGCGCACCGACGCGTCGACTTGCGCGGATCCTGCGGCGGTGACATAGCCGAGGACTTCGCCCGTCGCGGGATTGATGGAAGCAAACCTCTCGCCGGCCGCGGGGCCGGTATTGCGCGTTCGCACGGGGGCGGGGGCCGTCGCGGCAGGCGCCGCTTCTTTCAGACGGCCATCGACAAAGGCCGTCAGCAAGGCGCGCGCGCTTTCACTGTCGGCTTCCCGCCACCCAGACAGCGCTGCGCGCAGCCAAACGCCGTCTATCATCGCCGCAATCATCGCCGCCAGGCGCTGCGCCTCATCAGGCGGCAGCAGTTTCTTCAGGGAACTGCGCAAATTCGACAAGGTTCGCTGCTGATACACCGATTGCACGCGAGTCAGCGACTTGACTTGCAACACCTGGCCCCAGAAGGCAAGCCACGCGGTCCCGGTGCGCCGTTCGAATTCCTCCGGAGCTAGGTTCGCATCGATGACGGCTTGAATGCGCGCGCGCGGCGTACTCACGCAACGCAAACGCGCACGCACTTGGTCGCCCACGCGGCGCGCTAAGGAGCGAAAGGCCGCGTCGAGCAAACCGTCCTTGTCACCGAAGTAGTGAGCCACCAAGCCCGGCGACACTCCCGCTCGAGTCGCGATTTGCGCAAGCGTCGTGCCCACATAGCCAAGTTCCGCTAGGCTATCGATGGTGACTTCGACCAATTGGCGGCGTCGAGTATCTTCGATGGGTAGCTGAGCAGCTTCCAGAGAGGTCATTGACTGATTGTTCAATTTAGTAGCTCGCTCTTCTCCCGACCATCAGTAGACGTCAGGTCGAATTTATGTCTAAGATACGTGACAATAGAATTTATACGTTTGATTTCAACCTACTAGGGAAGCATGTTGAGCGCCAACCAGAACTCGTTGAACACCGGTTCAAGGCTTGAGTCGCCGCTTCAATCATGCCGCCCGGCGGGGCGCCTGGTCAAGCCCCCGAAGCCGCTCACCGCGAACTTCTGGAAGGCTCTTTGGAGCCTGCACCCAGGCCTATCGAGTTACGCACTGCTGGCTGCCTTAGCGCTACCAATGCTGCTCCATCAGGCGCGGGCCGCAGCAACGGTCACTGACGCGGTCGTGCCGCTCGGGAATACTGCCGCGCCAGTCAGTGGAACAGCCGCCCCGGCCGGCGGCACGCGCGATCCCTCAAGCTGTCAAACCGTGCGCTTCTCCGATGTCGGCTGGACCGATGTGACCGCAACCACCGCGCTGGTCACTCAGCTGCTGCGTTCAATCGGTTACTCCCCCACGGTCACCGTGCTCTCGGTTCCGGTCACTTTTGCCTCCATTCAGAACAAGGACATCGACGTGTTCCTGGGCAATTGGATGCCTGCCCAGGAGGCCGACCGCGCGCGCTATGTCGAAGACGGATCCGTCGTGGTCATCGGAGCAAATCTGACCGGCGCAAAATATACCTTGGCCGTGCCCGCCTACACCTACGCTGCGGGCCTGAAGGACTTCAAGGATATTCAGAGCTTCGCGCCGGCGCTCAATGACTCGATCTACGGCATCGAGCCGGGCAACGACGGTAACCGGCATGTGCTGGAAATGCTGAAGCAGAATCAATTTGGGTTGGGCGGCTTCAAATTGATCGAATCCAGCGAGCAGGGCATGTTGGCGCAGGTGGAGCGCGCCTTCCGCGACCAGAAGCCCGTCGTGTTCCTGGCGTGGGAACCGCATCCCATGAACATGCGCTTCGAGTTGAAGTACCTTGCCGGCGGTGACGAGATTTTTGGCCCTAATTTCGGCGGCGCCGTTATTTATACCGTGACCCGCAAGGGTTACAGCGCCGAGTGCCCCAACATGGGCCGACTACTCGACAATCTTAAATTCACGCTGCGGGGCGAAAGCGAAATGATGGCCGCGATCTTGGATCGGCATGAGGCGCCCGATATTGCGGCGACGGAGTGGCTGAAAGCCAATCCCACGGCCACCAACGCCTGGCTCCGCGGCGTGCTGACATTCGACGGACGTCCGGCCGCTACCGCATTGGCGCACACGGCACCGCCGCCGCGACCGGGCGGCTTCGAACAATGGATAGTCGGCCACAAGATCCCGGTAGGCGATGCAATGGCGGTGGCCATCGACTATATCAAGGCGCACGGTACCTTTCTGTTTGACGGAATATCCATTGTCATTCGCGGCATGGTCGACGGGCTGACCGCCTTATTGCGCGCCCTGCCCGCGCCATTGCTGATCGTGGCGGTCGCCGCGCTGGCGTGGGCGCTGAGGCGTTCACTGCCGCTCGCCGCGTTCGTTGCACTGGCGCTGTTGTTCATCCTCAATCAGGGTTATTGGCTTGCCACTTTAGAGACTCTGTCCCTGGTCATGGTGGCCACCCTGGCATCGACGGCCATTGGCGTGCCCTTGGGGATAGCTGCCGCGCATCGGCCGCGCCTGTTCGCCGCGCTGCGGCCGGTGCTCGATTTGATGCAGACACTGCCGACCTTCGTGTACTTGATTCCGACCCTGGTGCTATTTGGCCTAGGGGTGGTCCCCGGGCTGATCTCGACGGTGATATTCGCCCTACCCGCTCCCATCCGCCTCACGCACCTTGGCATTTCATCGGTGCCGAAGCCGCTCATTGAGGCGGGCGAGGCTTTCGGCGCCACGCCCATGCAGCTGCTGTGGAAGGTAGAATTGCCCAGCGCCGCGTCCACCATTATCGCCGGCATCACTCAGTGCATCATGCTGAGCCTGTCCATGGTGGTGATAGCCGCATTGGTCGGCGCCGGCGGGCTCGGAGTCCCGGTGGTGCGCGCGCTGAACTCGGTGCAGGTGGGAATGGGCTTCGAAGCCGGCTTCACCATTGTGCTGCTGGCCATCATTTTGGACCGCATCAGTAGACCAAAAGAACGCGGAGAGTCTCGATGAACTCGGCCGTGGATTTCAAGGACGTCGATATCCTTTTTTCCCAAGCCGGGCGGGACGGCCGCAAGGGCCTGCGTGAAGCGCTGGCCGCCCTCGACGGCGGCGGCACACGCACCGACATTCAGAATAAGTATGGTGTCATCGTCGGCGTGGCCGGCGCGAATCTGAGCGTTGCCCGCGGAGAAATTTCCGTCCTCATGGGGCTGTCGGGCTCGGGCAAGTCCACCCTGCTGCGCGCCGCCAACGGCTTGAATCCGGTCACGCGCGGTCATGTGTTGGTTCGCGACGGTGACTCATCCATTGATGTGGCGACCTGCGACACCTTGCAAATGCGCAGGCTGCGCCGCGAACGCGTGGCCATGGTGTTCCAGCAATTCGGCCTGTTGCCGTGGCGCACCGTGCGCGAAAACGTCGGCTTCGGTTTGGAAATTCGCGGCGACGGCGCCGCGCAACGCAAGACCGTCGTCGATGAGAAATTGGAATTGGTCGGTTTGTCGCAGTGGTCCGAACGATATGTCAGCGAGCTGTCCGGCGGGATGCAACAGCGCGTCGGGTTGGCGCGCGCATTCGCCACCGACGCGGATATTCTGTTGATGGATGAGCCGTTTTCGGCGCTGGACCCGCTGATTCGCGGCAAGCTGCAGGGCGAACTGCTGACTCTGCAAGAGCGTGTCAAGAAAACAATCTTGTTCGTCAGCCATGACTTGGACGAGGCGCTGCGGCTGGGCGATCACATTTCCATACTGCAGAACGGCCGCATCATTCAAACGGGCACCGCCGAAGACATTGTGTTGGCGCCCGCCGATGAATATGTGGCGGAGTTCGTGCGCCACATGAACCCCCTGACGGTCCTGACGGGCAGCATGATCATGCAGCGCCGCGCATCGCTCGCGGGAGACGACGGTCACGTGTGGCTGGACGGCGGACGGCGCTATCGGCTGTCGCTGGATTCTTCGGATCAGGCGGTGGACGTGCACCTGGACGGCATCGCCCTCTCCTTCCGTCACGTTCAGGACGATGCCAACCTGGGACACGCGGAGCCGGGAGTGGCCGTTGCACCCGGGTCGCTAGCGCTGCAGTCCATCATTCATTTGCGCCAAGCGACGGGGCACCCCGTACTGCTGGCCGAGAACGGCAAAATCATCGGGGTCTGCGCCGACGCCGAGATTATCCGAGCGCTTGCCGGCGGACGGCATACGACAGCCGCATCACCTCAAGCCGCCGAATAATACTAGTACATTCTGCTCACGCTAAATGCAATGTTGGAGCGCGGTTGCTCTGGCTTGGTTTAAATATTATGATCGAGATAATAAAACCACCGCGTTGACAATGAGCTTGAGGGAATATATGAATCACGACGTCATCATTTCTTGCGCCGTCACCGGCGATGACAGCAAGGTCACCAAGAGCCCGCATTGCGCCGTCACCCCCGAGCAAATCGCCGCCACCGCCATCGCGGCGGCACAGGCGGGAGCGGCCATCGTCCACATTCACGTGCGCGAACCCGAAACCGGTGCGTTCAGCATGGAAACCCGGCATTACCGCGAGGTCGTCAAGCGCATTCGGGAGAGCAAAGTCGATGTAATCGTGAACCTTACCTGCGGCATGGGCGGTTACATCGTCGTGGGCGACAATGGACTGAAGGACACTCCCGGCCCGGGTAGCGATTTCGTCAGCCAAGAGGATCGCATGCGCCATGTCATCGACCTTTGTAATGAAGGTCTGTACCGGCCGGACATCGCCACGCTGGACTGCGGCAGCCTGAATTTCGGCGACGGCAACCGCGCCTATGTGTCGACCCCCAACTACCTGCGCCGGGGCGCCGGCATCTGCAAGGACCTCGGGGTGAAGCCGGAACTGGAGGTGTTCGACACCGGCAATCTCTGGTTCGTCAAGCAAATGATCAAGGAAGGCCTGCTCTCCGCCCCGTCCCTGATTCAATTGTGCACCGGCATTCCCTACGGAGTTCCGGCCGACGTGGGTCATCTGTTGGCAATGGTCAATTCGCTGCCCGAGAACTGCAATTGGGGCTCATTCGCCATCAGCCGCATGCAGATGCCTTGGGTGGCGCAGTCGGTGCTGCTCGGCGGCAATGTGCGCGTCGGGCTCGAGGATAATCTTTATCTGAGCAAGGGAGTGTACGCCAGCAACGCCCAGCTAGTGGAAAAGGCGCGCACCATCGTCGAAGCCATGGGAGCGCGCATACTCAACGCCGCCCAGGCGCGCGAAAAGCTGCAGCTGCGTTGAGTGCCGCACCTATGACGGAACTTCCCGTTTATCGCGCCACGATCGAACCGGCCTGGATCGACTACAACGGACACTTGCGCGACGCCTACTACGGCCTGGTGGCGAGTTTGGCCGTCGACGAGGTGATGGACTATCTGGGGCTGGATGCGGCCTACCGTGGGGCCACCCATTGCACTTTGTATACCCTCGAGCTGCATCTGCACTATCTGCACGAGGTTAAAAACTCGGACGATCTTCAGGTCCACTCACTGGTTTTGGATTTCGACCGCAAAAGAATTCATTTGGGATGTCGGTTCAGCTGCTCCCGAGTCAGCGAACCGGTGGCGATGGCCGACATGATGCTGCTGCATGTTCATCAAGGCGCCAAGCCCGGCGCCGCGGCGTTTCCCGACGAGGTGGCGGCAAAGCTCGAGGCCCTCAAGCTGTCTCCCGCGTCCCGCGAAGCTTTCGGTCCGAGTTCCCGCAAAATCGAATTGAAGCGCCGCTGAAAGGCATAGCCGATGAATATTCATCGACTCATAGCGCCGCGTAGCATCGCCCTGATCGGCGCCGGCGCTTGGACCGATGCCGTTGCCGCCGGAAATAGCGCCATCGGCTACTCCGGCTCCCTATGGCGCGTACACCCGAGCCGCGCATCCACCGCCACGACCACCTATTATCGGTCGGTTGCCGAACTTCCAAGCGTTCCCGATGCAGCATTCGTCGCAGTGCCGAACACCGAAGCGCCGAGCGTCGCCGGGACGCTTGCGGCGCGCGGCGCCGGGGGTTTCGTGTGCTTCACCGCCGGCTTCTCGGAGACCGGTACCGAGGCGGGCAGTCAGCTCACTCGCGAGCTCACGGACCAGGCCGGCGCGCTGCCCTTTTTTGGGCCCAACTGCTACGGCTTCGTCAACTTCTTCGACAGAGTGGCGATGATGCCGGATCAAATCGTGGGCTCCCCCATCGACCGCGGGGTGGCCCTCATATGTCAGAGCGGCACCATCGCGCTCACGCTCATGTTCAATCACCGCTCCTTGCCCATTGGCTGCCTATTTACAGTGGGCAATCAGACGCGCCTGGCGGTGGAAGATCTGATCGAACTACTTTGCGACGATGCGCGAGTAACGGCATTCGGTTTGTATCTCGAAGGCATCAAGAATCCGGAACGATTCGCGCGCGCCGCCGATCGAGCGCGCGCGGCGGGCAAACCCATCGCGATCATTAAATCGGGGCGCACCGCCGCCGCGGCACGCACGGCGCACAGCCACACCGGCGCGCTGGCGGGCGCCGATGAGGTGTTCGAGGCGTTTTGCCGCCAGGCCGGAATCGCCCGCTGCGACACCTTGGGCAGCCTGTGCGAAACGCTCAAGCTGTTTCACTTGGGCGGACCCCTGACGGGACGCAAAGTGCTGGTCATGGGCGCGTCGGGAGGCGACATGGCGATGACGGCCGATGTTTCTCGTGACATGAATTTGGACTTTGCGCCCGTGCCGACCGAGCGCGCCGCTTCATTGCGCGAAGTACTGACCGACCGCGTCACCATCGCCAACCCCTTCGACATACACACCTATCTGTGGTTCGATCCGCCGGCATTGAAGCGTGTTTTCAGCGAGGTACTGCATTCCGGATACGATGCGGCGGGCTTCATGCTGGACAGCCCACCGGAGGGTAAGGCCGATACCGCCGCCTATGATGCGGTCATCGATGTATACATCGAGGCCGCCCGGGGTGCGCCGACGCGCGCCGCGCTGATGGCATCTCTGCCGGAGACCATCAGTCCGAGAATACGGCAGCGTTGCCTCGACGGCGGCGTCGTCCCGTTGCAAGGGCAGCGCGAGGCATTGGAAGCCATTTCTCTGGCCGGAGACGTGGGTCTCGCGTGGCGGAGCAATCCAGGCGTGCAATTGCATTTGCCGGCCCCGCCCCCTGGCGCCTCCCACATCCGCTCGCTCGGCGAGCACGAAGGCAAGACGGCGTTGGCACAATTCGGCGTACGCATTCCCCGAGGAAAGCTCGTACCGGCAACAATCGCCGCAGAGGCCGCGGCCTCATTGGGGTTCCCGGTGGTCATCAAAGCATCGGACGCGCATCTGGAACATAAGACCGAAGTGGGCGGCGTAGTGCTCAATGTCCGCAACGAGGCCGATGCACGGCACGCCGCCGAGCGGCTGGCGAAGCTGTCGGACACTCTGTTGGTGGAAGAAATGATCATCGACGGCGTGGCCGAAGTCCTGATCGGCATCATCGTCGACCCGCAGTTCGGGCAGGTGCTGGTTCTGGGTGCAGGTGGCGTGCTCACCGAGATGATGTCGGACAGTGCTAGCCTGCTGCCTCCCTGGACGCGCGCATCGATAGCATCTGCGCTACAGCGTCTAACGGTAAGCAAATTGCTGCGCGGCTATCGCGGCAAGCCGGCAGCCGATGTGGAGGCATTGATCGACACTATCCTGGCCGTGACGCGCTACGCGTCCGACAACTTGGCCACTATGATTGAAATAGATGTGAACCCCGTGATCGTCCGTCCTCTAGGCGAGGGCGCGGTGGCGGTGGATACGATGATTCGCTTGCGTAATTCTCCTTGAGGAGTGCTGAAATGTCCGATGGAATCAATACCGTCAAAGACGGCGCCGTTCTTGAAGTAATCATCGATCGGCCGAAGGCGAATGCCATCGATCTGAAGGCGAGCCGTCGATTGAACCAGATCGTCACTTCTTTTCGCGACGACCCGGACTTGCGGATCGCCATCATCACCGGCGCAGGCGACCGATTCTTCTCGCCGGGCTGGGACCTCAAGGCCGCAGCGGCCGGCGAGCAATCCGATTCGGACTGGGGCGTCGGCGGCTTCGCCGGCTTCAACTACCCCAGAAATCTCAACAAGCCCGTCATCGCTGCCGTCAACGGCATTGCCTGCGGCGGCGGCTTCGAAATCGTACTCGGCACCGACATCATCGTGATGGAGGAACATGCCAAGTTCGCTCTGCCCGAGATCAATGTCGGGGTGCTCGCCGATGCCGGCACGATCAAGCTACGGCGGCGCATCCCTTATCACGTCGCGGTGGAGTTCCTCCTGACCGGACGCTGGATGGACGCCGCCGAAGCCAAGCATTGGGGCCTGGCCAACCATGTCGTAGCCAAGGGCGAAGGCATGGCCAAGGCGCGGGAAATCGCACACCAACTGGTCGCCGGACCGCCCCTGCTGTTTCCAGCCATCAAGCAATTGCTGCGGCATACCGAGATGCTTCCCGAGCATGAAGCCTTCGAACTACACGATTCGCTGGATGCCGTGCAGAAAGTAATCCGTTCGGACGACCTCAAGGAGGGCACTCGGGCATTCAGCGAGAAGCGCGCGCCGCGCTGGACAGGCCGCTGAGGGTCAGCGCACCGGGCGGTATTGACTCCACGCTGGGTTTTTGCCGAAGCGGCCCTGCAACGGCCGACGGTTTCGACGATCTTGATCGGTGCGCGCAATGAGGCGCAGTTGCGGGAAAATCCAGGCGCGATCGGCTGGAACCTGACTGTGGATCAAGCGGCTCGGCTGGATGCCGCAAGCCGCATTTTGCCGCCCTACCCCTACTACCCCTACTGGAATGGACAATTCTCGGAGCGCAATCCGCCGCCGGTGCAGCCCTAGAAAGCCAAATACGGCCAATTAGCGGCGACGCCGGATGTACCGCTGCGGCGGCTGACGGCGCCTGCCTCGCATCGAGATGCAGCCTCATGCCGCGATCCCGCCTCGACGCGCTCGCCGGCCGCGAGCTCTTTCATTAACAGACGAATTTCCGACTGCAAACGGCCTAATGCGTCGCTCAACTGCGGCGACCAAGTCAGCGCGCGTGCGTCATCCAGCTCGCGCGCCACTCTGTGCAGACAATGCAAATACCTCGCGTCGCCGCCGCCCCGATTCCGCGCCACCGCGCCCGCCATGGCCGCAGCGGCGCCGTCGTATAGCGAACGCAGATAACCCGGTCCGCGCTGGTAGCTCGGGTATGGATGGGCACGCAGCTTCCCGGTGGCGACCCGCGAGATGCGCCAGCAGGCGAGCGTAATTCGCGAGAATACCGAGTCGCTCTCGGACGGGCGGTCATTCAGCGCAGCAGCGATTGCGCGCGCCCGCAGCGCGGTGTTGCGCAATTTTCGCAGTCGAATCACTTCCGTATCAATCATGAATAACCTACGTTTACGTACCTTAGTACTCTTAGTATCCATAACGCACGTCAAGGGATGAGGTCTACATCAGGGCGTTATAAGTATTCTCAAGCATCCGCCGGGAGGAGTCTGTAGGACTGCATCTACTGACGCAGGCGCATAAACTCTGAACTGTGGCGATTCGCCACATAATGTCAAATGCCATATGGTTTCGAGCGCCGCGTGCTATCGAAGTCGCATAATGTCAATTCGACATGCTTCAAACCGATGCGCGCTTGGGAGTCGACGGCGCCCTGGTGGCTCGGGCGATTGCGGATGGTTTGCGCGTACGCGACGCGCGGGGCAGCGCGGGGCAGCCCGCGACGCGCCTTCGCATGCGCATCAGCCGCCCAAGGGCCGGAGTAGGCCGCGTGAAATAATATGGCGCTGAACTTCGCTGGTGCCATCCCAAATGCGCTCGATGCGAGCATCGCGCCAGATGCGTTCCAACGGCAAGTCGGTCATGAGTCCCATGCCGCCGTGTATTTGCAGCGCCTCATCTGACACCATGGCCAGCATTTCGGTGGCTTTGACTTTGGCTATTGCCATGTCCATGTCGGTATCGATCTTTCTATCGCGCTTCCACGCCGCTTGCAGAGTCAAAAGCTCAGCGGCCCGCAGCTCCACCGCCATGTCGGCCAACTTGAAACTCACTCCTTGAAATTTGCCGATTTGCTGGCCAAATTGGACTCTATCAACCGCCCATTGAGTCGACAATTCCAAGGCGCGCTCGGCGCGCCCCAGGCAGGTGGCAGCCACCTGCAAACGCGTGGCTCCCAGCCACGTGTTGGCCACGTCGAAGCCGCGGTGCAGTTCTCCCAGAATCGCGGTCTTAGGCACCCGGCAATTATTGAACTCGAGAATGCTGTTGGTATAGCCACGGTGCGACACATTATTGTAGCCGGGGCGCACCTCGAAGCCTGGATGCCCGATGTCGATCAGAAACGCCGTCATTTTCTTGCGCACGCCGTGGGCGGTGCTCTCTTCGCCGGTGGCCGCGAACAGAATGACGTAGTCCGAATGATCGGCATGGCTGATGAAATGCTTGGTGCCATTGATGACGAAGTCATCGCCCGCCGCAGCCGCCGTAGTTTTCATGCCGCGCAAATCCGAGCCGGCGCCGGGTTCCGTCATGGCTAGGCACTCAACTCGATCGCCGCGTACCGTGGGCAGCAAATACCGCTCTCTTTGCTCTCCTTCGCAGGCTAGTAGAATATTCGACGGCCGGCCCACGCAGGAATAATGCAGGGCATAACCGGTGCGGCCCAACTCCTTTTCGTACAGCACCCATGTAACGGTATCCAAACCCGCGCCGCCCACATCCACTGGCATGTTGGCGGCATACAATCCCGCTTCGATGGCCTTGGCCTTCAGCTCCCGGTGCAGATCCTCGCGCAGCACGCCGCTCTCCTCCACCTCCTTCTCGTGCGGGTACAGCTCATTGACCACGAAATCCCGCGTGGTTTTGACAATCATCTGCTGTTCATCGCTGAGCGAAAAGTCCATTGCTACTTCCTCACTTGTGGAACGCGCCTCATTTAGAGCGGGAGCCGCGGCCCGCGCCGCGACTGGCCCATTGATGTAAGAGGTCCAGCTGCAACTGTAATTGTTCGACTTGCTTCGCAGCCGGCCAATCTCCCGGACTGGTGACGGCGCTTGCGGTCAGCCCATTGATGCAGGTGACCACCGAGCGCAGTACTTGGTCGCGCACCGACAGCGGCCATACCGACCATTCCCGCCAATGTTCGGCGAAGCAACGTGCATACAAACGCATGTACTCGCGGTGCACCCAGACATTGAGCCGTTTGAGATTCTTGTCCGCCGACACCTGGCCCCAAAAAGCCATCCAGAAGGCACTTTCGGTGAAGCGCTGCTTATCGATGGCCAGCGTCTCCGACAGCACCGCCAGGAGGTTGGCTTCACTGTTCTCGCGTTCACGGGTGAGTCTTTGTTCGATTCGCAGCAACGTCAGCCGCAGGGCGGCCAAGATGATGTCCTGCTTAGACTCGTAGTAATGCGCCACCATGCCCGTTGTATAACCCGCGCCGCGGGCAATGCGGGCCACCGTTGCCTGCTCGAAGCCGTAGTGTGCGACCACCTGGCAGGCGACGTGGGCAATCTCGTCGCGCCGCTGGACGTGATCGACGATTTTCGGCATGGCGCGCTAGTGCGACGCCCGACCGACCCGACGGCCCGCCTCAGGCGGCGCCGGCAAGCCGGCGTGTTGGCCTGCGATGGACTCGAGTTTGGCGCGTATCTTCGCATCGGCGGGGCCCGCTTTCGCAGCTTTGGTGTCCACATGCAGGTACATTTGTTCGGCCGTAGCGATCTGCTTGTCGTCGCGGCCGCGATACAGCCTTTGAAAGACATGCAAGCGCTTGTCGTCCACTTTAAGCACCTGTGCGGTAACGTACAGCAGCTCGCCCGATTTGGCTTCGCCCAGATGTTTGATATGGTTCTCGACCGTGTAGTACATGCGTCCGCTGTCACGGTAAGCCTCGTCTACTCCGACCTGGCGGAACAACACATCCATGGCGTCGCCGAACACCTGACCATAACGGAAGTCGGACATATGACGGTTATAATCAACCCATTCCGTCCTCACCACGGTGTCCAGCAATCGCAGCGGCTTGCCCGGCTCGGCCGGCGTTGCATTGTGCGAGGTCGCAGCATCCTTGTAGAGCCTTTCCTCGAGAGATCGCAGCGTGGCCCCCGCACCGATATTGTACTGCCGCAGCACCTGTTGGATCGCGACCAGGTAATCGTCGCGCAGCCGCTCGAGTTCCCGAATGGAACGGCCCGCGGCCTGCGCCTGAGTGCCCTCGACCATGCGATCGACCAAAGTTTCAGTGAGTTCCGGTGCTTCGAGCTTGGTCCAAGGCCACTTCAGGCACGGCCCGAATTGCGCCAGCATGTGCCGCATGCCGCTCTCGCCGCCCGCGAGGTGGTAAATCATATTCGTTCCCATCGCCGCCCAGCGCAGGCCGGGCCCATAGATGATGGACTCGTCCAGCTCCCCAGTGGTGGCCACGCCGTCGTTCACCAGGTGCAGAATTTCCCGCCACAAAGCTTCTTGCAGACGGTCGGTCAAGTGCCCCGGTACCTCCCGCCGCACATGCAGCGCATGCATACCAATATAAGTAAAGAATTTAGCCGCCGCATCGATGGTCCCCTGCACCGTCTTTTCGCCACCCACCAGCTCGACCAGTGGCAACAAATAGACGGGATTGAAGGGATGCGCCACCAGGAAGCGCTCAGGAGCAAGCATATCGCGCTGCAAATCAGTGGGCGTAAGCCCGGACGTGCTCGAGGCAATGATGACGTCCGCCGCCGCATTGCGGCTTACCTCGGCCAGCATGCGCTGCTTCAACGGCAGCTGTTCAGGAATGTTCTCCTGGATGAAATCGGCGCGCTGCGCCATGACCTTTAAATCCGTGGTGAACGACAATTTGCCCTTCGGCGGCAAGGGTGCCATGGTCAGCCGTGCCAAGGCAGGCTCCGCGTTCGCCACCGCGCCGCGTATCCACTCTTCCATTTCCGGCTTGACATCCGCTGCGATTACGTCGATTCCAAAATGCAGCGCGCGCGCCGCCCATCCACCGCCGATAACGCCGGTACCGAGCAATCCCAGTATCTTTACCTTCCGCATGATTCCAATCCTCGCAAACGCTACGATCTTTGTAATGTCATGAGTATAATATAAAAAACAGAAATAGCAGCAGCGAGAGCCTTTGGGTATCCCTAAGGCGAATAGCTCTTACTACTCAGCACGCCTGCAATCGGCAGTGCCGCCTTGGGCACGTCATGGTGGTAGTCCTTACCGACGCACGCGGCCACCGTTGCCGCGATCTGCGCTTGTGCCACGGGGGCGACTTGGGTTCGCTCACCTAGAGGCGCCGTGTCGGGGCCGAGCACCGCGATCCAGACATTCTCCGAGCCTTTCTCTTCTACGCCGTGGTCCTTCCACTCGGTGAGGCCGCTGCCCCGCCCATGGTCGGTGGTGATGATGAAGGTCGTGTTGCCATGGTATTCAGGCATGGCCTGCATGGTGTCCCACAACTGGTGCACGAAATGATCCATGCGATGCGCACTATCGAGAACCAAATCGTATCGGCCCTGGTGAGCCCAATTGTCGGTCTCGCCATAGCCTACGAATAGCACACGCGGGTGCTGCGCCTTGACATAGTCTAACAGCGGTATTTGCAGCAAGGAATTGTCGACGTCCTCTTCATCGAAGCGCGTCGTGGTGTCGTAGAGTTCATGCAACAAGGCGTCGCGCGGCGTCTCATGCGCCTTGTGCGGCAGGTTCCACCCCGTCTGCATCACGAGCCCGCTGCGGTTCTTGTTGAAGATATTGTCGTAAACACTCCAGGTACCGTAGATCGCAACTTTGCCGCGAAACTCGTCGAACTTGTTCAGCCATTCGAAAACGGATGCATTCGGGTTCGGCCCGAACTCATTGCTGTCGATGGCGTCGTTCGGATAGCCAGTGGACATTTCGTTGTAACCTGGGTAAGAAAACGCCTTTCCATTGGTAACGTGCGCGACGCTGCCCTTCAATTGGTTGCCGTAAATCTGCCCTTGCTTGGCCACCACTCCCCATAGAAAAGGAAACAGCAACTCACGCCGCGCGTCGATGTCCTCGCGCCAGTAGCGCTTGCGCAACTGCGGCTGAGGCAGCCAGCTGCCGCCCGCCTTCTCGTTCAGAAGGCTGGGGTCCGCACCGGTGAATATCTCCTGCCACCGTAATCCGTCGCTCACGATCAGCACCACGTTTTGCGTTCTTCCCGCCACCGCCTGTCCCGAACCGAACGACAGCAGTACGCCGAAACCGAATGCGGCACCTAGAGTATTGATAAGGGAACCGTATCGTCGTTTCATGGGTCGGGCACCTTTGGATTTGTCGTTCGTTGCGATACGCAAGAACCGTTCACTGCTGCAGAACCACCGCGCAATTAGCCGTCCAGCTCAAATAAACCTCATCGCTCCAATCTATGGACCACTCCGAGGTGCGGCGATCGTTCTGTGCAAACACGGTGACCAGCTTGCCGGTTTCCGTCTTGATTCGATAGGTCGAGCGATTGCCGAGATAGCCCAATTCCCAGACCATGCCCTTGACCTGATTGAAGCGGTTGCCGGCGATCGGTTCCTTGCTCAGGCGTATTTTTTCGGGCCGCAGGGCCACCCACACGCGCTGCCCGCTGCCGAAGCGCCCCGACTCATCGACGATCAGGTCGCAGCCGGCCTCGGGGCTGCGTACGATGAGGTGCCCGGGTTCGCTGCCGCTGACCGTTCCCTCGAATAAATTAGTGGTGCCGATGAAATCGGCCACGAAGCGGTTCTGCGGGAATTCATAGATCTCGGAAGGAGTACCCACCTGTACCACCTGGCCGCGGTTCATGACCGCGATTCGAGTTGACAGTGCCATGGCCTCGTCTTGGTCGTGGGTGACAAAAACGAAGGTGATGCCCACCTGCGACTGGATATTCATAAGCTCGAATTGCGTCTGCTCACGCAATTTCTTGTCGAGCGCGCTCAAGGGTTCATCGAGGAGCAAAACCTTGGGCCGCCGAATAAGGGCACGCGCCAAAGCCACACGCTGCTTCTGGCCGCCCGACAGCTGGTGCGGCTTGCGCTTGCCCAAAGCCGCCAATTGCACCATTTCCAGCGCATCCTGAACTCGTTTGCGCTTCAGGGACTTGTCCAAGGTCATGCGGCGCAAGCCGTAGCCCACGTTGTCTTCCACCGTCATGTGGGGAAATAAGGCGTACGACTGAAACATCATATTGACCGGACGCTCGTGCGGGGGCACCTTGGTCATGTCGGCGTCTTCGATCAAGATTCGGCCGGCGCTCGGGGAGGCGAAGCCCGCCAGCATGCGCAGCAGCGTCGTCTTGCCGCAGCCGGAGGCGCCGACCAGTGCGAAAATCTCGCCCTTGTATATCTTCAAATTCACGCTGTCGACGGCGGTAAACGCACCGAAGGTCTTGTTGATGCTCTCGATGACGATTTGCGGCTTCGCGTCCGGATCGAGCCAGGGCCGGTCAGCGATGGATTTCGGCGTAGCGAGCACGCGCCCTAGAACTCCGCAGGCGGGGTCGCGCGACGGCGCTCTGGCGCAAAAAAGGGACGCTCGACCACCTGTGCTCGCGACATTCGGCGCTCCCATACGAGTTCACGGTTCAAGTAGATTTCCGCCCAGACCGTCGAGCCGATCTGGAAGTGCGGTGCATCGACGATAGCAAGAGCGATGTTGCGCTTGCAAGTCGGCGACCAAATCGCCGAAGTGACGCTGCCGATCTCGCGTTTGCCGCTGTCGTCGGTATAGAGAAGCGCATTGTGGGCCGGCTTGTTGCCCGCGATGTCCAGGCCGACGAGCTGGCGGCGCGGCCCTTGGGTCTTCTCCTGCAGCAGTGCACGCCGCCCCGTGAAATGTCCCTTGTTGAAATCCACCAGCCAACCAAGACCGAGTTCCAGCGGCGAACGATCGCGTCCGGTGCGAATAGTGTGTTCGGCGGACACAAAATCGACGTTTGGTAACAGGAATCCGGCTTCGATGCGGGCGACATTCAGCGCCTGCGAACCGATGGCGCGTATGCCCCGCGAACGCCCCGCCTCCATCAAAGCGTCCCAGAGACCCAAGGCGGCCCCTGGCTCCATCCATAGCTCGTAGCCCAAGTCCCCGGTAAAACCCGTGCGGGACACGGTCAGCGGATGGGCTCCGAGCATGAAGTAGCCGATTTCAAACGGCTTGAGTTTCTCGACCCCCCACAAACCCATGGTCTTGAGTACCGCACAAGAGGTAGGACCCTGGACCGCCAGCGCGGCTATCTGTTCGGTAACCTCGACGATCTGCACGTCGAAGCCAATCGCGGAATCGAGCAGCCAGTCGATCTGGCGTTCCGCGGTGCAAATTCGATAGTCGCTCTCTCCCATGCGAAAGATGGTGCCATCATCGATGAGATGCCCCGCATCGTTGCACCACACGCAGTACGCGACTCGATCCGGCCTGAGCTTGGCGACATCTCGGGTCACCAGGCGATTAAGATAGGGCATCGCTTCTGGACCCGACACGCGGTACTTCACCATCGGTGTCAAGTCATACAGCGTCGTGGCATTGCGGATGGAGAAATATTCCTGCTCCATCGTGGAGAAGACGTCTACCGTCGTATATCCCGCCCACGGAACGAAGCTATCAATCTGGGAGAGCGCGCGGGCACGCTCGTGAAACGGAGTTTTGAGCAGCGGTTGCTTGAAGTGCGGCGCAAGGGATTCGGTCATTGATTTAGCTCGATTTGAGTACTTGTTGTGCGGCATTGCGACCGGCAACGCCCATCACCCCGCCGCCAGGATGGCAGCCGGCGCCGCACAGGAACAAGCCGTCCATGGGCGTACGGTACTGAGCCGCCCCCGGCACCGGGCGCACCATCAGGAATTGATCGAAGGCCAAATCCCCGTGATGCCAGTGCCCACCGCTAATGCGAAACTCCTGCTCAATATCGGCCGGAGTCAGCAGCTCCGCCCCAACGATGCAGCCGCGAAGGCCGGGTGTAAATTTTTCCAATTGCTTCAATGCCGTGTCCATGAAACGCTGCCGGCCGCTCTGCCAACCCTCCTTCAGCGCATACGGTGCATATTGCACAATGGCCGACAACACATGTTGTCCGGCCGGCGCCAGCGTCGGGTCATTAGCCGTAGGAACGGTGATTTCCATGATGGGTGCCCCTGAAAATTCGCCGTATTTCGAGTGATTGTAAGCGTGCTCGATGTGCTGCAGCGAGGGTGCGATGAGCAATCGGCCGCTCAAGGCCGATCCATCCACACCGCTGAACGCCGGCGCTCGATTCAATGCCAGATGCAGCTTGGCGGCCAGCCCGTGAGAGCGAATATGGTTGACTCGACGCACGAAGCCGGTGTCGAGATAACGCGCACCCAACAGGCGCAGAAAGGTCACCTTTGGATCGGCACTGGAAATCACGCTGTGCGCACCGATGCTTTCGCCGGATTCGAGCACTACTCCGCAGGCGCGATCGCCCTCGACCACAATGGTCGCCACCGGCGCGCCGGTACGTATGGTAGCGCCGGCCGCACTCGCCGACTTGGCGAGCGCGTCGCACAGCGCGCCCATGCCGCCCTTGGGCTGCGACAGCCCCGCAGCTCCCGCCGCGGATTGACCCGCCAGTCGATATAGCAGCGTCAACACGGTGCCGGGCGAGCGAGGCCCTAAATTGGCGCCCAGCACGGCATCGAAACCCAGCGCTCCCTTGAGCGCCGCCGAGTCGAAGTTCTCCTCGAGCAAATCATAGACATTCATGCCGATGATCCGCAGCAGCTCGCGCATGTCGCGCCTGCCCAGCTTGCGTATCTCCCAGCCTATCCGCAACATCGACAGACGGTCGGCCCAGGCCGTCGTGCCCAGGCGCGGGGGTAGCCGCGACAACATCGGCGCCAGGGCTGCGGCGAAACGCCGCATGCGAGCGGTATAGACCGCATAGGCCTGAGCGTCCGCAACCGACAGTCCCTGCTGTGCCTCCTCCAGCCCCAGACCTAGGCCCCCGCCGCCGACGACCACCGCCGTACTCGGCATGCCACGCGCCGCCCATTCCAGGCCATGCGCTTCGAGCTGTAATTCACGCGACAGATCCGCCGGCATCAGATGCAGCAGGTGCGCGCCGGCCGAGACGCGGAAACCGGGCGCGAACTCTCGCGTCAGCGCCGCTCCGCCCACCTGGGCCCCGGCCTCGAGCACCAGCACCGAGCGGCCGCCGCGTGCCAGCAAGCCTGCGCACACCAGCCCATTGTGACCGCCGCCGATGACGACACAGTCGTAGCGCGATTGCGTTGTCGAGGCAGCGACGGTCAATTTGCCCGCCCCAGGTCGCGCAGCACCGCACGAGCCGCATTGGCGCCGGGCGCGCCCATGACGCCGCCGCCCGGATGCGTGCTGGAACCGCACATGTACACGCCGCGCACCGGCGCTCGGTACTGTGCATAGCCCGGCACCGGCCGGTTGAAGAGCAGCTGATCCATGGTCAATTCGCCCTGAAAGATATTGCCTTCGGTGAGCCCCACTTCATTCTCGATATCCCAGGGCGTACGAATTTCGGCATGCAGAATCAGTTCTTTGAAGTTGGGGCTATGCTGCGCAATAGTGTCGATCACGGTATCGCCGAAGGCCCTGCGTTTGGCGGCGTCCCAGGGACCGTCGGCCAACTCATAGGGACAGTATTGAACGAAGACGGACATGTAGTGCTTGCCGTCGGGAACCATCGTCGGATCGATCTGCGAGGGAATGAGCATGTCGATGTAGGGAGCCCGCGACCAACGTCCGTCCTTCCAATCGTCATAGGCATGCTCCATCATTTCGATGGTATCGGTGACGTGCATGTCGCCGCGAATGCTGGGTGAGCCCTCTGGTATGGCCGGGAACCGCGGCATGCCGTCCAGGGCGATGTTCAGTTTTCCAGACGAGCCGCGAATCTTGAAGTTCTTCACCTGCCTTAGGAACTCGTCGGGCAAGTCTTTGGAATCCATGGTTTCGAGAAAAGTCCTGCGCACGTCCAGATTCGAAATCACCAGCGGCGCATGAATTTCCTCGCCGCCCGCCAGCGCGACTCCGGACGCGCGCCCGTTGCGCACCAGGATTTTCGCGACGGGCGCCGCGCTGCGGATCGTGCCCCCGCTGGCCTCGAACGACGCGCCGAGCGCCTTGGTGATGGAGCCCATTCCGCCGCGCGCGAAGCCCCAGGCGCCTACCGTGTCGTCGATATCACCCATGTAATGATGCAACAGCACATAGGCCGTACCGGGCGAGCGCGGCCCCAGGGCCGTGCCGATGATGGAACTGCCGGCGAAATGCGCCTTGACGATTTCGCTCTCGAAATATTCGTCGAGAAAATCCGCGGCGCTCATGGTCCAGAAACGCAGTGTGTCGTACATGCGCTCTTCGCCCAGGCCGTGGAAACGCCTGCCGAGGTACAGCAATTCCTGGATATCGCGCGGCTTGAAGGACGTAGGGTCCGGCGGCTCACGCATGAGCAGCGGCTTGATGAACTTGCACTGCCGCATCACGTCGCGGGCATAGCGATCGTAGGCTTCCGCATCGCGCGTCGAATGCCGGGCGATCTCGCGGCGCAGCGCGTCGTGATTGTCGTAATTGGCCAGATGCCCACCGCCCTGCATCATGGTGACTCCGCCTTCGTAGGGAATCACCTGCAATCCATACTTCGGCAGCTCGAGAGTGCGAATGATCTCGGGCCGCAGCAAGCTGCACACGTACGAGCAATTCGAGTACGTGAAATTCTCGTACAGCTGGCGACTGACCGCCGCACCGCCGATATAGGGCTGGCGTTCAAGGACCAAAACCTTGAGCCCCGAACGCGCGAGATAGCATCCGGCGACCAAGCCGTTGTGGCCGGCTCCGACAATGATGGCATCCAGGTCCCTAGGCGTTCGCACGGCGCCGCCGCTCAAGCGGTCACTTTGTGCGTGGCGCCGCCCGACTTCAATGTGACATCCACCGCGATCTCGAAGCCTTTCAGCGTGTCGGCGAGGCAGGATGCGTCGTGCGCCGCGGAGACGAACCAGGGCTCTCGCGAATCGGGCTCACACAGCACGCCCTCATCGTGCAGCACCTGCGCCATGGCATCGTAGAAAGAATAATCGCTGCTCTTCCAGGCGCGATAATTGCGCGGCGGCTCATGCGCGAAATACAAGCCGCTCATGGACGGATGGCCGACGAAGCTATGGGCTATCCCCCGCGCGCTGAGCGCGGCGCGCATGCCATTGCGCAGGCGAGTGCCGTAATCGGCGATTCGCTCCAGCGCATCGGTCTCATCGAGAATCTGCAGGGTCTTCTCCGCGGCCGCCAGGGATATGGAATGCGCGGTATAGGTGCCGCCGTGCGCCACGCCATTGCCGATCTTGCGCATGATTTCCTCGCGGCCCGCGAGCACGGATATGGGATAGCCATTGGCCACGGCCTTGGCGAAGGTGCAAAGATCGGCGTTCACGCCGTACAGTTCCTGCACGCCGCCGCGCGCGACTCTGAATCCGGTCTTGACCTCGTCGATGAGCAGCACCACACCGTGCTTGTCGCACAGGGTCCTCGCGGCTCGCAGATATTCCGGATCCGCGGCTATCCCCAAGCAATTACCCATGATGGGTTCGATGAGCAGGCAGGCGATTCGATGCGAGTGACGCTTGAAAACGTCTTCCAACTGATTCGCATCATTGGCCTGCACGAAGTGCGCAAAGCTGCGGGTGCTGAGCGGCACACCTTCGCTGTACGGCTTAACTTCGGGGTCGCCCACCTGCGACCATTTGTCCATAGGGGTAAACCACATGGCTGCGTCGAACAGCCCGTGATAGCCACCCTCCAGAATCACATAGTCGTCTTTGCCCGTGTAGGCGCGCGCCAGGCGCAGGCCCGCCATAACGGCTTCGGTACCGGAGTTGGAGAAACGCACGAGTTCGGCGGCAGGCACCATTTTGGAAATGCGCTCGGCCACGGTGAATTCGCGTTCGGTGGACAGGGCAAACACGCCCCCCACTTGCATGCCTTCGCGGGCCGCTTGATCGACTTCCGGGTGGGCGTAACCGAGAATCGCCGGACCATAGCCCATGCGGTAGTCCACGTATTCATTGTCGTCGAGATCGGTTATGCGCGCGCCGACTCCGCGCTTCACATAGATGGTGCGATCCTCTCCCCAGTAGCGGAAATTGGACGCCACCCCGAGCGGCAGGCGCTTGACGGCGCGTTGGAATTGCGCATTGCTCTTGGTCAGTTTTCTGGCCATGACGTTCCCTTTATTCTGATTGGGTATCGATAGGATGACGACCGTAACATTCGCCGTACGCCTCGTCTATAATTATTATATACCCATATAAATTGAGCGTCGGACCTCCCACCGGCAGCGTGGACAAAGCCCGCGGCCCCTGCGGAATCAGGGACCTAAATCAAGGTGTTTGCCGTTGAATATCATGATGCATTGCTCCGACTTGCCAATGAAGCACCCTTCAGCGTACATTAAATGACCATATAATCGCCGTCGGGGAAAGCAATGACCAACGCATCCGTCGCAAAGCGCGCCGACGACTCGCCAAGCGCCTTGCCGCACGCACTGCCCGCCTGGGTCTACAACAACCGCGAATTGACTCGTCTGGAACTCGAACGCATTCTCATGCCGAGTTGGCAGATCGTGTGCCATGTCAATTCCATCCCCAAGACCGGCGATTACGAGACCTTCGATTTGGGTCCGGAAAGTGTCATGGTGCTGCGCGATCGCGATGGTTCCGTACGCGGCTTTCACAATGTGTGCCGGCACCGCGGAGCCCGCTTGCTGGACGGCTCGGGAAACTGTCCCGCCACCATCACCTGCCCCTATCACGGTTGGACCTACCGGCAGGACGGCGCTCTGATCGGTATGCCCGTTCGCGAGAGCTTTCCCGGACTCGATCGCACCGAGCTTGGGCTGCGTCCGGTTCGGACCGACATAGCCTTCGGTTTCATCTTTGTCTGCCTTACCGGCGACCCTCCGCCGGTGTCGCAGGTGTGGGGGCGCTTGGCCGAGGAGCTTCTGCCCTATAGGCTCGAAGCGATGGTACCGATCGAGCCCATTTCCCAAGAGACGTGGCACGTCGATTGGAAGATAGCGATGGACAATTACCTCGAGTCCTATCACGTGCCTATCGGTCACCCCGGGCTGTATCGCATGTTTACGCCGGACTATGAAGACCAGGCTTCGGTGCCGGGCGTCGCCCGAGGCACTAGCTGGCTGCGCGACCAGGCATCACCGCGCTGGGCGGAAGGCTTGTATCAGCGGATGATAGGCGGTGTCGCCACGCACTTGCCCGAAGAGCAGCGCCGCTGCTGGCGCTTCTACAGCGCACTGCCGAACTTGGGGCTTGATGTGTACCCCGAGCGCATGGACTTCTTCCAGGTGTTGCCGGACGGCCCAGGCCGTTGCATCGTTCGCGGCGGCGTGTTCGGACTACCCGATGACCGCCGCGAAATGCGCGCCATTCGTTACTTGAGCTCGCGCATCAACACGCAAGTGAATAACGAGGACAAGTGGCTCTGCGGCCGTGTGCAGCGCGGGCTCGCCTCCGGCAGCTACAAGCCGGGACCTCTATCGCAGCTCGAACGTTGGATGCACGAATTCCACAATCTACTGCGCGAACGCATTCCGGAATTCGCTCTGGCGAACGCGCCAAAACACTTTGGTTGAGTTAACCGGAACGGAATTGTACTTAGCAACTGATATTGGTTTGTTCGGCGCTTGAAGCGCCGGCAAGAGGGGTGGGTGCGCCCGGGGCGTACCCACCCCGTTCCTGGGCTCAAGCTGCTGAGCAAACCGCACTCGATTCGCGATATTGAGGACGACCCACTCGAGTTAGCCCAGATTGATCCAGGCGGACTTTGTCTGCGTGTAAGAAATCAGGCTCTCTACGCATTTGTCGCGGCCTTGACCTGACTGTTTGTAGCCGCCGAAAGGCTGGGTCATGTCGCCATGGTCGAAGCAATTCACCCAGATGACACCGGCTTCGAGATCGCGGACGGTCTTGTGCGCCACGCTCAAATCGCGCGTCCACACCGATGCCGCCAGCCCATAGATCGAGTCATTGGCCACGCTCAGTGCTTCGGCCAGCCCATCTACCTCGATGGCGGCCGCCACTGGGCCGAAAATCTCTTCTTGCGCGATGGTCATGCGGTTGTTGACGCCGGAAAACAGAGTGGGATTGACGAAGGCTCCGGGCAGATCCGGCGAGCTGCCGCCGAACTCCAGCCGCGCTCCTTCGGATTTGCCGCGGGTGATGTAGCTCATGACCCGCAAACGGTGCGCCGCGGTCACCAGCGGACCCAAATTAGTGGTCGGATCGAGGGGATCGCCGGCCCGATAGGCATCCTTGCCGCGCTCGATAAATCGCGCCAAAAACTCCTTGGCGATGGGTTTGTCGAGCAGCAGCCGGGATCCCGCGTTGCACACCTCACCCATGTTTCCGTAGATACCGTTGATGGCGTAGGTCACGGCCGTGTCGAGATCCGGCAGGTCGGCGAGGAATATTTGCGGAGTCTTGCCGCCGCATTCGAGGCTGACGCGTTTCATATTGGATTGGCCAGCATAAATCAGCATTTGCTTGCCGATTTCGGTCGAACCGGTAAAGGCAATCTTGGCCACGTCGTTGTGCAGCGCCAGCGCCGCGCCGGCGGTTTCGCCCAAGCCGTTAACCACATTGAACACACCCGGCGGCCCCCCTGCCTCAACGAACAGCTGCGCCATCAGCAATCCCGACAGCGGCGATTGTTCGGCCGGCTTCAAAACCACTGAATTGCCAGCGGCCAGAGCCGGCGCGACCTTCCAAGCAGCCATCAATAGGGGGTAATTCCACGGCACGATGCATCCGACCACGCCCAATGGTTCGCGCAGAATGTAGTGAAATGCGTCCGCGGCGGTGGCGGTCACCATGCCGTCGATCTTGTCGATCAATTCGCCAAAGTAGGCGAAATTGCGCGCCGCCGCCGGCACATCAATGGTCACCATATCGGTGATGGGCTTGCCCATGCACAGAGTATCGAGCAGCGAAAATTTCTCAGTATTCTCTTCCAGGAGCCGGCTATACGCCGCCATGACCGCCATGCGATCGCGTGGCGCCTTGCGGCTCCAGACGCGCGACGCGAAGCTGCGCTTGGCCGCGGCCACGGCCGTGTCGATGTCGGCCGCGGTGCCGGCGCTCACCTCGCATAGGGGCGCTCCGGTAGTGGGATTCACGACGGTGAATCGGCCGCGGGCGATTGAATCCACGTATTGACCATCGATGAAATGCCGAGTCTCGAAGCGCAGGCCGGCGGCGCGCGCATGCCAGTCTTTGGTAGTCAGAGAGGTCAAACTCATAAGCCATACTCCCGATAAATTTCGCGATTAATGCAGTTAAGTATAATGAAATTTCTTAAACGTCGTTTGGCGGACGCGGGCGCGCCATCATGGGCAGGCGCGCGAGCAATTGGCGCCGGAACGCGGCCGCCGCAGGCGCAGCCTGCGCCCCATCCGCGGCCTCGTGACCAAAAGTGACCATGCCTTTCTGCGTCGATTCCGCGACGGCGATTGCCGAGAGCCGGGTATACGGATTCAGACGCGCCGCCAGATATTGCGCGGCGCGCGCGGATCTGTCGGCCTCGCACAAGGTAAAGTCGAACCGCCGCAGCAGACTGCGGCCGGGCCCAGTAGGCAGCACCTGCAGAATGGAAAAGCCATCGGGCCTCAGTTCGATCAAGTGATTCGGCGCAAGGAAGCGCCGCTGCCAGTGAAAATCCGCCGCAGGTCCCAGCATGCGTTGATACCCGCGAACGCTCCAGTCATGAGCGTCGGCAGGGCGCGATCCTCCGATCATCGCCGATTCGAGCCACTGTTCAATCACCAGCTTCCAGTCCGCGGCGACGGCGCTCTCGGCCGGCGACCCTTGCGGCGATGCCGACGATTGCCCCAACAGCCGCGCTCCCGGCGGCGGCGAGAAATCGGCCCATGGATCCGCAGCCTGCGCTCGCGGACGGCGCTCCGCGGGGCGCACCAAGATCAAGTTCTCCACCCTGCGTAATTCCAGGGCTGCCAGATCTGCCGATCCTCGCCCACCGCGGCGTCTGCCGTCGAGTTCGAATTGCACGCCGTGAACCGTGCACTGAATGAAACTCAAGTGGCCGGCGCGCGCCGCATTCAATGTGTGCGGCGCCTCGCTGCAGCTATTACGAAACGCGCGCACCTGCCCCTCAGCATCGCGCACCACCAGTGCACGCTCGATGCCCAGATCAATGCCGAGAAAATCGCCGGGGCGAGGGATTTGCGCCTGGTCCGCGACAAGCTGCCACGATTCCTGGAACAATGACTCTCGCTCGACGGCGAACAAGCCGGCATTGGCGTATGCCCACCCCGCGAGGCGCCAGTCGCCTCCCGCGATACCGGCTGCCTGCGGCGCAACGGCGAATTGACCGGGGAAAATCGAGCGCAGGTAGGCCATGGCACGGCCCTTGGCCGCGGCGCGATCGATTTCCGCCTCGGTTCGAAACGCAAAGTCCTGCCAAAGAATTTCCAATAAGCCGATGAGCCCAAGCGCGATCCCATCCGGATCCAGTTGCGGCTGGGAGGTATCAACGATGAGCCGCTCGATGAGCTCGCGCACCAAGGTCGCAAAGCTCTCGTCCTTCTGGCCGCAAATATCGTAGTATTCCTGCCGTGAACTCGCCTCGCCCCAGAATGAATACCAGACCGAGACTTTGCGAGGGCTGGCGATTTCCGGGTCGAGGTACAGATCAACCATCAGCTTGAGCGCGGCGACCGGGCTGGACTTGAGCCGCGTGACGGGCACCAGCAATTGCTCCTCGAACTCGGCTGCAAGGAATTGCAGAGACGCGACCAGCATTGCAGCTTTGGAGGCGAAGTAGAATCGGACGATGCCGGGGGACATTTTCGCAATGGCCACTACTTTTTCCACCGTCGTTCGCGACGGCCCGTAGATATGTAAAGCGGAAATGCAGGCTTCGATCAGCCGCTGGCGCTGCCGGCTGTGGGCATTGCGCGCGCGGGGTATACGAGCAGGTTTGTGGGGTTTTTTCTTGAGATTACGCATACTGCGACTTAAGGGCCTATGACATCAGCCATAAACGACACACACATTACGTCCCCACCCGGGCCGCGTGCAGAGTGGCTGAAGCGCCACGGGAAGTGGCTCATTATCCTGCCGCCCCTACTCTTTCTGTTGGTCTTCTTTCTCATTCCCTTTGGGTTTGCCCTCAGCATCAGCTTTGCCGACACGGCGATACGGGTGCCGCCCTTCACGGATATTCTATCCGTCGACCCCGACTGGCACATCCACGTCACGCTGAATCTCGCCAATTTCAAGTACTTGTTCACCGACGAAGTGTATGGCCTTTCGTACCTTTATTCGCTCAAGACTGCGTTTTTCTCCACCGTTATCTGCCTGCTTATAGGTTATCCGATGGCCTATGGCATCGCTCGCACATCCAAGAGTACACAAAGCATCCTGTTACTCATCATCATTCTGCCGTTCTGGACCTCCTTCCTGCTGCGCGTCTACGCGCTCGAGGGCATTATTCGAGAAACCGGGTTGCTCAATTCGGCCCTGCTCTGGTTGGGCATCATCGCCCATCCGCTGCAAATCATGCGCACCAGCCTGGCGGTGTACCTGGGAATCATCTATTCCTACCTGCCCTTCATGGTCTTGCCTCTGTTTGCCACTCTGGAGAAGCTGGATCATTCCTTGCTGGAAGCGGCCGGCGACCTGGGCAGCCCCCCATGGCGAGCCTTCCTCGAGGTGACTCTGCCCTTGTCCGTGCCGGGTATCGTCGCAGGCTCCATGCTCGTGTTCATTCCGGCCATCGGGGAATTCGTCATCCCGACCCTGCTCGGCGGCCCGGATAATCTGATGATCGGACGAGTGCTGTGGGACGAGTTCTTCGGCAACCGCGATTGGCCCGTTGCCTCCGCGGTGGCCATCGCATTTCTGGTGCTTTTGGTGGGCCCCATCGCTGTTTACCAGCACTACAGCACCAAGCAGCTTGAGGCCTAACATGGAGAACCGCATCTCGCCCCTGCTGGTCTCGGTTCTCTGCATCGGTATCGCGATTCTGTACATCCCCATCCTGGTGCTGATCGGGTATTCCTTCAACGCCTCCGCCCTGGTGAGCGTCTGGGGCGGCTTCTCGACCAGCTGGTACACCGCGCTTCTGCATAACGACCAGATCCTCGACGCGGCATGGCTGTCGCTGAAAATCGGCGTCGTGGTGTCGACCGGGTCGGTCATTCTGGGCACTCTCGCCGCGATTTCCCTGGTGCGGTTCAAAATATTCCGCGGCCGGCTGCTGCTCACGGGAATGGTCAACGCGCCGCTGGTCATGCCGGAAATCATCACCGGTATCACCCAGCTGCTGCTGTTCGTCTCCATGCTGCAGGTCCTGGGGTGGCCGCACCGCGGCTTCACCACCATTGTGATAGCGCATATCGCCTTTTGCAGCGCTTACGTCACAATCACCGTGCAATCGCGGCTGGCGAGCGCCGATCGTTCTCTGGAAGAAGCCGCCATGGACCTAGGGTCGGGTCCGGTTCGCGCCTTCATCGACACCACTCTGCCCAGCATCGCTCCGGCCCTGGCTTCGAGTTGGCTGCTTAGCTTCACGCTGTCGCTCGACGATTTAGTGATATCGAGCTTCGTGTCCGGACCAGGCGCAAGCACCCTGCCCATGGTGATTTTCTCGAAAGTGAAATTGGGCGTAAGCCCCGATGTCAATGCGTTGGCCAGCTTGATGATCGGCCTGGTCGGCGCCTGCGTGCTGTTCGCCGGCTATCTCATGCGCCGCACCGAGCGCCAGCGGATACTGGACGCGCAGATGGCCGAACGCTGATGCCCCAAGTGCGGTCAGCCAAGTGAGACTACCGACCTGCGCCGTTACGCCTTCCCCACATAACGCGGATCGTGCGCCGGGCGGCTGAATATCTCGCGCAGGCGGGATTCAAACGTGCTCAAGGGTTCCGATGGATAGCGCGGGTCGAATGAGCACTGGTCCCAATTGGCGCAGAAATCCATGCAGGTCTGGTACCAGGGGTGGTCGCGAAATTTTTCGCGGGCATTTCGGTCATGGCCATAGTAGTGACCGTAGTAATAGGTCTGAAACAGCCCATGCTGTTCGACGATCCACGTGACCTCCGGGCGCACATAGGGGCGCAAGATTCCCGCGGCAATTTCCGAATGGTTGTGCGGCGCCAGTTCATCGCCCACATCATGAATGAGCGCCGCGACAATGAGTTCGTCATCCGCGCCATCTTGCAGGGCGCGGGTCGCGGTCTGTAAGGAATGACCCAGGCGGCTCACGGGATATCCCTGCAACCCAGTATCCAGTTTGCGCAGCGCGGCCAATAGTCGGTCCGGCAACGCGTGCATGTATTCGCGTTCAGACCGCTCCAGTAACTCGTAGTCCTCGCGGGTGCCGTCCTCCATCCGGTGAAAGCTCACCGTTCCGGTCCCGGATGGGGTCCTTTCAGCAGATTTGACAGTCATTTGGCGGTCTTCACTCGTGTCCATGCCCGGGTGCGAATGCGTTCAGTCGCGGCGGATGTCTCCGCAGCCCTGTACAGTCTGCCCTCAATTTCGGGCGTCGGATACAGCGTCGCATCGCCAAGAATTGTGGGATTGATCAACGCGTGCGAAGCGGCATTGTCATTGCCGTAAAAGATTTCGTTGGTGATTGCGGCAATGACGTCGGGTCGCAGGATGAAATTGATGAATTGGTAGGCCGCCTGCAGATGAGGCGCACCCTCAGGTATCAGCATGGAAGCGAAGTTTTGGCTGGCTCCCTCCTTCGGTACCGTGAAGGCCAAATTGACGTTGACACCGACAGCCCGGGCGCGCGCCCTGGACAAGGCATAGTCGCTCGACCAGGACATCGCAATGCAAATCTCCTGGTTCGCCAATGCGTTCAGATACTCGGCGGAATCAAACGAGCGGATGTACGGCCTCACTTTCATGAGCAGGTCCTCGGCAGCCTTGTAATCCTCCTGCCTCGTGGAATTCGGATCCAAGCCTAAATACCGCATGGCCAGCAGTAAGGTGTCCGACGCGGAGTCGATTAAGGTGACGCCACAATCGGCGAATTTCGACACAATTTCCGGCTTAAAAAGCATGTCAAGGCTGTCGACCGGCGCGTTCGGCATGCGCGCCTTGATCATGTCGACGTTGTAGGCGAAACCGTTGATGGCATGCAGGTAGGGCACGGAGTGAGCATTGCCCGGATCGTGTTCGGCCTGGATGGCCAGGGTTCGCCGATCGAGATTCTTCCAGTTCGGCAACCGGGTCCTGTCCAGCGAGATGTAGACGCCTGCCTTGATTTCTCGCCCAAAGTATTCGGTGGACGCGATCACCACATCGTACCCCGAACTGCCGGCCAATAGCCGCGCGTCCATGGTTTCCTCGGAATCGTAGACATCGTAGGTCACTTTGATTCCGGTCTGTTTCTCGAATTCGGCGATGGTATTGCGGCCGATGAAATCCGTCCAATTGTAGATGAAAAGGCGCTTCTCTTCGGCGCCAGCCTTGGGTGCGGCCCCCGCGAGCAAGGCCATCAGCAACGACAACATGACTTTGGCGGCCTGATATCGACTGAATCTCATCGACTTAGTTTACCATTACAGCATCGCCGCGCGGCACTGTGGCGGACATGCGCGGCTATTTTGGAGAACACCCGTGCGTGATTTCAGTCGTTGGTCCCATGTCCTGTTTCTGACCCTCGCCACGGTGGCGACCGCGTCCTTCGCGGCGGGTGCAGCTCCGGAGAAGCCGCGGGCACGTGACTTAGGAATTCCATTCGACGGCACTCCAGGCCGGTTCAATGCCATCACCGACGTGGCCGGCGTCACCGTCGGCCACACGACCTTGATTTCAGGTTTCGGCAAATTGCAGGTGGGCCATGGTCCGGTACGCACCGGAGTGACGGCGGTGCTGCCTCGCGGTCAAGATGCCCTGTCCAATCCCGTGTTCGCCGCGTGGTTTGCGCAAAACGGCAACGGCGAGATGACGGGAACCACTTGGGTCGAAGAATCCGGATTTCTCGAAGGTCCCGTGATGATCACCAATACCCATAGCGTGGGCGTAGTGCGCGACGCGGTGATCCAGTGGCGCGTGGCTCGCGCCGGCGCCGACGCAACGGGATTCTATTGGTCGCTGCCGGTGGTCGCCGAAACCTGGGACGGCTGGTTGAACGATATCAATGGATTTCACGTCAAGCCGGAACATGCCCTGCACGCACTCGACAGCGCGCATGCCGGCGCCGTCGAAGAAGGCAGTGTCGGTGGCGGCACGGGTATGATTTGCAACGGCTACAAGGGCGGCATCGGCAGTTCGTCACGCGTTCTCAGCGCCAAAGACGGTGGTTACACGGTCGGCGTGCTCGTGCAATGCAATTACGGCACCCGCGACAATCTGCGGATAGCCGGCGTTGCGGTCGGCCGTGAAATCCCCGCGCCCGAACCCTATGCCTTCATGCCCTCGGATATAGTCGAGCGCGGCTCCATTATCGTGGTGGTGGCGACCGACGCTCCACTCCTGGCGCACCAGCTGAAGCGCCTGGCACACCGGGTGACCCTGGGCCTAGGACGCAACGGCAGCATCTCCGGCAATGGCTCCGGCGATATTTTCATCGCATTTTCCACCGCCAATTCCGGCGCGGCCGCGACCGAACACGTGGTCGATCTGAAAATGCTGCCGAACGACTCCTTGGACCCAGTGTTCCGCGCGACCGTGGAAGCAACCGAAGAAGCCATAGTAAACT
Organism: Gammaproteobacteria bacterium; assembly: GCA_025357835.1. Taxonomy (GTDB): domain Bacteria; phylum Pseudomonadota; class Gammaproteobacteria; order Steroidobacterales; family Steroidobacteraceae; genus Bog-1198. The sequence continues at coordinate 32,588 of JANYLM010000081.1, forward strand.
CCATGGTGGCCGCCCAGGACATGACCGGTGTCGACGACCACCGCGTCATCGCCCTGCCGCACGCAGCACTGCGCGCAGTGCTCAAGAAATATGGCCGACTTGTACCCTGAAGTACTATCGATACGGTACGAGCGAACGCATTTCTTAACGCCCTCGAACCTGCCTTGCATTGTTCGGCGGGTGCTTCCACCTCAGTAGGCATGCTCGCTCGCCAACACCTCCGTCAAGCTCTGATCGAGCAAGGCAATTGCCTCATCCACGTCGCCTTCGTCGATGACCAGCGGAGGCATGAAGCGCAGCGTGCTCTGGCCGCAAGACAGCAGAATGAGGCCGTTGTGATAGGCGCGAGTGATCAAGGCATCGCAGAGCTTCTTGGCCGGTATTTTGCTGGCGCGGTCCTTCACCAATTCGACACCTAGCATCAATCCCTTGCCGCGCACTTCGCCGACCACGGCGAATTTATCCGCGAATGCCCGCAACTTGAGTATGAAGTAGTCGCCGACCTTGGCCGCGTTGGCGCAGTATTCGCGCTCGATGAGATCGATGGTCGCCAGCGCAGCGGCGCAGCACAGGGGATTTCCGCCGAAAGTATTGCCGTGTGCGCCGCGAGTCCACCTCTGCATGATGCTGCGCTTGGCGACGACCACGCCGATGGGCATACCCGAGCCGAGTCCCTTCGCCAGGGTCATGATGTCCGGCGCCACATCCCAGTGCTGCGCGGCAAACATCTTGCCGGTGCGGCCGACGCCTGACTGCACCTCATCGAATATCAACAAAATTCCATGTCGATCGCAGAGCTCGCGCAGGCCCTGTAAAAAGCCATCCGGAGGCACGAGGTATCCACCCTCTCCCTGAATCGGTTCGATGAGTATCCCCGCCACTTCGCTGGCGGGCACATTGTGCACGAACAGGACGTCTTCGATGTACTGCAGCACCGCGCGGCCCTGATCCGCGCCGGAAAACAGCGGCCGATAATTATTGGGATACGGCACATGCGTCACGCCGGGCATGCTGGGAAAGAAGCCCTTCTGCTGCGTGTACTTGCTGGACGTGAAGGAGAGCGAACCCATGGTTCTACCGTGGAAGCCGCCCAAAAATCCGATGAATCGGCCGCGTCCCGTGGTGTAGCGCGCCAATTTCAAGGCGGCTTCCACGCTCTCGGTGCCGGACTGGGCAAAGAAACTCATGACCGGTTCCTTCATGGGCGACAGCTCATTGAGGCGCTCAGCCAGCTTGACTTGGGCCTCGTGCCAGTAATCCGACGAAATGTGCAAAAACTTATCCGCGGCGTCCTTGATGGCTTGAACCACGGCGGGATGACTATGGCCGGTGCTGCACACCGCGATGCCGGCGGCAAAATCCAAGAAACGATTGCCGTCCACATCCCAAATTTCCGCCCCCTTGCCGTGCGACATGACGAAGGGATAATCGCGCGGATAGGATGGGGACACCACGAGTGCGTCGCGGGCCAGCAATTCTCGAGCCTTGGGACCCGGTAAATCGGTCTTGATATTCGGTTTCTTCATTGCCAATCCAACTCCCCCATTAGTGCATTCATTGTGTCGAGTGCCCGCTCGAGCTCATTCTCTCCGATCACGAGGGGCGGCGCGAGAATTATCAAATTGCCGCGCACCGCGAACGATACCCCTCGCTCACGCGCCATCGACACGAACCGGGCCATCGAGGGATGCACGGTGGGCCAGGGCGACAAGGGTTCGCGCGAATCGCGATTCTTGACTAATTCGACGATGGCGAACAGGCCCTTGGCGGAGCGCACATCGCCTATCACGGCATGCCGCTCCTGCATCGCCTGCAGGCGCCGCAACATGACTGTACCCAACGCGCGTGAACGCTCGATCAGTTTTTCGTCCCGGTAGGCTGCGATCGCCGCCACGCCGGCGGCGCAGGCCAACGGGTGCCCGCAATAGGTCAATCCGGTATTGAGCATGCTGTGTTCTAGCTTCACCGCCACATGATTCGCCAGTACAACCGCACCCAAGGGAATATGCGCGCCGGTCAGGCCCTTGGCGAGAGTCATGAGGTCCGGCCGACCCGCTTCGCCGTGCGCAGCCCAAGCAAACCATTCGCCGCAACGACCGAAACCGCTCATCACTTCGTCCGCGATCAAATAAACGCCGCGCTGTCGCGTGGCCTCGCGCAAGCCGGGCCAGAAATTATCGGGAGCGATGATGCCGTTGGTGCCGGCGTTCGGCTCCATCAGAACCGCCGCGACATGATCTGCGCCCGCCTGATCGATGATCGCGCCGATGTGGGCCACATTGCGATCCGCGCATTCCTTGTCGCTGACGGTTCCATAGGGACAGCGATACGCATAGGGCGGCGGCACGCGCAGCACGCCGAATGCCTCTTCGTTTTGACTAGGGTTGCGGCTGTCCCCCGACCAGGCCATGGTCGCGTAGCTAGCGCCGTGATATGAGCGATCGCGCGCAACCACTTTGCCCTGCGACCTACCGCTGGCCTGGCGCGCGAATTTCACCGCATTCTCGTTCGCGTCGGCGCCGCCCAAGGTAAAGAACACCCTGCCGCCTTCGAATCCCGAGACCTCCAAGAGGCGCTCGGCCAGCTCCGCGCGTGACCTTGCGCCCCAGCTCGAATTCACGAAACACAGAGTCTGCGCCTGTTCTTGAATGGCACGTATCAGACGCGGATGCTGGTGGCCAAGGTTCATGCACTCAGCCAAACTACTCATGTCAAGGTAGACATGACCCGATTCATCCCAGAACCGCGCACCCTCGCCGCCGACGATGCTCGGCGCGTTCCAGTCCGCCTGGACACACCAGCTATGCAACACACTCGAGCTTTCCGAAATCAAGGAGTACTCCGCAATTTTTGATTCGTGTCGTTAAAGCGATTACGATCTGGCGGATGCGATCTGTCAACGTCTCCCACCCTTAAAGATCGCTGATGAGCAATAGCGCACGCCCTCATCTACTGGGTTTCTGGACATGCGTGGCCTTGGTGGTGGGCAATTCCATCGGCTCGGGCGTGTTTTTATTGCCCGCCTCGCTTGCTCCCTACGGTTTGAATAGCGTGCTTGCGTGGGCCTTCACGGCCTGTGGCGCGATTTTGCTCGCCATCGTCTTCGCCCGCCTGAGCCGGGCCTATCCCGCGGCAGGCGGGCCTTACGCCTATGTTCATCTGGCCTTCGGACCCTTCACCGCCTTCATCGTAGCCTGGGGCTATTGGATTTCGATCTGGGTGGGCAATGCCGCCATCGCCACCGGCGCCGTGAGCTATCTGAGCCCGCTGCTGCCATGGATCGCCGACGTTCCTGGCGCATCCGGGGCGGTCACTTTGTTCTTTCTGTGGCTGCTCACCTTCGTCAACTGGTATGGCATCCAGGCATCGGGATGGGTGCAAAGCGTCACCACCGTGCTCAAGGTGCTGCCGCTGCTCGCGGTCGCAGGTTTGGGAGTGTTCACGGTGCGATCGGGCAAATTCGCGGCGCTGGCAGGCATTCCTCTGTCGGTAAGCGGCACCACGGCCGCCGCCACGCTGACTCTGTGGGCCTTGCTCGGATTGGAATCCGCGACGATTCCCGCCGATAAAGTCCACGATCCGAGTCGCACCATTCCGGCCGCGACTTTGCTCGGCGCCGTCATCACGGCGCTGATTTGCATTCTCGCCTGTACCACTGTGCTGCTGTTGGTGCCACCGCAAACGCTGGCGCAATCGAATGCGCCATTCGTCGATTTGGCCACGCAGTACTGGGGAAGCACGGCCGGCAAGCTGCTCGCGCTATTCGCCGCGATCAGCGGTTTCGGCGCGCTCAACGGCTGGATATTGTTGCAGGGGGAATTACCCAATGCCATGGCGAAGAGCGGCGTTTTTCCGCAAATCTTCGCGCGTGAATCGCCGCGGCGAACTCCCACTTTCGCGCTGTTTTTCAGCAGCGGCTTGGTAACCGTGCTGATCTTAATGAATTACCAGAGATCCATGGTCAGTATATTCACGTTCATGATTCTGCTCTCCACAACCGCCTGCCTGGTGTTGTATGTGCTGTGTTCGCTCGCGCTGCTGCGGCTGCAGTGGACGGGCCAATTGCAGCGCAGCCCATTGGGCGCGCCGCGCACAGGGACCGTGCCGCTCGCCATCGTGGGTGTGATCGCCGCCGCTTATTCCCTGTGGGCCCTCGTAGGCGCCGGCGCCGAAGCGGTAGGGTGGGGGGCGGTGCTTTTGCTGCTCGGCGTGCCTCTGTATTATTTAGTTCGCAAGAAGCCTTGAGACATCAATGTGGAGATCTTTCATAGCAGTATCGGTGGGCGGCATGCTCGGCTGCCTGTTGCGCTGGTGCCTGGCTATTTTCCTGAATCGTTACTTTCCGACGATTCCACCGGGCACCTTGGCCGCCAATCTCATCGGCTGTTACATCATCGGCATGGCCATCGCCTTCTTCACCACCTATCCGACATTTGCGCCGGAATGGCGGCTTTTCGTGACGACGGGGTTTTGCGGCGGCTTGACCACGTTCTCGACTTTTTCAGCCGAGATCGTGCTCCTTCTACAATCAGGGCGCGCCGTCTGGGCTTTGGGTGCCGTGGCAGCGCATTTGCTGGGCTCTTTGTTAATGACGTTTGCCGGCATCGCCACCGTCATCTGGCTAAAGGGCTAGCCGGCGGGACGCCTGTGTTATATTAGTTAGACTGCTAATTATTAGAGAGCTTTGCGAATGACCGACCTTGCGGAACGCTTCAGCGGTGCGCTGCACAACACGTATAGGGTCTGGCGTCAGGCCTTGAATCGGCGGCTCAAGTACCTGGGTGTCAGTCAGGCCAGTTGGCTAACCATTGCGACCGCCGCCAAGGCACCTGAACCGCTGTCGCAGTCCGAACTGGCCGACAGCCTGGGTGTTGAAGGGGCGACCATGGTCGCCATGGTGGATAGGCTGGTGAAGGCTGGGTTGGTCGTTCGGGCGCCTTCGGCCACTGACCGCCGAGTCAAACGGGTGATGCTGACCCCGGCCGGCACACTGCTTTACGACAAGGTGCGCGCGGAGGCCGCCGCGTTTCGCAAGGAATTGCTGGCCGATATAGATCCGAAAAAACTACTCGTAGCGACAGAACTACTGGAGGGCTTGCAAGGCATCATCGACGCCGTGCCATGACCCGCCCGCTCAATCGCCCCATGATCACGCTATCCATCATGCTGGCGACGATCATGCAAACTCTCGACGGAACCATCGCGAATGTAGCGCTGCCGCACATGCAAGGAGCCCTGTCAGCGTCGCAGGATCAGATCGCCTGGGTACTGACCGCCTACATCGTGGCCGCCGCGATCGCTACTCCGCTCACCGGGTGGCTGGTCGATCGCTTCGGGCAGAAGAATATATTTTTGGCTTCCATCGGCGGCTTCACCCTGGCCTCCATGTTGTGCGGCATGTCGAACTCATTGGCCGAGATCGTTGCCGCGCGACTGCTGCAGGGCGTGTTCGGAGCGGCCTTAGTGCCGCTGTCCCAGCTTGTGTTGATGGACATCAACCCCAAGGAAAAACAGGGCTCCGCCATGGCGGTCTGGGGCATGGGTGTGATGGTGGGGCCGATATTGGGACCCACCTTGGGAGGCTGGCTGACCGACAGTTACAACTGGCGATGGGTGTTTTTCATCAATGTGCCCATCGGCCTAATAACGATGTATGGAGTGTGGAGATACATCCGCCCCGTGCCCGGGCCGCAGCGGCAGCGCTTCGACGTGTTCGGTTTCGCCACATTGAGTTTAGCCATAGGCACGCTGCAGCTGCTGCTCGATCGTGGGCAGCAGAATGATTGGTTTTCATCGATGGAGACCTGGGCAGAGGTCATCGTCCTCGTCGTGATGGCCACGTACTTCATCGCGCATACGGCAACGACGCCGGCGGAAAGGTCCTTTCTCGACTATCACCTGCTGAAGAACCAGAATTATGTCACCGGCCTGCTGTTCATCTTCATCGTCGGCCTGGTGCTGTACGCGACGCGCGCGCTGACACCTACCATGCTTGAAACCCTTCTGGATTATCCCGTGGCCACGGCGGGTTTGGTCACCGCCCCGTCAGGCATAGGCACCATGTTCTCCATGCTCATCGCGGGCCGGATTATCGGCAAGGTGGACCTGCGCCTGACCCTGTTCGCCGGCTTCATGCTGACGGCGTTCTCCCTCTGGCAAATGGCCCATTATTCGCTCGATCTATCGCAGGGCGACATTATCTGGCCGGGCGTATTTCAGGGGATAGGCATGGGGCTGGTGTTCGTTCCATTGAGCGCTGCGACTTTCGCCACTCTAAGTCCGGCGATGCGCGCGCAGGGCACGGCCCTATTCAGCCTGATTCGCAACATCGGCAGCAGTATCGGCATTTCACTGGTGCAAACCATGTTGGTGCGCAACACCGTCATTGCGCATGCCTCCCTCACCGAGCGCATCACCAGCACCAACCCATCCTGGCACAACCCCGCCATGGCCAAGGCCTATGACGTCGGTACCTCGGCGGGCGCCGCGTTTCTCGAAGGCACGGTCACGCGGCAGGCCGCCATGATTGCCTACATCGATGATTTTTGGCTGATGCTGTTCCTGACCTTGGCCGTCACGCCGCTACTGTTGCTCATCCGGCCTCCCGAGCGGCAAAAAGCCACCGACAGCGTCACGCAAGCCGGGATGGACTAATTCGGCCGTCCTGCCGAATAGAACGCCGCGAACGCGGCTGACCATGGATGCTCGCCCAGGGCTTGCACGTTGCAGGGACTGCGTAGCGCAATGCCCGCAGCGCGAGGCGCGCCAGCGCCGAGTACTAAGCGGAAGCCGCCGTACTTTGAGCTGGATCGGCATTGGGATCGGCCAGCAGCTTGCCGGCTTTCGGCGCAATCCAGCGCTCAATGTCATCCAGCACGGTGAAAACAGCCGGCACGATGACCAAGGTTAGCGCCGTGGACGTGATCAGTCCGCCGATCACGGCGATCGCCATCGGTCCGCGAAAATCACTGTCTCCGCCCCAGCCGATGGCCACCGGCAACATGCCGGCCACCATGGCGACCGTAGTCATGACAATGGGCCGAGCCCGTTTATGCCCGGACTCCAGGATAGCCACGAGGCGCGGCTTTCCGGCGCGCATTTCTTCGATGGCGAAATCCACCAACAGAATCGAGTTCTTCGCCACGATACCCATCAGCATCAAAACGCCGATCACCACGGGTAGGGAGAACGGCAGGCCCGTCAGCAGCAGCGCGAGGACAGCACCCCCCAAGGACAGCGGCAAAGCGGACAAAATAGTGATGGGTTGAAACACACGCACGAAGAGCAGGACCAAGACAGCGAACACCATGAGGATGCCGGCGCCTACGGCCAGAAGAAAATTCTGGTACAGCTCGTTCATGAACTCAGTGTTCCCGGTTTCAACCAAGTGCACGCCTTCAGGCAGGTGCTTCAATGTCGGCAGCGCATATATTTTCTTGGTGGCGGTGCCGAGTTCAACCCCAGGGCTCATATCCGCTTCGAGAAACACGCGTCTGCTTTGGTTGTAGCGGCGCACCGCGGAAGGTCCCTCGCCGAAGCTCAGAGAAGCCACGGACTTGAGTGGAACACTGGCGCCAGAGGCCGTGGGAACCGGAAGATTTTCCAGAGTCGTAAGATCGCGCCGCGCGCTTTCGATCAGGCTGACGCGAATGGGAATCTGCCTATCGGTCAGGGAAAATTTCGCTCCGTTCTGCGGCAAGTCCCCGAGAGTTGCGATACGGATCGTTTCGCTGATGCTTTGCACGCTGACGCCCAATTGCGCCGCAATGTCCAAGCGCGGATGCACGACGATCTCAGGGCGCGGCAAATCGCCCTTGATGCGCGCGTCGCGCACCTCGTTCAATGCACGTACTTCCGCGAGAACGCGGCGGCCAGTGGCCTCCACCAGGGCCGGATTGTCCCCGGTTAAGTACAATTGTATGTCGCGCCCGCCGCCACCGCTTTGATTGGAAAAGCTTAAGTGCCCGTCCGGCACCTGACTGAGCAGCGGCGTCATTTTCTGCTCCCACTGCTTCTGGCTTAAGGTTCGCTGTGAACGCGGCACGAGACTGACATAAATAGTAGCCAGTCGAATCTCACCGTCGTCGCTGCCGATGAATTCAACGACATCGGTCACTTCGGGAGACTGCTTCAGGATCGCGGCGGTAGCCGCGGATACCCGCGAGGTATCCTCCAGCCGGCCGCCCGGCGGCAGTTCGATATCCAGTTCCGAGTTCGCAAAGTCCTCGGGAGGCACGAAAGCCGTGGGAATGATCATCAGGCATCCTACCGACAGGGCAAAAAACACGGTACCTGCTGCAATGGTCTTCCAACGGTTCGCCACGCACCAGCGCAAAACCGACAAGTAGCGCGTCATGATGGGTCCGTCGGTATTGTGCACCACGAGGGAGTCGCTGCGCAGCGCATAGGCCGCCAGCACCGGCGTGATGAGACGCGCCACCAAGAGAGAAATAAACACCGCCGTGGCGACAGTCAGGCCGAACTGCTTGAAATACTGGCCACTCACGCCGCCCATGAAACTCACCGGCAAAAACACCGCGATAATGGTGAAGGAGGTGGCCACCACCGCGAGACCGATTTCATCCGCCGCGTCGATGGCCGCCTGAAAACAACTCTTGCCCATGCGCATGTGGCGCACGATGTTTTCTATTTCGACAATGGCATCGTCGACCAGCACGCCGGCGACCAGGGAGAGCCCAAGCAAGGTGATCTGATTCAGGGTGAACCCCATCCATTGCATGAAGGCAAAGGTCGGAATCGCCGACAGCGGAATGGCGAGAGCGGAGATCAATGTCGCGCGCACATTGCGCAGAAAGAACCAAACGACCACCACGGCGAGTATCGATCCCTCGATGAGAGCGGCGATCGCCGAATGATAGGTTCGCAGCGTATGATCCACCGAGGTGAATATATTCGTGACTTTCACTTGCGGGTTCTCGGCCTTGATCAAGTCGAGTTCAGCCTCCACCGCCCTCGCCACACTGACATCCGAAGCGCCCTTGGCCTTGGACACTCCGAAGGTCGTCGCCGAGCGGCCATTGAGCCGCGCGATGTTGCGCACTTCCGCGATCCCGTCGCGCACCTCGGCGATCTCGAGCAAGCGCACCGATTTTCCGCCTGGAACTATCACTTGAGTATCGCCAAGGGCCTGGGCCGTCTTCGCGCCGCCCAACACACGAATCGCCTGTTCGCCGCCGCCGACCTGGGCGCGGCCACCGGCGGCATCCAAATTGAGCGCTCTGAGTTGTTCATTGACCTGAACCGCGGTCAGCCCCAGCGCCTGTAGACGGCTCGGGTCCAACTCGACCCGGATCTCGCGGTCCACGCCGCCGCCGCGTGAAACCTGTGCCACGCCCGGAATGGTCAGCAAACGTCTGGAAACCGTGTTGTCGATGAACCAGCTGAGCCGCTCCGGGGTCATGTCGGTGGTAGTCACCGCGTAGTATGCGAAGGCGCCGCCGTCGACGTTTTGGCGCGTCACCAGCGGTTCGAATATGCCTTGGGGCAAATCATTGCGGACTTTCGCCACGGCATCCCGAACATCGGTCACCGCACGGTCGATGGGCGTACCGATCTCGAACTGCACGAAGGTATTGACCTGGCCTTCGACGATGAACGTAGTGATATTGCGCACATTGCCGATGCTCGATATGGACCCCTCGACCTTTTGCGCGATCTGAGTCTCCATTTCCGTGGGCGCGGCGCCGGGCTGGGAAATGTTGATATTGACTAAGGGGAAGGAAATATCGGGATCGAGATTGATCGGCAAACGGATAAAGGCCGCCACCCCGAGAAAGAACAGCACTACGAATAGGACCATCGGCGTGACCGGGTGGCGAATCGCCCAAGCGGAGATATTTCTCATGTCCGGCCCAGCGCGTTCAAGACGGGATTGACCAGTTCACCCTCCTGCAAAAACGCCCCTGCGGTGGCGACCACCTGCTCCTTGCCGCCGATGCCGTCGGCAATGGTGACTCCGTTCTGCACTATTCCCGACACATGCACGGCACGGCGCTCGACCTTGTGTTGTGCATTCACTATCAATACGTAGCTACCCTTGTCATCGGTCAGCACGGCCGTTTGCGGCAGAACGGCGCGATCGGCGTTGCTTACCGTGACCTCGGCGCGCGCAAAGGCCCCGGGCCGCAAATTCGGATCCGGAGTTAGCGCCACTCTGGCCATTCCTAAGCGGGTCTGCGGATCGATGACGGCTCCGAGTAGACGCACATGACCCTCGTACACCTTGGCGGTGCCCGTCAGCCGCACACTGACGGCTTGACCGACTTTGAGCAGGGGCAAATCCTGCTCGGCCACCTGCCCGCGCAACTCAATCTCACCGTTCTCGGACAGACGAAACAAGGCCTCTCCACCGGGAGTGGCGGTTTGCCCCACTTCGACGTTGCGGGTCAGTATGATTCCATCCGCAGGGGCGCGCACCGCGGCGCGTGCGAGACGCGCTTGCGCCTCCGTTAGCTGCGCGGCGGCGACTTTAACCTTGGCGGCGGCAGTCACCGCGGCGGACTTGCGCCGCTGCGTTTCCTCGGCCGACAAAGCGCCCGAAGCGCCGACGGCCTGAGCCCGGCGATATTCCGCATCGGCCAATTCCGCCTCTGCGCGCGCCTCCTCGAGCACCGCTTCGAGATTGGCCACCTGCGGTTCCAATACCGACACGTTCAGGCGTGCCAGCACCTGGCCACGCTTCACATGGTCACCGGCCTCGACATAGATGGCGGCGACGCGGCCGGCATCGCCTTCTACACCGATGGGCATGTCGTACCGCGCCGCGATGGTGCCGATGATGCTCACCGTCGTCGGCACGGAACTCACGCCGACCTCGGTCACCGACACCGTGGGAATGGAATCCCTGTTGGGCACATTCTTCACTCCCAGCGCTTGAGTCAGGCGCACGGCGAACACCACGACGACGGCGACAACGACGGCGCCGATCGCAACTGCCGCCCAAAGTTTGCGCCGGCCCACAACTGGGGACGGGGTTGATTGCAATGGTTCGACGAATACGTTCATGACACGACATCCCAGGGATATCTTCCTTTGTCCAGGATGAACTCGGCCAAGCGGTTCAGCTCCTCATCTTCATTGCGAGTGATTCGCCGTACGGTCATCGCCATCCGCCGCTTCGCCTGCTGAGCGAAGACACGCGCCATCCCGATGGCCTGTGTGCCCTGCTCGCCCGCCGCGGCGCCCAAGCTCGCGGCCCGTGCCAATACACACAGGCCGACGAACAAATCGATGCCGATGTCGGCGATGCGTTTCAAGTCGTGCTGACGGTCGGCAATCGCCTTGCCATGCTTGCGCATTAAGAAGTCGGACGCCTTGGCCAATTCCACAGTATACCGCTCGTATATCTCGGCCGCCTCACGCAGGGGCGGCGGCAATTCGGTCAGGATCTTGTCGCGGCCCACTCCGGTCGCCTGAGTCAGGCGTTTTTCCGCATAATCCGTCAACACCCCGAAGCCCTTGATGAAATTATTGAAAATATCATCCACCGCGGACTTCAATTCTCCGAAGGACTTACCTAAGTCCTTTAGGCCGGATAGAGCGATATACAGCCTAAGCACCTCATTGGTTCCCTCGAATATAGTTAAAATCCGGCAATCGCGCGTGACCTGCTCGTACGGCGCCTCGCGCATGAAACCGCTGCCCGCCGCGATCTGCAGCGCCTCGTAGGCGCTGCGCTGCAACGCTTCGCTGGCGAATACCTTGCTGATGGCCGCTTCTACCGAATAGTCCTCGACGCCGGAATCGATGTAGTGGGCAACCATCCAAACCACGCTTTCCGCCGCGAAGCAATCGATGGTCATCTGCGAGATCTTTTCACGGATGAGCCCGAATTCCGCTATGGGAGTGTCGAATTGCTTGCGCGTCAGCGCCTGTTGGGTGGCATGCGCAATGAGAGCCTTCATGCCCCCGACCGCCCCGCCCCCGAGACCGGTACGCCCGTTGTTCAATATCGCCATGGCGACCTTGAACCCCTTGCCCTCGGTATCGAGCACATTATTGGCCGGAACCCGCACGTCCGCGAAACTCACGGTGGTCGTCGAGGAGGCGCGTATCCCCATTTTATCCTCGTGTCGGCTGTGGCTCACGCCCGGCCATGCCGCCTCGACTACAAACGCCGTGATCTTGCCCGCGGCCGACGCAGTCCGGGCGAACACCGTATACAGGTCGGCAATGCCGCCGTTGGTGATCCAGATCTTCTCCCCGCTGAGTATCCAGCTACCGTCGGCATCCTTGACCGCGTGGGTCCGGATCGACGCCGCGTCCGAGCCGGCACCCGACTCGGTCAGGCAAAATGCCGCAATCATTTGCCCGCTGGCCAGTTGGGGCAGGTAGCGCGCCTTTTGCTCGGCAGTGCCGAACAGCAAAATACCCTTCATGCCTATGGAGCTGTGTGCGCCGATGGTGAGCGACACAGAGCTGTCGTGCGAACTGCTCTGGCTCAAGACGCGCGCGTAGCCGGCATTCGACAAACCGATGCCGCCATACTCTTCCGGGATAATGAGACCGAACAACCCAAGGTCCCGCAGGCCTTGGATGAATTCCGCTGGTTGCTCGGCCTCCCGGTCCCAGCGCTTGAAGTCTTGCTGCTTAGGACCTAGGAATTGGTCGATGGCGTCGACCATCATCCCCAAAACTTCTCGGTCTTTGTCGCGCAGCATGGGATAGGGAAAGAGCCGCTCTTCGAGGATCCTTCCCGCCATGAGATTTTTCGCAACGCTCATCCGTTCACCTATTCGGCGACGCGATCAATCACCAGATTGCGCACTCCGTCGCGTCCCACATCATAGGAGAGTTCGCCGTACAAATCCCCTGCCGCCGGCGCGGGTTGTCCGCTGAAGGAAATTCGCGCCGTGACGGAAACCCGCCGGCCGCTCACCAGAACGCGCCCCGGCAACATGGAATCGGCCGGCGAGAGATGGACTTGAGTGCCGATGGCGCCGCTCGTCAGCCGTTTGGCGGCGAGCGGGGGTCCCTGGCTGCCGGGCTCACGTGCAAAGACAAACAAGGGCGCCTCCAGTTTTATTCGTGATTTTAAGGCGGGTGCAATGCTGATATTGACAGTGACTTCCGCTTGGATTAAGTCCCCTGCCGACGTGCTCGTCCCGGCAGGCGACGCACTCGTCCCTGTCGGTACTGCCGCCGGCGCGCCCAATTCCGCAAGACGTGCATCCAGCAATTGTACGATTTGCGGCGGTGGATGTAGATCCTTGAGCGCCTGCCAGCGCGCACGCGCGAGTTGCCGATCGCCGCGCACGGCAGCGGCGAAGCCTCCATACAATAGGCCCTTGGGGTTGGTGGGTGCCAACGCCAAAGCCTGTTCAAACAGTTGTGCGGCCGGCGGAGTGATTTCGCCGCCCGCCCGCAAACTCATGGCCTCGCCCAACCCCATGGCGGCCTCAGCGCTGTTGGCATCCAGCTGGTGCGCATGATCGTAGGCGACGATGGCGTCGTCCAGTCGTTCCAAGGTCAGATAGGAGCGTCCCAGCATCAGCCAACCGGTCGCATCATTGGGTTCATCGCGCAAACGCTTTTCCAACTTGGCGACCATGGCCGCCACGTCCGGCCCCGCGGCGGTTTGAGCTTGCGCCGGCGCCTGCCAATTCCAATTCGACCACAGCGGATAAAGACCGGCCGAGGCGCCGATGATGATCACCGCCGCAGCTGCTCCGATGATTCGGCTCTGCTTATCGCGGAGCAGCGGCAATGCGACCGCGCCCGCGGCGATCGCGGCCATGACGGCGGCGATGACGAGGAATATATTCATTAGTGTACTTGGTTTTTCTTAGGGGCCCGTCGCGGGATCATCGTTGAGCGGCATGCGCGAGCGTTGTCGCGCGACGCGAAAAATAATCACGCCGCCCAGCAGCAACATGATGAATGGCGCGCCCCAGATGAGCAGAGTCTTAGGTTCTAGCGGCGGGCTGAAGCGCACGAACTCGCCATAGCGGTCCGTCATGAAATCGAATATCGCCTCATCGCTTTTCCCGGCGACGAGCATTTCTTGAACTTGTCGCCGTAGATCCATAGCAAGATCGGCATTGGAATCCGCGATCGATTCGTTTTGACACACCAAGCAACGCAAATCCTTGGTGATAGTTTCGAATCTGGTTTGTAAACTAACATCTAGCAGTTGGCCGTTTGCGTCGAGGGACTCAGCTGCTTCGGCGCACCCAAAGCTTATCGCGAGGGACAGCAGCATCGCCATCGACGGCAACAGTGCTGCCGGCGATCGCGTTACAGCGAGATCGGACTCGCGCTTCATGCGCCTTCCCGACGCGCAATGGCAATGCGCGGCAGAAACTCGCGATCCCACACTTCCTGAGTCATGGGTGAGATGAACTTGAATATCACCCGGCCATGCGTATCCACCAGGTATGTCTCAGGCGCGCCATATACGCCCCAGTTGATCGCAGCGCGCCCGTCAGCATCGAATGCCACGGCTTGATATGGGTTTCCGAGCTGCTCGAGCCACTGCTTCGCCCGCTCGCGCTGATCCTTCCAATTTAGTCCGATGATGGGCACGACGTGCTGCTGAGATATCGCGAGCAGCGCCTCATGTTCCTGACGGCAGGGGACGCACCAGGTGGCCCAAACATTCAGCACGTACACCTGGCCCTTTAGATCCCCGTTGCTGTCGACTCGCGACGGATCCAACAAGTCGGTGAGGGCAAATGCCGGTGCCGCCTTGCCGATCAGCGGCGAAGGCAGCGCGTGTATGTCGCGGCTGGGGTTGAGTCCAAAGGCGAATAGGACGGCGAGCGCGACGAATGCCGCAAACGGCAGCAGGAACTTCCACATCACGCTAACCCGGGCTTAGGTTCTGCATTCGGCGGTGCGGCGGCCGCAGCCGAGGAGGCAACCGGCACTTTGATTCTGTAGCGACGGTCAGTGGCGGCGATTAAACCACCGAGAGCCATCACGACGGCCCCAAGCCATATGTAGCGAACCAGCGGTTTGTACTGGATGCGCATGCTCCAGGCGTTCTCCCCCAGAGGGTTGCCCATGGCGACGAACAAATCGCGCGCCCAGCTCACCGAGATGGCGGCCTGACTGTTATCCGTCTGCTGCACCCAAAAATGCCGCTTCTGCGGCTTCAGTATGGCGACCGGTTTGCCTCCGCGAGTGACTTCCACCAGGGCTTCGACCGCGTCGTAGTTCGGCCCCCGTACATTCACGGCGTTGACGAAGCGGAAATCATAGCCGGCGATGGCGAAGCTCCCGCCCGGCTTCAGGGCCACGTCCTTCTCGATCTTGTAGCTTTCGACGCCGCTGGCGCCGATGGCAAACATCCCCACACCGAAGTGGGCCATGCACATCCCCAGCAAGGCGGCCGTCAGGGTCTGTTTCTGGCGCAAGCGCCGCACCGGCTCTAGCAAGGCGGAAAAGATGACCCAGAAACCAAAAGTAAAGCCGATTAGTCCCACCGGGTGGAATTCCTTGAACACCAGGCCTTGAATGGCCACCGACAGAGCCGCCGCCACGCCCAGCAGCCACCACAGCGGATTGGCGGTCGCCGTCAGCTTGCCGCGCCGCCAGGCCGAATGCATGCCGATGGTCAGGAATACCATTAACGGCAACACAGGCACCAGGAACATCACCGCGAATACCGGCGGTCCCACCGAGATCTTGCCTATTCCCAGCAGTTCGTAAACCAACGGCGACAGGGTGCCCCAGAGAACCAGCCCGGCGACGCACACCAGAATCACATTGTTCACTAGAAGAAAGAATTCTCGCGAGAACAGCTCGAAACCGCCGGGCACATACAGCTTCGGCGCCCGCCACGCATACAGGGTCAGCGAACCGCCGATGGTCAGCACGAGGAAGGCCAGTATGTACAAACCTCGGGTCGGATCGGTTGCGAACGAGTGCACGGACACCAATACACCGGAACGCACCAAGAAGGTTCCCACCAAGCTCAAGGAGAAGGCAAAGATGGCGAGCAGCAAGGTCCAGCTCTTGAAAATGCCGCGCTTCTCCGTAACGCTGAGCGAGTGGATCAACGCCGTTCCCACCAGCCAGGGCATGAACGAGGCGTTCTCCACAGGGTCCCAAAACCACCATCCGCCCCAGCCCAGCTCGTAGTAAGCCCACCAACTCCCGAGCGCGATGCCGATGGTCTGAAACAGCCATGCGAAAATAGTCCAGGGTCGGGTCCACTTCGCCCAGGTCTGATCGAGGCGCCCTTCCAGCATCGCGGCGATGGCGAACGCAAAGGCCACCGAGAAACCCACGTAGCCGGTATAGAGCATGGGCGGGTGAATCGCGAGCGCGAAATCCTGCAGCACCGGATTCAAATCCGCGCCGTCCGACGCTGCGGGAATCAGCCGCTGGAAGGGATTCGAGGTCCACAACGTGAACAGCATGAAGCCGCCGCTGACGAGGCCCATCACCCCAAGCACGCGACTGGAAAAACTCAAGGGTAGCTGGCGGCTGAATGCGGCGACCGCCACGCTCCAGATGGACAGAATCAAAATCCACAGCAGCAGCGAGCCCTCATGCGCTCCCCACAGAGCCGCAACCTTGTAGAACAAGGGCAATTGCGAATTCGAATTGCGCGCCACGTACATTACGGAGAAATCGTTGTTGACGAAGGAATACACCAGGCAGGCGAAGGCCATGATGACAAACACGAATTGCCCGGTCACGGCCGGGCGAGCCACGGCCATCCACACGGGCTTGGCGCGCCAGGCGCCCGTGAGGCCGAAGAAGGCCTGCGACAAGCTCAGCACGAAGGCCAGGATGAGTGAAAAAATGCCTAATTCCGCTGCCATTGCGCTACTCCTTGAGCCTAGGTGGTCGGCCCTTGGGCCGCCGGGCTAAGGGCGGCCTTTTTCTTCAGCGATGCGGCCACTTCGGGCGGCATGTATTTCTCATCGTGCTTGGCGAGCACCTCATCGGCGACGAAGGCGCCAGCCCTGCTCATGGTGCCGTGCGCAATGATACCCTGCCCTTCGCGAAACAGATCCGGCAGCACACCGGTGTATTCCACGGGAACCTGGTGTGCGAAATCGGTGAGCACGAATCGAACCTGCAAATCGCCGGGATTGCGCGCGACGCTGCCCTTGACGACCATGCCTCCGATGCGAAAGCGCTTGGTCAAAGGTGCCTTGCCCGCAACCACCTGGCTAGGGTCGTAATAGAACATGATGTTCTCGCGCGAGGCCATGACCGCCAGCGCCACCGACGCGGCCACGCCGCCCAGAATACCGAGTACCACGAGTAGGCGTTTGCGCCGTGGCGTCATGCTTCCTCACCCGCCGCCATGGCGGCTTCTAGAGCGCGCTCCGCCCTCAGTCGTGCCGCGGCGTAGTAGCGGCGCGCCGACCACAGGTTCCACCCCAGAACCACCCCCGCAAACGCGAAGCATGGCCAGACAAAGCGCGCGTAGCCGCCCATGGACCAGAAATCAGTGCTCACGATTTGATTGCCTCCCGCACCCATTTGGCTTGGCGCTCCCGATTCAGGACCTCGCCACGCAGGCGCATGCATAGCACCGCACCATAGAACAACATGAACCCGAGCAGCATCGATAGCAAGGGCCACAGCATGCTACCCGGCATGGGCGGTTTGCCCAGCTTGGCAACCGTGGCGCCCTGGTGCAATGAGTTCCACCAAGTGACGGAATAATGAATGATGGGGACGTTCACCAGCCCGACTATCCCTAGGAGGGCCGCTGCCCGATCGCCCCGAGAGGGGTCCTCGAAGGCCGACCGCAGGGACATCACCCCCACATAGAGAAACAGTAAGATAAGTTCCGATGTCAGTCGCGGGTCCCAGGCCCAGTAAGTACCCCACATCGGCCGGCCCCACAGCGAACCCGTAACCAATGCCAGCACGGTGAAGGAGGCGCCGATGGGCGCCGATGCGGCCGCCACGGCGTGGCCCATCTTGATGCGCCAGACGAGCGCGATCGCGCCGGCAAGTGCCATGCTGGTGTAGGCGAACAAGGACAACCATGCGCTGGGTGCATGCACGTAAATGATCCGAAATGCGTCGCCTTGCTGGTAATCGGGGGGCGCGTACACCAAGCCGTCCACCAGCCCATAGCCGACGGTGATCGCGGCCAGTCCCAGGAACCACGGCGCAAGTGCAGCTGCGGCGGCGTATACATACGGCGGCGATGCAAGCTTGTAAAACCAGGTCCACATCGTCGATTACCCGTCCTTCATTCCAAGGTGATGCGCAACGCCACCGTTGCGGCGAACGGCGCCAGGGTGCATGTGAACACGCAAAGCGCCGCCAAAAAATACAAAGCCCCTACGGCACTGGTGCCGGAAATCGCCCTATCGGTGGCACCGGCGCCAAAAATTAACAGCGGCATGGCCAGCGGCAGCACGATCAACGAGAGCAACACATTGCCGCGTTTCAATCCCACCGTGAGGCCCGCACCGATGGCGCCCAACCAGCTCAAGGTTAAGGTGCCCAAACCCAAGCTCAGCAGCATAGTGGCGAATGCAGCGCCCGGAATACCCAGGGCGGTCCCCACCACCGGCGATACCAATACCAGAGCCGCACCAGTGACCAGCCAATGTGCAAAGGTTTTCGCCACCACGATGACCGTCAATCCCTGACCGCAAAGCGCCAGCTGCTCCAATGTGCCGTCATCCGCATCGCTCTTGAATAGTGAGTCCAGCGACAACAGAGAAGATAACAGTGCCGCGACCCAAAGCACACCCGGCGCCATGTCTCGCAGCAGCGACAACTGCAAACTCAAGCCTAAGGGAAACAATGTAGTTACGATCAAAAAGAACACCAAAGGTTGCAACAATTGGTCCGGCCGCCTGAAACTGAGACATAGTTCTCGACGTACAACTAGCCCAAAGGCCTCGAAAGCGCCGACCCTCATGCCAGCTCCATGCGGCGCATGTCGCACTCCACCGTCAGTTCATGGTGCGCGACAACCAGCGCCGAACCGCCCCCTGCCACATGCGATTGCAGCAAGGAGGACATCACATCGCTGCCTGCCGCGTCGAGATTGGTGAACGGCTCATCCAGCAGCCACAGGGACGCGCTCATCGCCAGCACTCGGGCCATGGCCACCCGCCGGCGCTGGCCGGCCGACAGTACTCGCGCCGGTAAATCGGCACAGGCGGCGACGCCGGTGCGCTGCAACGCGCTCCGCAGTTCGTCCGCCGTCACTCGGCGTTTGAGACCGACCGCGAAGCGCAGGTTCTCCAGCGCCGTCAAATCCCCCTTTAGCGCCGGCTCGTGCGAGGCATAGGCCAGGGTCGCCTGATATTCGGACCTCGCGCTGGAGATCGAATGCCCCCGCCACGACACCTGCCCCTGCTCCGGCCGCAATAAACCGCAAACCACGCGCAGCAAGGTGGTCTTGCCCGTGCCGTTCGGGCCAGAAACGTGCAGCAGCTGGCGAGGCCCCAGCGAGAGGCTTACCCCCCTCAGCACATGACGATCGCCGCGCCAGACGTGGACCTTTTCGACACTCAGACCGTCAGCTGCCATATTCATGAGGTCGCGAGCTTAACTAAATCAACGAGTTGAAGCCACCTATTCATGCGCGATCAGCGACGCTTATCGCCGAATTTCGCGTCTACCGGTGCCCAATGACGGTTTATGCCTAAACCGTTTCGCAGCAGCTCGGTACTCACGATAGGAATAACGCGCCTATGCATTGGGCACCCTTCGCTATGGATACAGAGAGCCGCAATTTGTCCGCCCAACCGCTCGCAGTTCATCCGCCCCTGACCCGGCTGCCACTGGTTACTCTCTATGTGACCGAGCGCTGCAACTCCCGCTGCATCACCTGTGACTACTGGCGCCACGGTCGAAACGACATGGACCTCGCGGCGGTGACGAGATTGCTGCCGAGTTTCGCGCAACTGCATACTGAAGTAGTGCTGCTATCCGGCGGCGAGCCGCTCCTCAACCCCGACTGGGCGCCGATCGCTGAGTCGTTGCACAAGAACGGCATCAAAGCGTGGCTGCTCACATCCGGGCTGGCGCTAGCCAAGCATGCCCGCCGCGCGGCTGGGCTGTTCGATGCCATCACAGTATCGCTGGACGGAACCGATGCAGAGACCTACGCAGCCATTCGAGGAGTGGATGCCTTCGAAAAAGTGTGCGAGGGGATTCACGCCGCGGCGGAACACGGCATGCGTCCGAGCCTCAGAGTCACTTTGCAGCGCGCCAACTACCGGCAGTTCCCGGCGTTTGTCGGCCTCGCGAAAGAACTTGGCGCTCGCCAGGTTTCATTTCTTGCAGTCGACGTCGCCAACCCGCATGCGTTTGGCCGTACGGATGATTTTGTATCCGATCTGGCGCTACGTCGGGAAGAGTTGCCGGAGTTCGAACAACTCTTGCACACCGTCGAACGGGATCATTCAGAAGATTTTCGCTCCGGCTTCATCGCAGAGAGCCCGCAAAAGCTGCGGCGCATTCACCAATACTTCGCGGCCATCCACGGACAAAGGCCGTACCCGCCGGTGCGCTGCAACGCACCGGAGTTCTCGGCGGTCATTGGTGCGACGGGCCGGGTGCAGCCGTGCTTTTTCATTTCAGGACCCTTGGATGCACGAACAGCGAACGGCAACGTATCTCCGAGCGCCGATCTCACCAGCATATTGAACGACAGCGGCATGACGGCACTGCGCAATTCGATCCGAAACGGGCTGCGCGCCGAATGCATAACCTGCGTCTGCTCGATGTGGCGCGATCCCCAAGATCTGCGGAGCGTCACAAAATTCATGGGCGCTGTCTGGGAAGCCAGGCCGTGACCGCGAGCCTCACCGCGCAGACGCTGGCGGCCTATGAACGTTGGGCGCCGCTCTACCCCCCTACAGCTCATAATCCCTTGATGCGGGCCGAACAACAGGTAATGGCTAGGCATTGGCCGCGGGTAGCCGGCAGGCGCGCTCTGGATCTCGCCAGTGGCAGCGGACGCTATTCGCGATTGCTGGCGGCGCAAGCCGCCCAGGTCGTCGCTATGGATTTTTGCGTGCCCATGCTTCGTCAGGTGGCCGACGCCGCCCGAGTATGCGGCAGTATGATGCAGCTGCCGTTCGCCGACCAGACGTTCGACGTCGTCATATCGGGTCTCGCGCTTGGTCATGCCGCCAACGTCCATGCCTGGATGGCGGAAGTCGCCAGGGTGCTCAAGTCGGGTGGCGCATTCTTGTATTCCGACTTTCATCCGGAGGCCGCGCGGGTGGGTCTCACTCGATCTTTCAAAGATCAAAAGAATGACTCTTGCACGGTGCCGCACCGCAGTTTCGATCTCGAATCTCAGCGAGAGGCCGCCGCCGCGGCCAATCTGACCATCGAGGTGGTCCACGAGGTACGGGTGGGAGTGGAACTGCTCGAACCATTCCCGAAGTCCCAAGAGTTCTATCGACGATGGCACGGTCTACCCATCGCGTTAGTCGTTCGGGCTCGAAAATGACGAAGATGCCGCCCACTCGCTCAAACATCACCCTTATCAACGCGCAACTAAGCGATGGCGGAATCACCAGCATTCGCATCGCGGGCCCACGAATCGACGCGTTGGGAGCGGCTCCCCACCCTGGTGATTTGATAGTCGACGTCGAGGGCGACCGCGTGCTGCCGGGCCTCATCAACGCACACGACCATTTGCAACTCAACACTCTAACGCGGCCCGAATTTGAGAAGCATTATCGCCATGTGCGCGAATGGATTTCAGATGTCAATGCGTATCGGCGATCCGATCCCAAGTTCCAAGCAGCCATCGCTGTCGCGCGCGATGAGCGACTATTGATCGGCGGCGTAAAGAATCTACTGAGCGGGGTCACTACGGTCGCTCACCACGATCCCTTCTATCCGTTTTTGTCGAGCCTTTTTTTCCCTACGAGCGTTGTCCGCGACTACGGGTGGTCGCATTCTCTCTATGTGGATGGCGAGGAGGAAGTCAGGAGTTCCTATCATGCGACCCCGGCCGATTGGCCGTGGATCATTCACGCCGGCGAGGGCCTGGACGACGAAGCTGGGCGGGAGTTCGAGCGACTCGATGCGCTCGGCTGTCTGGGATCAAATACCTTGCTGGTACATGGCATCGCGCTCAACCACGCGCAACGGCTGCGGCTCAATCTCGCGGCTGCGGGGCTCATCTGGTGTCCGTCGTCGAACCTACACTTGTTCGGCAGAACCGCGGATGTGGCGGAACTCGTGGGACTCGGCCGAATCGCACTGGGTACCGATTCTCGCCTGAGCGGCGCCGGCGATCTTTTAGATGAGTTGCGTCTCGCCAACGATCTGGGCGTTGTCGATGAATGTTCCTTGGAATCGCTGGTCACGACGGCCAGTGCCCGCCTGCTCAGACTGCACGACCGCGGCATGCTGCGAGCTGGAGCTCGCGCGGACATTCTCCTCCTTCCCGCAAGAACACGCCTGGCGGAGGCGAGTCGTGCGGATGTGCGAGTGGTGCTGATCGATGGAATCGCACGATATGGCGACAGGCACCGCGCTCTCCCCATAACACCGGACGCGCAATGGACGGACATTTGGGTCGACGGCAGAGCGAAGGTCCTGGACAGCCGCATTGCCGGCCTAGTGGCTGATGCGGGAATACATGAAAGTGGACTTGAGCTGACGCGTTTTACCGGGAGGGCGGCGTGATCGGTTCCGAAAGCCGTAGCGGCGACTCCTTGGCGAAACCTCGCGGAAGGCGACTTAAAGTCGTGCTCTACAATCCCCAAGCGGTGTTCTTCACTATGCCTTTGGCATTGCTCGCCATTGGTTCCGAACTCGACCCTAAGATCTACGAAGTCGTGATCGTCGACGCCCGGCTGGATCCGGACGCTGAAAACACCGTGTTGGCTCACTTGGACGATGCGCTGTGCCTCGGCGTTACCGTGCTGACGGGTGCGCCCATCTCCGACGCCCTGCGTATTTCACGCGCAGCGAAACGGGCACGTCCGACGCTGCCCGTCGTTTGGGGAGGTTGGCACCCCTCAATGTTCGCGCGAGAATGTCTGATCGAGAAGTCGGTCGACGTCTCGGTTCGCGGGCAAGGTGAGGAAGCATTCGCTGAAATAGTCCGGCGGCTTGCCGAAGGCAGTTCGCTGGCAGGGTGCGCCGGATGCACCGTGAGACTAGAAGACGGCTCGATACAGGAGAACCCGGCGCGGCAGCTCGCGCAGGTCGACAGGTTCCGCGACCACGACTATGGGCTAATCCCTGTGGAGCGTTATTTCGAGCTGAAAGGCAAGCGACAATTGGACTTTATTTCATCTCAAGGTTGTAATTTTCGCTGCGCGTTCTGTTCCGATCCATTTGTCTACGGACGCAAATGGGTCGGCCTAGAACCGGTCCGGATGGCGCTGCGACTGAAAGAATTGTGGGACCGTTACCGTTTCGACGATGTAAATTTCCAGGACGAAACATTCTTCACCAAGGCCGGCCGCGTGCATGCGCTGGCTGATCAGATTGTCGAATCCGGCATGAAAATCACCTGGGCAGCCACCATGCGGGCCGACCAAGGTATTCGACTGCCTGACGAAGTATGGGCGCGATGCAAGCAGTCCGGCTTGCGGCGGCTGCTCGTTGGCGTTGAATCCGGCTCCAATGAGGTGTTGAAGCGCATTCGCAAGGATATCAAGATTGAGCAGGTATTCGCGACCGCCGGGAAGATGCTGCGGTTCGGTATCGCCGGCCATTTCCCTTTCATCGTCGGCTTCCCCGACGAGACCGATGCCCATATTCAGGCGACTCTCGATTGCGCCAAGCGCTTGCGCTCGATGAGCTCGGACTTTCTAACGCCGATTTACTACTTCAAACCCTATCCTGGCAGTGCGCTGGTCATTGAAGCCGTGGCTCGCGGTTTCCGCCTTCCGGAAACCCTGGAGGCCTGGGCCAAATTCGATTACGTCGCCGGAGAACCCGGCCCCTGGGT
Organism: Gammaproteobacteria bacterium; assembly: GCA_025357835.1. GTDB lineage: Bacteria > Pseudomonadota > Gammaproteobacteria > Steroidobacterales > Steroidobacteraceae > Bog-1198. The sequence continues at coordinate 56,475 of JANYLM010000081.1, forward strand.
GTCGCCCGAGAAATTCGAACTCATCGAGCGCTTCAAGTTCTTCCACGAACTGGCGTGGAAGCGCGTGTCGCGCGGCAACCGACTCCTGCAGCAACTGGCGCGATATCGTTGCGACAAGGACAACTATCGTTGGCCGGTCGAAATGTTGTTCACACGCTGGCTGGTACCCGCACAAAGGCTCTCATGAATCCCCAACGACACGTTCTATTGATAAACCCGACGATTACAAAACGGCGCAGCGCCCGATTCCCACTCGCGGTGTTGAACTTGTCCGCATCGCTGGATGACAAGTACACGTCAAGCATTATCGACGGCAATGTCGATAGAGATTTCGTGTCGACCACATTGCGGACGCTCAAGACAGGTCGAGTCGATGCAGTGGGCATCAGTGTCATGGGAGGCCCCCAGCTTCGCACGGCTATATCCGTCTCGCGCGCGATTCGTGATGGATTTCCCGCAACCCCGATTATCTGGGGTGGACATTTTCCGACAATCTGCGCGGAACCAAGCCTTAATTCGCCGTATGTCGACTACGCCATAAGAGGTCAAGGAGAAGAAACACTCGGCGAGCTTCTCGATGCGCTCTTTTCCGGGGGCGCTGATCGGCTCGGTGCGATTGCCGGCCTCTCATGGCGCACTGGTGGACAGATTGTGCATAACCGCAATCGCGGGTTCTCGACGGCAAGCTTTGCGAGGGTCCTGCCATATGAGCGCTTGGGAAACCCAAAACACTACATCGCCAGAACCTATCTCGGAAGGCGCACCACCGGCTACCAGGCAGCCTTGGGTTGCCGATTCCGCTGCACCTTCTGCGGCGTTGCGGCGATGTTTAAGGGCAAGACTGCGCTGCCTGCACCCGAGCGGCTGGAACGCGATTTGCGATTTCTAATTACGCAGTTTGGTGTGGACTCCATCCAGTTCTTCGATCATAACTTTTTTGACCGCGAAGCCGATACGGCCCCGTTGCTCGAGGTACTGGCGAAATTTCAGCTACCGTGGTGGTGCTTCGCCCGCTCCGATGCGCTGTTGAACCTTTCAGCGCGTTCATGGGCCCTGGTAAGGAAGAGTCGACTCCGAATGGCTTACATTGGTGCAGAGTCTCCCAGCGATTGGCTACTGCAGGATGTTCGCAAAGGGACCAGTACTGATCAGACGCTGGAGGCAGTCGAATTGTGCCGCAGCCACGGCGTCACTCCCGAGCTGTCATTTATGTTGGCTCCGCCGCAGGATCCCGAAGGCGAGACGGAAAGAACCTTCGAGTTCATCCGGCACATCAAGCGAATTCACCCCAAGACGGAAATCATGCTCTACGTCTACGCCCCCCTGCCGCCGGCCCCCGGCAGCAAGAATCTGCCCGTTGAGCGTGCCGTCGGCAATCTGCGTGACTCGAACGGCGGGGCCTTAGTGTTTCCGACAACGGCGGACGAATGGGCTGAAAAAGAATGGCTCGCGTACTGGTGCCATACCGACGCGCCGTGGCTTACGTCGCGCTTACGCAACCGAATCCGCGATTTCACAACCGTGCTCGGGTGTCGATTTCCCACTGTGACGGATATTCGCTCGCCCTCATGGGGCAAGGCTGCGCTGCGCACGCTCGCGGCGTGGCGCTATCGACTCAGGCGCTACGAGCAACCATGGGAACTCGACTTCTCGAAAAAGTTCATACACCTATGGGACCCCCGCGTTTCAGGTCTATGAGCCTGCTATCCGACATCTGGAGCGTACTGACACCGGGGCAACGGCGGCGCGTAGTCTTCGCACAAATCCTGTCGATTGTCATGGCGGCGTCGACGGTGGCGGGTATCGCGTCCATCGCGCCGTTCTTTTCGGTCTTGGGGAATCCGCGGTTGATCGATCAAAATGCGGCCCTGCATTGGCTCTATGAGGGACTGCGATTTTCAACGCCGCGCAGCTTCGAAGTGGCGCTAGGCATTGCGTTCATGGGTTTGGTCATCATCGCCAATGTCATCAACATCGTCGGTTCATTCGCGCTCAGCAAACTGGCACTATGGATTGGTGCGGATCTGCAATCAGCGCTGCTGCGAGAATATCTCGCCCGGCCATATATTTTTTACTCCGGCACGCACCGCACACTACTGGCAAACAATGTCATCCATGAGACCGCCCGCTCGACCAATGAGGTGCTGCAGAACATATTCTCATTGATCAGCAACCTTGCCACAGGAAGTCTGATTATTGCCTCTGTTGTGGTGCTGAATCCCCCTGTCGCTGGGTGTTTAATTCTGCTGTTGGCGGGAGGCTACCTAGCGATCTACTTGGCCGTCCGCCGGCGCCTGCACGACGCCGGCGAGACTCAATCCTACCTATTCGCCGCGCAGAGCAAGGTTATAGACGAAACTTTTGCGGCAATAAAGGAGATCCTGGTATTGCACGTTCAGGACTTTTTTCGCGCAATCTTCGAACACCACAGTCGGGAGCTCGCCCGCTCCGGCGCGCGAATCGAACTCATCGCCAAAAGTCCGCGCCACATCATGGAGTGTATCGCCGTGTTCGGCCTCGTATTGACGGCACTGGTCGCGGCCGGCCGTGCCACCGGCTTAGGCTCCTGGCTCGGCGAGCTCACATTTCTAAGTTTTGCCGCCTATCGGCTCCTGCCCACTCTACAACAGGCATTCGCCTCGCTGGTCAAAATTCGCAGCGGCCAGCCAGGCTTTGATGCGATAATGCCGGATCTGCGTCAGGCACGGGTGCGCCCAGATCGCAGTGAGGCCGCCGCGAATCACGCCTGGCAGCAGCGTCCTAGTGGGGCAATTCTGCTCGACCAGGTGTCATTCCGGTACGACCCGGCACGCTGCGATGTGGTGCATCAAGTGACGATGCGCATCGGCACTCGTACCGCCGTCGGCATCGTCGGCGCCAACGGCTCCGGCAAAACCACTTTGGTGGATCTTATCGCCGGGCTGCTCGTGCCTACCAGCGGCCATATCGAGGTCGACGGAATCGTAATCGACGACACTAATCGCAGCCACTGGCAATCGAACATTGCCTATGTGCCGCAAACAGTGTGTCTGATGGATACGACCATCGAAGAAAACATCGCGCTGGGGCATTCGGTCGAGGACATCGACCGCGAGCGGCTCGTCGAGGCTGCACGTCTCGCGCAGCTAGATAAAATTGTCGACACACTGCCGGACGGTTATCGGCATGTGGTGGGCGAGCAGGGCATTCGACTTAGCGGCGGACAGCGTCAAAGAATCGGCATTGCGCGTGCGCTGTATCGCAACGCATCGGTACTCATCATGGACGAAGCGACGAGCGCCCAAGACGGTCTGAGCGAACGGGAACTGATGACAACACTGTTGCGGCTGCGGGGACGCTATACGATTATTTTAATCGCCCACCGACTGAGTTCCGCGCGCACCTGCGACACCATAATAGAATTCGACAGCGGCGCCATCGTTGCGAGCGGTTCGTATGGCGAACTGCTCGAGGCTTCCACTTCGTTCCGCCGATTGGTCGGCGTACACTAATTGTCAACAGATGAAGAAGTCGCGCGAATCGTCATCGTTGACTGGCGGAGGAAATCGATGACGTGGATATGGTATTCCCCTACCGTATCCCATTCGTTTGACGTGTATGACCAATATTTCTAGGTGCATCTGGAACAACTATCTTCGACCCCAACTTCGGAGGTTTGGAGTCGACGTGAGACGGTATCCTCCGAAGTCCGAGCCACATTGGACAGAGATAGCATTTGACGCACAACTGGGGAGACGAGGGGTATCGGAAGCGCTTCACGAAGGCACTGCAGAATCCTTTCTCAGCTTTTGCATTCAACATGCCTCGGAGTCTTACTCACAACTATTGCAGGACCTTTTCGTTCGGTGGCAACTTCAAGAGAAGGCCGAAGGATTCTTCGTCGATTTCGGGGCCGCTAACGGTGTCGAACTAAGCAACACGAAGTACCTGGAGGAATGTCTCGCTTGGCGAGGCATACTCGCGGAACCCGCGCACTGCTGGCGCGCGCAACTCCTGCGCAATAGATCTAGTATTGTAGACACTCGATGTGTTTGGAGCGAGAGTGGAAAAACTTTGGCCTTCAACGAAGTAGCGGCGCCGGAGCTGTCAACGCTGCAGAATTTCAGCGCAGGAGATCATCACGCCCGCAAGCGTGAATGTGGGTATATCTACCCGGTCGAAACAGTGTCCCTGAACGACCTCCTGTATACCTATGATGCGCCCGCGACAATTGACTATGTTTCTATAGATACGGAAGGATCTGAGCTACCGATTCTAGAGTCGTTTGACTTTGATAAATACGACGTGGGAGTTATTACCGTTGAGCACAACTACACAATTGCTCGAGAGCGACTTCTTGAATTGCTGACGGGAAAGGGATTCACGCGACTCTTTACGCAATTTTCGAAGCAGGATGACTGGTATGTGAATAATACGATTGCATTCCGCCGTAGCGCCAAAACATCGGCGTAGAAGCTATGTCTCAGTCTTGGCAAGTACATTCAGCAGAATGTCGGCGCAAATCTCAGCTTCGCCATCATCAGGCGCTGATTTGAAGGAACATTGCGGTACCCGGGCGCGCGTATCGTTCTATTCTGTTTTCCGTCGCTGCCTGACGGCAGATACTAGGGCATTCGGAACGCTTGGCCGAACGATTCTCTTGAGGGCGCCCCACCACCAGTTGGGATAACGCCAAGAAAAGGGCAGAGCTCGCCATAATGTGGTGCCGACTTTCCTATAGTCACGGTTCTCACCATGAGCTGCTGCGAGGCTCAACGATGTTTCCGCGCGCATCCGAGCGCAGTGCGAACGCAACCGTGGACTGTCGGCGATACCGGCCATCTTCTGGTATAGGCGCATCCAGTCGGCATGGTCCGCGAGCTTATCACTGCTGTAATGTTCATTGTGGGTGCGCACCGAGCACAGTGGCTCTGGAACGACGACGACTTCGCCCTTCAGCGCAAGCCGAAGACAAAGATCGTGAAATTCGCCAAATCGCTGTTGTTCGTCGAAGCCACCTGCTTCGTCAAAGAGACTCCGCTCCGTGACCACCGTAGGCATCGCGATGCCAATTTCCAATTTAAGGAGCTTGTCGAAGATCCAGCCTTCCGGGGAAATGGACGCACGCGAACGTCTCTTCTTGGGAATCAGAATGCCCCCTTCATCAACATGGCGGCAAGCCGTGTAGCTCCAACGGCAATGCGGAAAATTGCGTAGCGCCGCAATCTGCTTCTCTAGCTTCTCGGTGAACCATGCATCGTCGGAGTCCAGAAACGCCAGATAGCGACCACCGGCAACGGCAACGGCGGCATTGCGAACTAAGGACGGGTTTCCTGAATGCGGAAGCCATACAGTTCGCAAGCGCGGACCTTCAATGCCTCGCAAATAACGCCTGGTTTCTTCGCCTGAACCGTCGTCCGCGACGACGATTTCCCAGTCTGTGAATGTCTGAGAATATACGGACTCAATCGCGACCTTAAGGAAGTTGGTGCGATTGAATGTCGGGATAATGACGGATACGGTCGTCATCAAGTCTGCCGACGGCATAACTGCGAATAGTCGCACGCGAGACTCTCCAGATGCCGCAAAGTCTCGTCAAGGCCCGGCTGGCGGCCCGGATTCATGCGATCGCGAACGGCGGGCAAGCCTGCAATTTCTGAGTTGAGCGTATGGATATTGATTACCGATGCGAGTCCGCGCTCGATCAATCCGGCGAACGGTCCGCGGGCGTCCTCGCTCAAAAAGAATGCGGGAACACCAAAGGCAGCGGCTTCCGCCGAAGCGCCCGATGCCAACGAGACGATGGCATGCATGCGCCCCAGCAGCGCCGGCAAGGGGAGTGAAGAGGCCCCGTCCACGACGACGTTGGGTGTCTTGAGCGACAGCAACTCTGCATACTCCTGATCCTGCTCCGAAGTGGATGCTGGATGTCGGCGGATCCACCACCGCCAGCGCCTGGGCGCCTTTTCAATCTGTTCGCGTAGTTTCTGCCACAGCATATGCTGCGCGCCAATCGGCTGCAGGGCGATTAGAATCTCTCGCTCGAAGCTGGCGCCCTCATACTTGGGTGCGAACCCCTTCTCCCATCGGTCGGCATTGCCCGAGCGCTCGTCAAGAAAGCCCGCAAGCTGCGTATGGCCGCCGTGAACGCTACGATGCCAGGGACTTTCGAGGCGCTCGGACCAGCGACGAATGTACGCCGCATCGTGTTCGGTCCAGGTCCAAAAAATAGCCGGCAAGGCTGCATATCCCGATGGCGGCACTTGCGACCATCTATAGGCCTTGTGCGCACCTTCCTGGGGGCAATGTTGCAAATCGATCGACAGCACGCGCTGTCTGCGACATGCGACAAGAAACGCCGCGCCCAATCCCGCATAGAACGTCACCACGAAGGCGAGTGTCGGCTTCACGGTCCGCAATACCCACTCAAAGGCGCTCGCGGTGGCATGCACCACCCTAGCCCGTCGCTCGAGTTTTCTATACGTCAAAGAGGGTACAGCAACCTCCTGCTCGGCAAGCATGCGCATCACATCGTTGTGTCGCGGCAATACGGCGCGCGGCGCCACGACGCTCCCTGCAAGTGCACCCCACGCACCCAGCATGTTTGCTGAAAACGTCGGCCGATGCCAAGGTAGTCGCGCCAACTCGCCGCCTTGCATGAGAAAAGTCCGCAGACCACGACGTTCGAGTTCGACAATCAGGGGCTCGCAAAATCGATCTTGCCACGCATTTTCGACGAAGTCCAAGGACACGCCGTCGCCCAGAAATACTGCGTGTGCAGGCTGCGGGCGCAGTATCCAGTTATCCAGGTCATCACGACTTTTCCAAAGGTTATTCAACGGTGTCGCGAGACGTGCCAGCGCACGCAGCGGCAACGGTCGCGGCGCCGGCGCCGCGTTTCGCGCCTCCGACCACCACATGTCCAGATAGAGATCCATTCGCGCCAACGGCCACACCTCGACATCGCCGCATTTCCATTGTGAAACCGGGAACCTTCGCTCCAACTCCTCGACCAGCGCTAAAAACCGACCATGGAAAGCGAGAGCCACTGCCTACATGTCCAATGGCGCGTGCGAGGGGCGAATCTCGGTCCGCTTGCGAAACGCGACGGCACGGTATTTTTGGTCCGGCAGCAGCCGATTGTCGCGACCGAACAGCACATCGCGGGCGAGCCACTCAGGCTCTGCCTCCAGTACAACAACGAAGCTGCGGGCCGCCTCCGTGTCGCAGAATCGGAAATTTGTCGTGAGAAGCAACAACAGACCGCCCGGCTTGAGACAGCGCCCGAAGTCGCCGACTATGCGCGAAAACTCCTCAAAGCGAATTAAAGGGTCGCAACGCTGCGCGCCGTATGTCGAAAGGTCGCCGTGACACAGCACCGCCAAGCAGAAAATGCCGTCATAATACGCGGACGGCTCAGCGCCGGTATTTGAGGCGACCGCGAATCTTACTCCGGCAATGTCGCCGTCGAGTGCCCGCGTTCGACAGATAGCTATGTTATCCGGTGCGATATCGATTCCCTTGATATCCGCGGCCGGAAAGTAGTCGCGCAGCGCGAACACTTCGTCCCCGCGAGAACAGCCAAACGACAATAGCCTACACGCGTCGGTATTCGTCAGGTTCGCGGCCGCAAACTTGAACAGCCAAGGATAGCGATTGGGTAACGTGTGGGTATACGGCTGAAATCGCCCCGCCTGCGGTAATTCGGCTGGAGACTGTGAAGCCGAGAACACGCGCTGCACATGCTGTCGAGCGCGCGACACGCGTTTCATAAAATTCGATGACAGCGACCTCATGTCATTGTGCTCAGACGGGCGAGCGAGACCCCCTCCGCGTTGCCGCCCTGCAAATGCAATGCCACCTGGCGCACAACTTCTTCCGCGGCCGCTGCGTGCATGTCCTGCGAACCGCCCGCAATGTGGGACGTCAGGAATACGTTGCGCAATCTGCGCAGGGGATCGGTTGCAGGAAGCGGTTCATCCTCGTAGGTGTCGAGACAGGCAAAGATGTCACCCTGCCTCAGGCGCGCGAGCAATGCTGCCGGTTCGACGAGCGCGCCGCGCGCCACATTGATCAATATCGCACCGGGTCGCAGTTGGGAGAGTTCCGGTTTCCCCAAACAATGTCGTGTCCGCGGGGTCAGACCGCGGTGCAGCGACACGATATCGCACGCCAGCGCCTCGCTCAGCGAAGCCGGAATTGCGCCGGCCGCCCGAATATCGCACGCCAACCCATGCTCACTGTAGACGAGCACACGAGCATCTAGCTCGATGAGCCGATGCGCAAATTGCTGAGAAATTGCGCCCCAGCCGATAAGACCCACGCTCGCGCTTCGCACATCGCCCTGCGCTTCTCGGCGCAGCATTATTGAACCCCTGCCATGTTGACAGGCTCGCCACCCTCGCAACAAGTACTTTTCCAGGCCCGCGGCCCTTGCCGCCGGGCGAAAGCGCCGCGCGACTCGAAGTAGTCCAGCCTTCAGTCCCCCGGGGCGCGCCGCCGTGCCCCAGCCCCCGGCTCGCATGAGTTCGTTCGACGTGAACGCGCGGCGACGTGCCAAGATCGCAAGAGCCAGCGCGAATTCCGCTACGCTGTTTGAATACGCAGAGCTGGCGTTGACCACTGTGACGCCTCGGGCCAGCAATGTCGCGGGCGAATGGCGGGCCAGCGACAGACCCATCACTCCAACAATGGAGAGCCGAGGCAGCTTCGCCAAAGTCGACGGTGTCAGTGCGGTAGAGCCTTTGCCGAGCATCGCGGCAACAATGTCCGGGCGCTCGCGCGGCGAATTGTCGACCTCTTCGATGGCAACCAGTCGATGGTAGGGAAGCATACGCGCGATCGCAGGCAGCAGGGGTGCCGCGTGAGATATAAGGATACCGTGTTCACTCAGCGCCTGCGCGTGTGTCGCCGCTGATGCCGCCGGTGCCAACAAGACACTGCCGTCAAAGCCGTTTTCGACCAATTCGGCTAAGAACAGCGATGGCGCGATCGCAGCGATGCTGTGCGGCGGTGAACTCTTTGCGAGCACCGCGTCTACAAAAGAATCATGTTCGGCGGCAATACCGTCACCCAACGACGATAAAGCGTGAAATTCTGCAATGCCGTTCTTTTCTATCAGCACGCCCGTGTCGGTGATTCTGTAGGTTTCGCCGATCCTGTGGAACGCATACTCCTCGCGACGCGCACCCGCGTTGTTGTTGCAAAGGAACACGCCCTGGCCGCCATCGCGCCAACGCATGACTGCGGAAAAGCAACTCGGGCTCACCCCACCTGGCTCCCCTGCTACTGCGTGCAATTGTTCCGGCAGTCCCCCCATCATGAACACTAAAGCATCGAGCGCATGGATGCCATTGGCGTCCAGCCATGTGCGTGCGCCGAACGGCGCCGGCACCGCGGATTCGGGCTTGTGGAACACCGCCTCCGCGTAGCGCCACCCTAGCGCGCCGCTGCGCTCGCGTAACAGTTCGAATGCACGATAGAAGCGCCGGTTGTGGCCCCCAACGGCAATTCGGCCATGGTCGCGGGCGGCATCGGCCAACTCGCATGCTTGGGTGAACGAAGGAGCAATCGGCTTTTCGACGAACAGGTGCTTGCCGCGGTTCAGTGCCGCTAATCCGAGCGAATAGTGCAGCTGGGCGCTGCCAAAAATGTACACCGTATCGATGTCTTCGCGCTCTAGTGCCGCCCCCGCCTCTCCGGTTTTCTCCAAAAACCCAAAACGAGCCTGCGCATCCGCTGCCCGCGTATAGTCGAGATCACAGATCAAGACGAGCACCATCTTGCCTCTGTCGCGAAGCGCGGCGAGCACCGGAAAATGCATAGCGGTGGCGGCCGGTCCGGCGCCAACCACCAGGACTCGAAGCGGCTTGGACATAGAGCCAGTCAAGTTGATGCGCCTGCGCCGCGGAATCGAATCGATGCCGACAACGTGCGCGCCGCGCGCATAATAAAACGCATCGGCCAGATAAAGTCATGCCGCCATCCGGCCATCGCGTGGAACACGAATGCGCGAATCTGGCCGTGGCGGGCCGAATATATTGCCCCGTTCAGCGCATCGCGGGTTCGGGCAAGTTTCAACAACTCGCGTGCATGGCCACCCACATTCGCTTTGCGCAAGTAGGTCGACGTCATTCGATGGTGTTCTCGCAGCACCGAATGCCAAATCCGCTCATGCCCCGCAAAAGTCATGGACTCCGAGTGCACACGGTAGCAGCACACCACACGCCGCAGCTCCAGATACGGCATATCAGTCAACGCAAATCGAAGCAAAAACTCGCGGTCGCCGGCGATTCTAAATTCGCTGTCGAATGGGCCCAATCGCACGAATGCCGCTGCTCGAAAAAACCACGCGTTGATCGAGGGCGTTCCCAGTGTCGCCATGTACAGAGGGCTGACTCCCGCAGGCGAATACCGATTCTCGGCAATCGGCGCGTCCAACCGCAGGCCGCGAAAGCTGATCGCCTCGCCGGCCACTGCCATAACTTGATTATCGCGAAATGCGTCGGCAACCGCAGAAAAAACGTGGGGTGCATAACGATCATCGCAATTTAAAATCCCAATGATTTCGCCGCTCGCAAGCGCCAGCGCCTTGTTCAACGCGTCGTATATCCCACGGTCGGGTGCGCTGATGACCCTTACCTGCGGATAGCTCTTGAGCAGCCGCAGACTGCCATCATCGGAACCACCGTCGGCGACAATATGCTCGAGGTCCGAGTAGAGCTGAGATTGAATGCTGTCGAGGCACTCCTTGAAGTAGCGCTCGCCGTTTAGACAGGGCGTAAGCACCGATATTTTTGGCACTCCGCTCATAGGCGTCCCGGCAGCCACGCGTTCACGCACATTTCCTCAGATCCTTTGCAAGTACTCGCGCCACGCCGGAGGCTCCTTGAGCGGCACGCAATGAAAACCGCGGCCGCGCATTGTTGCCAGTACGAACCTCGCCACCTCCAGGGCCATATTCTCCTTTGGATCGGCACGATCCGCTTCATTTTTAGGAAAGCCGTCGTGTAAAAGCACAATGCCGCCGCGAAACTCGTCGAGCG
>JANYLM010000092.1 GCA_025357835.1 Gammaproteobacteria bacterium
CCGAGCGTTGACAGCGATTGTCTGCCCAACCTGGCCGTAATGCCGAACATCTTGTCGGTCAGCTCGGCGCTATCGGTCTCTTCGACGGCATCTGGGTCGGCTATCGCATCGATCCTAAGTGGTCGGTAAGCGCAGCCGCGGGCCTGCCGGCGTATTCGAGCTATTCGGCGTTCTCGAGCCAACAGAAGTTCGGCACCGTGGCTGCCGAATTCAATCCGTTTCATCAAACGTTTGTGTTCGACGCGTATCTGTACGACGAAGTGAGCGGCAGTTCGACCGAGCGGCGCGCGATTGGGCTTCAGACGCGCTATTCCGTGGCGGGCCGCACCGCTGTGGCGATGGTTGATTACGATATCGAATTCCGGCAACTCAATGTCGTCTCCCTGATCGGCAACATCAAGGCGGGCGAGTCGTGGATACTCGGCTTCAATGCGGATCATCGCCTCATACCGCTATTGGAACTCGGCAATTCGCTCATCGGCCAGAACATAACCGACCTGCAAGTGCTCGCTAACGAGCTTACGCCATCGCAACTTCAGCAGATTGCGCTGGCTCGCACCGCAACCAGCAGTACCGTGGTTCTCTCGGCCAGTCGCTCATTCGGTGAGCGCTGGCAGTTCATGGGCGATATCGGCGGACTCGAGTTGGGCGGTACGCGCGCCACGGCGGCCGTGCCCGGCACACCATCGTTGATCGCCGTCGCGGCGAACCCGTCCACCGGCCTGGACAAGACGGCGACGCTGCAGATCGCCGGCGCGAGCCTGACGCAAGCGAGCGATTTGCATATATTCAGCGCCCGATTCGACGATTCTTCCGCCCAGCGCAGCACCACCTTGTCATGGGACGCGCGCTTCGTGGTACGCGGCGCTTGGCGCTTGGGTCCGCGATTCAGCGTCGAGCAACTGAACGATCCATCGATCGGCGGCAAGCAGTTGCTCTATCTGCCGCAGGTGCGCAGCGATTGGACCAATCGCTTCTCCGTGATCGAAGTCATCGCGGGTTACTCGCTGCAAAATCAGCAAGCCTTGCAGCAACAGCAATCATTGGCTGGACAGTCGCTATCAGGTGCGATCGAGCAACGCTCACTGTATGTCTCGGCGGCTTATCGAGTACGATTCTAGTACTTATGCAAATGCGTCTAGGCTTGATCGGGATGTTGGCCGTTGCGGGTTCGTGCGCGAGCCGGCCGGCACCGCCGCCACTCGAAGTCTTCGATGAGCAAACAGCCAGCACATTGACTGTGGTGAGCAAGCCACTGGTGTTTGCGCGCGAGCGATCGGATGTCGAGGCTCACACTCGAGACTACGCCACGCTGGTCGCGGCGGAGATCGACAGCTCGGGGCAATACCGCGAATTCTTCTTGTTGTATCGCTGGTCGACGGTCGATCGGCGCATGTCGCCGCCCCCTCTGCCCAACGAAGGCGCGCTGCGCATTCTGGCGGACGGACGCACAATCGATTTGCAACCCATGGAGCGGCTACCGATCAGCCTGAAGCACAACCACGCGCTGCATGTTCCAGCGCACGGCGACATCGTGCCGCGTGCCTATGGCGTAGATACGGAACTACTAAAATTCATCGCCTCGAGCCGCGAACTGACACTGCGAATGCCCCAGGAGCAGCTGAACTTGCCCTTCGCCCTCTGGGAGGACGGCCGAGACGCGCTCGGCAATTTTGCACACAGCGTCAATGCTCCGTAGACAGTTGCTCCTGCTGATGCTGACCGTGTCGGGACTGCGTGTTCCTTTGCAAGCGTCATCCACGGCGCCTGCTCAAGTAGAAATCGGCCAAATCCTGCCGGACGCGAAGCTTAAAGGACTCAACGGACACTCTCGAAGGCTGTCCGACTATAAAGGTAAACCGCTAGTCATCAATGTTTGGGCGAGCTGGTGCGGTCCTTGCAAGCAAGAAATGGCGTCGCTGGAGAGGCTTGCATGGCTGGAGCCGGCTCGAAAATTCAACATGATTGGCATTTCAACCGACGACTACCCGCAGCAGGCCACGACTTGGCTTGAGCAATCTCATTCGACCATCAGTCAATTTATCGACAATCGGCAGGAAATAGAAAATCTCCTGGGTGCGTCCAAAATACCCCTAACGGTGCTGGTCGCAGCCGATGGTCGCGTGCTTCAAAAGGTGTACGGCGCGCGCGAATGGGATACGCCGCAGGCATTACGGCTACTTCGCGAGACGTTCGCGCTATGAACCAGCCACACGCGCGCCCGTTCGCACCCGTTCGCGCCGTGGGCCGCGA
>JANYLM010000106.1 GCA_025357835.1 Gammaproteobacteria bacterium
ATGTCCTCGAGCAGCGGGCTGGAAATCGCTGCCTCAGCCGCTTCACGCGCCCGATCGTCGCCTGACGCACAGCCGGAACCCATCATGGCCATGCCGGTTTCGGACATGACCGTACGCACGTCGGCAAAGTCGACGTTGATCAAGCCAGGCCGGGTGATAAGTTCCGCGATCCCCTGCACCGCACCCTGCAGCACGGTGTTCGCTGCCTTGAAGGCGTCGAGCAGCGTGGTGCTGCTGCCCAGAACCGACAGCAGTTTTTGGTTCGGAATGGTGATCAGGGAGTCCACGTACTTGGACAATTCCAACATCCCTTGATCGGCCACACGCGAGCGCTTGTTGCCCTCCATCTCGAAGGGACGCGTGACCACGGCCACCGTCAGAATGCCGAGCTCCTTGGCGACTTGTGCCACCACGGGAGCCGCGCCGGTTCCCGTTCCACCGCCCATACCGGCGGTGATGAACAGCATGTCGCAGCCTTCGATGAGCTCGATGATGCGGTCACGATCCTCCATCGCAGCCTGTCGGCCCACTTCGGGGTCGGCGCCGGCGCCCAAACCCTTGGTGATATTGCAGCCGATTTGCAATGCGGTGCGCACCTTGGAGTGCTTGAGCGCTTGCGCGTCGGTGTTGATGCAAATGAAATCCACGCCCTCGAGGCCGGCTTGGACCATGTGCGAGACGGCATTGCCGCCGCCGCCGCCCACGCCCAGCACCTTGATGACGGCACTTTGGCTATAAGAATCCATCAGTTCAAACATTCCAGTACTCCTTCGTTTATTTAATCCGCGCTTGTCGCTTTAAAAATTGCCCTGAAACCAGGCCTTCATTCGCTCAAATATGTTCTTCATGCCGCCCGCCAACAGCGGCGCTTCCGTGCGATGCAAATCGAGATTTCCCTTGGCGTAAAGCAGCAACCCCACGCCGGTCGCGTGAATCGGATTGCTCACCACGTCCACCAAGCCGCTGACGTACTGCGGCACGCCGAGACGCACCGGCATATGAAACACTTCTTCGGCAAGTTCGATGGCGCCTTCCATTTTGGAGCTGCCGCCGGTGAGCACGATTCCGGTCGCCACCTGCTCTTCCAGTCCGGCGCGGCGCAGCTCGTCGCGAATCAGACCGAACAGCTCTTCGTAACGCGGCTCGACGATCTCCGCGAGAGTCTGGCGGGCGAGGCGCCGCGGCGGGCGGTCGCCCACGCTCGGCACTTCAATGGTTTCGTCCGGGTTCGCCAGCTGCGATAACGCGCAGGCGTACTTGATCTTGATGTCCTCGGCGTACTGGGTGGGCGTGCGCATCGACACCGCGATGTCGTTGGTCACTTGATCGCCCGCGATCGGAATCACCGCGGTATGACGAATCGCGCCGCCGCCGAACACCGCAATGTCGGTGGTGCCGCCGCCGATATCCACCACGCAGACACCGAGATCCTTTTCATCATCGGTGAGGACCGCATAGCTCGAGGCCAGTTGTTCGAGCACGATGTCGTCGACCGTCAGGCCGCAACGCTGCACGCATTTGACGATGTTCTGCGCCGCGCTGTCGGCACCTGTCACAATGTGCACCTTGGCTTCGAGGCGCACTCCGGACATGCCGATGGGATCGCGGATGCCTTCCTGGCTGTCGATGATGTATTCCTGGGGCAGCACGTGCAGGATCTTCTGATCGGCGGGGATGGCGACCGCCTTGGCCGCATCGATCACGCGCTCGACATCGCCTTGCACGACCTCTTTGTCCTTGATGGCGACGATGCCGTGCGAATTGAGGCTGCGCACGTGGCTTCCGGCAATACCCGCATACACCGAGTGAATCTCGCAGCCCGCCATCAACTCTGCCTCTTCCACGGCGCGCTGAATCGACTGTACGGTCGACTCGATGTTCACCACCACGCCCTTCTTCAAGCCGCGGGAGGGATGGCTGCCGATGCCGATGATCTCCAAGGCGCCGTCGGCCTTGATCTCGCCGACGATGGCGACGACCTTGCTGGTGCCTATATCAAGGCCCACCAACAGATTTCGATCAGAACGCTTAGCCATGTGTTTGAAAGATTCCTTCAGGCGTCGGTATCGTCGCTGCGCTTGTAGGCCGGCACCGTTGCCGGCACTCCGGGGTTGCGCCAGCCGATCGCAAAACCATTCGAGTAGCGCATGTCGACGTAAGTGATTTCGTTCAATCGATGTGCAATGACCTGCGATGCGGTGTGAATGAAGCGATCGATGCGTTCATCAACTTCGCGCCGGCCTAGTCGCACGGTGACGCCGCTGTCCAGATCCAACTCCCAGGCACCGCGCTCATCGAGACGCAGCGCTGCAATGCGCATTCCCGCCTCCAGCATTCGCCCCTGCACCGCGAGATATCGCTGTGCCACCTGCGATTCCGTGCCCTCGGGACCGCTCAAGTGCGGCAATTCCGCGGGTACATGCGTCGCCGACCTGACGAACAGCTCGCCGCGAGTATTGAGCAATCCCGACTCGCCCCAGCGGGCGGCGGCAGTTTGCTCAACCACGGTGACATGCAGGCTGTTGGGCCAGCGCCGCTGAATGCGCGCATGTTCCACCCAGGGAAGTGCTTCAACGGCATTCTGAATCCCGTCCAGATCTGCCGACATGAACCCGGCATGCGCGAAGGGCGCGACCGCTTTCTCGATCTGACCCGGCGATACACGCTGGAAGCTGCCGTCCATGGAAATGACGCGCACCGGACGATCGAGCGCCCAGGCAAGTCCTGCCAAGCCACCGCTCAGCGCCAGCAGCAGCACGGCGCGGCGTACGTAACGGCGCCACTCCACGATGAAGGCCGGCCATTGCCAGTCGGGTTTCTCCACCTTAGGCTTGGCTTTGAATCGATTGCGGCGCATCGGCAAGGTCAGGTTCATTTCCGTTCTCGCAGATAGCTGCTTTCCAGCACGCGCCACACCAATTCTTCGAAGTCGATGCCTGCCTGCCGCGCCGCCATCGGCACCAGGCTGTGATCGGTCATCCCGGGAGTGGTGTTGATTTCGATGAAATAGAATTTGTCGCCGTCACGCTCGCGCATAAAATCCACGCGCCCCCAACCCACACAGTCGGTAACCTTGAAGGCAGCGAGTGCCGCGGCCTGCAGTTCAGCCTCGGCTGCCGGCGCGAGGCCGCTCGGACAGTGATACTGCGTGTCGTTGCGAAAGTACTTCGCCTGGTAATCGTAGAATTCGGTGGCGGGCTGGATGCGGATCGACGGCAGGCCGCGATCGTGCAGCACACCGACGGTGTATTCGTCGCCCGCAATGAACCGCTCCGCGAACACGATGGGATCGACGGCACGCGCCTCAGCGTAGGCCTGCGGGAGCTGCGCAGCGCTCGTGACTTTGGTGATGCCGACGCTTGAGCCCTGCGAGGCGGGTTTGACCATCATGGGCAGACCGACGGTGCCGAGTGCGTGCTGCAGGTCGGCCGTGCTCGATAGCACGGCATATTCAGGCGCGGCGTAGCCGGCGCCCACCACCACCCGCTTGGTCTTGAGTTTGTCCATGGTCAGCGCCGAGGCGAGCACACCACTGCCCGTGTAAGGCACCCCCAACCACTCGAGCGCGCCCTGCATGGTGCCATCCTCGCCGCCCGGTCCATGCAGCGCGATCCATACCCGATCGAAGCCCTCGCTCACCAAGCTCTGCACCGGCCGAGTCAAGGGGTCGAAGGCGTGCGCATTGACGCCGCGCCGCGTCAAAGCCGCAAGCACGGCAGTGCCGCTTAATAGAGAAATTTCGCGTTCGGTGGAGTCGCCGCCGAGCAGCACCGCCACTTTGCCAAAGTCTGCTGCGGATACGGCGCGCCGCACGGCCGATGTCTGAATCAGCAGGCTCATGCCGGTTCTCCAACGATG
>JANYLM010000123.1 GCA_025357835.1 Gammaproteobacteria bacterium
GAAGGCCAACTAAAAGGCACCCTTGAACATAATAAAAATGTTGAGTCTGGACCTCGGCGGCAAACGCGTACTGATCCGGGAAGAGTTGAACGTGCCGATCCACGACGGAGTGGTGAGCAGCGATGCGCGGATCCGCGCGGCGCTGCCGACCATTCAGGCGGCGCTCACCGCGAGGGCCCGCGTGCTGGTGATGTCGCATCTCGGCAGGCCCGAGGAAGGCAA
This sequence comes from Gammaproteobacteria bacterium, assembly GCA_025357835.1. GTDB lineage: Bacteria > Pseudomonadota > Gammaproteobacteria > Steroidobacterales > Steroidobacteraceae > Bog-1198. The sequence continues at coordinate 223 of JANYLM010000123.1, forward strand.
GTTCAAATCTTCCCGGATCAGTACGCGTTTGCCGCCGAGGTCCAGACTCAACATTTTTATTATGTTCAAGGGTGCCTTTTAGTTGGCCTTCGACCAAGCTAGGGTGGTATCGAGCATGCGGTTGGAAAAACCCCACTCATTGTCGTACCACGAGCACACCTTCACCAGGCTGCCCTCGATGACCTTGGTCAGGGTGGCGTCGTAGGTTGATGACGCCGGATCGTGGTTGAAATCCACCGACACCAGGGGTGCGTCGTTGTAAGCCAGAATGCCCTTCAGCGCACCGTCGGCCGCCGCCTTGACGGTGTCGTGAATTTCCTGCACCGAGGTCTTGCGGGCGGCCGTGAAGCTCAAATCCACCAACGAAACATTGATGGTCGGTACGCGAATCGCGAAGCCGTCGATCTTGCCCTTGAGTTCCGGCAGCACCAGACCGACCGCGGCCGCGGCACCCGTCTTGGCGGGGATCATGGACATGGTCGCCGAGCGCGCGCGGCGCAAATCCGTATGGTAAACATCGGTCAACACCTGGTCATTGGTGTAAGAGTGGATGGTATTCATCACTCCCGCCACAACGCCCACTTTCTCGTGCAGCACCTTGACCAGCGGCGCCAGGCAATTGGTGGTGCAGGAGGCATTCGAGATGACGGTGTGGCTGGACTTGAGCACGCCGTGGTTGACGCCGTACACCACGGTTGCATCGACATCGTCGCCGCCCGGCGCGGAAATCACCACTTTCTTCGCACCCGCCGCGATATGCGCCGAGGCCTTGGCCTTGCTGGTGAACAGACCCGTGCATTCCAGCACGAAATCTACGCCAAGCTCACCCCAGGGAAGTTTGGACGGATCGCGCTGTGCGACTACGCGGATGCGATCGCCGTTCACCACCATCGAGTCGCCATCCACATGCACATCGCCGCGGAAGCGGCCGTGTACGGTATCGAAACGAGTCAAGTGAGCATTGGTATTGGCGTCGCCCAAGTCGTTGATCGCGACGATCTTGATATCCTTCGCGTGCTTACCCTCGTAAAGCGCCCGCAGGATATTGCGGCCGATGCGTCCGTACCCATTGATAGCTACTTTTATCGCCATCGTCTCTAGCTCCTTAGGCGCGTCTGCCAATTTTTTTGGCCAACCGCGCCGATTTTTAGGCGCTTCGCGCCAACTACTCAGGCGCTTCGCGCCACCTTTCAACGGGGCCAATGCGGCCCCGACCGTTGATGTTAAGACAAGACTTTTTCGATCGCTGCGACTACATGCTCGGGGGTGAAGCCGTAGGCTTTGAACAAATCTTTTGCCGGTGCCGATGCGCCGAAGTGATTGATGCCGACGATCTCGCCTTGCAGGCCGACATAGTGCCACCAAGATGCCGTGACGCCGGCCTCGACCGCCACACGCCGCGTAACCGACTTGGGCAGCACGCTTTGCTTGTACGCATCATCTTGGGCGTCGAAGGTGTTGGTGCTCGGCATGGATACCAAGCGAACTCTTCTGCCCTTGGCCGCCATGCTGCGAACCGCTTCCGCGGCGATTCCCACTTCGGAGCCGGTGGCGATCACGATGACCTCAGGAGTTCCCGCGGAATCGATCAGCACATAGCCGCCGCGCTTGATTGCCGCGAGCTGGGCCGCGTCGCGAGCCTCATGGACCACTGCTTGGCGCGTGAAAATCAAACAGCTGGGTCCATCCCGGTTTTCGATCGCGGCGCGCCAGGCTGCCGCGGTCTCCACCGCATCGCAGGGCCGCCACAAATCCATATGCGGAATTATGCGCAAGCTCGCCAGGTGTTCTATGGGCTGGTGAGTCGGGCCGTCTTCTCCGAGCCCGATGGAATCATGGGTGTACACGAAGATCACCCGCAAGCGCATCAGCGCGGCCATGCGCACGGCATTGCGCGCATAGTCGGAAAACGTGAGGAAGGTGCCGGCATACGGAATGAAGCCGCCGTGACACACCATGCCATTCAGCAGCGCCGACATGCCGAATTCGCGCACGCCGAAATGCAGATAATTGCCGGCGGGCGAATCCGCGGTCAGCGACACCGAGTCCTTGCGCAAAGTGCCGTTCGACGGCGTGAGATCCGCGGACCCGCCGAGCAGCTCGGGCATCGACGGGCCCAACGCATTCAAGGCCGCCTGCGATGACTGACGCGTCGCCAGCGTCTTGCCCTCGGCCTGAGTATTCGCGACGTAGGCATCGACGAGGTCCGCGAAGCCATCGGGCAAATCGCCTTGCATGCGCCGCCCCAACTCGGCCGCCAATGCCGGGAATTCGAGCTTGTAAGCCGCAAAACGCGTGCGCCACTCCAGTTCCGCGCGCGCGCCCTTGTCGTGCATGTCCCAGGCGGCGCGAATATCCGCCGGTACCTCGAACGGCGCAGATGTCCACCCCAAGTTCAGGCGCGTGGCGGCGATCTCTTCGTTACCCATCGCTTCGCCATGCATGGCCGCAGTGCCCTGCTTATTGGGAGCTCCCCAACCGATGACGGTCTTCGCGCAAATCAGGGA
>JANYLM010000127.1 GCA_025357835.1 Gammaproteobacteria bacterium
CGGCCAAGGCGGCGGCGTCGTGACTGACTGGTTGGTCCTGGCCGCGCGCAAAGCCGGCTATTTCGTTCAAGCAACTTCAGTGCCCGGCGTCGCTCAGCGCACCGGTGCCACGATTTATTATCTGGAATTCTTCGCGCGGGCAGATGCTGGGGAAGGTCGCGAACCGGTGATGGCACTGATGCCGAATCCCGGTGATGTCGATATCGTTGTTGCCTCGGAATGGATGGAGGCGGGTCGAGCGATCAATCGAGGTTTAGTGACCCCGGAGCGCACCACTCTGATCGCCTCGACTCATCGCGATTACACCATCGGTGAAAAGATGGCGCTGGGCGAGGGCCGCGCAAGCTCGCGAGAACTGTTTGAAATCGCAACAGCGCACGCAGCGAAGCTGATCGGCTTCGACATGGTCAAAGTAGCGGATGCCTCGGGAGGCAGAATCAGCGCCGTGATCCTCGGCAGCATTGCGGGCGCAAACGTGCTGCCTTGGGGGATCGAGGAATACCACCACGCCATCAAGCAATCAGGGTTAGGCGTCGAGGCGAGCCTCGCGTCCTTTGAAGCCGGGCGGCAGGCCAGCATCGATGCTAAGGCGAAGCCGCTCACCGCGGCTGCCTGGCCCTCGGATCATGGCTCGATCGATCCTTCGGATTACACGCTCGAGGCCGTACCGACCCGGCTGAGGGCGCGCATCGTCGACCAATTCCCCGCGAGTATGCGCGATTTGCTGGGCATGGGCGCGGCACGACTATCGGATTATCAGGACGATGCCTATACCGCCACTTTTCTTGATCGCATAGAAGAAATTTTAGGCGTAGATGCCGCGAAACTATCTGATCCGAGGCTTACCGTCTCCACCGCGCGTGCCCTTGCTTTGTGGATGAGCTTCGAGGACGTCATGCGCGTGGCCCAATTGAAAACTCGAAGCGGCCGCATCGAACGTATTCGCCGCGAAGTCCGCGCCAACCCTGGGGATCTTGTCAACGTGCGTGAATTCGTCAAGCCGCGCGTCGAAGAGATTTGCGGCACGCTACCCGCTGGTCTAGGAGTGCGCTTGATGGCTTCGGCAGCCGCACGCCGAATGCTGGCACGCTGCACCGCGGGGCGGCGTATATCGACCTCAACCGTCAGCGGTTTTTTATTGCTGCGCTGCATATCGGCCTTGCGCCGATTCCGGCGCGGCACCTTGCGCTTCAAGGTGGAGAATGAGCGAATCGAGGCATGGCTTGGACAAATTAAATCGATTGCGCCGCGGGACTACGACTTGGCCGTGGAACTCGCGGAATGCCAAACCCTGGTCAAAGGTTACGGCGATACCCCTGAGCGTGGTTGGTCCTCGTTCAGCCAAATCTCGGAATTGGCACTTAAGCTTGTGGGGGACCCGCAGAGTGCCGCGCGTTTGCGTATACTGCGCGAAGCTGCATTAAGCGACGACAACGGCGTGCAGCTCACTCGCGCCATCGCGCAATTGGCCGCGTAAGCTCGCTACCTCATCCGGCGCGTGGCGAGTGCGCGTCAAGTCACAGTGCTTAAGTCTCCCCAGGTGAGACAATCTGTCTGATGGGAGACGCTTTATCGTCTGACATGCAGCGGTAACTCATTGATGATGTGATCAGACCAGGAGGTCCGTTATGCCAGAAATCCCAGTCAAACGCTTTTTGCTCGCTTCGGACTTCGACCAGACGTTGAGTTTCAACGATTCAGGGCTGGTGCTCAGCGAAATGCTCGGCATATCCGGGTTTGAGGCGCGTGTCGCGGGCCTGGCACGAAGCAATTTGGTGCAACAGGGCGGCGAGCTGGCTTATTTGATTCGGCACGATCCGGAGTTTCGCAGCGTGCGGCGTGAACACTTGATCGAGGCCGGACGGCGCGTTCGCCTCAAGAGCGCAATTCCTGCTCTCAGCGATTTTCTGAGCCGCGGCACCCACGGACTTGAGTTCTCGTTTTTCGTCATTTCCGCCGCTCCCCGCGAAATAGTGATTGCCGCCCTCGACGGGGTGATATCTGCGGACCACATATATGGCACCGAGTTGCAGTTCGATAGCGGTTCCGGCGAAGTCCGTGCGATCGACCGGG
>JANYLM010000130.1 GCA_025357835.1 Gammaproteobacteria bacterium
TGTTTTATCGGCGCAAGGCTTTTGAATTCGACTCTAACATTGAATCTTAGTATGGCATTTGCTTGCGCGCTTCTTGGGCTATGGTGGCGCGAATTCGTTCGACAGACACATTTTGTAAATTTGCGATACGAGCGCGCACTCCATATCGATGCCATTTACTGTCTGGCGACTTCCTTAGCATTGGCGATTATTGTCGCGATGACCAAACTGAATACGACTGCGGTGTTTTGGTGCATGGCATCTGGGGCGGTAATTTCGACGGCAATCCCGCTGTTTTTGATGCTTCGTGGCGTTCAATTCAACGCGTCGGCAATCAGACGAGATGTTGCTCTATCTTGGCACGTGGGGCGGTGGGACGTGGCCGGTTCCATAGTTACTTGGGGTTATGCGCAAAGCTATATTTATTTTGCGGCTCTCCATGGAGGGTTGGATGCAGCAGCCGAAATTTCCGCCGGTCGACTGTTAGGCATGCCGTTGGCGCTAGTGTGGGCTTCATATGCGAACGTCTTACGCCCTAGAGCATCACGACTTCTCGCAACCTCATCGAACGAGAGAGCTCAACAATTGGCGGTGCAGTCTGCTTTACTGGTCATAGGCCTCTCGCTGGTATACGCGTTGATTGTTTTTGCCCTGATTCCGCAACTGGCGTCCACGCTCTTTGGTGGAAAATTCCCGAGGCTTAGAACAATATCTATGTGGTGGATCGCATATTTTACGTTGACGGGCATCAGTACCGTGGCCGTAAGCGTGTTGCGCAGCGCGCTACAGTTTCAACAAGTGTTTCACCGACAAGTTATAAATTGCGCACTTGCAGTGGTACTTCTTACGGGTAGCCTGGAGTTTGCAGCTTTAGAATCGCTCGTCGTGGCGATGGTCATAGTGGAGGCTATCTCCGCGGCGCTTCTTTGGCGAGTCGCCAAATCCGCTATATCGCGACATCAACAAGCCCCATAGTCCAATTGCATTGCTAAACATCCGTAGAGTGCCTCGGCCGGAAAATCCCATTCGTTTTAGAGCCGTGACACTCATGTCATCGCCATGCAATTGCGTTTTGGTATGTTCGAACTCAACCTGAAGGCTAAGTGTCTGCCGGTTACCGCTATCAAGGGCGGTTTTGCAGGATATGACCAGGAGTAGCGCGATGATTAGGAAGTCAGTACTCGTAGCGGCATCCACATTTATAGGGTTGCTTGAATTGGCTAGCGTTAATCCCGCTCGTGCGGAGGTGATCACCTATCTCGCAACTGGGACAATAGCCCGGGTTACAGGAAGTTTTTCACAGCCTGTGGCCACTGGCGACATTTGGACTTTGACATACAGTGAATTGTCCAATGCGCCGCCAGATACTCCGATTACTACTCCGGGAGGTGCTACGAGCGGGACGCTTGGCCACTACTCCAATCAGTTAGGCTGGACGCTCACTGTTGCTGGTAGCACTGTGTACTCCACCGGCGGCGCGCAGACGCTTGGCGGCACGACCATTAGTGTCTACAACGATGTGTCATACCTAACACTGCCGAATTTGCCGACAAGCCACCTCGATGAGTACGTTACTACCGTTAACGATCTGTCCGCATACTCTTCGCCATTTGTCAGTCTCGCTGCCTCGGCCACAACTGTTGCTCCCGCGGCGCCCCCAAGCCTCTTCACATCATCGTCACTTCCGAGCTCCGCCATAAATATCGGGGCCACCGATACCAGCAGCATAACTATGAATTCTGGCGTGCCTGGGGTAGCTTTTTACGGGACGGTGATGTCCAAAGTACCCGTACCGTTGCCTGATTCCGTGTGGCTGCTCTTGGCGGGTCTGTGCGGTTTCGCGGCGACCGTTCGGCATATAGAGATCGATCAGGTTGTGGGTTTTGATCACCGCCGCGACATCTCGATTGACGAACTCGCTGCCGTGATCGTGCACGACTCGCGGTTTGGCGTCTTTGACCGCTTCGAGCGCCGCCTGCAGCTCGAGGGCGACTGATTGGCCGTCGAGGCTGATGAGCAGTTTGTGGTGCACGATGTATCGGCTGTAGGCATCGACAAAGCTCAGCAAGAAGTAGAACCGGGCGGCGACCCATACGTACATGACGTCGGTATGCCATTGTTGATTCGGTCCATTGGGCCGGAAGTTGTATTCGCCGCTCGAGACCGTCGAGCGTTTCCAGCGCGATAACAGATCGGCATCGCTCAACACACTGTAAACTGTGCTCTCCCCGACGCAGGCCACTCCCGCATCGACCATCATCCAGGTGAGCTTCCGATAACCGATCTTCGGGTACTGCAGGGCAAACTCGCAGATCCCGGCTCGCTCCTCGGGCAGCACCTCGTACACGCGGCAGGGTTGGCCAGCCCGATCCTCGAGGCTCTCACGCTTCCTCCAAGCGTAGAAGACGCTGCGCGGCACGCCCAGAGCAGCGAGTGTCCGATACACCCGCCACCCCGAGCGTCGTTTGGTTTGCTCAACGATCTGCATCACGGCCGCTTTCGTCTCCGCCGGTACCCGGAATAAATCTTCCAGCTTCAAATCCTTTTTTTTAACTCCAGGTTCTCCGCCGTGATCTCTGCGATCACCGCACGCATCCGTTCAATTTCCGCCTTGTGCCGAGCTTCGGGATCGTCCTTACGCGGCTTTCGCTGCGCATCGCGCTTCAGCGCTACCGCCGAGCCGCCCTTGGCCACCGCCCGCCATCGATACAGCACCGAGGGCGATAGGCTGTGACGCCGGCACACCTCGCTCACCGTCACGCCGGGCTGGTCCGCCTCGCGTAGAATCTCTAGTTTCTGGTCAGCCGTAAATCGTCGATGTTCTCGTTTGCTCATCCACTTCGCTCCATCTGCGGGACGCCCGCAGCAGCTCGAAGTCTCTCATTTCCGCGCTAGCATTTTGTCCAGAAGTCGCTGAAGCTACACAGCTGCGTGCAGCGATTGCGAAGCGATCAGTCAAAAATATCCCTCAATGGAATACGTACTTGCCCACCGACTGCGTGAGAACAATGGTCAGATCGGGCTGGAATTACACCACCTAATCCAGGCGCGACGAGTGAAGAGATTCAGACGCACGGACTGGAGACGCGAACAGTGGCGGCGGCGAAGCCGTAGTTAACTAATCCCGTTGTATTACCCAATACCGTGACAAGCTTAGCCTGACCAAAATGCGACCGGCCTTTGTATCCCCGGAACGAGGATACTCATTCACTTCCGAGCCACGAAGATATCGTGCTCTACGTGCCATTGAAGATGATGGTCTCGTGCCCAGTTAACTAGGTAGTCGATAGGCGGGTAGGCCGAGAACTCAGGCAACTGCGGATCAAAGCAGCGAACGTCATCTATGAGCACACAAACTTGTTTCAAACGGTCTAGATGCTCACCAATGTTTTTAAGTTCATCGACTATGGGGGTATCCCGCTGACCTTTAAAAGTTGGGCCGGCCGAGTAGTGGCCATCGAGCCAGAAATTGACGTCTCCGCTTATCATGGGAAGTAGCTTCGGAAACTCGCTTTCACTGGTGCTGTTCAGAATCACAACGTTCTTGAAGTCCTTAAAATAATTCACCGCATTCTTGAATAGCGTGGGTTCCGGCTCGATGCTGTACACCTTCATAGCGTGCTTCGAAAGAAAGTGAGTCGTCTGACCCAAGAAGGTCCCCGTTTCAATCCAGGTGGCACTAGGTATGCCGTTTCGAAGTAGGCACGCTTGTTTGATGAAGTGCGGGCTCGGCGATGCAAATTGTCTCTTAGCCCACTGAAGGTAGCCCCTTACGAGGCTCAATAGCCTATACGGATACGAGTACCTAATCATTGATTGCATTGCATTGCATTGTCTCAATAGGAATTTGGACTTCGATCTCTAACTACAGAACTTTGTCTTACTACTGTGACAATTGAAATACAGAATAGGCTGCAACTGGAATCGGGAGTCCTCGAATGTCTATCGATTTAAGATCTACTACCCCGCAAATGATTTTCAGGGCGATGGGGCTCATTGAGCGCGCGTTTGCTTACTCACGGGGCCGAGGATATGGCGCCACATCAGTGGACCAGGAAATAAAGCTTGCTTTTCGGATGGCAAAGGCAACTCCTCGGCTTGCAATAGACATTGGCGGAAACGTAGGGAAGTACACGGCGGGCTTGCGAGCAAGGGCACAAGACCTTGAGATCCATGTTTTTGAGCCCTCTGCAACGAATATTGCAAAGTTGAGGGAGCGGTTCGGAGAGGACCCGAAAGTGGCGCTCGTCGAAAGTGGGTTATCCGATCGGTCTGGATCCGCAACTCTCTTTTCAAACGCGCCGGGATCAAGCCTCGGAAGCCTTACGAAGCGAAATCTTGATCATTTCGACATCGCTTTCGAGTGCAAGGAGATGATACATACCATGAGGTTCGAGGACTATTGGACGACCGTTTTGAGTGGACGGCAACTGGATATCGTCAAGATCGATGTGGAAGGTCACGAACTTGCCGTACTGGGCGGGTTCGGCCAGGCGTTATCGGCGACGCGGGTTTTACAGTTTGAGTTTGGTGGATGCAATATCGACACGCGTACTTACTTTCGAGACTTCTGGTATTTCTTTGCGGAAAGAGACTTCGATTTGTACCGTGTTACACCAATCGGGGCCGAAAAAATCGGTCGATATCGCGAAAGCGAAGAGGTGTTCACCGTGACGAATTACATCGCGCTAAATCGGGCTATGCATTGAATTTCGCCGGAAATAGCCGGAAATATCGTCAGGATAGCGCCATCAATCCGCTTTGTGATCATTCTTCAATGACTACGGCACATAGCCGTTAGTGGTTTTTGGGTAGGGCGCGAGCGACTGCGCCCCACGTGTCACATTCCTGAAATGTAAAACACGCTGAAATAGCGCTCTAAGATCGGGAGCTAGATGAATGATCATGCAGAATACTCAGGAGGTGCCCCTAAACTTACAGGCTTGGCGCCTTCCGCTTGGGATGGTTGCCGTCGCGCTCGGTGTAGCAGCAGCCGTTATGTACCTGTTCTGGGATGGCCTTACTTACATGTGGGGCACTTGGATGATTACCCCGGAATACAGTCACGGAGTGCTCATTCCGTTCGTCAGCGCATTTCTAATTTGGCAAAATAAAGATCAAATCGAGAGACTGCCGATGACCGGAAGTTGGGGGGGGCTCGTTTTGGTTACCCTCGGTGGCTTGATGCTCATCATCGGCCAACTTGCAACGGTCTATACCATCGTTCAATACGCGTTCATTGTCACAGTAGTCGGTCTCGTACTCGCGCTTTCAGGGAGTCAGGCTTTCCGCCTTTTTGCGATTCCCCTCGTTTTTCTCTCCTTTATGGTGCCTCCGCCCTATTTCGTGCTCCACAATTTATCGACCAAATTGCAATTGCTGTCGTCCGAATTCGGCGTTTGGTTCATGCGGTTGCTCGATATCAGTGTTTTTGTCGAAGGCAACGTGATCGATTTGGGGGGCTACAAGCTCCAAGTGGCTGAAGCCTGCGATGGCCTGAGATATCTCTTTCCAATGATGACCTTGGGTTTCCTATTCGCCTATTTTTATAAGGGCGCGATGTGGAAGAGACTCTTCGTGTTCGCTTCGAGCTTTTTTATCACAATTTTCATGAACAGCTTTCGCATCGGCACGATCGGTGTAATGGTCGAACACTGGGGCATTGGCATGGCGGAAGGATTTCTGCACGAGTTCCAAGGCTGGGCGGTATTTATGTTCAGCGCCGTGCTTCTCATTGTTGAAATCGTGCTGCTCAATCGCATCGGTCATGAGGCCGGAACGTGGCGACAGCTATTCGGAATTGAATTTCCCGCACCAACACCGAAGGGATACTCGGTGCGCGATCGCACGATGCCCCGGCAATTCCTCGGCGCCGCAGCGCTGTTGCTGCTGTTTATGACGATTTCATTTGCTTTGCCGCGGCCAGTGGAAAACGCACCCCGGCGCGCCGCGTTCCTTGCTTTTCCAATGGAAATCGGCAAATGGAGCGGGCGTTCGCAAACAATGGAAGGCGTATATCAGAATGCTTTGAAATTGGATGATTATCTGCTGGTCGATTACAACGACGGTATTGGTCCGCCGGTCAATTTGTATATCGCCTACTACAGCTCGCAGCGTAAAGGCGAGGCCGTTCATTCCCCAAGATCCTGCCTTCCCGGCGGCGGATGGCAGTTTCGCGGTTTCGATCAGCGGACGCTGCAGGAAGTGAAAATCAACGGTGAGCCGCTCCGGGTGAATCGAACCTTGATTGAACTCGGCAACCAGCGTCAATTGGTCTACTACTGGTTCCAGCAACGTGGTCGCGTCATTACCAACGAATTCGCGGTCAAATGGTATTTATTTTGGGATGCACTGACACGCCACCGCACTGACGGAGCATTGGTCCGTCTGATCGTGGCGCTGCCGCCGGCAAGCAACGAATCGGAGGCCGATCGCCGGCTGACGGACCTGGCAGGTCGCATTGCGCCGACACTAACCCAATTCGTGCCGAATTAGGCACGATATGCTGTACGGCATGCCCTTTCTGATGGCCATGGTGGTAACCATGGCTTGGATGCCGGTATTCGCACGTGTCGCGCATCATTGGGGCGTGGTTGACAGGCCGGGTGCGCGAAAGGTGCATGCCGCGCCTATCCCGCGCATCGGTGGCATCGCCATGGTCATCGGCGTCATGGTCGCGGCACTCATCGTGATTCCCCTCGAACCTCGAGATTCATGCTTCCTTCTGGCGGCAGCTGTGCTCGCCTGCTTCGGAGTGTTGGATGATCGCTTCGATTTGGACTACCGCGTCAAGCTCATCGGTCAGCTCCTGGCGGTCTTGATCGTGGCTATCGCGGGCGGCACACAAATTCAGTCGATTACTCTCGACGAGCGGATATGGCTGCCGCAATGGGTTTCTCTGCCCCTGACTGTGGTTTTCCTGGTGGGCATCACCAACGCCATCAATCTCGCGGACGGACTAGATGGATTGGCCGGAGGCACGACCTTCCTGTGTCTCGGTGCTGTCGCGATGTTGGCCCACAGCAGCGGGCAACTCGTCAGCGCAGCGCTCGCAATGGCATTCGCGGGCGCAGTTCTTGGCTTTCTGAGATTCAACACGTTTCCCGCTACGGTTTTCATGGGCGATGCCGGTAGCCAGGTGCTCGGTTTTGCCGTGGGTGTCCTAAGCCTGCGGGCCACGCAGAGCAGCGATAGTGCGGTAAGTGCCGCTTTGCCGGTGTTGCTGTTGGCTCTGCCGATTCTCGACACGTTAAGCGTGATGGTGCAGCGAGTTAGTGAAGGCCGCTCGCCGTTCAGCGCAGATAAGAATCATATTCACCACAAACTGCTTCAGTTTGGGTTCGACCATCACGAAGCGGTAATGGTGATTTACGCAATTCAAGCCGATCTATTCTTGATGGCTTACTGGCTGCGATTTGAGTCCGATCTGACGATCATCTCGGTCGTCACAATCTTTTTTATTGCGTCTCTCGTGATCTTGCAGACTGCGACGCGACGCGGGTGGCGATTCCGCCAGGGAAGCGCGGCCGGTTCCGACTCTCCTTTGTCGCGGTTTCTCGCTAAAATGCGTCAACCGGAATATTTGCCGCGATGGTCCTATGGCGCCGTTGCCGTCTCGGTTGGTGTTTATGCCAGTTTAATTCTGGCTAGAGCCGCTTCATTCGGCGGGGATATCCAAATTCTGCTGTTGGCGCTGCTCGCGGTCACTGTGATCTTGCTTGCCGTCCTGCGCGCTAAGCCGCTTAACATAATCGAAAAAGCTACTCTGTATGTTACGACGGCGGTGCTTGTGTACCTTGATAGTGCCGTGCTCCCCGAGCATCACATGTTTGCGGCGCTGGGTTGGGCGGCAGTTTTGGTTGCAGGCGGCGGGACCGCAATGCGATTGCGATTGTCCCCGGACCGACGCTTCGTTTTGACGCCTTTGGACTTGATAGTCTTATTCGTTGCTCTTGTGGTTCCCAGCCTGCAGAGCAGTTTGGCGTTGCCGCACGGCAGCGCGGCCGGAATCGCCAAACTCGTGATCTTGTTTTATGCGCTCGAAGTGCTGCTTAGCCGCGTAAGCCTGGGCGTGGTGTGGTTGCGCTTGGCGACCGCGACGGTGTTGCTCGGACTGACGCTTAGGCCGCTTATCCCACTCTGAGAGCCCCGGCCTTATTGACCGCTTCCGGGCCGACGTCACGGGAACGTCATGTGACGTGACTACACTTTTCGGCCAATCCCATTCGGAATTCAACGATGCCGACCCGTATTGCCGCCGCGCGATTCCTGTCCATTGGTGTGCTCAGTGTCGTAACGTTTGCGTTGTGCGCCTGTGGCGGCGCGCAAGAGCGAAAGGCGCGGCATCTCGCCAAGGGGCAAACCTACCTCGCCGACGGCAATTTCGACAAGGCGCGCGTTGAATTTCAAAATGCACTGCAAATTGCCCCCGCTGATCCCGAAGCAAGGTTCGCGATGGGGGTCGTGGATGAAAAGCTAGCGAAAACACGTGAGGCAGCCCAGTTCTATCAGGGCACTATCGATGTCAGTCCGGACCACCTGGGAGCGCGCACCAACCTGGCGCGCTTGTATATTTTCTCGGGAATCACTGATCGAGCATTGGAATTGATCAGCCCCTCTCTGGAGAAGCACCCGGACGATTCTGAGCTACTGACTCTGCGCGCGGCCGCCCGGGTTCAGCAAAAGGACCTTAGCGGCGCCCAGGCGGATGCAGAACGCGCAGTCGAACTAGACCCGAAAAACCAAGATGCGGTCGGAACCCTGGCGGGTGTTTATACATCGACCAAGGCCGTCGATAAAGCGCAGGCCCTATTGGAATCATCGATCGCGAAAATACCGGAGACGGTGGATTTGCGGTTGGCGCTCGCGCAAGTATATGCGGGTGAAAATCGCACCGCGGATTCGGAACGGATCTTATTGGACCTGGTGAGATTGCGACCCACCGATAAGGCGCACCGCATTCGCCTCGCGCAGCTCTATGCGCGTCAGAATCAATTGGACGCGGCGGAGCACGCGCTGAGAGATGGCATCAAAGCTATACCGCAGGATCGGGAACTGAAGCTCTCGCTTGCGGAGTTCCTCGCCACCCGCAGGAGTCCGGCGGCCGCCGAGAAAGAGCTCAAAGCCATGGTGATCGCGGACCCAAAGGACTTCGAAATGAAGTTCGCATTGGCGAAGTTTTATCAGGTCAACCGCCAGCCGGCCCTCGCAGAAGGCATTTATCAGCAGGTTATCGATGGCGAGAAGCTCGACGCAGCGGGTCTCACGGCGCGCGACCGCCTCGCGGAATTGCGCGCTCAGCGCAATGACGTAGCGGGCGCGCAGGTACTGATAGGCGAAGTATTGGCCAAGAGTCCGCGCGATGACGATGCCTTGGTTTTGCGCAGCAATATCGCCATGGCGAAAAGAGACCCTAAATCCGCGATTGCCGATTTGCGCACCGTGTTGCGCGATCAGCCCAATGCCATCGGCGTGCTGCGGACTTTGGCGCGCGCCCATCTGGCCAATGGCGAGCCTGCGATCGCCGAGGAAACTATGCGCCGCGCGGTTGAGGCGAATCCAAAAGACGCTGCCTTGAGATTGGATTTGGCGCAGCTACTGGCGCAGCTGGGCAAGCCCGAGCAAGCTAAGCCCATCGTCGCCGAATTGGTGAAGGAGCAACCCAATAACATCCCAGCGTTGGACGTATTGTTTCGCGTCAGTGCGTCCATGAAGGACTATGTTACCGCTCGGTCCGCCGCCGAAGCCATTGTCACTACACAGCCGAAAGCGGCTGACGGCTTTTTTTACGAAGGCATGTTGGCCGAAACCGAGAAGCGAAATGACGACGCATTGCGGTTGTACGACCAAGCGGTGGATCTGCAGCCGGAGGCGCTCGAACCACTGCAGGCGGAGATCAGGATGCTGGTCGCTGCCAAGCGGGTACCAGAGGCTATCAAACGACTTGACGCCTTGATCGCGCGGGTCCCAAGCAAAGCCTTGGCGCCCAACATGAAGGGCGAATTGCTGCTTGCACAGGGCAATCCGAGCGATGCACAAGCTGCTTTCAAGCTAGCGATTGCGCGTGCGCCGAAGTGGTGGGAGCCCTACCGTGGGGTGGCGTACACCCAGTTCGCGGCCAAAGACTCGGATGCCGCGCTGGCTACCTTGCGTAGTGCGCAATCCTCGGTGGACGAGCCGAGTAAATTGAGCTTTGAAATAGCCTCATACTTCGAGCGAACCGGAAAGCCGGAAGAAGCGATTCGTCAATATGAGGACGTGATTCGCCGCGACCCCCAGTCCGAAGTGGCGGCAAATAATTTGGCCATGTTACTCGTGACATTTGAGAAGGATGCGGCCAGTCTCGACCGGGCCAAATCCCTGTCCGCCCGATTTTCCGATTCGTCGAATCCTTCTTATTTGGATACCTACGGCTGGGTATTGTTCAAGCACGGCGAGGCAGCGGCCTCGATGCCAGTCCTCGAGCGCGTCGTATTGAAGGTGCCCGACGCGCCCGTGGCGCTGTATCACTTGGGAATGGCACAGTCCCAGGCCGGTCGCCCAGCGCAAGCGGTTGATAGCCTCACGCGAGCTGTGAAGTCCGGGGCGAAATTCTCAGGCTTCGATGAGGCCAAAGCGACGCTCGACAAGCTGGCCACGCCAGCGGCCAACGCGCCGTCCAAGACGTGAATTTTTCAAGTCGTTCCACTTAATTCGAGAAATCGGAGTATTCGATGAATCAAAGACCCTCGCAGGGATTCTTGGCGTTTGCCGTGGCGTGCTGCGCGTTCTGGGACGTCGCTCACGCGGCAGACCCCTTGCCCGCGGAGACGCGACTCGTTGCAGCTAGCAATGCCCCGGTGACTTTATATGGGACTGCCTCCAACCAGCCAGCCTCATTCACCATCGCAAACCCCGAAGACCTCGTCGTCACCCTGACCGATCTGAAAATTCCCACTGCGCTGGCTTCTGCCGGCGTCGTGGTGACTCAGGCGGGCGCCATTGCAGGTAGCGCGCTGCTGGCCGCTCCGGCGACTACGGCGACGGTTTCGCTTCCTGCCGCCAATGGGAACTACACGCTGTACGTCTTCGGTGTTCCGGACTCCGCGGCTAGCGTCGGTACGTTTACCGCTTGCGTGGCGCCGAAAGCCAACCCATCTAATTGCATCCAAGGAGCATCACTGTCGGGGAACATCACCTCGCAATCCACGGCCAAAGACCCGACGGTGTCGACTTTGAGCACCAACCTGAGCGTCACGACGTCGGGCTCGTACACGTTCACCTTCGCCGATTTGCAATTTCCGGCCGCATTGAGCACGCCGCCTAGCGTGGTCTTGTCTCAAGGCAGTACTGTCATCTTCCCACCAGGGCAGACCACCAACCCCGCGATTACCTCCGGCACCTCCCTGAACTTGAGCGCCGGTACTTACACCGTTTTTGCCATTGCCCAGGCAGATCAGACAATCAAGTCCGGCTTGTACGGCATCACCATCAGCGGCCCCGCGGGTGTTGCGCCTCTATTGAATGCTGCCATACCCGTCGGACTCTCGAATGCTGCGGCATCGTTCAATAATCCCGCTGCACAATCCGTGACGCTCAAGGTTACGGACTACGGGTTCCCCGGACCTCTTGCGAGCGGGAGCGCGCTGTTGACTGCTGGGGGCAGTGCTCTGGGTACGGCCAGCGCCGCCGGCGGTGCGGCAAGCTTCGCGGCCCCGGCGGGAACTCTCCAGCTCTGGACCTATGGAAACGCGGGTGCCACTGCCGGCACCTTCAGCGCCGATGTGTCGGCGGGATCGACAGACTTGTACACGGCTGCGCAAGGCATTCAAGCTGCTGCGGTCCCTTCGACTTATGCGTATGCATTCGTTGTGCCGCAGCCGCTATTGGCGGGCGCCTATCAGGCCACCGCGGCAGATCTGCAATTCCCTTCGCAACTGAGCGCCGTGTCGTTTGCGGTCGCACAAAGCGGCTCAATCGTAAAGCAGTCAGCCGCCGCTGGGACGGTGAATTTCACGGCCATCGCTGGGACGGCGATCCTATTGGTCAGTGCGCAGGCACCCTCCGCGGGCAGCGCTTCAGGCAGTGGTCTGTTCGACGTCAATCTGCAGACCAGCGGAACGTCTGCACAGCTGGTGTATGACAAGACCCAGCGGGTGGGCAATGCCACGCTGTTCGATTCACAGACACTTACCGTCGGTGTGAATGCCAGTTTTGATGTGAGTTTGACCGATCTGAAATTTCCAGCACAATTTAGCAACTTAGCGCTGGTGGTCTCGCGCGGTGCTGAATTTCTGGGCAAGGCCTATGGCGGGGGCTTATTTACGTTTCCCGCGTCTCCCGGCACTTATCAGTTGACCTTCGTCGCCACCCCTGCCACCCAGCCCCCGCAGCAGGTAGGTCTCTACGGTGTTTCGATCGTTTACTCCCCACCGGCGATCACGCTGTCTTCCAGCGCGACGACGGCGGTCACGGGCACCGCCATTACGCTGAGTTGGAGCGCCACCAATGCAGTGAGTTGCGCGGCCAGTGGTGGCAGCTGGATGGGCAGCAAGAACACGAGCAGCGGCACAGAGTCCGTCGTTCTGGATGCGACGACGACCTATAAGCTGGCTTGCACGGGTGACGGCGGTACAACGTCTCAATCGGTGACTGTTGCCGCCACAGCGAAACCATCGAGTTCAGGGGGCGGCGGCGGGGCGCTAGGTCTCGGTTTCCTTGCGCTAGGAAGCGCGCTGGCGAGCATACGCATGGTCAGATATACGCGACGAGACAAGCGCCAAGCCTAGTAAAACCGGGACACAGCGTACCCGGCACCGGCCGCCGGTCGCTGTTGCTAAATTGTAACGCTGAGGAACGATTTGCTGTTACACGCATTCATTATGCTTCGTCACAAGTAACCAAAATCGCGAATGATTCGCAGCGTGCGCAGACCATGAATTACAGAGACTACGTGAAATCGACTGTTGTGCCCTTGGGCCTGACTCTGGTGCTCGGCGCGACAGTAGCCCATGCCGACCTGGTGACCCCCGTTGGCACCAATCAGCCTCTGATCTTGGCTCTCAGCTGGTCCGCAACCGGTGCCGGCACGCGGTCTCCAGCGACAATTACGGGTGACCCCACCACCACGTCGGGACCTGTCAAAGTCAGCGATCTGACGGGCAATCCGGCAAGCAACTACAGCTTCACCAACAGTTTTTCGGCGGCAAACGGCGCTTACGCCGCCGGCACGCTTCAGGGGCAGAAATACAATTTCGTTGATACTTACGTGATTGATATTCCGACTGCTCAGGCCAGTGCGTACATCTTTTCCTTGAACCTAACACAGCAGCTGGGTATTCAAAATCTGACCGCGCGCCTGTACGACTATTCCGCCGGTGGTGTCCAGAATCTGACCATCGGCGGAACTGGCGCCGTCAATGGTGTAGTTGCGGGTCCGTGGTCGCCCGAAGTCAACGGGGTGGTTTCCTCCACCCAGCTGTTGGCAGCGAACGTGACTAGCGGTGAATACGTACTGCAGGTAGTGGGCCTGGAAACGGGTACCCAAAGCGGCATGTACAACGGAAGTTTGGCGGTTACGCCGGTACCGCTGCCGGCTGCACTGCCGTTATTGCTGTCGGGGTTGGGCGGTCTTGGTCTTTGGGGCCGTCGCCGCCGCTGAGCTTTCGCCGGGCGTGCCGACAGGGGCGCAGGCATCTTCCACCCGTTAGACGCGCTCGCCCAGAGCGGACATACTCTCAAACGATGAAGTGTGTCTATCACCCGTCGTACTCCATCGCCTTGCCGCCCGGGCATCCTTTTCCGATGAGTAAGTATTTCGTGCTCAAGGACCAGCTCATTGCGGAAGGGATACTGTCAGCCGACGATATTCTGCAGCCGGCGCCGCTCGACACCCCCACTCTGGAGCTGGTGCATACGCGCGAATACTTGGCCAAGCTGGCGGCATCCGGCCTAACCGCGGCGGAGCAACGGCGTCTCGGCCTGCCTTGGTCGGAGGCGCTATGGCAAAGATCTTGTCTCGCTTCGGCGGGGACTCTGTTGGCGGCCCGCGCGGCGCTGGAGCATGGATTGGCCGGCAATCTGGCCGGCGGCACGCATCATGCCTTTGCCGATCATGGCGAGGGATTCTGTGTGCTCAACGACGTCGCTATCGCCATACGTAAGTTGCAATCGGAGCGCGCCATCGAGCGGGCCGCAATCGTCGATCTCGATGTCCACCAAGGCAACGGCACGGCCGCCATTTTCGAAGCGGTGGACGAAGTCTTTACGTTCTCCATGCACGGGGAGCGGAACTATCCCATGGCGAAGATGCGTTCCAATCTGGACGTGCCCCTGAATGATGGGGCGGGCGACGACGAGTACCTCGAGGCGCTGCAGAGGCATTTGCCGATCGTGCTCGATACTGCTAAGGCCGATATCGTCTTCTATCTCGCCGGCGTGGATGTGGCCGCCGGCGACCGCTATGGCAAACTGTCGCTCACGGAGCAGGGCATACGCCGCCGTGATCGATCGTTGATCGAGGCGGTGCGCGGTCGTGGTCTGCCTTTGACTATTGTGTTGGCGGGAGGCTATGCGGCGACGCGAGCGCGTACCGCCGAGTTGCATGCGCATGTATTTCGCGAATCGGTGGCCTACGAACGGAGGTGACGAGGTGTTCTATCTGGCGGGCGTGGGCGTGGTTGGCGGTGACCGCAATAGCAAACTATAGAACGAATGGCGGTAAACGACATTGAGGCTTTAAACAAAATGAGGGTTGCATCTTGACCGTGTCCATGCGCCCCGCGCACAAGATTCGCATTCACTGCCCCATATTGCAGGAGACCTACGCCGCGCTGCTCGAGGGAAATCTGGACGCGCTTGAGAGCGACCCCGTAGCGGCCAAAATGCTGGCTATTATCCGGGGCCATAATCCTCTGGGAGATTTCGATCTCTACCACGGAGTGTTCGAGTTGTCCTTCGGGGTGGAGGGCTTCACGGCCACGGACCGGGCGCAGCCCACCGCGGGTGAGCCGGGCCGCGCCACGCTGTCGCCGACGGTCATTATCACCACCTATGTGGATGCAGCGGCGAGCCGAGCCGAGGTGGCGGCGGTGATCGAGGATCTGGTCCGTGCCCATCCCTGGGAGTTGCCGGTGATCGAATTGTCCGATGCCGTGGTTCAGTTGGTTCAGCGCCGCGAATAGAGTCAATGGTTTAAAAAATGGCATTTTACAAATGGGAATTCCCATTTTATATTGCCATTATGAGTACGACAGTTACCCTCGACAAGGCAGGCCGAGTCGTTATTCCCAAAACGCTACGCGACGACCTGCAGCTTGCACCGGGAGACATACTTGCCCTGGAGTCTGACGGGGACAGTGTGGTGCTTCGCCCAGTGGTTCGGCTTCTGCGTTACGTAAGAAGCATGGCATTTGGGTGTTCCGCGGCGGGCAGAAGCTCTCCGGTGTTGAAACGAACAGGGCGATCGAGAGCCTACGGCGAGAGCGGGACCGCGCAGTGCGCGGTTCTTCGGAGTGAAAGCCTTCCTGGACACCTCCGTGCTGGTTGCCACCTTTTACGGGGACCACGAGCATCACGAATCGAGTTTCGGTCTCTTTCTAAAGCAGGGACGCTCTACGGGCTGCACGGCGGCGCACTGCTTGGCGGAATTTTACTCGGTAGTGACAGGGAAGCCGGGCAAGGGGCGAGCAAGTCCCGATGAGGCTCTGCTTTTTCTGCGAGACGTCCGCGAGCGCTTGACCTTGGTCACGCTCGACGAAAATGAATATTTCAAAGTACTCGATGAAGCCGCTTCAGCCGGTATTATCGGTGGCAGCGCTTACGACGCGATCGCCGCGCATTGCGCTCTGAAAGCCAAAGCACAAACTATTTACACTTGGAATATCAAGCATTTTAACCGTCTCGGCGAGAATGTTGCTTCGCGCGTCAGACAACCCTAGGAGCCCGTTTTCAAGGCACCACTGATATTGATGCCTACGAGCACTAGTCATCTTTCGGCGAAGCGTCCCGGCTGATGTCCGGGCGGCCTTCTTTAGGAGTGCCTGAGGCGGTCGATAGCAAAGCCGGAGTAGGTAAGGGGCGGCCGGAAGCGTGATCTTGCGCCGTGGTATAACCGGGGTTATACTGTACGATGAAGACCGCAATCTCCATTCCCGACGTCATTTTTGAAGATGCCGAGCGTATGGCAAAACGTCGCGGCATCTCGCGGAGCGAGCTGTATGCGAAAGCGGTCGCTGAGTATCTCAATGCCGAGCGCTTCCAGGGCGTTCGTGAACGCCTTGATTCCATCTACGGCGATATCGACCCGCAAGTTTCGAGGCTCGATCCGGAGCTGGCCCGCCTCCAATACGCCTCACTTGATAAGGACGAGTGGTAATGCGGCGGGGCGAAATATGGTGGGCTTCGCTCGGCGATCCTAGCGGCTCAGGCCCAGGCTATCGCCGGCCCGTCGTCATCGTGCAGGCCGACGATTTCAATGACAGCGCAATACGCACTGTCCTTTGCGTATCGGTGACCTCGAATTTACGGCTCGGTGAGGCGCCCGGAAATGTCCGACTGGCGCGCCGCGCAAGCGGGTTGGCCAAGGACTCCATCGCCAATGTGTCCCGGGTGATCACCACCGACAAGCAATTTCTAACGCAACGTATCGGGCGATTGGCGCCTACGACTTTGCGCGATATCGATGCCGGTCTGCGGCTGGTTCTGGCGCTGTGATTCCTTAGGTAGCCTTCGGGCCGAGTATTCGCCCGTCTAGAAGCGAAACCCCAGCCGCCGATACACATCGGCCAGCAGCCATAGCGGCCCAATCATCAGGAACTGGAGGTCTTTGAAGAAGGACGGGCGCTTGCCTTCGACGGCGTGGCCAATGAACTGGCCAATCCACGCGACCACGAACAAGAACACGCAGATGCTCCACAACGGCACGCCATCCAAGTGATCGAGTCGGCCCAGGGACCAGAGAAAGGCGAGCAGCGGCGGCAGGGCGCCAAGCGCTAGGCGGATGGACAGCATCGCGTAATACAGAAGAGCGCCGAGCACTGTGAAGCTGGACCAGTTCGCGGCCGGATACGCGTTCCGAATGCTGCCCGGAAAGGGCAGCGACCATAGGAGCCCGAGGACACACCAAAGGATCACCGGCACGCAAATCCAATGCAGGGCCTTATTGGTGGGGTTGCGGTGGCTCTCCCCATAGTCATCGAGCCATTGAGTGGCTGTGCGCATTCATATCGACGCTACTCTGGTGCGGGCCGGGATTCAAATTGCTATTTGCCTCTCGAAACCAGTTCCTCCATAATGGAGGCATTGCGGAGGGACTATGGCAACGTTGAATATCAAGAATCTGCCCGACAGCCTCTATAAGAAACTGCAGGCCCGCGCCAAGCGCGAGCGACGTTCGCTGGCGCAGGAGGTAACTCATTTATTGTGTCGTGCCGTCGAAACATCTAAACCACTGTCGATTCTGGATCTCAAAGGCCTGGGAAAGGAGCAGTGGCAGGGTGTTGATGCTGCGTCGCATGTGACAGAGGAACGCAACGCTTGGGATTGATGGAAGACGTGGGCCACGGAGCCATAGGCGTCGACACAGCCGCATTCATTTACTTCATTGAAGAGGATGCGCGATTCCTGCCGATCATTGAGCCGCTTTTTCGCGAAGCGGATCGCGGGCGCTGCACCCTGGTAACCTCCGCACTAACGCTACTGGAAGTGCTGGTTGTCCCGTACCGAGCCGGAAATCGTTTGCTTGCGGAACGCTACGAGAGTTTGCTGACTCGGAGTCGTGGGATTCGAGTCGTGGACATTTCTCGCGATCAGCTACGCGTTGCCGCGCAATTGCGTGCGACCACCTCGATCAAGACACCTGATGCATTACAGGTAGCCGCAGCTCTATCCGGGGAATGTGCGAATTTCGTCACTAATGATCGCCGGATTCCAGCCTTACCGGGACTGAAAGTACGACTGCTTGGCGCATACGCCTCTTAAAGGAAAAAGCCGGGTAGTTTGACCTGCCCGGCTCATCGTCCTGCAACACAGTCTTCAGCCCCGCAGTTAAGCCGCTGCCATCAGCCCCTTGAGCTTGCTGATGGCGTTCGACTCGACCTGGCGCACGCGCTCGGCGGAAATTCCATACTCATCCGCCAGTTCGTGCAGGGTGGCCTTGTCGTCGGTCATCCAGCGCCGCTTCAATATACTGCGGCTGCGTTCATCGAGCTTCTCGAGGGCCATGCTGAGGCGTTCGGTGGAGTCTTCTTCCCACTCTTCGTTCTCGACCTCGACGGCGGGGTCGGCGTTGCTGGCCGGCAGGTACATGGCGGGCGAATAGGCCTCTTCCTCGTCGCTCTCGGGCGTCGGGTCGAAGGACATGTCGCGCGCCGACAGGCGTTGTTCCATTTCGCGAACATCGGCTACATCGACGCCTAGGTCGCGAGCCACCGCGGCGGTCTCGGCCTCGGACAGCCAGGCCAAATTCTTCTTCATCTTGCGCAAATTGAAGAACAGCTTGCGCTGTGACTTGGTGGTGGCGACCTTCACCAAGCGCCAGTTGCGCAGCACGTATTCGTGAATTTCGGCGCGGATCCAATGCACGGCAAAGGACACCAGGCGCACTCCCACGGTGGGGTCGAAGCGCTTGACGGCCTTCATGAGGCCCACATTGCCCTCTTGGACCAGATCGCCCATAGGCAGACCATAGCCCAAGTATCCGCGAGCGATATGCACCACGAATCGCAGGTGCGACAGGACCAATTGCCGGGCGGCATCCAAATCGGCCTCGGAGCGAAAGCGAACCGCAAGCGCGACTTCGTCTTCCTTCGATAGAACCGGAATCTGGGACACGCGGTCTATATAAGAGTCCAGGCTCCCGACCGGGCCCGCGAACACCAATCCGCTCGTTTGTTTAGCGACTAAAGCAGTAGTCATCAGCTCAAACCTCCCAATCCTATACGCGTGCCATGATAGCACTCCCAGGGTCAGACTGCTGATGTTACCGATAGTTCACATATTTGTTAAGTTGCTGAAAAACATAAACTTATGTCGGCTCGATGCCGCGGATATGTCGCGTCGCAGCAAGCCACGAACCAAACCACGCTAGGATCACGGCCAGGGCCAACACGTCGAATGCGGTGGTGAAGCGCAATCCCTGCAAGTGAAACTGGCTGCCGTACAGCTTTGCCAGTCCATCCACCGGCTTGGCTAGAACGGCCACGGCCACGGCGACCAGCAACAGCGCGATTAACCCGCCGCCGAGGCCGTACCAGATACCGCTGTAGAGGAAGGGCCGCCGGGCGAAGCCGTCGCTGGCGCCGACCAATTTCATCACCTCGATTTCGGCGCGCCGATTCAAAATGTCCAGGCGAATGGTGTTGCCCACGACCAGCACCACTCCCGCGCCCAGCAGGCAGCCCGTCAACAACACCACGCGCCGCAGGATATCCAGCATGGCATGCAGGCGCTTCACCCACTCGCTGTCGAGCTGCACGGTTTGCACATCGGCCATCGCGGCTATCGCCCCTTTAAGCGCAGCCGTGCCCTGCGGCGTGCTTGCCGGCAGAGCGGGCGTGACGATGAGGGTATCGGGCAGGGGATTGTCGCTGAGGGCATCGAGCGCCTTGCCAAACCCCGAATCATCGCGAAACGCAGCCAGTGCCTGCTCCGCTGTGATGACGCGCACCGCAGCGACATCGTCGCGCTGCCGCAGCTGCTTCGCGAGCGACCCCACGCGCACCGCGCTCGCTCTCTTGTCCATATAGACCGATAAATCGAAGGCATCGTTCCAATTAGCGGTGGCCGTGCGCATATTGGTCAGGAACAAATTCAAGAACAGGGGCAGGGCTAGGGCCACGGCGATCACGCCCATGGTCAGCGCGGTCGCGAAGGGTTGATTGACGATGCGGCCGAGCGATCCGACTAGCGTTTGCGCATGCCGCGCGAAATAGGCTTGGATATTCATCGTGCTAACTATCGAAGCCGATGCCGCGGCGCTGCATGGCAATGTTTTCGCGATTCATTGAGGCTGCGCCGAGGTGGGCACGCCTGCGTCGGTCACGCGTCCGTCGCCCAAGACGATGCGCCGCGCGCCGAATTGCTCGATGAGATGCACATCGTGGGTGGCGATCACCACCGTTACACCCACCTCGTTGAAACGCTTGAACAATTTCATGACCTCAAGGGCGAGTTGTGGATCGAGGTTGCCGGTGGGCTCATCGGCGATGAGCAGAGTGGGCTTGGCCACTACCGCGCGCGCAATGCCCACGCGCTGCTGCTCGCCGGTGGACAGTTCCAGGGGACGATTCTTCTCCTTGCCGAGCAGCCCGACTTGGTCCAGAGCCGCGCGCACGCGCTTGTCGATCTCGCGCCTGGGCACACCGGCAATGATCAAGGGTAGCGCCACATTGTCCGCCACCGGCCGGTCGTGCAGCAGCTTGTGATCTTGAAATACCACGCCCAGATTTCTGCGAAATTGGGGAATACCGCGCGGTTTGACAGCGGCAGTGTTCTGGCTGTTGATGAATACCTGGCCGCGCGTGGGGCGTTCGATGAGCGCAATCAATTTCAAGATGCTGCTCTTGCCCGCGCCGGAGTGGCCGGTCAAGAACACCAACTCGCCGTCATCGATTTTGAACGACACGCCGGCCAGGGCCTCCCGGCCGGTGGGATAGCGCTTGTGGACTTGGTCGAATCGAATCATGCGTCGGCGCCCGATTTCAGCAGGGCCGATACGAACTCCGATGCATTGAATACCCCGAAATCATCGGCCTGCTCGCCCACGCCGACGAAGCGGATGGGAATTTTCAACTTTTGCGCAATGGCGAGCACCACGCCGCCCTTGGCTGTGCCGTCCAGCTTGGTGACCACCAAGCCGGTTACCCCCAATCCCTTGTGGAATTCTTCGGCCTGGGCGACCGCGTTCTGACCGATGGTGCCGTCCAGCACCAACAGCACCTCGTGCGGCGCGCCGGGATCCAAGCGCGCCAGCACGCGCTTGACCTTTTTGAGCTCATCCATCAAGTGGGTCTGGGTGTGTAAACGTCCCGCGGTGTCGGCCACCAGCACGTCGATGCCGCGCGCACGCGCGGCCTGCAGGCCGTCGAAAATGACGGCGGCGGGCTCCCCGCCGCTTTGGCTGGCGACGATGGGCACCTGATTTCGCTCGGCCCAGACTTCCAATTGCTCGCGCGCCGCCGCGCGAAAGGTATCGCCGGCGGCCAGCATGACCCTGTATCCCTGGCCCAGCAGCCGATGCGCCAATTTGCCTATGGTCGTGGTCTTGCCGGCACCGTTGATTCCCACCACCAGAATGACATAGGGCTTGATGTTCGGATCGATGACCAGCGGCTTTTCCACGGGCTTTAAGATGTCGACCATGGCCTTATGCAAAGCCTTGAGCAGCGCATCCACGTCGGCCAATTCCTTGCGCGCCACGCGCTTGTGCAGCTCCTCGAGAATGCGTTGCGTGGCCTCGGCGCCCACGTCGGCGGTGATCAGGCGGGTTTCCAGCTCATCCAGAATTTCCGCATCGATCTTGCGTCCCGGCAGAAGTTCAGCGAGGTCGGTGGTGAGCCAGGCGGGTCCCACGTTCAATTTGGCGCGCAGGCGCTTAAAAAACCCGCGCACCTGCGGGGTATCGGCTTCGTTCGTCATAGGTGGGTATGATACCGGGAGTGACTAACCTCAAGACGGAATCGAATACTTCGGGCGGCCGCAACTCGGTTCGCATCATTGCCGGCACTTGGCGCGGTCGCCGCGTCGCTTTCCCGGATATTCCAGGGCTTAGGCCCACCCCTGATCGGGTGCGCGAGACCTTGTTCAATTGGCTGCAGCACGCCGTCGCCGGCGCTCGCTGTCTGGATTTGTTCGCCGGCTCCGGTGTGCTCGGGCTCGAAGCTCTTTCCCGTGGAGCCAAGGAGCTGGTGTTCGTCGAGCAGGCGGTGGCCGCCTCTCGCACCCTGCAGGAGCAACTGACCCGCTTGGGTGGCCTACCTAAGGGGCGAGTGATGGAAATGGGCGCGGCGCGCTTTCTGCGCTCCCCCGCGCAGCCGTTCGACATCGTGTTTTTGGACCCGCCTTTTGGGCGGGGCGCCCTGGCGGAATACATTCCCCTGCTGGATGCGGGCCAGTGGCTCAAAGAAGGCGCCCTGGTATACCTGGAAAACGAGAAGGCGGAGGGTGTTCCGCCGTTGCCTGCTCATTGGGAATTGCTCAAATCGAAGTCGGCAGGCGAGGTGGGGTATCATTTGGTGCGCATTAATGCGCGGGCCTCAATGAATGCATAAAAGAACCGCCGTGTATCCGGGTACCTTCGATCCCATCACCAATGGTCATCACGACTTGGTGCGGCGAGCGGCAAGTATTTTCGATCGCTTGGTGGTTGCCATCGCCGCCAACCCGAACAAGGCGCCGATGTTCAGCCTGGAACAACGGGTTGAAATGGCGCGCCGAGTGCTGTCCGACGTGCGCAATGTCGAGGTGATGGGCTATAGGGGCCTGACGGTCGAATTTGCCCGGCAGAACGGCTTGTCGGTGATCGTGCGCGGCCTGCGTGCCGTATCGGATTTTGAATTCGAATTTCAATTGGCCAATATGAGCCGCCATCTGACTCCGGAAATAGAGTCGGTGTTCATGACGCCGCAGGAGCAGTACACCTTCATATCCTCCACGCTGGTGCGCGAAATCGCGGTGCTGGGCGGCAATGTGTCCGAGTTCGTGCATCCCATCGTCGAGATCGAACTCAAACGGCATCGCCAGCTTTGATTTACCCATCATCTGCGCCGCGCCGCGCCTGGCAAATCTCGCGCATCGTATTGGCGATGGCCGCCATCGTCGCGGCAGCGCCGGGCGCTCTCGCCGATGATGTCGCGACCGTAGCGCATGCGAAACCACAGGTTCAAGCGCGCTTAGGCGTTGCGCACCGCGCCGCCATAGCCAGCGCCTACCCGCTGGCCAGCCAGGCGGGGCAGGAAATCCTTGCGGCGGGCGGCAATGCCTTCGACGCGGCGGTTGCCGTTTCGGCGGCGCTCGCGGTCGTCGAGCCCAGTAGTTCAGGCCTAGGCGGCGGCGGTTTCTACTTGCTGCATCGGCAATCCGACGGCTTCGAAACCATGATCGATGCGCGTGAGAAGGCGCCGGGCGCCGCGTCGCGCGACATGTACTTGGATAAGGCCGGCAATGCCATCGAAAATGCCTCGATTGCCGGCGCCCTGGCGGCTGGGGTACCGGGCGAACCCGCGGCCTTCGAATATCTGGCGCGCAAGTACGGCAAGCTATCCTTAAAGCAAAGCCTGCAACCCGCGATTCGCCTGGCACGCGGTGGCTTCCCGCTGTACGCGCGTCTGCAAGGGGGCATTCGCTACAAGCAGAAGGTCTTGCTGCGTTGTCCAGATACCGCGAAGGCCTTCTTGACCGCAGACGGGGGGGTTCCGGAGGTGGGCGCCCTCATCAAGCAGCCAGATTTGGCGAATACTCTCGAAGCCATCGCCAATCAAGGCGCCAAGGGTTTCTACACGGGCCGAGTGGCGACGGATCTGGTGGCCGGCGTGCGCGCGGACGGCGGCATTTGGACGCTGCAGGATCTGGCGGCATATCGCGTCATCGAGCGCAAGCCGCTGATCGGCGAATATCATGGCGCTCGCATCGTGTCGGCGTCGCCGCCCTCATCGGGGGGCATCGCCGTGCTCGACGCGCTCAATATATTGTCCGGCTTCGATCTGCACCAATACGATTCCGCCACGGCCAAGCACCTGGTGATCGAAGCCATGCGCCGCGCCTATCGCGACCGGGCTATTTACTTGGGCGATCCTGACTTCGTCAAACTGCCGCTGGCACAGCTGTCGAGCTTGGATTACGCGGCGGGACAGCGCAGCAGCATCCGCACCGACAAGGCCATGCCCTCCGACCTGTTGCCTGGAATCGAATCAGAACCCGTGGGCATGAACACCACGCATTTTTCCGTGCTCGACGCCGCCGGCAATCGCGTCGCGGCCACGATCTCGGTCAATTTGTTCTTCGGCACAGGCTATATGCCGCCTAAGACCGGCGTGCTGCTCAACAACACCATGGATGATTTTTCCACCAAGCCCGGCAGGCCGAACGAATTCGGCCTGGTGGGCGCCACGGCCAACGCGATTGCACCCAATAAGCGCAGCCTCTCCAGCATGTCGCCCACCTTCGTTGAGACGCCTAAGGGCCTGATGATCGTGGGCTCCCCCGGCGGCAGCTACATCATCAGCATGGTGCTGATGGGCACGCTCAATTACCTGGACGGGATGAGCGCCGCGGATATCGTGAAGTACCCGCGCTACCACCATCAATACCTGCCGGACGAAGTTGAGTATGAGCAGGGCGCGCTCACCGGCCCGGAAATCAAGGAGCTGCAGGCCATGGGCCATGCGCTCTCAGTATCGGAGCGGCGCTGGGGCAATATGCAGGTGATCACCTGGGACTTCGCCACCGGCAGGGTGGATGCGGCGTCCGATCCTCGCGGCGAGGGTGTGGGGCTGGTGTACTAGTCCGCCCGATCGCCCGCAGCGCGAACCGAGGCTCGCTGTTGCCTACAATTCACATTGTATTAATCGACAGCCGCCTCAAGACCTCGCCGACGACACAGGCTGCGTTCATCGTTTTGTAACGCAACCGGCGGAGCATCTCGAATCCTACCCATCGCAACTAAAAGGATATCGGGCATGCGTTGTCTCAAATTGGCCTTGGGGTCGTTAGGCGTTGCAGGTCTCGTCGCGGGCGCCAATCTGGCCTTAGCTGAAGATCACGAAGCGGGAGCTCACGTAGAGCATGTATTGCTCGTCAGCATCGACGGTCTGCATTCGCTGGATGTGGCGCGCTATATCCGCAAGCACCCAAATTCTGCGCTGGCTGAGTTGGCATCGCACGGAATCACGTATTCCAATGCCTCGACGCCGGCGCATTCTGATTCCTTCCCCGGGCTTCTCGCGCTGATCACTGGCGGTTCGCCGGTTTCTCACGATGTGTTCTATGACGTGAGCTATGATCGCGCGCTCTTCGATCCCAGCAACACCGCCTGCAGCGGATTGCCCGGCAATACAGTCGTGTTCGATGAGAGCATTGACCAATACACGACCGACAATGTATCCCTCAATGTCATCGATCCGGCCAAGCTGCCCCGCGGACGGGATGCCGGCGGCAAATGCGTAGCCGTGTATCCGCACAGTTTTCTGAAAACCAACACCGTATTCGAAGTGGTGAGGGACAGCGGTCGTCGCACTGCATGGGCTGACAAGCATCCTGCTTACGATCTCGTGAACGGTCCCAGCGGCCATGGAGTGACCGATCTGTATACGCCGGAAATAACCAATGTCGGCGGGTTTGACGCCACGGCGAGCGTCGTCTGCACCGTGGAAAACGATAATCTCAAGGTCGCGGCCATCATCAATGAGATTCACGGCAAGACGCATGACGGCAAACCGGCTGGGTCGGTGCCCGGAGTGTTCGGTATGAATTTCCAAGCGGTGAGCGTTGGACAGAAGCTTGCACACGACGCCGCGGCTGCCAACTGCAACAAGGCCGCGGGCGACCGACTGCGCGGCAAATCGGGGGGCTACCTCGATGCCGCCGGCACGCCGTCCGAGGTGCTGGAATATGGCTTAGACAAGACCGATGCGGCGCTGGCTAGAATGATCGATGCCTTGCAAGATGTGGGGCTGTACGAGTCCACCCTGGTCATCGTCAGTGCTAAGCATGGTCAATCGCCCATCGACCCCGCGAAGTCCAATAAGCCGGGCCATTTCGCGGATCTGGTCGCCAAGTTGCCGGCGCCGTCCAACGCGAACGATATCGCTGCAGCGGCGGCTATCTCCTCTGCAAACGGCTGCTCGACAGGTCCTTGCGGCTTCCTGCAGGACGATGATATCGCCCTGATCTGGCTGCAAGATCAGAGTCAGACCCAAAATGTTGCGGACTACCTGAATAAGAACCAACAGGCGCTGTTCATCGATTACGTCCTTGCGGGCGATTCGATGAAGTTGAAGTTCAATAGCCCGCAGAAGGACACCCGTACGCCCGATCTTTTTGTGCAACCTCTGTACGGGACGGTATATACGGGATCGAGCAGAAAGAATGCGGAACATGGCGGGTTCAGCTTTGGCGACACCGGAGTCGGGCTGATCCTGTCGAACCCCGAACTGCCGGCGATCAAGATAAAGACGCCGGTGGCCACGTCGCAAGTAGCCCCGACGATTCTCGTTGCGCTGGGTTTGGACCCCGACGCGCTCGACGCGGTGCGCGTCGAGCATACGCAGATACTGCCGGGCTGGCGGCAAGAGCATCACCGCTAGCGGAATCCGTTGCGATAACCCCTGACCTATTCACGCACCGCGGCGTCGGTGGCGCGTGAATAGGTTCACGCTGGACTTAATGGGTGCAGGCGCCGCAACACCGAGTCCATCTCGCCTAAACCGAATGCGGCTGCGCCTTTCCAACACAAATGGAATCGTGTAGAACGGCGCTGCGGCCTATTCTTTCTGGATCAGAACAATAAACACCGATGGACCGGGATCAGTTTTCCGTGATATGCCGATTTTCCTTCCCGTGGCTTGCGCTGCTCGCCGTGTCGGCGGCGGCTGCCACAGTCGATGCCTATGGCCGACTGCCATCCATCGAGCAAGCTGCGCTTTCGCCGGATGGCTCGAAGATCGCGTTCGTGCGGACGACTCAGGACTTGCGCGTGCTCGCCGTCGTCGACGTCAACGAAGAGAAGTTTGTCGCGGGACTGCGAGTCGGTGATGTCAAGGTTCGCTCGGTGGAATGGGCCGACGACGACAACCTACTTGTGACGACGGCGTCCTCTTCGATGCCGATCGATCTCTCCGGTGAGCGAAGAGAGTGGCATCTGATGGCGGTCTACAACCTAAAAGCCAAGAAAATGTATGGGCTCCTGAATCACGTTCGAGGCGGCACACAGACAATGAACACCGTGTTCGGAGCGCCGGTGATTCAACGCCAGGGCAACGACACCCTGCTTTTTCTGCACGGCATTTACATCACGGACAAGACCGAATCGGCCCTGTTTCGCATCAACTTGACCAACGATACCGAGACTTTGATCAAGCAAGGCAGCGACGTCACCAACGAATGGCTGGTGGATGACACGGGGGCGATCGTTGCGGAGCAGGACTACACGGAGAGGGATCGCCGGTGGGCAATCCGCCTTTTTCGTGACGGCCATGTGCAGCAAACCGTCTCCGGCATTGCGGCGATCGATGCGCCGGAAATGCTTGGCCTAAGCGCGGCAGGCGACGCCATCGTGGTTGCTCAATCGGAGGCCGGCGGGATCACGTGGAAAGCTCTATCGATCAAGGATGGCAGCTGGGGACCTGGGATTGCGGAGAACGAGTCCCTGACCAACTTGGTTTACAAGCATGGCAGTTGGAGAATGATCGGCTCCGCATTTGTCGGCGACAGCACGCAATATCACTTTGTCGATCCGGCAGTGCAAAATGGATGGGACTGGATCGTGCGCGTTTTCGGGTATCAGCGAGTCGAATTTGTCTCGGCGTCGGCGGACTATACAAAGTTTATCGTTCAGGTCTTGGGAGCCAAATCCGGCTACGCTTACTATCTGGCCGATACCAAAGAGCATCTAACTCGACCTATCGGTAAAATCTACGACGATGTTGAGCAGATCGCCGAAGTGCGGCCCATCAAGTACGCCGCCGAGGATGGTCTGGAGATTCCTGCTTACCTGACGCTGCCGCCGGATCGGCCGGCGAAGAATCTGCCAATCATCGTGTTTCCGCACGGCGGGCCGGAAGCACGCGACATCCTTGCGTTCGACTGGTGGGCACAGGCGCTCGCAGTGCAGGGATATGCTGTGTTGCAACCGAACTACCGCGGCTCGGATCTCGGCAAAAAGTGGGTCGAATCGGGCTACAACCAGTGGGGCCGCAAGATGCAAACCGACTTGTCGGACGGCTTGCACTACCTCGCGGCGCAGGGAATCGCCGACCCAAAGCGCGCGTGCATCGTCGGCGCGAGCTACGGCGGCTATGCTGCACTTGCAGGCGTGGCCATCCAGTCAGGCATCTATCGCTGCGCGGTTGCCGTTGCGGGCATTTCCGATCCGTCGAACTTCATGCGCTGGGTTATGCGCAAAGAGCAGTACGGCAGCAAAGTGGGACTACGGTATTGGGAGAGATTTTTGGGTGTGGACAATCCGGGCGACAAGAGACTCGACGAAATCTCTCCGCTGCGCCACGCCGATCAAATCACCGTGCCGCTTCTGCTCATCCATGGGCGCGACGACACGACGGCATCAGGAAATCGCCCCATGACCTCGATAGCGAAAACCGCCTCGAACTTCAGTTGCGACGGCAGCTTGAGCCGCGCCACCTCTGCGTCGCGGGCGATTACGTTCCAGACATTGATTGGCTGGCTGAAACGCGGAGCCGCGGGGTTGCGCGAACTCGCCCCCTATGCCGCCATTGAACTGCTTCTGCCGGGAGGCTCGTTGATGGCAATGGGGCTTTGGTTGTTTCGGCGCAAAGCCAAAAGGAAGGCGTTTCGGCCGGCCACGGTCTCTTAAGGATGGATCGGGCCAATTTGACGTACACCGAGCCAAGTCATATATTCGGCTCGGGGATAGTGTAATTGCGTCAAACAGAACCCGGCCGATGAGAAAGCCACCGTACTATCGTATGTCTCCGCCTGATTATGTCCCCATGCCGGGCTGCCGCTCCGCTATGGCTCGCATACGCATCGAAGGCCCCACCATTTCGGTTTCAGGTCGACAAATCTTACTTAACTCGGCGTCGATTTAAACGCCGAGGGGTCGCTCGGGCGGCAGGCATAGCTAGTCCAGCGTGTTCGCGCCAACTCCTCGATGATTCATTCGCGGATCAGTCACTGATCTTCGCTTTCATCATCCCTGCAGTGTTCGGGGATCAAAAGGGAGTAGCAAAATGCGCTTATCAACAGAGACTATTCTGGAGTCTTCGCGTCGGTATCTCGACATTATCGGCGGCAGAATCTTGAGCGAATCGGAGGCGCACTCGTTCATTAACGAGACGGTCGACGCCTACGAAAAGCATGTGAATCGGGGCTTCATCGCCTACCGTAAGTCCGTGACCGAGGCGGGTCAATTCGCGGCATTGGAATGGGCCGGACAGGGTTCGATGGTGCGAG
Organism: Gammaproteobacteria bacterium; assembly: GCA_025357835.1. GTDB lineage: Bacteria > Pseudomonadota > Gammaproteobacteria > Steroidobacterales > Steroidobacteraceae > Bog-1198. The sequence goes on from JANYLM010000130.1 coordinate 29,104, forward strand.
ATTTGCTGGGACGCGAATACATCGATTGCCTTGGCGGCTTTGGGATATTCAGCGCGGGCGTCAATCACCCTCGTGTCGTCAAGGCGGTTACCGACCAACTGCAACGAATGGCGCTGAATAGCCAGGAATTGCTCGAGCCGTGGCGTGCGGCCCTCGCGAAATTATTGGCTGGGATCACACCCGGCGATCTGGGCTGCAGCTTTTTTATCAATAACGGTACTGACGCGATGGAAGGCGCCATCAAGTTGGCGCGCCTCTACACAGGCCGCAATACCTTCTTGTCCACTCTCGGCGGATTTCACGGAAAGTCCTTGGGGTCGCTGTCATTGATGGGCAAGGCGACGTTTAGAGAGCCCTTCCGCGCGGGTTTGCAAGATGTTCGATTCGCGCCCTATGGAGACGCAGATGCCTTGCAGGCGGAATTTGAAAAAGCAGAGGCGGTCGGCACGCCCATCGCAGCTTTTGTGGTGGAGCCTGTGCAGGGCGAGGCGGGTGCGGTCGTGCCGCCGCCCGACTATCTCCCGCGCGCACGAGAACTTTGCGATCGATACGGCGCCCTGCTGATTGTGGACGAAATACAAACCGGCATGGGCCGCACCGGAAAATTGTGGGGCGTAGACCATAGCGACGTCGCTCCCGACATCATGTGCCTGGGCAAGGCCATCGGCGGCGGCGTGATGCCCTTGGCGGCTTTCGTGTCGACGCCGAAGATTTGGGAAGTGCTGGTGCCGAACCCCGTCATCCACTCGACCACATTCGGCGGCAATCCGATTGCGTGTGCCGCGGGAATCGCCGCGATCACCGTGACGCTGGAAGAAGATCTACCAGGTCAAGCCGCGACCAAAGGACAACTCGTACTAAAGACTCTGAAGGAACTACAAGTCCGTTATCCCGGTGTGCTGACGGCGGTTCGTGGTCAGGGGCTTTTGATCGGTCTTGAATTTCCATCAGACGCCATCGGATATGCATTCGCCGCCGCCCTATTTCGTCGCCATGTGCTGGTGGCGGGCACTTATTCCAAAGCCAGAACGATCCGCATCGAACCGGCTCTGAATATACCCATGGCGCTTTTGCTCGAGATGCTGAATCGAGTCGAGGACGCGCTTCGGGAACTGGCGGCGTCGCGATCCAAATCGGAATTCCGCAGCGCCGGCACCGCGATCACCGCTGTCCCTGCCGCCGTGCTCGAGGCGGCGGACGACTAGGGCGGCGCCGCGCCCCTGCGCTAGCGGCGGCCACGCAGTATGGATCGATCTCGGCGGTCAATGCGCCGGGAGATAGGCGATATCCAAGGGCGCTGCCGGCTTACCCAAGTAGATGCTTGCCACCCCGTCGGCAATTTGCCCCGGCTTCGCATCGCCGAGATTGGTCAGCACGACGACCGTGATACCGTCATCGACGTAGCGCGAGATCTGCGTCTCGAATCCCTGCCATTGCCCCTCGTGCTGCACCACAGAATGACCGTCCTTGGTTTCGATGAACCACCCAAACCCATAGTGACCGGGATTCGGTTTCCCGTTGCGAAGTTTTGCGACGGTCCACATCTGCTGCAAGCTCGCTTTCTTAAGAAGCCGGTCGGTGTAGAGCGCAGCGTCCCACTTCGCGAGATCGAGAATGGAGAAATACAGACTGCCGTCCGCGGTGGTATTTAACGTCGGAGAAACCCACTCCTGGTTTTTCAATATGCCCTTGTCCAAACGGTATCCCGCGGAGCGATTAGGAATGATGTCCGCCTCATTTATGATGCGGGACGTCGACATCCCGAGCGGCTTGAAGATTCTTTCCTGCAGGAAATCGCCGTAGAATTGGCCGGTCACCTTATGGATGAGAATGCCGAGCGTCAGGTATCCTAGATTGCTATAGCTCCAATCCGTTCCCGGCGGATATGCCAGGGGGATTGCTCCGACGATCTTCAGGAGTTGGGCTTCTGTGTAATCCTGGCGCAGGTCGAAGTCTTTCGGATAGTCGGTGAAGCCCGCGGTATGACTCAGCAGCTGGCGAACCGTCACCTGGGTCCACGACGCGGGCGCTTCCGGAAAATACTTGGTGAGGGGATCTTCCAAGCCGACTTTGCCGGCCTCGACCAACATCATCACGGCGGTAGCGGTGAATTGCTTGCCCATCGAGCCGGACTGAAATATGGATTCAGGCGCGGTCGGCACTTTCAATTCGACATTGGACAGTCCAAAGCCTTCCGCGCGGATGGGTTGGCCCTGGCGCGACACGAGCAGCGCCAATCCGGGAATTTGCTGTTTCTTCATTTCGGCCCGCACGAATTGCCCCACGGCATCGGTGTGCTGATTCGACGCGAACGTCGGCGATGAAGAAACAACGGCCATGCATAAGAAGACGGTGCGAGCAAAGTTCAAAGGAAATCCTCCGATTGCTTAGTCAACGACTGTGGGCAGTTTCGCATTAATTCGCCGCACCACCGCTGTTGTCAACCCGGCGCCCCGGTCTCAGTGTTGGCAGGTCGAGCACCAGTACGTGGAACGTTGGCCCTGGACGAATTGCTTAACGGCGGACTTGCAGACGCGACAGCGCTCTCCGGCGCGTTCATACACGAATAATTTCTGACGGAAATACCCGGGCGCGCCATCGGCGTTGACGTAGTCGCGCAGCGTGGTGCCGCCAATTTTTATCGCCTCGCGGAGCACCTCTTTGATGGCCTGCGCCAGCGCCCGGGCTTCGCGGCGGGTGAGGCGCCCCGCCGCGCGCCGCGGAGCCACGCGGGCGCGAAACAAAGCCTCGCTGGCGTAGATGTTGCCCACCCCCACGACCAGCTGAGAATTCATTATAAATTGCTTGATGGCCACGCTGCGCTTGCGGGTCACACGGTGCAGGTACCCGCCGTCGAATGCCTCGCCCAGGGGTTCGGGCGCCAGCTTGGCGAGCAGCGGGTGCAGAGCGGGATCGGTTTCAGTCCAATGTAAGCTGCCGAAGCGCCGTGGGTCGTGGAATCGCAGTACCCACCCGCCATCCACCCGAATGTCCCAGTGATCGTGGGTCTTGGGCGCCGTGTCGAGCTTGACCAGGCGCAGGCTTCCCGACATACCGAGATGCAGGATGACGGTGCCCGCGTCGAAGCGGATCAAGATGTACTTCGCGCGCCGCTCGATGCCGCGTACGGTTTGGCCGCGAATGGCCGCTTCGAAGTGGGGGACGATGGGCCAGCGCAGGCGGCGCTCGCGCACGACAACTTCGAGCACGCGACGCTCGAGCAGAGCAGGCGCTATGCCGCGTTTCGTCGTTTCTACTTCAGGGAGCTCGGGCGTGTGACAGCTCGGGCGGAGTAAACGCTACTTGATCTTCGATTCTTTGTAAGCGACGTGCTTGCGCACGACCGGATCGAATTTCTTCGTTTCTAATTTGTCGGGATGCAGACGCTTGTTCTTCGTGGTCGTGTAGTAGTGACCAGTGCCCGCCGAGGAGACTAATTTGATTTTGTCGCGCATGAGTTGCTCCTTAAACCTTAACGCCCTTGGCGCGCAGATCCGCGACCACCACATCCACGCCGCGTTTCTCGATGGTGCGCAGGCCCCTGGTAGACACTCGGAGGCTCAGGAAGCGCTTTTCGATTTCCGACCAGAAGCGATGAGTGTGCAAATTCGGCAAAAACCGGCGCCGCTTGCGATTGTTCGCATGGGAGACCGTATTACCTGTTTTGGGGCCTTTACCCGTGACTTGGCAAACTCGCGACATGGCGTAAACCTTTAGACTTGGAAGCGTTGAACAGCCGCGCTTTATACCAGGCCATCTGCGGCCAGGCAAGGTCACGAACCTTTAATATTTAAAATTCAATGGGTTACGAGATGACTCTGGCGAGCCTGCCATTCCCTGACTGCGCCACCGGCGGGGCGGAGTTTGCCCTTACGCCATGCCAAACGGCAGGTTCGGAGAGCTGATGACGCGATCACCCACCGTCTCACCGCGTGCGAACGCCAGCGCAGCATCGATGACTTCCGGTGCGTCCACTATTTTGTGGTGGCCGAGCCCCTGGGTGGTGAGCAGCCGCGCACCGGCCCAGTGGCGCGCATAGCGTTCACCTTCTTCCCAGGGCACTTCGCCATCGTCGAGATCATGCACGATCAGACCCGGTTGACCCAGCGCCGGAAGATGACGATGCACCTGCAGATCGCGCACGGCAATGCCGGTGCGCCGGTGCAGCAAGGTGAGGAAAGGCTGGTGCAGATGCTCGCCCAGATGCACGAACCGCAGGAAGCGAGCCGCCGCAGCCTCCATATCGGCCGCAGGCGCGAGCATGATCAAACGCCGCGCCCGCCACTGCTCGCCCTGTGCCAGAGCCAAGGCGGCCCCGCCAAGCGAATGGCCGATAGCCAGATCAGCGCTGCCGTAGTGTTGCCCCAGCGCGCGGACGGTGGCCACGAAATCAGGCAGAGTGCAAAGTTGCCCGGTACTGCGGCCATGTCCCGGCTGGTCGAAGCTGACCACGGCCAAGCCCAGTCCACGCAGCAGTTCCACCCACGGCAGAAAGCGCAACCCAAAACTGGACCAGCCATGCGCCAGCAGCACATAGGGCTGCGCAGCCGGATCGCCCCAGACATAGGTGGCGATGGTTTCTCCGTCCACTTGCAACTCGCCTTGCCGCATTGCCTGATCGGGCAGCGCCGTCCTGGCGCGTTTGCGGCTGCTGGCGAATGGCGTCGCGAACAGGCGAGCTGCCTTCAGCACCGTGTGCTGCGGCGCCAGGCGGCCGCCGAGGGCGAAGCTCGCGCGCACGGCGCTCAGTTGCAACTTGGAGAGGGCAGGGTGTTTGCGGTGTGGGGGGTGCGCAGGGAGCATGATTTGGCAGCCCCGGGATCAGGCATGGTAGCTGGCGAACAGGCGATCGATGGCGGTATTCGCTCGAGCATGGGCTTGCTCGAAACCGAATAGCCCCGCATCGTGGTGCAGGCCGAGCATCAGGGCATAGATCTCGAAGGCTAGTTGGGCGGCGTCGGTGTCATCGCGCAGGTGGCCCTCCGCCACCGCCTGCGCTATGGACTTCTGCAACTCGTTCCGCCACCCGGCCTGCTGGCTCACCACTGCATCGCGCAAAGCGCCCTCGCGGCCATCGTATTCGCTGGCCGCGGAGAGCAGCACGCAGCCGCTCTGGTATTTCTGCCCCCAGTCGACCCAACTCGCCACGATGGCGCGCAGGCGTGGCAGGCCGCGCGGCTGGCCCAGCGCCGGCAGAAGAACGTTCGCCGTGAAGCGGCGGGCGCCGAGTTCCAGCACAGCTAACTGCAAATCCTCGCGGGAACCGAAATGAGCGAACACGCCGCTCTTGGACATGCCCACGGCCTGCGCCAGGGTGCCGATGGACAAGCCTTCCAAGCCATCGCCGCAGGCGATGCCATAGGCATGTTCCAGAATGACTTCGCGGGTGGTGGCGCGCTTGGTGAGGCTGGCGACGGCGTTCATGCCCAATAGAATAGCACGACCGTTCGTTCTTTTATAGATGGAGCTCCGGCTCAGCGAATCGCTCAGCACCCCCGCCGGTCCCGAGGCTCATTTATAACGTACAAGTGTGATGGCCTGTGCACACCCCTCTAAGGAGCCGCCCGGTCTAACCCGTCGATCTTATAGCTCGCTTCGACGAAATCGCTACGTCCACAGTCGTCGTAATTTTGGGTGTTGTCCGCATCCGCACGGCAATCATCATCAAACCAGCCCTCGCTCCGCCAGCGACACGCTGGCGCCGTCGCCAACGATGATGTGGTCCAGCAGGCGTATGTCGACCAGGCCCAGCGCTTCTTTGACCCGCTGGGTAATCAATTCGTCGGCCTGGCTGGGCTCGGCGACCCCGGAAGGGTGGTTGTGGGCGATGATCACCGCAGCCGCGTTGCGTTGTAACGCCAGCTTGACGATTTCGCGAGGGTGGACGCTGGCGCCGTCAATCGTGCCGCGAAACAATTCCTGGAATTGAATCAGGCGATGGCGCTTGTCCAGGTACAGGCAGCAAAACACTTCGTGTTCGAGGTCGCGCAGCTGCGAGCATAGAAAGTCGCGGGTGGCCCTTGGGCTGGCGAGAGAGGGGCCGGCGCGTAGGGTCTCCGACAGCTGCCGCCTGGCGAGCTCGACCGCTGCCTGTAATTCCGCGAACCGAGCCAACCCAAGTCCACGCTCAGCACAGAATCTCTGCCTATCGGCCGCGATCAATTTGCGTAAGGAGTGAAAACTCTTGAGCACATCGCGCGCGAGGTCCACCGCTGAGTGACCGCGGGTTCCGGTGCGCAGCAAGATCGCCAGCAACTCCGCGTCCGACAGCGCAGCCGCGCCCTTTTCAAGCAGCTTCTCGCGCGGTCGTTCATCGCTGGGCCAGTCGCGAATTGCCATGCGGGCAAGCATGGTCGGCCCAAGAACAACTCTCCAGCCGCATTTCGTTGGCGAGCGACGAGATTGGCGCGGACTAGCAGTGTCCCGAGCTGCCGAAGCCGCCTGTGCCGCGCGAGGTCGCCGAGAAATCCTCCACCACTTCGAATCCCACCTGAACCACCGGCACGAACACCATCTGTGCGATGCGATCGCCTGGGTTGATGATGAAGGGCGCGGCGCCGCGATTCCACACCGACACCATCAGCGGTCCCTGATAATCGGAATCGATCAGACCGACCAGATTGCCGAGCACGATGCCGCTCTTGTGGCCGAGCCCCGAGCGCGGCAACAGCACCGCGGCAAGTGCCGGATCACCTATGTAAATCGAAACGCCGGTGGGAATCAGTTCGGCGGCGCCGGGCGCAAGCGTGAGCGCAGCGTCGACGCAGGCGCGCAAATCCATGCCAGCCGAACCGGCCGTCGCATGCTGGGGCAGGGGGAATTCTCGGCCGATGCGCGGATCGAGGATCCGCAGCTTGATTTTGCGTTGCATTCTTCTAGCGCCGTGCGCGCCGCGCGCGCACTCGTTCGCGCGGCATGGGGGTGGGTCGGCGCTTGCGTGTGCCCCGGCGCGGGCTGCCGTCCGGCGGCGGCAAACGCTGGGCGATGAGCGCGATGAGTTGGCGCGCGACTTCGATTTTCGGTCCGCGCGCCACCTCTGCCTTGCCGCCGGGCCAAATGACGGTGAGCGCATTGTCGTCGCAATCGAAGGCGATCCCTTCTCCGACCTGGTTGGCGGCAATCATGTCCAGCTTCTTGCGCTTGAGTTTGCTGCGCGCATTCTCCTCGACGTCATTGGTCTCGGCCGCGAACCCCACCACGAAGGGTCTGTTGGCCATGTCCGCGACCGACTTGACGATATCGGGAGCAGGTTCGAGATCGAGTTTGACCGATAAGCCGTGCTTTTTGATCTTCTGTTTGGCGACGGTTACCGGCTGAAAGTCGGCCACCGCCGCGGCCGCGATGAACACGTCGACATCCGCCACTTGGCGGTGAACGGCTGAGTACATATCGCGGGCACTTTCCACATTGATGCGCGTGATGCCGGCGGGCGTCGGTAATTGCACCGGTCCCGTGACGATAGTGACATGCGCACCGGCTTCGCGGGCCGCGTCCGCGACGGCAAATCCCATTTTTCCCGAGCTGCGGTTGGTCAGATAACGCACAGGATCAAGGCGTTCGCGGGTCGGTCCGGCGGTGATCAATACATTGAGCCCCGCCAACAGCCCGGTGTTGGCGGCTGGTTCCAGCAGGCTTTCGGCCAGTTTCACGGGTTCCCACATGCGCCCCACACCGACCTCGCCGCAGGCTTGGTTGCCGGAATCCGGGCCGAGGATGCGAATGCCGCGCGAAATCAGGGTATTCACATTGGCCTGCGTGGCCTTGTTGGCCCACATCACCCGATTCATCGCCGGCGCGAGAACGATGGGTGCTTCAGTGGCGAGGCACAGGGTAGCCAATAAATCATCCGCCCGCCCACCCGCCAAACGTGCAATGAAATCCGCGCTCGCCGGCGCGATCAGCACTGTCTGCGCCCAGCGCGCCAGCTCGATGTGGCCCATAGCCGCTTCCGCCGCGTCATCCCATAAATCGCTGCGCGCCGGCCTGCCCGATATCGCTTGAAAGGTCATGGGCGAGACGAAGCGCTGCGCCGCGCTCGTCATGACCACCTGTACGTCCGCGCCGCGCTCCATCAGCCGGCGCACCAGATCAGGACTCTTGTACGCGGCGATACCGCCCGTGACGCCCACTAAAATTCGAGTCTTCGGCGTCAACGGCTTACCTTCAGCTCTTTGAAGCGCGCGATGTCGCTTTCGAATTGTTTACGCATTATCGCTTCCTCACTGCTCTTCTCGCGCAGGTTCTGTTCTTGCGTGCGGATGTCGTTTCCCAAGCGCACCAGGTCCTCGGCGATTTGATCCGGCATGGCCGGAGCTTTGGCGGCACTGTTATAGGGCCTGTAATTCATGCTGCCGGCACGCAATTTCTTCATTTTCCCGTTCAACACTTCGAGAAATTGCGAAGTGACCTTGATTTGATCGGTCAGCAGCGTCACCCGCTGATCGCGCAAGCGTTCTATTTCCTGCACCGATCCATAGGTATTCAGCAAGTTGTGGTCGCGGTTGCGGCTCTGCTCGGCCTCGGACTTCTTTTGGTCGTCGTCGGCCAGTTGTTCGGGGGTCTTCTGGGCATCGAGACGATTGATCTCGACGCCCTGGGAATTGATGACTTGCTGCTCTTTCGCGGCGGACTCCGGTGGAATGTGATCGCCGTAGTGGGTAACCCCCTGCTCATCCACCCATTTGTACAGGGTGCGGCCGTTCGAGGTCCCGGACGCGAAACCCGGCGGGGCGAGCAGGGTCAGAACACAGAGCAGCCAAGCGACATTCTTCAAGCGCATATCCTCACGGGAAGCGGCGCTCATTGTGAGCGGAGCGCTCTGTCTTTTCCAGGGCCTGCGCCTCAAATTGCAAGCCCATAACGCTCCCGGTAGGCTTGCATGCGCTTAAGATCGTCGCCGCGCCCCTGCAGCGAAATATGGTGCATCAAATCGGCGAGATTGACGACTGAAATGACGGGTATTCCATACTGGTCGCGCACCTCCTGCACGGCCGACAAGCGGCTCTGCGGGGCGACTTCCTGACGATCCAACGCGAGCAGCACACCGGCCGGCCGCGCGCCCGCGCCGCGAATGATGTCGATGGATTCGCGGATCGCCGTGCCCGCCGTAATGACGTCATCCACGATGAGAACCTCCCCGGCCAAGGGGCCGCCGACGATGCTGCCACCCTCTCCGTGGTCCTTGGCCTCCTTGCGATTGAACGCAAACGGCAGATTGCGGCCCGCCGATTCTGCCAGAGCCGCCGCGGTCACCGTGACCAAGGGGATGCCCTTGTAAGCCGGCCCGAACAGCATGTCGTACTTGACGTCGGAGGCCGTGATCGCCGCCGCATAGGCGCGTCCCACCGCGGCGACCGCGGCGCCGGTGTTGAACAGGCCGGCATTGAAAAAATACGGACTTTCGCGGCCCGACTTCAGCGTAAAGCTGCCGAATCTCAGAACCCCGAGCCGCATGCACAAATCGATGAAGTCACTTTGATATGCCAAGGTCATAGGGGCTGATATTATCGTGCGGGATGAGCATCGTCATGTTGAACGCGGGAAACGGGATCGGTCAAATAGCGACTGGGCCTATCGCCATGCCCGAAATTCACTCGGCGGTGGCGATACCGAGCCGCAGCGTTTGACCGTAGCGGCGAAGCCCACCCTGCTGCAAGCGCTCGGCGATAAGCGCATGGTGGCCGTTCTGCTATTGAGTTTCGCGTCCGGGCTGCCTTTTAATTTGACCGGATTCACGGTACAGGCGTGGCTGGCGTCCACCGGGCTCAGCATTAAGACCATCGGCATTTTTTCCTTGGTGGCGCTGCCTCTTAACTTCAAATTCCTGTGGGCGCCGTTACTGGATCGCTATTTGCCACCATTCTTAGGCCGTCGACGCGGCTGGATTTTGATCTTTCAGGCCTGCCTCACCGTGTGCATCGCCGTCATGGGTTTCTGCTCACCGACGAAGGAACTCTACGTGCTCGGCGCCATCACATTGTTCTTAGCCTTCCTTTCGGCGTCTCAGGACATCGTGATCGACGCGTATCGCGTGGACACCATTCCAGCCAGCGAGCGAGCCCTCGCTGCCGCGGCGACTGCGTTCGGTTACCGGACGGCGGCCATGCTGGCGGGCGCGGCGCTGGTCTATATCGCCGCCAGCGTCGGCTGGGAGCTGGCCTTTTTGGCGGTGGCCGGCCTCATGGCAGCCACCATGCTGGCGACCCTGTGGGCGCCGGAGCCGGACGCGCCAGGCCATGCGCCGCGCACCTTGGCGGATGCGGTCTGGCACCCACTGCGCGCACTGCTGCAGCAGCAAGGCATGTGGGGCTTTCTAGTGCTCATTTTGCTCTACAAGGTGGGCGACGCCCTGGCACTTAGCCTGTACAGCACCTTCATGATTAAGGGCATCGGCTTCACACTGCATCAGTTGAGCATCGCCGGCAAATTGAACATGACCATTTCAACGATGATCGGCGTGACCTTCGGCGGCTGGGTCTATATTCGCTGGGGAACGTTTCGTTCGCTGCTGGTTTTTGGTATCGGCCAGGCATTGACCAATTTGCTCTACATGTGGCTGGCACTGGCCGGGAAGAAAGTCTGGTTGCTGGCGCTAGCGACATCCTTGGATACCATGATCGGCGGCATGGGTCAGGCGGCGTTCGTCGCATTTTTGATGTCGCTGTGCTCCGCCGATTTCAGCGCGACTCAGTATGCTCTTTTGTCTGCGCTCGCAACCTTGCCACGCACCGTGACCGGAGCGATCGCTGGGCAACTTGTCCCGGTAATCGGCTGGGCAAATTTCTTCGTGGTCACCTGTATGGTAGCGGTGCCGGGGCTGATATTGTTGGTAATACTTCGCGGGCCCTTGAACGAACTAGCGGCGCGCGAAGCCGCGAAGGGCTAGGCGTCGGAGCAAAGAGCCTGAGGAACAGCGCGGCAAAATTCAGCGACGCATCGAGCGATCGTGCGGCGTGGACCACTGGCTGCGTGTGTTGTCCTCGAACTCACGATCCAGGTCTTCGGCTTCCATATCCACGGCGCCCGACCAGTCCTCCGGCGCATCGGCCGCATCGATGACTTCGTCGAGCAACTGCTCGTTCCAGGAATCGAATTCCATTTCAGTGACGGTGCCGTCGAAGTACTGAATTTCAATGGTTTGGTCTTCGTCGTCGATTGCGACCACTTCAAAGAGTTCGTTGGTGCCACCCCGGTACCATTGCCCAACGATCGGCCTGATTACGTTCATCTTGCCGCCTCCGAATGCCATGCTCAACCCCATTCAACTCCCAATGAGTGATTCGCGCAATATGTAATTTTTGCGCGCAGCAGCATCACTAGTGATCCAACAACTCATCAAATTCTTCGCGGTCGCTGGCCACCATTTTGCTGACCGTCTGCGGGGTCGGTGCAAAGCCGCTGCTGTTCGCGCTGGCCGTGCGATTCATCATCGTCGGGCTTCGCGGCAGCTTCCTGATAGCCGCCGCTACGGCTGGGATGGCGTTGCCGCGAGTGCCACGAGCTTCGTGTAAGCCAAATCCCACACTCCATGACCCAGGCGCGCGCCGCGCCGCTCAAAGCGGGTGGGCAGTCTGAAATCCGGGCGCGCCACATAGGTTGAGTCCGTGCTCAAAGAGGCGAGATGAGGGCTTGCATTGCACACGGCCAACATTTGCTCTGCATACTCCTGCCAGTCCGTGGCGAGGCGCAGCACCCCCCCGGAACGTAGCTTGGCCGCCGCCGATGCCACGAACTCAAGGTCGATCAGGCGTCGCTTGTGATGACGCTTCTTGTGCCAAGGATCGGGAAAGAACACCAGAATTTCATCGAAGGAATCGTTGCGCAGCTGCTCGCTCAACACCTCGACGGCGTCGTGACAGATGACGCGCAGATTGCGCAACTTCGCCTGCGCGGCGTGCAGCAGCAAGCGGCCCACTCCCGGGCGATGCACCTCGATCCCTAAATAGTCGATGTGAGGATGATTCTCCGCCAGGTTCCCAATTACTTCCCCCACCCCGAAGCCGATCTCTAGGCAGCGCGGCGCGCGGCGTCCGAAAATCGCGTCCAAGTCCAATGGGCGATCGCCCCGGTCCACGCCGTAGGATGGCCATAGCTCTGTGAGTGCGCGCTCCTGCGCGGGCGTCATGCGGCCGGCGCGCAGGACGAAGCTGCGAATATGGCGTTGTGTCTGCATGGGCGCGAAGTCTGCCTGATATCATGCTTCGATGCTTAAATCTTGCTGGAATGCGCAGTCGAGGTGTAAGAGCGGCGCATGGCCCGCGGCGGCGGTGCTCGCGTTCCTGATGTCCGGCTGCGTTGGCCTGCCGCGGCATGTGGAGAAATATCACAGCGAAGCACTTCCCGACGCTCAGTCAACGTCCCTGGGCCGCCTGGCGGCGGCGGAGCAGGGCAGCAATCTATCGGGCATTCACTTGCTGAGCTCGGGCGAGGAGGCCTTGGCCGATCTCATCGCTCTCGCCGACCACGCCGAACGCACTCTGGACATTCAGTACTACATCATTCACCAGGACGATTCCGCGCGCATGCTGCTGCATCATGTGCGGCTGGCGGCGGATCGTGGCGTGCGCGTGCGCGTCCTAGTCGACGACCTTAATACAGCGGGTGAGGATCGGCGATTCCTGCATTTGAGCGAACACGCCAATGTCGAGGTCCGGGTGTTCAATCCCTTTCCCGGCGGAAGATTCGCGATGTGGACTCGCTTCGTCGCCTCGGCAACCGACATTCGCCGCATCAATCATCGCATGCACAACAAATTGTTCGTCGCCGACAATGCACTGGCCATTACCGGCGGCCGCAATATCGGGGATCAGTACTTCACCCGCGATAAGTACTATAATTTCATCGATCTGGACGTGGTGGCGGCCGGCGCCATCGTGCCGGAGTTGTCGGCGTCGTTCGATGCCTTTTGGAACAGTAAGTACGCCTATCCCATCGCGTCGGTCGCCTCGCCGGTGAGTGCCGAACCGGCGTCGCCGCCCATCCCCGACAATGGAACCGCGGCGAGCGTCGCCTGGCTGGGAGGCGAGCTGGATTCGGGAAAGGTGCAGCTCACCTGGGTGCCCGCAACGGTGCTCGCGGATCGGCCCGCGAAGATCGCCAGTGAGAGCTCTCCCGGCGAAGAGGTGACGTTCGCCAACGACCTCGCCACGCTGATGCTCTCCGCCAAACAAGAGCTCCTGGTGATTTCCCCGTACTTCGTGCCGGGCAAGGACGGCGTCGCCATGTTCGCCAAGCTCGTGGGCCAGGGTGTGCACATTCGGATACTCACCAATTCACTGGCGTCCACCGACTCGCCCTTGGTGCACAATGGATATTCGCGCTATCGCGTCGACCTGCTCAAACTCGGCGTCGAACTCTCCGAAATGCGGCCCAAGCTTGGCCAAAAGCGCGCCCGCTTTCATCCCTTTCGCAATTCCAATGCCAGCCTGCACGCCAAGGCGCTGGTGATCGACCAGAAAACCGTGTTCATCGGATCCATGAACATGGATGCACGTTCCGCGCGCACCAACAGCGAGCTGGGGCTGGTAATGCGCAGCAGCGAAATCGCGCGGCAGGTCACCAATCTGCTCGATGACATTAGTGCCGACGGAAGCTACCGACTGCGGCTGGTCGATCACAGCAGGCAAATCGAATGGTCGAGCGGCGAGTCGGGATCGGAAAAGACTTGGTACACCGACCCGGAAACCACCCGCTTGCAGCGGTTCTCGCTGAAAGCCCTTGCGCCGTTCGCGCCGGAGGAGCTGCTGTGACCGAAGCTAAGCGCCGCGGTACTCAAGCGATTCGCAGCGTGTTCATGTACTCCTTGACCTTGGCGCGAAATCCCTCGCTGCTGGTGACGGTGGCGCCGCCGGCCAGCACCAGGATGAAATCGCCGCGCAGCGTTCGGTTCACTTCTTTAACATAGTTCATGTTGACGAGACAGGAGCGGCTGATGCGCAGCATGGGTTGCGAGCGCAGCGCCAGTTCTGCCTGCTGCAGAGTGCTGCGAGCGTGGAAGCTGTCCTTCGCCACCCGGATGACGACATAGTTGCGATCTGCCTCGATCAACTCCACCTGAGCGGCGTCGAGCACGTGGAGGCGGCCGCCGAATTCCGCCAGCAGGCGCGGCCGCTCCTCGGTCGATTGGCGCGGGCCGAGTTCCAGTTGCGCCAGTAAGCCGGCCAGCAACGCTTGCCGCTCGTTCACCCCGGAGTTCGCATGGCGGGGCCGCACGCGCCCCAAGGTTTTGCGAAAGCGATCCTGATCGAAGGGCTTCAGCAGGTAGTCCACCGCGCTTACTTCGAATGCCTCGACCGCATAGGTGTCATAGGCGGTGACGAACACCAGCGATGGCAGCAGCGACGGCTCCAAAGCGCGCGCGAGTTCAATGCCGCTCAGCGGGTCCATTTGAATATCGAGGAACAGCAGTTGCGGTGTTTGCAATCGAATCGCGGCGAGCGCTGCGATGCCGTCGCCGTACTCGCCTACCACGTGCAAGTCGCCTTCCGCCGCGCAGTATTCGCGCAAGGTGCGGCGGCCGGCTTGCTCGTCATCCACAATGATGACGTCCATCATGCGTCGGCCAAGGCCGGCGCCGGCCGCGGCTCGCGCGCGGGCGAGTGATGAATCGCCGGCATGGCGATTTCGCTGCGCCACTGGCCGTCGATCCCCTCGGCGGTAAGGAAGGCCCTCCCCTCGAACTGAACGGCGAGGCGTTCGCGGACATTGTAAATGCCGATGCCATCCTCGCCCATCGGCTTGTCGGGTCGCATGGTATTGAGGACGGACAGAGTCAGCACATCCAGCGACATGCGCGCCGTGATGCGCACGGACACTCGTCCTTGATGGCCGGCCATCCCGTGGACTACGGCGTTCTCGACCAGCGGTTGCAGAATCAGGCTCGGCACCCACACGGCTGGGATTTCCGCCGCCGCCGGCAAATCTACGCTTAGACGGTCTGCGAAGCGCCGCTGCTGCAATTCCAAATACAGTCTGACGAATTGCAATTCATCGCTGAGCTTCGAAAAGTCGCGCTCTCCGGCGTTCAGCAGTCGGCGCAGCAAATCCGCCAGCTGCACCACCATGGACTGTGCGCCCTTGGGGTCCCATTCGATATGGCCGCGAATGGTGTGCAGCAGATTGAATAGAGTGTGCGGCGACAATTGCATGCGCAGCGCCGTCAGGCGGGCGGCGCTCCACTCGCGTTCCAGCGCCGCGAGCCGCAGTTCGGAATTTCGAAATCGCGTGTACAGCGCCAACCCCGTGATTAGCGCCAGCCCGAATCCATAGGTCGGCAGAAAAGACACGAAACTGGCCAGCCACAGCGAGAGAAAAGATGGGTCCAGCCATGGGGCGCTGGAGGTGTGCGTCAGCGCCATCTCATGCCATTCCTCCCGTCCCAGGGTCATTTGCGAAATGAGCATGGCCGGATAGGCGATGGCCGCGAACGCAGCGCCGAGAATCAGCTGCATGGGCAGCGCGATCAACAGCGGACGCCACTGAATCCGCAGCGACCCCCAAAAAGACACCAGCAAGATGGGCAGTAGCAGCAAGTGCTGCAGGAGGCGCGCATCCCATGCGGCAAACAGCATGACATTGGTACTACGCGACATACCCAAGCGCATGCTGTACGCATACAAGATGTTTGACAGGGCCACGTAGATCCAGAACAGGCCGGCGATGCCCAGAAACTGCCGCAAGCTCAAGCCCCCGGCAAAGCGCCGGGTTGAAGTTTCCGCCGTCCCGAGTCCGATCATGGTGGCAAGCCTAGCTCAATTAAGGGGGTAAATGCAGGGTCCGACGCCGTGCTACGGGACGAAATCGTCACTGGCCGGGACGACCTCGACGCTGCGCGGCAGACCCCAATGGCTGTCGGCGCGTCTTATAAGCGCGTCCCCAAACTTCCTTTCACTGGAGATTGTCATGAGTCATTTCATCACCACGGGCGCCGTCGGACGGGCAGCCAAAGTCGCCATGCTGTTGCTGGGCGGTCTCGCGGGCCTTGCGGCTGCCGGCGTCGCCGGCGCCTCCGTCGCCAACAAGGACGTGAGCAGCATGGTCGTCAAGTACAGCCGGGACAGCATCTCCACCGAGAGCGGCGTGAACGAACTCTATAGCCGAATCAAGCACGCAGCCAAGCAAGTCTGCCCCGCCGCCTCGGGTCTCGATCTTGGCGCTCTGCAGCGGGTCGAAGAATGCCGGCGAGAGGCCGTCGCCAGGGCCATACGGAACATCGACAATTCACGGCTGGCAGCGGTGTACGCCTCTCGCACGAGAAACGGCTAGGTGGGTTGCAGTTCGGCGCGGCCGGCTAGGCGCGGCCGGCTAGGCGCGGCCAGCCGTAGGGTCAAGCGAAACGGTGCGGTGCACCACCGTGAGATCGCCATCCTGCGAGCGGGTCGCGTTAACTGTCCTTGCGTGCTGCAAGGTCGACCCTTCCGGAAGGGCATAGCTCTGGTCGAATACTTGGACCGCCACCGGCAATCGCCCCGCCGCATCGATGCTGAATTCCACGCCGCCGGCCGGTAGCGAAACGACGTCGAGAACGGTTGCGCCGCTTCGCAGCTTGCTCAGTTTGGTCCGCACTGGGCCGGCCGCCGTCGTGAAGGTAACCTCCGCCACATGAGCGCTTGCCGGAAATACCACAAGCACTTCGGGCGCGCCGCGCGCGGAGCGCAGATGCAACTCGAACCGAGTTGTGTAGCCTGCGGGTTGAGCAGACGCGGGGCTCGATGCCGTGGGCTGAGACGCCGGTTTGGGTTGTGAAGCTGACTGTAGCGGTATTGCGGGGCTCGGCTGTGCGGTCAGCGACAGCTCCGGGGCTGGGAGTGCAGGCTGAAGCGGCTGTTTCGGTGCGGCCGCGTAGAACGCAAGAGTTTCGCTGCCGGCAAAGCGAGAATGCGGCACGGGATCGAAGAGCGCCGCGGCGGCAAGTTCCGCAGGCAGTTGCAATGAGTCGCACAGGGCCAGATAGTGTGATTCGCCCGTGTCGGCATCCAACCAGTACTCTACATTGATCCGCTGCGGCCATTCAGCCGAATAGGTGGGCAGGCACAGCGTGATCAGCACGCCGCCCACCGTCATTACGGCGCTGGCCGTGATGACCCACCGCCGTGTGCGGTTGCCCGCGATCGCCAGCAGCGGTAGTAGGGCGGCCGTTCCCAGGCAGAGCATTAAGGTCGTAACAGGCCAGGCCAAACTGCCGAGAGCCGTGTACAGGAATCTCAATTGCGGAAATACGGCCGCAAACAACATCAGTGCGGGCAGGAGGGCGGCGACGTCGATAGCCCATCGCGGCGTCGCGCGCGATTTCATCAAGCGCAGTGTTAACGGTACTGCAGCTATTGCCGCGGCGGCGGCGGTCACGAGCAACACAAAGCTCGCGCCCGGAACGAGGCAGGCGCTGGCGACGTCCAGCAGCGCGCCGAGCAGCATCGCAGCTATCCAAAATCCACAGAAGCCGGCACGCCGCGCCAGCCATGCGCTCGTGCCGCCCGCGACGAGCAGGGCAATGGCCGCGGCCGCCAGGTCCATGGGCAAGGGCTGCGAGATCCAGGACGAGCCGCTCAGCGGCGGCACCTTGCCGACGGCGATGGTTACGGCGACCAGCCCTGTGCACAGCGCCACGCCCAGCACCAGCGTGCAAAGCGTGCCCACGGCGCCCCAGGCGATTTCGCGCAGGCTGACCGCTCCCTGGCGCAACAAAACAAGCGCTTCGGCCAGCAGCAGGGCCAGCGACAGAAGCGCCGCCCACGGCGTGAATTCTGATGGCCAGGCGATGAGCGTGCGCGCAAAGCCGTCGAAGAAAACCGACTCCGCGATGGGCGGGTGCAAGTTCGTGGAATTCGCCAGCGCAGAGACTGTAGCCAGAGCATTGTCGCCGTGGTGCTGCAGGCTGCCTGCGTCGACATTCGCCGCATTGTCGAGCGGCGTGTGATAGCGCCCGACATTGCCGATGAAGGCGAAATTGAATCCCTGATAGGCTGCCGTCTTGAATACCGTGAAATCCGTGTCGTTCGGTAGCAGCTTATACACGACGTAGTACAGTGAATTGGTGAACGGCCGCGCGATCGCCGATCCATACAGGCGCATCAGCCAGGTATTCGCGGTGCCGGTCTCGAACATCAGGCTGGGACCCGAGGTGCCGCGCGCGTCCAAATTGACCGCGGCTTTCACCTGTCCAGACAGGGGATGCGCGCGCACGAACAACAACGCGCCGAGCAATCCCGCTTCCTCGCCGTCGGTGAGCAGCAGAACGATGGGATGCAGCGGCGCAGGCCGCGCCGCCAGGATGCGCGCGATTTCCAGCACGGCCGCGACGGCGGCGCCGTCATCCGAGGCGCCGGGTCCGGCCGGCACCGAGTCGTAGTGTGCCGCCAGCAGGACGACATCTTTATCCTCGGAGCTGCTGCCGAGTTTGGCGATGATATTGACAGGGCTGCCGCACACCCCGTCATTGCACACGAATCCGGATTGCAATTCGGGCGAGTATCCCAGTGCCGACAAGCGCTTGACGATAGCTTCGCGCACTCGTGTGTTGGCTGGGCTGCCGATGGCATGCGGTACGCCATCGCCCACCAAATCCTGCAGAATGGCCTTGGCGCGATAGGCCGAGAATGTGCCGGAGGGGGCATCCGGCCCCAACGGCGCGGGCGGGTTATAGGCGGCGAGGGTGGCGGCCAGCAACAACGCAATTCCGGCGAGCGCCAGCATCAGTCCACGATCGCCGGCCGCAGACGTTGGCTGTGCGCCGTTGAGAGTCATGATCGACTGGGGGATGGGTCTTGCTTTTCAGTCTCGTAGCGCTTGATGCCGTCCAGTATCTCCGCATGCGCGACGTCGACGCCGGCCCAACCGATGACCTTGACCCACTTGCCCGCCTCGAGGTCCTTGTAGTGCTCGAAGAAATGCTGAATCTGCCGCAGGCGCATCTCCGGCACGTCGGCAATGGATTTCCAGTGCTCGAACAAGGGACATATTTCGTCCGTCGGGACCGCCAGTAGTTTGGCATCGCCGCCGGACTCATCGTCCATGCGCAGAACTCCAACCGCCCGGCAGCGCACCACCACTCCGGGCAACAAGGGAAAGGGCGTGTGCACCAACACATCGACGGGATCGTCATCGTCCGCGATGGTTTGCGGCACGTAGCCGTAGTTCGCGGGATAGTGCATCGCCGTCATCATGAAGCGATCCACGAACAGCGCTCCGGACTCCTTGTCTACCTCGTACTTGATCGGATCCGCATTCATGGGTATCTCGATGATCACATTGAATTCTTGCGGGACTTTCTTCCCGGCCGTCACATTATTGATGCTCATCTAACGTCTATTCCAAGATTTTGCGGGCGAAGTGCGCCGGCCCACATAATAACCTCATGTACCACTCAGTCGATCGCGATCGAGCGCGGCTGATTGCCGGTACCGAAGGGCGAAAGGCTGACGGGCGTCAGCACACCGGTGGTGCCGGCGACGGCATACACGGAAATGTCATTGGAATTGTCGTTGGCGACATAGGCGAATTGGCCGGAGGGATCGAGCACGATGGCGACGGGGAGGGCGCCCGCGGCCGCGGGCGAACCCGATAGAATCAAGGCGCCGCTGCTCGGCGTGACGGAATACGTGGCTACCTGGTTAATCGCGGTGACATTCGTGGCATACACGTAGCGGCCTGCTGGGTCGACGGCCAGCGATTCGGGGCTGGTTCCTGTTGTCAACGGCGAGCCGGCTATGGATGTCAGGCCGCCCGTTGTTGCATTGATCGAGTACTGCGAAATGCTGGCCGCTCTTTCGTTGGCGACGTAGGCGAAGGTTCCTGCCGCATCGACGGCAATCGACAGTGCGCCGGGGCCGGCGTTGAATGGAGAGCCGGAAATTGCGCTCAAAGAGCCGGTAGCCGAATCGATGGCCAGCACTGCGACATTGCCGTCGCCGAAGTTCGTGACGTACAAAAAATTACCGCTCGGGTCGATCTTCAATGAAGCCGGTTCCGCGCCGACGGTGAACGGCGAATTGACCAGCGCGGTCAGCACGCCTGTGGAGCTATTGATGGCATAGGCCGACACACTGTTCGAGGCGAAGTTCGCCACGTAGAGATAGCGGTCCGCGGGATCAACGATGACGGCATCGGGGCCGCTGCCGGTCGGGCTCGGAAATCCGACGGCGGTCAGTGCCCCGGTGGACGTATCGATTGAATACACCGAAACATTGTTTGAGCCGCTATTTGCGACAAACAAGAACCGGCCGTTCGGGTCCACGGCCAGCGACACCGGGGCCGTGCCCGATACCGCGAACGGCGAGCCGCCGAGGGGCGTCAGAAAGCCGGTGGCTGAGTTTATGGAATACGCCGACAGATTGTTGGAGAGTTGATTGGCGACGTAGGCAAAGCGCCCGGTCCGGGTGCATGAGACAATCACATTGGTGACATTGGCCTTGTCGATGGTGCCTGAACCATTGCGTACGGTGCAGGTCTGCGATGGATTGGACGGTTGTGTCCTGACCGTAACCGAGTAAGTGTTGCCGTTCTTGATGCCGCCCGCGAAGGTGAATGCGCCGTTCGACGACAGCCCTAAGTCATGGCGCGAATTGTCCTGGAGCACCAGACCTTGACCCGTGAGGCCGGTCAGGGTGCCGCCCACCGAGTATTTATTGCCGATATTGCAGCCCACTAGGGCGATCGCGGCTGTGACGACGGTCATCCATGAAAATGTTTTCACGTACAGGCCCCCCAAGAGTTGTTCATAGCGGTGACTACAAGACAGCGGTTTCCTGAAATCATTCTACCCCTTCCACTGCGGCCTACCCCCCGATCCGGAGGCAGGATAAACTGCCCGCAATGACTACCACGCGGATTACCTCGGCGGCCGCGCAAGCTATCGCGGTCGCATTGCAGCTCGATTACCTGTCCATCGACACGCTTGCATCACGGCCCCCTTCGTGGTGGCAGAATGTCTTGGGCGTGGTGGGCTTTGAGAAGCGGCCGGTCATCGTCGGGGGGCGAGTGCCCGTGGCCGCCTGCATGACCCCGCCCTTAGGCAAGAATGACAATCTTTGCGAGGTCTGGCGGGTGGCTGGACCCTCGATACAGTTATCGAATGGGGCGGCTACGCACAGCCGAGTGCATTATCGGTACTGCGACGATCTGCTGTTCGGCTCCATCACTATCGATGAGCGCTTGCTCGAGGCAGGAAGCAGCGTCCAGGGAGGGACCGACGACATCGGCGTCGACGCCGGCGCGCTGCTGCGGGCGACCGAGGTCGCCTACCAGGAGATTTTCGCGGTGCTCCAGGAAACCGCGCATCTGCACCTGATTCGCATTTGGAACTATCTGCCGGAAATCAATCGCGAAGCCGACGGCGACGAGCGCTACCGGCTGTTTAATTCGGCGCGCCAACTGGCCTTTCGCAATTCGGGCCAAGCGACCGTGGGCACCGTGCCCGCGGCCTGCGCCCTGGGCTCGCCCGCGGGCAGCCCAATTTCCATTTATTTTCTGGCCGCTCGGCGGCAGCCGACCATGATCGAAAATCCGCGGCAGACCAGCGCCTATCACTACCCGCCGAAGTTCGGCCGGCATAGTCCGATCTTTTCGCGAGCCTGCGTGTTGAATGAGTCCGTGGGGACGAATTTGTTCGTGTCCGGCACCGCCAGCATCGTCGGCCACGAAACCATCCATCAGGGCGACGTCGGCGCGCAGACTCGAGAGACCATGGCCAACATAGACGCCCTGTTGGACGAGGCGAATCGAGTGGTGGGGCCGGCGCGCTACTCTCGCGATGGACTGAAGTTCAAAGTCTATGTGCGGCGGCCGTCGGACCTCGGTGCCATCGAAGGGGCACTGTCGAGGTCACTGCGGCCTTCGACCTCCATCGTGTACTTGCAAGCGGACATTTGCCGCGAGGACTTGCTGGTGGAAATCGAGGCCACAGGCGAGTCGGGCGGCACCCGGTAGCGGGTATCGTCCGCGGTATCCGCGACGCATGTTAATCTAACGTGAGTATTTCTTAAATGGTCGGGGGGAGATCATGCGTGCATGGGTATTAGGTGCCTGTGGTGCTGCGGCGTTGGCCGCGTCGGTGTGTGCAAACTCTGTGGATAAGGCGGCCAAGAACCCCGATAATATCGCGGTGGCACTGTGAACCCCGGCAAAGCGACCGGCGGCTCCGCGGCGCAGGCGCCGATCGAGTATGCAGACGCTTCGCCCGAGGTGCGCGCGGTGTACGACGACATCATGGCGACACGCAAAACCGACTGGGTTAACAATTACTGGAAAGTTCTGGCGCACCATCCGTCCTCGTTGCGGCGCATGTGGGCGAATTCCAAAGAGGTCATGGGTCCCGGCGCTCTCGATCCGCTCACCAAGGAACTCATTTACATGGCGGTCAGCGTGACGAATGCCTGCCGCTACTGCATTGCCTCGCACGGCGCCGCCGCGCGCAGCAAGGGGATGACGCCCGCACAACATGCAGAGCTCGTGGCAATCATCGGGCTCGCGAACGAGACCAATCGTCACGCGGTCGCGCTCGATTTGCAGATCGACGACAGGTTCCGTTAGTCCGAGGGTTTCGCAATGAATACAGTCAACGCAATGAATACCATCGACGCCACAGTCGCGAAGCACTACCGCTGGGCGGAATTGCCCGCCGAGCCGATGAAAGGTTCCATTACGCGGAAGCTGATTACCAGTGAGCGCATGATGATTGCGCATGTGTTTCTCAAGAAGGGCGATGATGTGCCTCAGCACTCGCATGAGAATGAGCAAATTACCTACATTCTGGAAGGCGCTCTGCACTTTTGGCTGGGGGAGAAGGGCGAGCGCGAACTGACCGTGCGCGCGGGCGAGGTGCTGGTGCTCCCCTCCCACCTGCCGCATCGTGCTTTGGCCCTCGAGGACACGCTTGATGTGGACGTGTTCAATCCACCGCGACAGGATTGGCTCAATGGCACCGATGCCTACCTCCGTCGCTGAGGCGGTTGCGATGGCCGGTTATCACGTCGCGCCCGGCGTCGGCGCCGCATTGAAGCAGTTCGTGCTGCCGGAAAAGCTCGGCTTCGGCCTCGTGGCCGCACCGCTCATGTTCTCGGCCGAATGGTCCGATGGTAACTGGGGGCGCGGCGAGCTGCTGCCTTACGGGCCGATCGAGATCCTGCCCGGCGCACGAGCGCTGCAGTACGCGGAACTGGTGTTCGAAGGATTGAAGGCTTACAAGGTGGGCGAGGCGGGCCCGAACTTGTTTCGCCCACGCGAAAACTGGCAGCGCCTGGCGCGCTCCGCGCAGCGGCTGTCCATGCCCGCGGTATCGGAATCGGTGTTCTTCCAGGCCATCGAGGTGATGGTGGGGGCCTGCCACCGCCTCATACCGCGCGAGTCGGGGCGCTCCTTGTACCTGCGTCCCTTCCTATTTGGCACCGAGGCGGGGTACTTGCTGCGCAATTCCACCACCTTTCGCTTCATGGTCATCGCCAACCCGGTGGAGATCTATTCTTCGGGGCCGATGCGCGTGGCGATCGAGCGTGATGACGTCCGGGCCGCCGTTGGCGGTGTCGGCACCGCTAAGGCGTCAGCGAATTACGCGGCCTCGCTGCGCGCGTCGAACGCCGCGGTGGCGCGCGGGCTCACCGTGGCTCTGTGGCTCGACGCCCGAGAGCAGCGCTTCATTCAGGAACTTTCCGGCATGAATCTGTTTGCCGTCATCGGCGGCGAATTGCACACGCCGGCGCTGGATGGTGCCATTCTGCCCGGAATCACGCGGGACTCACTGATAACCCTCGCTCAGCATCTTGGATTTAAGGTGCATGAACGGCCCTTGGCGATCGATGATTTGCTGGCGCAGATCGTGAGCGGTGAATGCACCGAGGTTTTCGCCTGCGGCACCGCCGCCATCCTAAGCCCCATCGGCCTGCTGACCGATCGCGATCGGCGCGAGTATGTTCCCGTGCAAATCGATTCAGCCGCGGCGCAATTGCGGGAAGCCCTGCTCGCCATTCAAGAGAGGCGAGCGCCCGATCCGTTCGGGTGGACGCGCGATGTGGCGCCGCTCACGTTGTGAATCAGCGGGTTGCCCTCAGTGGATCTGAGGGCGCCTTACGATTTTGCCGTTCTTCATGACGAAATCGATCTTGCGCAGGTTTTCGATGTCATTGAGCGGGTCTGCGGGCATGGCGACCAGGTCCGCACTCAAGCCCGCGCCTATGCTGCCTCGCTGCTTATTTACCCGTAGAAGTTCCGCGGCATTGCTGGTCATGGCGCGCAGAATTTCGATGGGTGGAACCCCGGCCACCCGCCACACGGCGAGGTAGTCGAACATCAGATCCGCTCGCGTACGCCCGGGCATGTCGATGACGGTATCGGTGCCGAAGGCCATGCGCACTCCGATTCGGTGCGCGCGCGTGAGCCGGTCGATGATCTTGGGCGCGAGCACGGCGGGCTCGGGCAGAATTCCCCCAGAGGTGCCGACGATGTCCAGGTGCGCACGTGGAAAATCGGTGCCGACCAGAAAGATACCCTTGTCCTTCATGCGCTTGAGTTGCGCATCGGTGAGGTCGAAGCCATGTTCGATGGAATCCACCCCAGCTTCGATGGCGTTCTCGAGCGCATCGCCGGCGTACACATGGACCGCCACCGGAATGCCTGCGCGGTGAGCCTCATCGACCGCAGCGCGTAACTCTTCAATTGAATAGTGGTAGGGATTGTTGTCGGCCACCAGCTTGATGACGCCGGCTCCGTAGTAAATATTGGTGCGCACCGCCTTGCGTATTTCGGCGGGACTATCGGCGTCGATGTACTCGAATTGCCAAAATGGACCCTGCCGCGGCGGAATGTCGCGCGATTGGCCGCCGAAGGGCGCGATGATTTTGCCGGAATCGATGATGGTGGGACCGTCGAACCACCCCGAGTCGATGGCGCGGCGCACATCGCTCATGGCCCATTCGGCGCTGTTGCCCACATCGCGCAGGGTGGTGAATCCCGCCTGCAGCACCGAGGCGGCATTGTGCAGGCCGCGCAAGCCGCGCAGGGTGGAACTCTGATTCAAGTAAAAAGATTCGAACGGCGCGCCTCCGGCGATTTCGGTCAGGGTCATGTGACTATGCGCGTCGATGAGGCCGGGGCTGACCCACTCATGCGATAAATCGATGACCTCGGCGCCGGCGGGAATCGCGACGCCGGCGCCGATGGCCTTGATCTTGCCGTTCTCCACCAGAATGACTTGGTCCTTGGCACTGCCGCCGTGCGCCGGGTCGACCACCGTCCCGGCGCGAATCGCCACCACTTGCGCGAACGACGGCGAGGTAAGCAGCAGAAGTAATGCGGCGCACAGCGTTTTCATGGGCTAAAACTTGTAGCTGAGGTGCACCTTGAACCATCGCGGCATGCCCGGATAGGACTGAGCCAGGTTGTTCACGCCGTTATTGTCGAAGCCCATGGTGGCGTAATGCTTGTCCGTCAGGTTCTCGAGCGATGCGCCCACCTGGATCTTTCCGCTCTGTGTGAGATAGTTCAGGCGCGCATTCGCAAGTCCATAGGAACCCTGGCGAATATCCGGGATGTCAGCGACGCCGAACCAGAAGCTGCTCAGGTAATTGCCGTCGACTTGAGCGGACATGTGCCCGCCGAATGCCGGCCAGGTATAGCGAGCCATGGCATTGCCGCTCCAACGCGGGGCGTTGCTCGGAATGTAGTCGCCGGGAACGCCGGTGCCGCGTGCATCGATGTTGGTGATGATGGAGTCCACATAGGCGGCGCCTAGTCCCAGGCGCAGGCTCTCGGTGGGCGCGTACTCGATTTCAAACTCTGCGCCCTTGTTCTTCGCGGGTGCATTGCGGATCAGCTGGGCCACCGCAAATAGATAGGTCAATACCTGGTTGTCCTTGTAATCGTAGTAGTAGGCCGCGGCGTTGAAGCGCAGCTTATGTTCCAGCCACTCGGATTTGACGCCCAATTCGAAGGCATTCAGCTCTTCGGGCTTGATTTCCAAGGCGTTGAGCAGCGCCGGCGTGCTGATGGTATTGGGGAATAGCGGCGCGTTGAAGCCGCCGCCCTTAACCCCGCGGTTGTAGCTCAGGTAGGCGAGTAGGTCGCGCGTGAAGTGCAGGTCCATTTCGGCTTTGCCGCTGTACAGATTGCTCTTCAAGGCGTTGCTGTAGTTGTACAGCGCCATCCCCGGAACCGGAGTCAGTTGCACCACTTGATTGCCGACATTGTTCTGCGGGAACAGCTCCAGCGGGTACCAATTGAAGTTGTAGTCCTTTTTGTCGTAGGTATAGCGTCCCCCCAGGGTGAATCCCACCAGGTCGGTCATGCGATATTCGGCCTGCGCAAAAACGGCTTCGGACTTGGTCACCAGGCTGTAGGGAACCCGGGTCTGAGGAATGCCGCCGTCGGTTCCCGGCACGCTCGGGAAAGGCCAGCCGCCGCTGGGATTGGTCGGCGTGATGAACTCATTTGCAAAGAAGTTGAAATTTCCGTCCCAACCCTCGTAGTAGTTGCCATCGATGCGCAGCGCATAGGCACCGGCGGTCCAATTGAGCTTGTCATCGCCGCCGTTGAGGCGCAGTTCGCCGGACTCTTGGTTGACGTTGCTGCCGTTGAAGAACTGGAACCAGGTTTGCGGCGTGGTGTCCGAGTCCTCGGCATAGTTCTTGGTCAGCTTCTGATAATCGCCGATGGCGGTCAGCCTCGCAAAGCCCAAGTCCTGGGTGTATTTGGCTGTGAAGCCGCTGGTAGAGATTCTCGCATATCCCTGAAAGTTGCCGTAAGTGGAGAAGGCGCCCGACCCGGGGTAGCCGGTGCACGGCGTGGCATTCGTGCCGTTGGTGCACGGTCCATGGTTGCCGGGGCCGTAGCCGATGTCGCCGCCGGCCGGCAGGAAGGTGTCGATGCCGTTGCCTATCGAGTGCGTCGTACGGGATTCCCATGCACCCGCAGTGACGTCCTCCTTCGAGACGCGCGCAATGAACAGCAGGTCGGACTTGTCGCCAAGCTTGAACAGCAGCTGGCCGCGCAGGGCCCAGTCGTTGCCGTTTTCGGAATTCTGGCCGCCGGCGGCTCCGAAGTGCGTGAATAGTGGATCGTAGTGATTGCTTTCGAAAGCGATGCGGCCATCGACGCCGTCCCATAGCCGGCCGCTGACCGCGCCTTCCACACGAAACAAATTGTGCTGGCCGGTCGTGACGTCGACGTAACCCTCATATTCATCGGTGGGCCGGCGCGAGACGAACTGCGCCAAGCCACTGGTAGCGTTGCGTCCGAACAGCGTGCCTTGCGGACCCCGCAGTACTTCGACTCGGTCGATATCGAAGAGGGAGAAGGCCAATCCCGCCATTTGACTCACGTAAACATCGTCAACGTAAATGGCGGCGGGGCTCTCCTGGTGATCGGCGAAGTCATTTTGCGTGATGCCGCGAATCGACAAGGTAAAGGAGGAGGGGCCGTTCGGTTGCGTCAGCACCACGGCGGGCATGGACTTGGTGATGTCCGTCGCAGTGACGGCACCGAGCGCGATCAGGTCGGCTCCGGTGATCGCCGACAGCGAGATGCCGACGTCCTGCGAGTTCTGCTCGCGTTTCTGGGCGGTGACCACGATTTCCTCGAGGGCCCCGGAAGAAGTAGATGCCGTCTGGGCATTTGCGTTAAGTGTGGTCGCGACTAAAGCAGCGGCAAAGGCAATGCGTTTAGCGCTGGTGAGTATGCTCAACATGGAATCCCCTCAAATTAGTGGACCGAATCGAAACCACTGAGACGCAAATGCAAGTGCATTCGAGTCAACGCACGCGATTTGCAGTGGATATATGCACAATAGACAATGAACGGCCGTCAAGCAATCTATTCCAGCCGTTGCGGCTAATAAGCTACAACTTGATGATATATACATAGAACAATGCGGCATCGCCAGATGCATAAGACCAACCCCACAAGGAGACACTCGTGAGCACGACTCGTCGAGACATGATCAAGACTCTGGCGGCATTGCCGCTGGTTCGCCTCAGCCGCGCAGAGCCCGATGCAATCCTTTACAACGGGTTGGTTAACACGGTGCAGCCGGCGAACCCGGAGGTCACCGCGGTAGCGATTAGCGAGGGCCGGATCCTGGCTGTCGGCGCGGACCGGGAAGTGCTGGCGCTGGCGGGAAAGAACACGCGGCGCGTCGATCTGGCGCGCCGGCGGGTTCTGCCGGGTTTCAATGATGCGCATGCGCATCCCTGGCTGGGTGGAATAGGGCAGCTCAAGAACGTGGCCTGCGACAAGACTACTATCGAGGAGATTCTGGCGGCGCTGCGGGTGCGCGCAGCTGAAACGCCGCCGGGGCGCTGGGTGCAGGGCTATCTCTATGATGATGGCAAGACGCCGCGTCCGTTGACGCGCGCCGATCTTGACGCCGCGGTTCCTGACCATCCGGTGATAGTCGCTCACCGCGGCGGCCACACCGCCTACGCGAACTCGCTCGCATTGAATCTGGCCGGCGCTACCGCGACCACGCCGGACCCTCCCGGGGGCCGTTTCGAGCATAGCCAAGACGGACAGTTGAACGGCCGGGTTGCGGACAAGGCCATGCAGGCGGTACTCGACAAAATCCCGGACGAATTGACTCGCGACGATCACCGGCGCAGCGTCGCTCTCATCTCCAAGCTGTATGCGAGTTTCGGCGTGACTTCGGCCTGCGAGGCGCTTGCGACCCCCGATGCCTTACAGGGATACCAGGACGCACGGGACTCGGGTGAGCTCCTGTTTCGCGCGTACTGCCACATGGATGTTGCGTATTTGGATCGCTACATCGCGGCGGGATTGCACACGGGGTTCGGCGATTCCATGGTCCGCATCGGCGGAATCAAACAGTTTGCCGATGGCTCCATTTCCGAGCGGACCGCGTGGTTGGCCGAGCCCTATTTCGGAATGCCGAACTATTTCGGCGTCGAAAGCGGCACTCGGGAAAGTCTGTATGCGAACTCACGCAAGGCGTGGCTGGCCGGATTTCAGCTCGCGACGCACGCCAACGGTGAACGCGCCATCGATCGTGTGCTGGGTGTGTACGAGCAGCTACAGAAAGAATCGCCGCGCCGGGACCCACGCTTTCGGTTGGAGCACTGCACGGTGGTGACGCCGCAGCTCATCGAGCGGATGCGCGCCGTGGGCGCAATTCCGATTCCCTTCGCGGGCTATGTAAATTTCCACGGCGATGTCATGCACTTCTATGGCGACGAGCGTACCAACCGCATGTTCGCGTACCGCTCCTTCATCGATGCGGGTTTGCGCCCGCCGACGGCCTCGGACTATACCGCCAGCCCGCCGTCGCCCATGCTCTGGATGTACTCCATGACGACGCGGCGGGACCCGACCGGCCACGTCTGGGGCGCAGCACAACGCATCACTTTGCCCGAGGCAGTACGATCAGCGACCCTCGACGGCGCCTATGCCTCCTTCGAAGAGCACGACAAGGGCACCCTCGAACCCGGGAAACTGGCAGATCTCGTGGTTCTCAAAGACGATCCATTCACCGCACCCGCGGAACACTGGCTGGACATCAAGGTCGAGCGAACCATGCTCGGCGGGAAATGGGTGTACGAGTCGTGAACGAGCGCGGCTGGCGAAGCGTTGGCTGCGGCAAATGCCGTGCCGGCGTTGCGCGCAAGACGGCGGCGGAGCCGTAGGCAGCGCCGCCTCTCCCATTCGCTACAACCAAATCGGATACCCGGTCAAACCTGGTTTTTCGCCCAGGTTCCGTTTTCCGAGGAAGGCGCATAGAATCGTCACCTGCAGCGGGCGTCGTATAATGGTAATACCCAAGCTTCCCAAGCTTGAGCCGTGGGTTCGATTCCCATCGCCCGCTCCACTCTGCAGCCAACGCCGGCCAATGCCAGCCAACTAGACTTTGACGACTTTCAGGATGCGTTTCAGTGCGCCAAAGTCGGATGGATTGCGCGTGTAGAGTGGCAGTCCATTGGCCGCAGCCGTCGAGGCTATGAGCAAGTCTGCGAGGCGCGCCCTGCTGGACTGTCCGGCAGCCCGCGCGGCCGCAAAGACCCTTCCGTACATCCGCGCCGAATCCGCATCGAAAGGCAGTGGATCCCATGTAGCGGTCGCCCACTGCAAGCGATCCTGGCGCCGGGCACGCTCATCTGAATTTTCGGTGGCATGAGGGCCCGACGCGAGTTCGGCCAACGTAACCGAGGTGATCGCCGATTCATCCGGAAGTCGCTCGGCGGCAATGATGTCATGATCGATCAGAACCGATGTGTCAAGAACACCGCGACTTGCTTCAGCCATAAGTGTGGGGGTTAACTACGGCATCGAGATCTGCACGGAATTGCGCGGCGTCGATCCGTGCCGCGTTTCCCGACGCATCCGCGATGGTCGCGCGCGGCACGAAGCGACGTCGTTTGATCGGCCGCAACTCCCCGACGGGCGTGCCGTTTCGGCTCACGATGACAGTTCGCCCGGCCTCCACCTCACGGAGCACTGCGCCGGACTCATTGCGAAGTTCTCGCTGAGTGATGGTACGGATTTTCATGGATCGAAGCGTAGCACAGCGTAGCATTTCGTAGCAAGAGCGCCGATTGCGGGCCGCACCAGGATTTCCCGATCTATCATCAACGCGCAAGACGCCGACGCCCCCATAATGGATAACGGACATTGCCGCATCCTCAGTGGGATACCCGAGTAACAATATCTTCGCCATCGGGTGGTCAATGAGATACCGGTACCGAGTCGGTGTGTTGCTGTTCCTGTTTGCGATCATCACGTATGTAGATCGCGTTTGTATTTCCGTTGCAGGGCCTCGCATCCAGGATTTCTTGCATATCGGTCCCCGTGAATGGGGATGGGTCGTGGGTGCCTTCGCCATTGCTTATGCTGTCTTCGAATTTCCGGGTGGTTGGATGGCCGATCGATTCGGACCGCGGCTTGTCCTCACCCGAATCGTTTTGTGGTGGTCCCTATTTACCGCGCTCACGGGCGCCGTTTCAAGCCTTCCGCTTCTGCTGGTGACAAGGTTTGCATTTGGTGCAGGGGAGGCCGGTGCTTTCCCAAACGCAGCGGCCAGTATTGCTGCGTGGTTCCCGGCGAGCGAGCGTGGGCGAATGTTCGGCATTCTTTCCATGGCGATGCAGATGGGAGGTGCGCTGAGCCCACTGCTTGTCCTGCCCATCCAGGCGCGCTACGGATGGCGGGCCTCGTTCTATATCTTTGCTCTCGTCGGCGTCGCATGGGCGGCAGTATGGTTCGTCTTATTCCGGAATACTCCCGGAGAAAGGGCCGGTGTCACATCGGCAGAACTGAGAGAGATTGGTACGGCCGACCGTTCCGGACATGGGATCCGATGGGGAATTGCCGCCCGCACGGGAAACTTTTGGGCCATCCTTTTAATGGCCTTGAGTTTTGGTTACGGAAACTACTTCTTCGTCGCCTGGCTGCCGACGTATTTAGTGAAAGCGCGTGACTTCAGTGAAGGAGACCTACTGCTCTCGGCGTTGCCATTTGTCTTTGGTGCGTGCGCTAATGTGGCGAGCGGCATTACGAGCGACGCGCTTCTTGCGCGGCGGGGTTTGAAAGCCGCCAGGCGCTGGGTGGGAATAACTGGCCTTGGCAGCGGGGCACTATTTGCGCTGCTTGCCACGCTCACACACTCCAAGCTTGCCACACTGTTGCTGCTTTGCCTAAGCTTCGCCGGTATTTGCTTCAATCAGTCGATAACTTTTCCCGTCTGCATCGATGTCGCCAGGAAAGCGCCCGGGTCAATGGCGGGAGCCTTGAATACTGCAGCATATGTGGGCGGGTCTCTGTCTGGCGTTCTGTTTGGCTATATCGTAAACGTCTCCGGCAGCTATGACCGCCCACTAATCTTAATGGCGGTTGTGCTTGGATTCGGCGCGCTGATGTGGCTTAGGATCGATCCGACGCGGCAGTTGATCCCGGAAACGACGCTGCAAGCGTGAGTTGCAGGCACTCCCGCGCCGGAAATGCCGTGACGGGCGAACAACCGACAGTCGCCTCATCATGCCGCAAATTGCCAAGGGCTTCCCAGCGAATGCTCGATTTGTGATTTCCGTATAGCTGCCCTTGACGAGCGTCCGGTCGGGGTCGAGAGGGAGAATTCACCAGTGATACCCGCAGCTCAAGAAAGCGCGGGAGGCGGCAGTAAACCAGAGGGTTGATCTCGCGGCCGAGAAGCGGACTGTCGCGACCCGCCGAACCAGGTTCCGGGAGGGTCCGCTCCCTAACAGTTCAGCGGGCGATACCGAGACTCGATGCCACCGCGTTAAGTCGTTTATCGACGGACCATAGCCGGCAGCCCTCGATTGCTGCGGCGGCGAGCAGGTGAACGTCTACATAACCGATGCCACGACCGTGGATCTCTCGCACACGGATGAAGTTCATGACCTCGTCGTGTTCAGCGACGTCTACCGAGCGCAGTTGTTGCAGCAGTTCGAGCGTTGCCTTGCGGTTCGAGAAGTTGCCGCAGGCGAGCTCACCCACGATGAAGGGATGCATTACAACCTCGCTGCGACGGAGACTCTGGCCAAGTTCGGGCAGGCCCTTGCGAAAGTGGTCAATCCAAACTGACGTGTCGGCGAGAATCATGTCGCCTTTGCAGAGCGCCTTCTCGGCACCGATTCGAGTTGCGGCTGAGTGCCGCCAAGCTTGGCAAGCCGCAAGGCGCTTTCTCGCTCGATGAGCGCCTTCAGCCCTTCCCGTAGCACCGTCGAGCGATCAAGGCCTCCGCTGAGTTTCATCGCCCTGGCGAGCAAGTTATCGTCAAGTGTAACCGTGGTGCGCATAGGGTCCTTCAATCACGTGCATGGATTATAGCACCATTTGATGCGTGAAAATGTGGCGGTAAAGTCGGTGAAACGCGCAAAAACAGCGCGGCCCAATCAGTGCCTCAATATCGTCGGTGGACTTCTACGCGCGAATTCATTCGTCTGCAGACCTATAGTTTTTCAACAGAATCGGTCGGGCACGTTTGGCCGAGAATAGCGACGTCGCGAGCACACAGTCGCGACGTCGCTAAGTTACGACTGAGGTTACTTGTTAGCTCGAGTCGTGAACCAGATCTGCGGTTGGCCTTTGACGCCAGCGCTCTGCATAGCGGTCTTGAGTTCTGCTGACGCTGCGAATGCCTTCGCCGCGGCTTGCGACGCAAAGTCGTGGTAAGCAGTCACGTCATTTGGGTTATCGGTCGCTTGATAAAC
This sequence comes from Gammaproteobacteria bacterium, assembly GCA_025357835.1. Taxonomy (GTDB): domain Bacteria; phylum Pseudomonadota; class Gammaproteobacteria; order Steroidobacterales; family Steroidobacteraceae; genus Bog-1198. Next base: position 62,259 of record JANYLM010000130.1, read on the forward strand.
GGCCTGCGCCAGTACGCCCATTTTTGCAGCGGTTGCCTGAAAGGCATCGTAGGCCTTGCGCCATGCGGCGTAGTCGGTCACTTCATGGTGCACGAACATTCTTACGTGGCTCGCCTTACCCGATGCTCCGGACGTCATCACTGTGTACCAAATAGTCGGCGCGCCTTTAACGCCGGCACCCTCCATCGCAGCTTTAAGCTTGTCGGATGCCGCGAAGGCCTTCGCCTTTTGTTCAGATTTAAAGTCGTGCACAACCGTGACGTCATTCGGATCGTCCGTCGACTGGTAGAGCGCCTGCGCAGTAACGCCCATTTGTCGCTGCGTCGCACGGAACCCGTCGTATTCTTTACGCCACTTCGCGTAGTCCGTTACCTCATGCCGTACGAACATGCGTACGCCAGCGGCTTCCACCGGCGTCGCGATTGATAAAAGACCAAGCGACAACGCGCTGATCAACAAGAATGAACGCATAGAACCTCCCGAGTTATAAATTGCTTATGAGTACTGTCGTCAGTATTGCGCACCGCAATTGGACATTAGTAGTATATCTTGACGGAACAACCTTGGATCGTCGTCCGTCCGCTGCGACTGGCTATACCGACTCCGAATGCCCCATTCAACTACGAGGTGGCTGTGCCTGTCTTGGTTCAATCCGCTAATGTATTGCGCATTAAGACGACTACATTTTGACCAGGACCTGGCCTGGGATGCCCAGGTACTCGACGGACCGAGGCGGCGCCCGTATGTGGACGCTCTGCTCAAGACACGGCTGTCTGTCGACTCGGCGGCGCAGCCGCCGTCCGGATGTCATTGGCAAGCAGATCACCCGTTAAAGAAGAGAATCACCCTGCCTAGGCGTCCATCCGCCAGTTTCTCACGCCGCGTGTCCAGCCCTGGAACAAGGGCAAACTGGTCGGTCAAAAGGCGCTAGACTTGTGATGTGAGCACGCCTGCATACCCGCCTGTTCAACGCTGGTTGGCGTTCGTCACGACGGCAATGGTTGCGGCAGTGCTGTGTTGTCAGGGTGGCTGCGTCGCCACCAAATACAAGCTCGCCAAAAAGAACACGCCGCCCGTACAACTTCTGAATGTTCCCTTTCCACCCTCAGCACCGCTGCAACCGACGCTTGCTGCACTAATTTCTTATGGCGGTCCCGGTTCGTGGAAGCGTGAAGCGTTGTGGGATGAATACGTCGTCACGCTCCAGAACAGCGGCGAGCGACCGGTCACCATTGATTCTACGACGCTGACAGACTCGGATGCTTTGGTCATCGCAGCAGGTATCGATCCGTGGGCGCTCGAAAAGCAGAGCAAGCTCCTGGAGAAGCAGTACCGTGCTAGCGGTCTTGCCTTCGTTCGCACTGCCGGACCTAGCGTGCTCATCGTCGGTGCAGGCGCGGCGGCGGTTGCGGCCACGACGAGTTCGATTTTCGTATCGGCCGCTGCTGCCGGCGCGGCCCTGGCTGCGGTGGTCGTCCTGCCGGTCTACTACGGCACCGTGTTGGGTATCAATCACCACAACAAGAAAGCCGTCATGGCTGAATTCACGCGCCGGCGGCTACCGCTGCCGCTAACGCTGGCACCGGGCGAGACGCGCAGCGGGAGTGTGTTCTATCCGACGGTGCGAAACCCCCGTTCTCTCGAGTTGCATTGGTCGAGCGAAACCGGTAGTGGCCTAGTTGCATTGCCACTCGACTTTCTGCACGGGCTGCACGTGCCGGCCGTACCGCCAGCCGCTGCACCCCGCAAAAGCGCCAAACCCGGAAATTAGAAACTGGTCTGATTTAACGTGGCGGAATCGCGGACCCAGCTTGGTCCCTAGAGGAACATCAGAAGCATGGAAACGATTGGCGGCGACTTACGCGAGATGCAACGAATCCCCCTGGCCGCATCTCACGTAGAGGCGCTCCTCGCGGCGGGTAAGATTGCCACGTATTCTGCTGGCACGTTTCTCGCTAGGCCCGGCGAGCCGGTGGATCGCTTCGTCTATGTGGAGGAAGGCGAGATCGAAGTGGTCAACCCCTACACGGATGAACGCCATCTGCCCTCGACGCTCGGTCCCACCCAGTTTATGGGCGAAATTTCTTTTCTGAACGGCGGCGCATGGTCGATGCCAATGCGCGCGGTACGGGACACTCGGGTAATTGAGGTACCGCGGGAAGCGATGCTGACGCTAATGTCTCAGATCCCTGAGATGTCTGACATCATCATCACGGTGTTTTCGGCGCGCCGCCGCCGCCAACTTGACGACCGCGACAGCAGCTTACGGCTCATCGGAGAAGATGAGGACCGTAACGTGCGTCGGATCGCAGAGTTCGCTAGCCGCAACCGCATTCCATACACGTCTTTACCGCTGGGAAGCACCGAGGCGCAAGCTACGGCCAAAAGGTGCTCGATCGGCGCGGCAGAGCCCGCAGTGATTTTCGGGCGCGACGTCGTTCTAAAGGACCCCACGCCGGACAAGGTCGCGCTGTTGCTCGGCCTTAATCTTGATTTCAAGAACGACGAAGCTTTCGACGTTTTAATCGTGGGCGGCGGGCCGGCGGGAGTTGCTGCGGGCGTCTATGCGGGGGCTGAAGGCCTTTGCGCATTGGTGGTAGAAGATGTAGCCATCGGGGGCCAAGCCGGAACTTCCAGCCGTATCGAGAATTATATGGGCTTTCCGACCGGCATTTCCGGCGCGGACCTTGTCTGGCGCGGCGAAGTACAGGCGATGAAATTCGGGACTCGCTTCGCTATGCCGCGCCGGGTGGTGCTGCTGCAGAGGCTCGAGGACGAGAGCTTTTGTGCCACGTTCGACAACGGCCAGCGAGTTAGCGCCAAGGCAGTTGTGGTTGCGACCGGGGTTCAGTACCGCCGGCTGCCGCTCGAGCGGCTTGCTGACTTCGAAGGAGCAGGTGTTTATTATGCTGCGACCGAGATCGAAACGCGCTACTGCAAGGGAACCGAAGCCGTGATCATCGGCGGCGGCAACTCAGCGGGACAGGCTGCGATGTTTCTCAGCCGCTCGGCGAGCTATGTGCGCGTATTGGTTCGCGGAGCGTCGCTGGCTGCATCGATGTCCAGCTATCTGTCCAGCCGGCTCGAAGCCGACCCAAGGATCACCATTGAGTACGGCGCCGAGGTAAGCCGGCTGTATGGTACGGAGCATCTTGAGTCATTGGCTATTCGTAACGTGCAAAGCGGAACAAGCCGCGTCGTTGACACGCGCGCACTGTTTATTATGGTGGGCGCCGCGCCGAACACCGATTGGCTCTCGGGACTTGTGAAGCTAGACGACAAAGGCTTTGTGGTCACCGGTTATGGTGCAGGAGGGGCAGCTTCGCCTTTCGCGACTTCGCTGCCTGGTATCTTTGCGGTTGGCGATGTTCGCGCGGGCTCGGTCAAGCGCGTCGCCTCCTCAGTCGGCGAGGGCTCGGTCGTGATCTCCAAGGTCTGGGAGTTTGTAAATCGTAGCCGGTAGTACTCTCGCTTTGGACTGAAGCTGCTGCTCGGCGCTCGGACGGTGCAGCCTCCGGCGCGATCGTCGAGACAGCGATTCATGCGACGCTTGGCAACTCGTCGGGGTTGTCAACAATGGCTCCTATCGCTCCGACCTACTTGTGCTCAAAGACCCACTGATCGCGCGTAAATGGCGCATACGCTCATCCGTTGCAGGATGGCTCGACAGATAACCTGCCTGACCCTCTTGCCGATGGGCTACAGACAACTTTTTGAGCGCTTCAGCGAGCAACGTCGGCGATCTCCCATTGAGTTTCAATACCGCCGCCGCATAATCATCCGCCTGTGCTTCCAGATCTCGCGAATATGTCGCTTGCAGGAGCGTGGCCGGTGCGATCGCGAGGAGACTGCTGAAATCACCGATATATAGCGCCAAAAACGTTGCCGCAACCGAGCTCTGCAACAACAACTGCAGACCGTGGTGTCCGTGCACATGTCCCTCTTCATGGGCAAGCGTCGCCAAGATTTCCCCGTCATCATCAATAACCGTGACGAGATCATCGAGTACGACTATCGTACCGTTCGGCAGGGCAAATGCATTTGCCCCCAATTGAGGCGAGCGACGAAACAACAATTCCGCCGTCGAATTGCCGCCCTCGGGCAGATGCAACGCATGAAATTCTACGCTGAGAGCCTGCTGACGGTCCGTGGCGATGCCGCTCGGCAAAAAAAACTTTCCATCATCCAATAGGCGAAGCGCCTGAACGGATAATTGCTCGCTTATAGCTGCCGGCATGTTCGCTGCTGCTTTGGCGGCCGCCCACGGCATACCCCATTTGTATCCGGCGATAGCCAGCACTGCGAATGCGATGACGGCGAGCAGCACGGAGCGCGATTGGCGCTGCATGCGATCGACCCATCCATCCCGATGGGCTTGCGCCGACAACAGGTAATCTAGGGCAGGCAGATCGCGTACCTCGCAGAATGCACCGTCATTGAAACGCAGCCGACGCGCCGCCCGCCCAAGCCGCTCGTCCACTTTGACCTCGGCGAACGGAACGCGCACCTCGAAGTCTTCACCACTAACGACAAGATTTTCGCCTGCGACCTCCAACCTGACCACGCGAACGCGCGTTGAGCGTCCGTCCATGTAGTCAGCGGTAAGCATCAGCTCACTCCCAGGTCTACAACGACATATCGAGATCGAATGCAGACGCCGTTTCCTCCCCAACCGCGCTGATTTTGTCAGGCTCCGTGTTGACAAATTCCTGCAGGTCCCCGGCTGGAACCAGGCGGACAGCTTCCACTTGAAACTTTGCCACTCGCACCATGGCCCACGGAATGAACAAGCCGATCGTCAATGCCACCAAAACAAAATTGCTGAAGGTGATCCAAATCAACCCGATCGGTGACATGTTGCATTCGATGCGATGTTCGCCAACTCGAGTATTATTCCAAATCAAGTTGGTGATGAGCGCGTGAAATAACGGCCCGATTGAGATTCCCATCAGAATCAGGACCCCATACAAAACTCCCAAGGCCTTCAAGACGGCAATCGGATTGGGATGCCCGCCGTGCTTTTGAGCCTGCGATATTGCAATGAACGCAGTGCCGATGCCACTGAAACCCACCACGATTCCGAAGACCACAATCGCCCCGAGCAATACCAGATATATTTTGTAGAATTGCCCGGCCCGGGCATGAAACGAACATCGAGTTTGCCCGAACCAGCTGTTGTCGTGTTGGTAGGCCTTTACTCGCTGATGCATGAAGGGGGCCATCACATACACGGTGATGATCGAGAGAAAACCGTTGAGGAGAAAAACACGATAGGCTCGGGCAACTGAACCTCGAAAGTGAAAACGCACTCCGCGCCAACTCGTGTTATAGAGTCGAAAACGCAAGGAATTGCGCAGCAGCCACGGCATGGCGACTGCGATTCCGGCCAGGACGACCACTATCCACGGCGACTGAATACGCGCCGTGTAGTTATAAGCGATCAGCATGACCAGCGCGATTGCGCGGCCGAGCAAGATTTTTATGGGTTTTCCATGGAAATCGAAGCTCGAGCCGGCTAGTTCCGTGTGCCTGTAGAAGTATTGCAACCGCCGAACCTTGGCCCACGCCGAATAGATGCCGAGCGAGACGATCGTCAACAACAAATTGACGATCCAGATGCCGAAATATTCAGCACCGGTGCCGGAAAAGTGCACTAGTTCGGGGGCGCGGGTCGAGGTGTTGTGTCCGTGCGATTCACTTTCAGGGCCCTGATTCATAGATGCAATTCCCTTTGACTATGATAGTTATCAGGCAAGAGAGTAAGCCCTAATAGAGGCATTGCCTAGACCCGGACATGAATCCGTGACGGGAAGTCGCGCTGTCCAGGCATCGGTCCGTACTTCGCCGATGCATTGGCAACTATTATTTCAATGTTGCTTCCTGCTTCGGCCAATTCCAGGCATAACAGACAATGAGTGCCGTAAGTGTGACCTCAACGATTCCCCAGAATATGTAGAACGCCCAAGCACCCGGCATCGTGACAAGCATAATAACCGTATAGATCACGCCTAAGATGATGTTCATCCAGCGATTCAGGTTAGGCTTTAACGCCAGCGATAGGAACACCATGACGCTCGGGATTGCCAACATGACTGAGGTTCCCAACAAAATCCCTTGAGTCGTCGGCCCGAGTGGCCCCATTTTTCCTTCCAGCATCCCTTGCAGCGCCCCCGGTTGGTAAAGCCCGAAATAGTCGCCATAGATGTAACAGAACACCACACTTGCCCACAACGCTGAAATCTTGATCTTGACGTGGATTTTGATGTCGTCCAAGGCGGCTCCGGTTTTCTTCATTCGGTCCAATTGATATCTCCTTCAGTTACGTCCGCCCGCCAGGTAAGTGCGCAACGGCAAAGCGGACCCGGCACAAGTTGCTCCCGGCGCGCCGCCATAACTATGCTTTGCCAATTTGCCAGGCGTTTGCTTTCTCTTTCCACTTCGGCGCATTCACGCCCATCACCATCAGCCAGAGGGTAAGCGCTAGCTCCGCAATTCCGCCAAGGGCTGCGAAGTCAGGCAGACGAGCTGCGATCGTCGGCAAGAGAAAGATCGTGAAGCTGTCGGTCAGGTAACCCAAGCCTCCAATTGCCATCAGAATCCCAAGTATTCGAGGCAAGAAGCCCGACTTGAAAGCAAGATATCCGACTACGAGGCAGTAAATCCCGAAAAACACCCCTGCGATGTTGTAGCCGCGCGCATGCATTTTAAGAGAGATGAGCGCAAGGGCTTGCAACTGAGTCGTATCAAATGCGCTCAGGTAGTTAGCCTTTCCCAGGAGGACCAGCGGCGCTAAGTGGTACAGACAATTTGCAGCCAGGACAGCGATCCCCGCTAGGCTGAAGAACGCGGCGAGCAAAGACAGGCTCCTGCTCACCGGCTTGAACAACACATAGAACAGGAGAGTGACAGCGATATAACACGCGAGCATAACGAGATCGGCGGCTAAGCCGAAGCGGTACAGGGTCGCGTGTGCCAAGATATTCGCCGCTGTTGCTACGGCGTCATCACGCACTGTCAGTGCGTCACGAACGAAAACTTCGGCGAAAACGCCCATGACGATAGTGATAAAATAGAAGGTGCCGGCTATTCTGGCCCACTGGCATGGCGATCTTTCAACATCTCGGTCCATCATTGTGATCCCCGTGCAGGTGGGGTCTCCACTGCAAGCCGCAACATTAGTTTATGGACACATTTTCAATTTAACCGGAGCGTCGAAATATAGCGAGTTGCGAATGACCGCTATTGCGGGGTTTGATTGAGGCTGCGGGGTAATAGGCGGCGCCCGAGGTCTAGCTGCAGCCCCGCCTCGACCTGCGGCCTTGTGCGCCGAAATACTCTCCATGACATGGCGGCATTTGCCGGCAACGGACCATTAGAGCAGTGGTGCCGACGCGAGGGGATTCCAAGATCGGTGAGAGTAAGCGCCGGTTCTGGGAAAGGACTCGAGAGTTTGCCAACACTCAATCTTAGCGCACCGACCGTTTCCACCAAATTAATGCCGCGACCACCGCAGCAACCGCAAAAAATCCGATTCTAAATTAGTGGCATGCCCGCACGAGCCGCATCAGCCGTCGTTTCGCGGCGGGTGCCGTGACGCCGCCGCGTTTGCGAAGGCAGTTCTCCGAACAGCAATCGGTAGTGACTTGAGAAGCGGCTCCAGTGCCATATACCGCGTCGTGCCGCAATGACGCCTATGGATTCATTCGCGCCGGCTTCCGACATCAAATCGCGTCGGATATGGTTGAGCTGCAAGGTGCGGACGTAGCTGCCCGGTCCCATCCCGACCACCGATCGGAACACGGACTCCAGCGATCGCCGGCTCAGTCCGATTTCTTTGCAAAGCGCCACGATGGATATGCCCCCAGCCAGGTTGTGGTGTACGTACTCGCGAGCACGCCTGAAAGTGGTCAGGGCGCGCGCGCCGGTGTGGCGGTTCATTTGCCTGAGGTCTTGGTCCCTTGATTCGGCGGCCATCTGCCACAGTAGGTCCGCCAAAGATGATTTGAAGCCTTTGACCGCCGCGGGGTAGCAGTCAAGCGATTCGAGGGTGGAGAAGGCTGACAATCCAGAGTGCACAAATTCGCGTAATTGTCGCGATCTGCTGGGGTCACTGAGTATTCGGGCCGATCTCAGGCTGTATCCCTCATCCGGAAGAAGCGTGCATGACACATCCATGCAGCAGATGCTCAAGCCCGCCGAGGTCTTGCCTTCGAGCATCTTGGCTTGCGGACATAGCGCGACCTGATTTTGCGAAAATACGGCTGCATTGAGCGCGCAGGGGGGCGAGATCTCGGTGAGCAGGCAGGCGGCGTAGCGTCCCTGCGGTGTGGAGGCGGATTGGGCGAGGGCACGGTTTGCCATTTCAAAGTGGATGCCGAGGTCGTCGCCGAAGACAAAGGAGCGATACTTCCCTTCGAACGGGCCGCTGCTCAGTTGCTGGTACTGCTGGCCATAGCCATGCAAATGAGCCGCCTGGGCATCGACGTCGTCGAATTGCCCCCCGGATATCCAAGGTTGCCGCTGGGATTCTAAGTCACTCACCATGATTCATCATATCAAAGCGGCCGGACAACCCCCGCAAACCACCGATCGTGATAGCCCGGGTACCTCCCGCAGCATAATTGCGCAAAGCGGATAACGCCGGGGTCGTGCCACCGGCTATTTTGTTCGCTACGGCAGCAAGAAATATTCGCAGTTCATAGGAGAGTAGGGATGAAGATACACGCAGGCGGTCTGTTGGCGGCAGTACCCTTGGTGATTGGTGGACACACGGTACTGGCGGATGCTCCTGGTGTGGACCAAATTCCCGAAATCGTGGTGACCGCCCAAAAGCGGGCGGAAAGCCTGCAGAACGTGCCGGTGTCTATTACCACCTTCGGAGCACAGGCGCTTAAGGACCGCGCGGTGGAAAGTTTCATGGACTACGCCACCTCGGTCCCTAATCTGGGATTCGGTGCCTCCGGCGATGGGGCGGCGAATTCGAGGACCATCTCGATTCGTGGGGTGAGCGGTGACAATACGACGGGGTTTTACTTGGACGAGACGCCGCTGCCGGACTCGCTCGATCCGCGAATCGTCGACATCGATCACATCGAGGTGCTGCGTGGCCCACAGGGCACCCTGTACGGTGCGCGCTCCATGGGCGGCACGGCCAGGTTGCTGACGAATCAGCCCGATACGACCAATTTCTCGGCCGGTGTGCATACGGGCATCTCAACCACCGAACACACGACCGCGCCCAATTATGTCGCCGACGGGGTTGTGAATCTGCCTTTGATTCAAGACATGCTGGGCCTGCGGATGGTCGGGTTTTTCGACCGTGAGGCGGGGTTTTTCCGGCGTGATTTCCCGACGCTTCCCGGCGGCACGTCGTTGTCGACGGTCGATGATGTGGGGCGCTCGGTGGTGCAGGGAGGGTCGCTGTCGCTGCTTTTGAAGGTCAATGATGTATTGACGGTGACACCGCGCATTCTTCACCAAGAGACCACGTACAACGGATTTCCGTTCGCCGACGGTACGGTCACGCACTTCAGCGCGACGAATTTTCTCCAAGCCCGTACTTTCGACGTGCCGGAAGGCGGCAGCGATCGCTGGACCCTTTACTCCTTGGGTATCCACTACACGCTGCCGTTGGGAGAAATCGTCTCGTCGACCTCCTACTTCGATCGTGAAATCAAGGAGCGCGAGGACGAATCCGAGGTCGTGTCGCTGTTCTTTTTCACGCCCGCCGGATTGCCGCCCGTCGCGTCGCAGATCACCGAAATTAAGCCCTTGCACCGTTTCGTCCAGGAGGTGCGCTTCGCCTCTCAGTTGCCAGGGCCATGGCAATTCGTGGCCGGCGGATATTTCTCCACGTCGAACGGACAATTCACCCCGGGGCTGTATCCTTCGACCATCGTTCCCGGTCTTACGGCGGTGTCGGGATATCCGGGAAATCTCTTCTTCTATCAAAATTATCCCAGCACCATTCGCGAGCCTGCGGTCTTCGGTGAGCTTGCATACCGGGCCACTTCAAAGTTGAAGCTGACCGCCGGCGCTCGATGGTACGAGATAAAATCCACCGCGAGCGGGACTGAGCAAGGCGCCGCCGTCGGTACCGTGGTCATCGACTCGCCCAGTACGTTGACCGAGGTCGGAGTCAATCCGAAGTTTCAAGGCGACTACCAACTCACCGCTGATGCGATGCTGTATGCGACCGCGGCCAAGGGGTTTCGCCCCGGCGGCATCGTTCCCACCGTGCCTTCCGCCGCCGCCCTGGGTTGCCCCGGCCAGCTCGCGGCGCTGGGTTTGACCACGCAGCAGACCCACGAGTATCAATCGGATAGCCTGTGGAACTACGAATTGGGCGCCAAGACCAGTTGGCTCGACAATCGACTGTCAGTCAATGCGGATGTCTTCTACATCGATTGGAAGAACATTCAGCAGCAGATACTGCTGGCCTGCGGCTTTCAATTCCGCACCAATGCGGGTGCGGCAAAGAGCGAGGGCGGTGAACTCGAGGTGCATGCGCGCCCGCTCCACGGCCTGGATATCTCCAGCGGGATAGGCTACCAGCATGCCGTCATCACCAAGGCCGGCGCGGGCGGCGCGGCGTCGCCGCTGCAACCCGGCGATCGTGTTTATCAAGTGCCCGACTGGACGGCGAACACGTCGGTTACATACTCGACTGCCTTGAACTCACGCTTTGATCTGGTGAACAATCTGACGTACTCCTACGTCGGCGGCAGCAAGAGCGCGAATAACGACCCTTTCAATCCGCGCACACGCTCGCCGTACGCGCTGCTGGAGGCGCGGGCCGCCGTGGCGTTCGGTCAATACGAAGTCGCGCTGGTGGGCAAAAATCTGACGAACGATCACGCCAATCTGGCGGATAATCGCTCTATCGCGGTCGAGTTGCCGGGCAGGCCGCGTATCGTGACGAATCAGCCGATCACCTTGGGAGTTGAATTTCGCGTGACGTTCAAGTGAGTGGGGTGGCGCAATGAAACAGGCGGGCGTGAGCTGCGCGGTATCGTTCGCGCTCCTTGGGGTTATCTCCGGTTGCGGATCGCCCAGCGCCTCGGGACCGCCGCCGCCGGCCGCGCAGCAGCGATTCGGTGCCATCGATGCCGAGCGCATGGCGCACGCGGTGGAACAGCCGGGCGAATGGTTCACCGGCGGGGGCGATGGGTCGGGCGCCTACTTTTCGCACCTGGCGCAAATCAATGGTGGCAATGTTCAGAAGCTCGGCTTTGCCTGGGACTATGCATTGCATTCAAGCCGCGGGCTGGAGGCGACGCCCATCGTCGTCGACGGCACGATGTACACCTCGGGTAACTGGGGCAGGGTGTATGCGCTGGACGCCGCGACGGGGCGGGAGTTGTGGCTTTACGATCCCGGCGTCGACGCGCAGTGGGGCCGTTATGCTTGCTGCGATGTGGTCAATCGCGGCGTTGCGGTCTGGCAAGGCAAGGTGTACGTCGCTTCACTGGATGGCTACCTGCACGCGCTGGATGCGGCAACCGGTCGCCTCGTTTGGAAAGCCGACACTCTCACCGGTCGAGCCTCCACGGACTTTCATTACTTCGTCTCGGGAGCGCCGCTGATTGCGGGGGACGCGGTGGTGATAGGCAATGGAGGAGCGGATTTCAGAGGTGCACGCGGTTCCATCTCGGCCTACGATCTGTCGAGCGGCGCATTTCGGTGGCGATTTTTCACGGTGCCGCGCGATCCAAAGCTGGGGTCGCAAGATCAGCCGCATCTGAAGCGCGCTATCGACACCTGGGACAGTCACTACGATTGGTCCAGCGGGGGCGGCGGCTCGGTATGGGATGGGCTCTCCTATGACCCAGAGCTGGGTCTGATTTATTTTGGCACCGCCAATCCCTCACCTTATGCCATAGGTCGCGATACTCCGCATAGCGATCAGCTGTATGCGGACTCCATGCTGGCAGTGCGCGCTAATAACGGCGAGCTGGCCTGGCACTACCAAGAAGTGCCGGGAGACGGCTGGGATTACGACGCGACTCAAAAGACAGTGCTCACCGCCCTCGATATGGGCGGAGTTCGGCGCAAGGTGCTGCTGCAGGCGGCAAAGAATGGCTATGTCTATGTCTGGGACCGAGCCACGGGCGAGCTGCTATCGGCACGCCCGTTTGCCTTCGTCAATTGGACCAAGGGCATCGATGCGAAAACGCAGCGACCCATTCGCAACCCGGCAGCGGATTACGCCAAGCAACCCAAGCTGATTTTCCCTGCCATGACCGGCGCGCATAGCTGGCAACCCATGTCGTACAACGCGGCCACAGGCCTTCTGTACATTTCAGTCATCGATGCCTCGATGGTATATATCGATACCGCGAGCCGCCGCGCGGGATTGATCGAGGGCAATTTCAACGTCGTCGGAGTCATGCCGGAGGATTACGACCCGCAGGGGCTTGGCAGTTTATTCGGGCCGCTGCCATCCATGCATGAACTCGGAAAGGATGTTTCGCACTCGCTGCGGTCGCGCGGCGTGCTGCGAGCCGTGGAGCCGCTCACCGGCCGCGTGGCATGGGAGCAGGCCGGCAGCATTTGGGATGGCGGTATAGCATCGACGGCGGGCAACCTCGTGCTGCGCGGCGATGCCGCCGGTAAATTCAATGCCTATGCGGCCGACAGCGGCAAGCTGTTGCAGAGCATCGATGTGGGCACGTCCATGATGGCGGCACCGATGACCTACAGTGTTCGCGGCGAGCAGTACATTGCCGTAATGGCGGGTTACGGCGGCGGCACGTTGTTCATGCCCTACCCTGCGGACAGCGCCGCCCGTAAGTATGGGAATGCCGGCCGTATCGTCGCGTTCAAGCTGGGCGGCGCAGCGCCGCCGAAGCCGACGCCGCGCGTCGATGAGCCTTTCCCGCAGCCGCCCTCGCATGAGGGTTCGAAAGCCTCAATTGCATCCGGCGAGGTCTTGTACAATCGGTTTTGCGCCCGGTGTCACACATTCGGGATCGGGCTACTGCCCGACTTGCGACGCCTCTCAACCCCGACGCACCAATTGTTCTACGAGATCGTGCTCAACGGCGCCTATCGCGGCAAGGGCATGGGGCGCTGGGATGATGTGCTATCGCGCACCGACGCACAGTCCGTTCATGCCTATCTCGTCGATCAGGCGTGGGACGCGTACACGCAGCAACAGTCCGCCGTCGCGCACTAGTTAAGCAATACATCAATCAACGTTCGATAGTGGGTGTTCATTTCCTGCCGGGAGAAGTGACTGATGATCGAAAGAAACAAGTACCGGTTTCACTTTCGTGTCCTGACGGGCGCCTTACTCGCCGTCGCTGGCCTGACGGCAACAGAGGCTGTTCTGTCGGCGCCGACATCGCACTTTGTGCTTAGTAGCAAGGACTCGAAATTCCCCGCGCATTTCCCGGATGAATACGTGCTGAATGCGGATGTGGCGACGCTGCCGGTTCCGGCCGAACCGAGCGGCGCCATGGTGGTCTCGTCGCTGTGCGAGCACTTGTTGGGTGAAGCGACCATGGTGGTAAGGCACGGCCGCTGAGACTTGCGACTTACTTCGGCTTGGCGCCGCCCGTGTAGGTCACGTAGTACTTCTTGTAACCCTTGGTGGACCAATGGCCTTTCCAGCCCTTGGGCATGGCAACTCCTTCACCGGTCTGCACTTCGAGCACCGTTCCGTCTGCGGAAGTTAGCTTCACGCCGCCGGCAAGAAAGAACATGAACTCGTCATCTTCATAGGACGCGATGTCCTGCTCGGACGGGCCGGCATCGAAGAGCCCCATCTCGACCTTGCGGTCCTTGGACCTGAGCAGCAGCACGTCGGTGGCCTGGCCGTCCGGTCCGTTGTCCTTTACGGCAGTCTTACCGGCAAATATCGGGCCGATGGAGTCGGCAGCGGTAACCTTAATGGGCTTGGTGGTGACCAATGGCGTCGCAACCGGCGGGTCCGCCAGGGCCACCGTCGTACCCAGTAGCATCATCACCATGCCTATGCTTGCTAATTTCATACGGGGTTTCCTTTATAGTTTGTAGAGCGCCGCAGTTTATTACGAACCGGCCGCGCGCGGCAGCTCATCATTGAATGCGGCGAGCGCGGCCAACGAAGTAGCCGGCGGCAAACGGCAGGCCGAGAATGACGACGACCAATGCGATGACCAACAGCAAGGTCTCTCGTACCAGACGACGCATCTCCTCACCGGCCTCGCTGACCACCTGATTCACAATTCGTGCGGCATCTGCGGCGACCGCCGTGCGTTCCGCATCCAAGGCGATCACCGTAGCCTGTCGTTCGGCGCTCAATGAACCTGACAGGGTCGTTCCCTCTTCGCGAACGTCGCGCATCATCTCGGTCCAAGAGGAACCGAAGCGTATACCCGCGTCACGGACAACGCCGTCGACCATTTTTGGCGTCGCGTCGACCATGGCGTACAGCCGGGCGATGCGCTCGTCCAATCGTTGCACAGCGACTCGCAGATCTTTGCCGCTAATGCCCGTTTCCTGCACTGCCAGTTGGGCCTGCCAAAGCAGCTGCGATGGGCCCGTATCGCCATACATGCGCAGGCGATCGCCCGCGTCCGCCAGGGCTTCAGAAACCGTGCCGAGAGTGTCTACAAGCTTGAGTTTGACGCCGCTATCGCGGGTCCAATAGTCGACCAGAGAAGCGCGCGCGAAATGCAGGTTTTCTATAGGGTACGCTCGAACATAGTCCTCGATGAACCGCCGATCCTGCTCGAACTCGTCCGGTGTGGTAAGTCGCCGGGCCAAGTCTTGCGCTTCCCGGGACAAATCAGCCGCAAGCGTTAGCGCGAGCTTCTGCTGAGTGCCGAACAAAGCGTGTCCGGCGCCGTCGCCGAAATAATCGGACATCTGCATGGACAGCGCCCATGTGTCCAATAGACCCATCATGGGTGCCATCTGCCCGGCGGCATGCTGGCTCTTGCCCGCGGCGGCGATCTTCCACCGCAATGCATTCAGCCGGGTTTCTGAATCCTCGGTGTTGGCGGCAATTTGATCGGCCGTCTGGTCGACGGCGCCGATGAACCGGGTGGAGTATTCACGTGTGAGAATGCGCGCTTCGAGATCGCGCGGCGACAGCGGCTTCTCAGGACTCTTCAATGAAATCAGCGTGCAGCCCGCAACGCCCGCCATCAATACGCCGAACCCGCCCAAGCGTGCGTATGCGCAAAAGATTTTGGCAACAGTAATCAACGGGGAGTCCTCGGCGCGAACCTGTCGGTGCAGCTGTGAAACAGTTTCCCATTGTACCGATTTTCCAAAATGAAGCCTGACGCGTGCCGCATCGATGAACGGCCCGCGGTCTTCGGGAGAAGCACCGCGCCGCGCTGTCCATTGAGCGCCTCCGCGGGGAAAGATGCGCTTTACAGCAATTTCTCGAGCTCGATCAAGATTGTTTCAACGTCGTACAGCGCTTCAGGTGGGTTTGCCGTTGATCGGCTCTGTGCTACGCGAGAGTGAAGCCGGCGCGTGCGAGTGGCAAATGCCGGATACGTCGGCCGGTAGCCGCAAAAACTGCGTTCGCGAGCGCTGGGGCGAACGGACTGACGGCCTCCTCACCCGCACCGCCGGGCGCGTCGCGACTCGGCAGCAGGATGACATCGACCGGCGGCATTTCATGTATCCGGATGGTCCGATAGTCGTGAAAATTCGACTGCTCGACCGCACCCCCTTTAACAGTGATTTCGCCATACATGGCCGCCGACAGCGCGAAGGCCACGCATCCTTCAACCTGAGCGCGCACGCTGCCCGGATTGACCACAATTCCGCAATCTAGAGCCGCCGTCACGCGGTGCAACCGGATCTTCGTGCCTTCGAGGACGGAGAGTTCAACGACGTGGGCGGCGATCGACCCATTGGCCCGCGCGAGACCCAGTCCTCGGAAATGTCCGGGCGACGGCGCCGTCGCCCACTGAGCACGCTCTAGTAGCGTGTCTAACACACGTAGTTCTCGGCTCGACCCCGCCAGCACATGCCCGCGCCAGGCCGCAGGGTCAATCTTGGCTTCATGTGCGAGCTCGTCAAAAAACGATTCGTACGCAAACATGTTTTGCGATGCCGCGACTGAGCGCCAAAAACCGACGGGAACCCCGACGTCGAGTGTCGTTACGGCGAAGACCGAAGGCCCCAGCGCGTAGTACGACGGGCGTGCGCCCACTGCCGTCCAATCAACGGGTAGAGCCGCGCGACGGTCGCCGCCGTTCGAGTAGTAAAGGAGCGATTCGCACGCAGTGTCGCAGCGAATAGCCACCGGCCAACCGTCGGCGCCGATCCCGGCACGCAGCCTGATCGCCGCCGCCGGCCGATAGAAGTCGTGCCGCATGTCCTGTTCGCGACTCCAGATGAGTTTCACCGGAGCGCTCACCTCGCGCGAGATGAGGGCGGCTTGCACCGCAAAGTCAAATTCGACACGCCGGCCGAAGCCTCCGCCACTTAGAGTCGTATGGATAGTGATTGCAGCTGCCGGTAGGCCGAGCGCTCTGGCAACCGCCGCAGTCGCCGCAGAAGGATTCTGCGTCGGCAGCCAAAGCGTCGCTTGTTTCGCAGTTACCAAAGCGGTCGCGTTCATCGGCTCCATCGGCGCGTGGCTCAGGAATGGAACCGTATAGGTCGCCTGCACCTGCGATTCGGCTCGCCGCATCGCAGCCTCGAACGTTCTGGATTGCTCCTCAGCCGTCGCGCCTTCCGGGGCGAAGATACGTCCGCCCGCCGCAACCGCCTTGATCAGCGCAACTTTATAGTCCGTCGACGTCGCCGAGCTCGCAGCGGCGTTGTCCCACGATGGCTTGAGGCGCGCCAGCGCTTGAGTGGCCGTCCAATAATCGCCCGCGACCACCGCGACGGCGTCGCTGAGTAACACCACCCGGCGCACCCCGCGCACGAGGAGTGCGGGTTCGATATCGACGTGGGAGAGCCGGCCGCCAAAGCGAGGTGATTGCTGGATTGCTGCTACGAGAAGACCGGGGAGCGTGACATCGATGCCGTATCGGGCGGTGCCGTTCACCTTGGGAGGGAGGTCCAGACGTTTCACTTCCGTCCCGATCAACCGCCACTTGTCTGGATCCCGCAGCGGTGGGTTGACCGGAACCGGCAGCTCCGCCGCCGCTGCGGCGAGCTGGCCATACGGCGCGCGCCGGCCCGATGCAGGGTGCGTGACCTGGCCGAGCTCCGTGTCGCATTCGTCGGCTGCGACATCCCAGTTGGCTGCAGCGGCGCTCATCAGCATTGAGCGGGCCTGAGCACCCGCCTTGCGTAGTGCGGCGAACTGACCGCGAATGCCACCGCTCCCGTAAGTGGCGTACTCCTTCCACATCGGATTGAAAAACTGCGGCTCGATCGGAGCCACGCCCAGATGAACGGCCCGCCACTCCACATCAAGTTCCTCCGCGAGAATTTGCGCTAGGGCTGTGCCGGTACCTTGGCCAATTTCACTGGTGTTGCTGAGCAGTTCGACCTCGCCTTGCGATCCAATACGAATCCAGCCGTTGATCGCCTGCGGCTCCGAGGTCGCGGACCCACCGTGGTCGGCCAAAAGCGGCGCACCAATCCCCAACAGCAATCCGCCTGCAGCGATGCACTGCAGAAACTCTCTGCGGCTCGTGCCCTCTGCACTATCCATGCACGCGCGCCTTCGGCCTGGACCGCCACGTGAGGACGGCGAATTCGTGCGCGCTCGGTCCGCTCACGGGCCCGATCAGTGCTGAGGCTTTTGAAACTTGTAGATGAATCTGTCTGTTTTACCCCGCAGTGATTTGTTGTAGATCCCCAGCGTGTGATCGTCATCCGGGTTGTGGAGTGCCGCGCTTTCTCCTGCAAACTCGAAGCCCGCAGCGAGAATCTCATTCTTCGCGGCGGCTGGATCGACGCGGTGTAGACTGTCGGTTTTTGAAAACCCGGTACCGGCTGCGGCCGCGTGGTCAAGGACGAGAAACGTGCCGCCCGGTTTGAGCGTGTCGAGGATAGACCTGTTGAATTTCGCCATGTCGGGCGAACCCAGGAACGAGTCGTGAAGGTCGTGATAGTTCATGGATGTCCAGACCAAATCCACATGTTCGGGAACCGATAAGGCCGCGACCGGCTGCAGGAGCACGGTGACGTTCGGATAGTCCGCGGCGCCGGCGAAGCTCTGCAAGCTCTTGAGCCCCTTCGGAGCGGCCTTGTCCATCTCGATCGGCTGCAGTGCGTACACCTTACCTTGGGGTCCAACGAGTTTGCTCAGGATGCGGGTGTAGTACCCGGATCCCGGCATCAAATCGACCACCACCATGCCGGGCTTTATTCCTGCGAAGTTCACAACCTCCGTGGGTTTGCGGTCGAGATCTTGCGCGAGTTCGTCAGCCGGTCGCGCGGGGTCGCCGATGGCGTTCGCGACATCGTCGCCGATCTTGGTGTCCGTCATTTTCCAATTGGTTTCCCAAGTCTTACCGCCATCGTCCGAATAGGCAATTTCAAGTCGACGCGACGTGGGGCTAACGGGGGTATAGATCTCTCGCACCAAGATGGCTCGGCCGTTCACCGTATCCTGGCCGTAGAACTCGCCACGCCCGTCCTTGAACTCCCCAACGACCGGTCGGCTAAGGCTGCCCTCACGCGGATTGCCGTAGCTGATGCTCCACTGATGGGTCTCCGGATTATAGAGGCGCGGTGACATCGCTTCGATGTGACCCGCGGGACCATCGACCTCGAGCTCGCCGAGATTGGCCTTGCCACCCCAAATCTTACGGATGACGTGGGTTCCGTCGTACTCCACCCACGTCGTCGAGTCCGTCAGGGGATGTAGGAGCCGTGAGATATGGGTTTTCCAGGCGCCGAACGCAAAGTCGAAATCATGCTGACCGTCGCGCGGCGCAGTCGCGCTCTTGGCGATTGTCGGCGCGCCCGGGGGCTGTTCCGCGAGCGCATGAAGTGGCAGCCACAGCATCGCCGCTGTGCCCGCGAGGAGCAGGGATCGAAGGATGTTAACAGCGTCCATTTTTACCTCGTTTGCCAAGTTGGTCTCATCATCTGATAAGCCGTCGTAGTGGACCCCCGTGCGTCTTCATGCGGAGCCGGCGATCTCTTTGCCCAGCCGCTGCCATGGTCCGTTACGCGTGAGCGTTGCGAGGAATTCGGGGTCCCTCGCATTACCTACATCCTCAGAGTCAATATCGTGCTGCCCGTCCCGCGCCGTGCTCCTGGGCCTTGCGGCCTGCACGCTCGGCGGATCGGCGCGGTCCGCAGGAGGATACGTATGCTCCACGTGTAAACTGCGCAGTCTCTGGCTACTCGAAGACGTCTGCGGTGCGGCGGCTAAGGGCATCTTTGCCCGGCGCCTCCTTTCCCTGAAGGGCCACTCGGGGGAAAAGTAGTTGGGCCACTTATCAAGTACGGTGAACAGGCGCAATGGATCCATTGTTCGAATTCGACCTCAGTCTCGCGGCCAAGGGGTCGCGCGAGTCGTCTCGGAATCTTTATAGTCAACTGAAAGCGGCGATTCTTGACGGGCGTTTGGGGGCGGGCGCCAGGCTGCCGGCCACCAGAAAATCCGCAGCTTTCTTCGGCGTGTCGCGAAACACCGCGGCCGAAGTCTATGAAAGGCTTTTAAACGAAGGCTATGTCGTATCGCGCCGAGGATCCGGCACCTATGTTGCGGACAGGGTCCCCGCGCCGCTGCCTCGTCCTTCGGTGCGCGCCGAAGGCGGCATCAATCGCCCATTGAATGAGTTCTGGCTGCGCCCGGAAGTGACGGCGGCGATGAGCTTTTGGCGCGATCGGCCCGAAAGCCCCGCTGCACGGCCTAAAGTATCGCAAATAGACTTTCGTCCGGCACTGGTCGATTCACGACTTTTTCCGTTCGACGTGTTCCGCCGGATCAGCGCCAAGCAATTGCGGGGACTGGAGAGAAAACCCGCGAGCTACAAAAGCCCGCAGGGAAACCAGGGGAACTACTCCCTGCGCCATGCTATTACCAGGCACATCGCCTTGACTCGTGCGGTGGCGTGCGGGCCGGACGACATCCTAGTGACCTCCGGGGCGCAGCAGGCTTTCGATTTGCTTGCCAGAGTGCTGGTCGTGCCGAACGAAACCATCGTCGCCATCGAGGACCCTGGCTATCCTCCGATGCGCGTCGCCTTTGCCGCCGCAGGCGCGACACTGGTGCCTGTCGGCGTCGATGCCGAAGGGCTGATCGTGGAACAGCTTCCGCCTGGCGTAGGCGTCATCTGCGTCTGCCCGTCCCATCAGTTTCCCCTCGGGGTCACGATGTCGACACGTCGCCGCAAGGCGCTGGTCGAGTTCGCACTCAGTCGCGGGGCCGTCATCATCGAAGACGACTATGACGGTGAATTTCGCTATGACGGCAGCCCTTTGGAGGCTCTTAGAACCTCCGATGCGGCCGACGTGGTGTTTTATGTGGGCACATTTTCAAAATGCATGCTGTCGGCGCTGCGGCTGGGGTTCATTGTCGCGCCCGAGTGGGCGATGCCGACCCTGGTCGCTGCGAAGAACTGCCTGGATTGGCATTGCTCGACGCCGGTTCAGATCGGGGTGGCCGGATTCATCGCGGAGGGCCATTTGGCGCACCATGTGCGCAAGATGCGCGACATTTACAAGAAGCGCCGCCGTCTGTTGCTGAATTTCCTGGGAGATAATCTCAGGGAATGGTTGGACCCCATTCCATCGTTCTACGGCATGCATGTTGCCGCCGAAGCGCGCACTGCACGCGATCTCGATGAAGTGGCGGCCGCATTACTGCGGCACAATGTGAAAATACACACCTTCAGTAGGTACTACCTTGGGCCGCAGACGAAGAAGGGCTTGATATTCGGCTATGGGGCAGTGGATCTGCCGGAAATGAATCGGGGACTGTCGTTTCTGCGCAAGGCCTTGCAGAACTTGCCGTGACCCGCGAGGGCCAGGTGGTGTTATTTGCGCCCCTTGCGGGGCAACACTTCAGTCAGCAACCAATTGCGGATTTCCAGCAGGCGCAGCGACTCGGTGCTTATGGCGGGTCCCAGGCCATGCTTCCAGAGAAGTGTGGGATCGGATGGGTTTGCCTGCAGGGCGCAAAGTTCGGCGGCGAATGCCTTCAAGGCGGAAACATCGCGGAACATGCCCTCGGTGACCAGAATCTCGCCGTAGCGCTCGGCCGCTGCCGCGATGTCGCGGAAGTCGTATTCCGGGTGGTATTGCACGCCCCAGAAAGTGCCGCGGCCGTGGGTGAATGAGGCCGCTTGTACTCCAAAGTCATTGACGGCCAGTGGCGTGGCGCCGGCCGGCAGAGCGGCGATTTCGTCGCGATGAATGGTGGGCGCTTCGAATGCGACCGGCTTGCCGGCGAACAAGGGGTGTTCCCGGCCGGCATCATTGAGCAGAATGCGTCGGGCGAACCCGAACTCGCGGCCTCGTGGATTGGCGCGGACTTCGCCCCCCGCTGCCGTGACAGCAACCTGCATTCCCCAGCAGCTGCCGAAGAATGGCACACCGGCGGCAAAGACGGCCTTGGCGAGTTCGATCTGGCGCGTCACAGGTGCGCCGCCATGGTAGATATTGAGAGCCGATCCGGTCATGGTGACGCCATCGTAGCTCTCGAGGCCGACTCCCGCGGCTAGCTCAGCGCCGTCCGCCACGGTCAGGACATCGATGCGCAGCGAAGTGTCGAGGCGGCGCAGCACTTGGGCGTAGCCGGTGCCCGAGTCGTAGCCCAGTGCCGCGATCTGCTTTGCACGAATCTCGGCGACATTGCCGTCGATGACCAGGATTCGCGCAGTGGTCATGCGGCGCTCATCACCGATTCCAGCTTTCCATCCACGGCCGCACGGAAGATATTTTCCAGCTGCGCGGCATCGACAGGGATCGGATTACCGCCGGCTGATGGATCGATCGCCGCTTCGCGGCCGATGATGGCCGCATTGTCGGTGCTGACACCAATATCGGCCAGTGAATGCGGTATCCCTAGCTCGCGGCGCATCGCCAGCAGCCATGCAAAGAAGCCGTCGAAGCCGCGCCCGGGCAGGTCCAGCACGCGCGCGATGACATCTGTTTTGTCGGCGATCGCGGCTCGGTTAAATGTCACGACATAGGGCAGGATCACAGCGTTAGTTAGGCCGTGATGGGTGTTGAACCAAGAACCCACGGGGTGCGCAATCGCATGCACGCCGCCGAGACCTTTCTGGAATGCGGTGGCACCCATCGATGCGGCAGCCAGCATATGTGCGCGCGCCTCGATGTCCCTGCCGTCGGCGCAGGCGCGCGGTAAGTAGCGGTGGATGAGCCGCATGCCCTCTAGGGCTACGCCATCCGCCAGCGGATGGAATCCCGGCGCACAGAACGCCTCGAAGCAGTGAACGAATGCGTCAATGCCCGTGGCCGCGGTCAGGGTGCGCGGCAGCCCCACCGTCAATTCCGGATCGGATATGACGATGCGCGGCATCATCTGCGGATGGAAGATGATTTTTTTCTGGTGTGTCTCCTCGTTGAGGATCACGCCGGCGCGGCCGACTTCAGAGCCCGTGCCTGCGGTGGTGGGCACCGCAACCACGGGCGCGATGCCGGCTGGGTCGGCGCGGGTCCACCAGTCGCCGATGTCCTCGAAATCCCAAAGCGGTCGGGTCTGTCCCGACATGAACGCAACAACCTTGCCGGCATCCAGCGCCGAGCCACCGCCGAAGGCAACGACGCCGTCATGGTTCCCCGTGTGGTAAGCCCGCAGTCCCGCTTCGACGTGGCTGCTGGCCGGGTTACCCCTAACGGCACCGAACAGCCCGGAATCCTTCAGAGCGGCAAGCGCGTTCCTGATCATGGGAGCGCGCACCAGCCCTTCATCGGTGACCAGCAGCGGCCGCCGGATGCCGGTCAAGGCGCAGGCCGCGGCAAGCTCGCTGATGCGGCCCGGGCCCGCCCAGATGGTCGTCGGATAATTCCAGTTGCCGCGCAGAACTTGGCTCATATGGTTACCCTGAAATGATAGGACTTCGGCCGCGTCAGCTGCTCAAAGCCGACGCGCGACAAGGTGCAGCCGCGCCCTGAGTTTTTGACACCGGTCCAGGCGAGAGAGGGATCGAGGTAGTCGCACCGGTTTAAAAAAACCGTGC
Source organism: Gammaproteobacteria bacterium (assembly GCA_025357835.1). Lineage (GTDB taxonomy): Bacteria > Pseudomonadota > Gammaproteobacteria > Steroidobacterales > Steroidobacteraceae > Bog-1198. The sequence continues at coordinate 85,331 of JANYLM010000130.1, forward strand.
CGGTCTCGAGCGCATCGCCGAGAACTTCGGCGCGCTGGACGTCCGCCGAGAAAATCGCGGCCGTCAGGCCGAACTCGCTGTCGTTCATCAGTCGCAGCGCCTCTTCGTCCGAAGCCACCTTCATGATGCCGACCGCGGGCCCGAAGGTCTCTTCGCGCATGATGGCCATGGAGTGGTCGACGCCGACCAGCACTTGCGGCGCGAGGTACGCAGTGCCGGGGGCTGACGCAGCGAACAATGTCTCGTCGATGAGTTGGCGGGCGCCGCGGGCGATCGCTTCCCGCACCTGGACACGCACGGTCTCGGCGGCGGAGATTCGCACCAACGGCCCCAGGGTCGTTCCCGGATCGAGCGGCGACCCCAGCCGATATTTCTTCCCCAGGTCGACTACGCCGGCGACGAATTCATCATGACACGATGCCGCGACGTAAATCCGCTTGATGCCGCAGCAGGACTGGCCGGCGTTGTAGAAAGCGCCGTCCGTCAAGGTTTCGATGGCGTGCCCAAGGTCGGCATCGGCGCGTACATAGGCGGGGTCTTTGCCGCCCAGCTCAAGGCCGGCGGTGGCAAAACCCGCGGCCGTCGCCGCCACGACTGCGCGGCCTCCCGACACTGAGCCTGTGAAACACACGCTCGCGACACGGCGGTCGCCCATCAGCCTTGCGGTATCGGCATGCGACAGGTGCAAGTATTGGAACACGCCGGCCGGGACAGCGGCGCTGACGAATGCCTCAAGCAAGCGCTCGGCGCACAGCGGCGTCTGATGCGAATGCTTGAGCACCACCGCATTACCGGCAATCAGCGCCGGCAGCAGGGCATTAACCGCCGTCAGGTAGGGGTAATTCCAAGGCGCAACTACCACGACCACGCCGAGCGGTACCCGCTTGATCAGGCGCCGGAAGCCGATCTTGTCGCCGGGTTGCACGGCGGCCAGCGCTTCCGGCGCTACCCTAAGCATGTAGCGCGCACGTTCCTCGAAGCCGCGGATCTCGCCGGGCGAGTGACGAATGGGGCGTCCCATCTGCCAGGTGATTTCGGTCGCAATGTCGTCCGCTTTGGCAACGAAGGCATCGACGGCTCGCCCGAGAATCTCGCAGCGGGTCGCCAGCGGCAGAGCCGCCCAGCCAAGCTGGGCGGGCCGGGCTAACTCGAGCGCACGATCGATGCCGGCGGCTGTCTCGAGTGGCCGTTCTACGTAGATCCGGCCGTCTATGGGACTAATGGTCTTCAGTGTGTCGGTCATGCCTCAAGCTCAAATAATTTCGAAATATCGGGCTAGTTCCCAGCCGGCGACAGTCTCTGGCTTGCAACGCTGTTCGACCGCTTGGTCGTGAATGTCGCCATCCAGCCGTGGCGCTGGGCGAGAACCTTGGTAATGGTTTTAAACGGCGCCGCTCCGCACCTCGGTTTGCGGAGACGTCCATTCAATCCATGTTGAAATTGCAGTCCTTCAGGGGTACCAAGCGTGTTTTGTTCCAATATTTGTGGCCCAGATAAAGGCCGACGATGACTGGAATCATGAGGTATCCGGTGACGAAGTCGAACCAGGAGAACACCGGCGTTTGGAATACGCCGATGTTGGCGCCGAACAGTACCGCCAGGAACAAAACCACCGCGAGCCACGGGCCGAAGGGAAAGAACTTGGATTTGAATTTCAAGTCATCCAGGCTGCGGCCCTGTGCGACCCAGGCCTTGCGGAAACGCAAATGGCAGACCGCGATACCCAGCCAGATGATGAACCCGCTGAGGCTCGAGGCATTGTAGAAAATCTGGTAGATCTTATGCTCCCCCACCGCGGTGGAGAAGAATGCCAGTGCGCTCACCGCGCCGGTGGCCAAAAGCGCCGCTACGGGCACGCCGCGCCGGTTGAGCGTGCCGAACATTTTCGGCGCCTTGTTGCTGTGGGCCATGGCGTACAACATGCGCGAAGCCACGTACATGGAGGAATTCCCGCAAGACAGCACCGAGGACAGGATGACTGCGTTCATGAGGTTTGCGGCGTAGTACCCGAATCGCGGCAGCTGCTGGAACACCATGGTGAAGGGTGAGAAGGCGATGTGGCTCTCGTTGCCGTTCAGCAGGTTGGGGTCGGTGTAGCTTATCAAGGTGCCCACCACGAAGATCGAGCCGATGTAGAACAGCAAGATGCGCCAGAACACGGTCTTAATCGCCTTGGGGACGTTGTTGCTCGGATCGGCGGTCTCCGCGGCCGCCAGGCCCACGCCTTCCGTGCCCTGGAAAGAAAAGCCCGCCACCAGGAATACCGCCAGCGCCGACGTCAAACCGCCGACAAATGGAGCATGCGTGCCTGTCTTGGCGTCGCTCAAGGTCCAGTTCTGAAAGCCGATGTTGTGATCGCCTATCATGCCCGTGATCATCAGGGCACCCGCCGCCAAGAAGATGATCACGGTCACCACCTTGATTCCGGCGAACCAGTATTCCGCCTCGGCATAGGCCCTGACGGATAAGAGATTCAGCGCCAGCAGCACCCCAAAAAATCCCATGGCCCACAGCGTCGAGTTCGAATGCGGGAACCAGAACTGCACGATGAGGGCACCGGCAACCAGTTCGGCCGCCAGGGTAATTGCCCAGCTGAACCAGTAGTTCCAGCCAACCGCAAAACCCAGTGACGGGTCGACGAAGCGTTCTGCATAGGCTTCGAAGGAGCCGGGAATCGGCAATTGTGTGGCCATCTCGCCCAGCGATTGCATCATGAAGTAGACCGCGACCCCCATGGTCGCGTACGCCAGCATGGCGCCGCCCGGGCCGGCTTGAGCAATCGCTCCACCGCTGGCGAAGAACAAGCCTGTGCCTATGGCGCCACCGATCGCAATCATGCTGAGTTGCCGGGTGCCGATACCGCGCTTCAGTTCGCGCGTTTCACATAAAGTCATGCGTGTTTCCTGGTTAATGCGAGAAAATAACCATGGCTGCCGCGTGCAAACCCTGTGATTGCGCACCCAACCCCCCCCATGCGCCAGTGTGTCACAGAGCGAGGATGGCAAGCGACAAGCTACAAAGAGTTTGCGGATGCGGCTCGGCAGTGCTGTAAAGTCCGCCCCCATGAAAATTCCCAAAGGCCTGCAGCCGCTTATCGATGACGGCATGGTCGACACCGTCGTACGCAGCCTCAAAAGCGGCAAGGAAGCATCGGTTTACATCGTGGACTGCGGCGGTCGGCTGCGCTGCGCCAAGGTTTACAAGGAAGCGGAACAACGCGGCTTTCACAAGCTGGCGCAGTACCAGGAGGGCCGCAAAACCCGCAGCAGTCGCGATGCTCGAGCCATGGGTAGGCGCGGGCGGCACGGCCGCAGAGTGCAGGAAGCGGAATGGAAGAACGCCGAGGTGGAGGCCCTGTATCGACTGGTCGGAGCGGGGGTGCGTGTTCCCGCGCCGCACCTGGTCCACGAAGGTGTGTTGCTGATGGAACTGGTGCAGGACGAGCGCGGTGATCCGGCACCGCGGCTCAATGACGTGGACATCACTGCGGAGCAGGCGCGCAAGTGGCATGCGTTCATGATGGTTCAGATCACCCGAATGCTGTGTGCCGGCCTGATTCACGGCGACCTGTCCGAGTTCAACGTGCTGCTGGATGCCGCCGGGCCCGTCATCATCGATCTGCCCCAGGCGGTGAACGCGGCCGGCAACAACAATGCCTTCGCCATGCTGGAGCGCGATGTCAACAATATGCGCGCGACCTTTGGCCGCGCCGCGCCCGAGCTGCTCGAAACGCAGTACGCGCACGAACTGTGGAAGCTCTATGAAGCGGGTGAGTTGACCCCCGATTCCTTGCTTACGGGGCGCTTTGCGCACGACCCGACTGCGCCGGACGTCAATGCGGTGCTCGAACACATTGAAGACGAACGTCGAGAAGCCGAGGCGCGGCAGCGCCGGCGGGAGGAGGCCGACGCCGTATAGGTCGCGGCGGCCGGCAACGCGCACCTACACGACGCTCGGCGGCACTTCGTCAATAGTGCCGAAGGTGGGGGCCCGGCGGGCTCCCGCGCTGGCATGATGGCGGGGTGAGATCCGTAATAGGCGAGGTGTTTCCTTGAACGGCGGCACTACATTCATCGAATTGCGCGACCGGCTCCTGCGCGAGGGCATTCCCCAGGATCAAGCGTCGCAGGCGTTTCACTGGCCGGCCATTGCGCATTTCAACTGGGCTCTAGATTACTTCGACAGGATTGCCGCGGGCAATGACCGGCCGGCGCTGCGGGTGGTCGACGCAGCCGGACGCGACCAGAGTCTGAGTTTTGCCGCGCTCGCCCGCCGTTCGAATCAGGTCGCTAATTTTCTCGCCTCGCACGGGGTAGGTCAGGGCGATCGCTTGCTCATCATGCTGGGAAATGTGGCTGCCCTCTGGGAAACCATGCTGGCCGCCATCAAGCTGGGCGCGGTGATGATTCCGGCAACGACACTGCTGCAGCGGGCGGACCTGGCGGATCGTGTCGCGCGCGGCCGGGTCCGCGCCGTCGTCACGGATCGGTCGCTGGCCGGGCAATTCGACGGATTGCCGGGCGCGCCCATCCGCATCAGCGTGGGTGGCGCGGTGCGCGGATGGCGAGAATTCGAGGATAGTCATGCGGCGGATGCCGTATTTCGCGCCCATGCGCCGACGCCGGCCGATGCATTGATGCTGCTGTACTTCACCTCGGGAACCACCGCCAAGCCCAAGCTGGTCGCGCATTCGCAGACTTCCTACTCGGTGGGTCATCTGTCGACCGCTTACTGGATTGGATTGCGGCCCGGCGATGTGCACCTGAACTTGAGTTCACCCGGCTGGGCCAAGCACGCCTGGTCTTGCTTCTTTGCGCCATGGAATGCCGAAGCGACGGTGCTCGCGTATCAATTCGAGCGCTTCAGCGCCGCCGCGCTGCTCGATCAACTGGTCCGCTGCCGGGTGACGACCTTCTGTGCGCCGCCCACTGTATGGCGGATGCTCATTCAAGAAGACTTGCGCCGCTGGCCGGTGGTATTGCGCGAGGTGGTGGGTGCCGGGGAGCCTTTGAATCCGGAGGTCATCGATCAGGTGAGAACGGCGTGGGGTCTGACGATTCGGGATGGCTTCGGCCAGACCGAGACCACGGCTCAGATCGGCAATCCGCCAGGCTTACCCTTGAAACCGGGTTCCATGGGTATTCCGCTGCCCGGCTACTGCGTTGCTCTCCTCGCCGCCGACGGCAGCGTCGGTGAGGAGGGAGAGATTTGCCTGGACCTGAAGCAGCGTCCCGTCGGGCTAATGCAAGCATATTTAGATGACCCGGAAAAAACCGCCGAGGTCATGCGCGACGGCTACTACCACACCGGCGATGTGGCGAGCCGCGATGCCGACGGCTATCTGACCTATGTCGGCCGCCTCGATGATGTGTTCAAGTCATCCGACTACCGGATCAGCCCCTTTGAGCTGGAGAGCGTGCTGATCGAACATCCCGCAGTCGCAGAAGCGGCCGTCGTGCCGAGCCCGGACCCGCTGCGGCTGGCGGTGCCCAAGGCCTATGTCGTGCTGATTGTGGGAGCGGCGCCCGACGCGGCGACGGCGTGCTCAATCCTGGAATACGTGCGCGGGCGCGTCTCGCCCTTCAAGCGCATCCGGCGGCTCGAGTTTGCGGATCTGCCGAAGACCATCTCCGGGAAGATCCGCCGTGTCGAACTGCGCCTCGCGGAGAATGAACGCTCGGCCGACGGCGTGCGCCGAGCTCAGGAGTTCTGGGAAGAGGACTTCCCGGAACTGCGGCGTACCGTACGCGAGAGTAGGGACTAAGGAGTGAGCAAGGCGCTGCCGAAAATCACTCGCTTTAGGGCGGCGGGAGATGCGACCGCCGCCGCCGCTGCAATTGCCGCCCATCGCGGCGACAGCGCACTGACCATGGTATTCGCATCGACGGCGCATGATCTCGCCGTGTTAGGGAATGAACTTGCCTTGCGCGGCGTCCATCGAGTCATCGGCGCGTCTACCGGGCGCATCATCAGCGCGAATGGTTTCGAGCCGGGTGGGGTTGCAGGCTTTCACCTGCCGGCCGGCCGTTTCGCCACGGCCGATACTCTGCTCGAAGACGTTGCGGGCATGGGGCTGCCCGAACTGCGGGCGCGGGTGCACCAACTGCGGCTGGAACTTGGCGCCGGCCCGGGGAGTTCATTGGAGCATCGCTTTGCACTGTTGCTGGTCGATGCGGAGTCGCGCTGCGAGGAGAGGCTCGCGGCCGTGCTGGGCATGGAACTGAACGGCGTACCCCTGATCGGGGGTTCCGCGGGTGATCTGTACTTCAATCCGCTCGGCCATCCACCCGGCAGCACACGCCTGCTGTATCACGGCAGCGCGAAGCGCGGCGCCGCCATTCTCTGCCTGGTTGCCTCGGCTTCGCCGGTCACTGCGCATTCCCACAATCACTACATTCAAAGCGACAAGAAATTCGTCATCACCGATGCCGATCCGGCGCGCCGGCTGGTTCGGGAAATCGACGGCCGCCCGGCGCTTGAGGTGTACGCCGCAGCCTGCGGCTTTCGACGCCCGCCTCGCGAGAGTCGCGACTTCGCTCCCTTTCCGCTGATGATACGCATCGGCGGCCACTACTATGCGCGCGGCATGCAGAGAATTTACCCCGACGGCGCACTGGAGTTCGCGTGTGCGTTGGAGCCCGGGCTGGTGGTTGCGCTCGCCAAGCCGGGAGAAATGATTGCCAGCCTCGATGGCTTGTTCGCCACCATGCGCGGGCAGATCGGCGCGCCCGAACTCGTCATCGGCGTCGACTGCGCGGCGCGAACCGCGTACATGGAACGCCAGGGCCTCACCAAGGGCATCGAGGCGCTGCTGCGGCAGCACTCCGTCACGGGCTTCTCCTCGCTAGGCGAGCAGTTCAACACCATCCACGCGAACAACTCCTTTACCTGTTTGGGTGTCGCGGCGCATTCATGAAGGCAAAGGCTAGGCGCTCCAAAGCATCGTCGGCGCTGCGCAAACCCATGGAGGCACGCGCGACGGTCATCGTCGCTCGACTGCGCGCCGACAACCGCGCGCTCAAGAAGTCAGTGAAAGCATTGATGGTGCGGGTGGAAAAGACGGTCGATGACCAGGGCAGCGCATTCTCCTGGTTTCAGGCGGCCGCCAGTCTCGAAGAGGCCATACGCCAGCGTACCGAACAGTATGAGCAGCTCAATCTGCGGCTGAAGCGCGAGCTGGAGTCCCGCCGTGAGATCGAACTGGCGCTCAAGCAGGCCAAGGAATTTGCCGACCGCGCGAACGAGACCAAGACCCGGTTCCTCGCCGCGGCCAGCCATGACTTGCGGCAACCTTTGAGTTCGGCGCTTCTGTTTCTGGAGTCGATCAACGAGACCGCGCTGGCAGGGCTCGATCTTGACTATCTACACAAGGCGCGCGTCGCCCTCGCCTCACTCAGCAACCTGCTCGATACATTGCTGGACGTCGCCCGCCTCGATTCGGGCGGCATCGAGCCGCAGTACGCGGACTTTCCGGTAAGCGCGCTGCTCGACCGGATCGTTCCCGAATTCAGCAGCGTGGCGCGCTCCGCCGGGCTGGAACTGCGTTTCGTGTCCTGCGGTGCCTGGGTGCGGTCGGATATGCACCTGCTGGAGACGGTGGTGCGCAACTTGATCAGCAACGCCATCCGCTACACGCCGCGGGGGCGGGTGCTGGTCGGTTGCCGTCGCAAACGAGAGGGGCTTCTCATCTCAGTTCACGACACGGGGATTGGAATCGAGAGCGAACACCTAGAGGCGATTTTCACGGCTTACTACCAAGTCCCCGCCGGTGGCCGAGCCCGCACCACAGGCATCGGCCTCGGGCTATCCATCGTGCAGCGCATCTCAATCCTGTTGTCGTTGCGCCGAGAGGTACGGTCCATTCCCGGTCGCGGTTCCCAATTTGCGGTGGTGGTGCCCTACGGCCGACCGCAGGGCAGGGCGCGGTCGCGAGTGGCGGCGGCGGGGGGTGCGGCCCGCAAGCTCAGCCTCGCGGTCGCGGTCATCGATGATGATCCCGGCGTGCGGCTCGGGCTCGCCGCCACTCTGGCTAAATGGGGTCATCGGCCGATTGCCGCTGCAACCGCCACGGAGGCCGTGGTGCAGTTCATCGGCGCCGATCTATCGCCGGATTTCATCATCAGCGATTACCATCTCGCCGGCTCGGTGAAGGGTGATGCCGCCATCGAAGAGGTTCGTCGCGAATTTGACCGCGCGCCGCCCGCGGCCATCATGACCAGTGACCCTGACCCGCGGCTGCATGCCAAAGCTCGCGACCAGGGGCTTACCTTGCTCACCAAGCCGCTCAACCTGGTCCAGTTGCGTGCCCTGCTGGAGCGAATCGCCCGTCAGTAGTTGGCGTCTAGAAGCCGTCGGGCTTCGAGGCCCGCCTCGGTTCGGTTGGTCACTCCGAGCTTGCGAAATATCGCCGATACATGGGCCTTCACCGTGATCTCGCTAATGCCCAACTCCCGGGCAATGCGCTTGTTCGATAGTCCAGTCGACAGCAATTCGAGAACGCGGCGTTGACGCAGAGTCAAGTCGCTGTGTCCGGGAGGGTCGGCATTGCGCAATGCCGCCACGATTCCGGTGGGCACGTAGGTGCCCCCGGCGATGATGACCTTCAGCGCGTTGATCAGCACTTGGCTGGGCGCGGACTTGGGGATGAAGGCGCTGGCGCCGCCCATGATGACATCCTGCATGACCTTCGGGTCGCCGACCGCGGACACGACCACGATGGGCGTGGTCGGCGCCAGACGCCTGAGCGCGTGCAGGCAGGACAGTCCGGTGGCGCCCGGTAGATTGAGGTCGAGCAGGACCAGATCGAAACATGCCGCGCCGGCGACCGCCGCCAGTACTTCCTCCTGCGAAGTCGCCTCGCGGATGTCGGCACCCGCGCAGGCCTGCGGTACCACTGCCCGCAATGCATCGCAATACAGCGGATGATCGTCGGCGATCAGGACGCGCGGCGGTGTGCTGCCGGCACCTGGCGTGTTCGTCACGTTGATACCAAAGTATTAGTCCCCCTGCTCCTTAGGACTTATACCTTAAGTCGTGCTCTCACGGTGATACTGAGCACCGGTGTTTGCCCAGGCGGTTTGCCGTGTCGATAAGCGAGGATTTCACATGAATAGCGCCGTTGCAGCGAGTGCGCCGAGAAGCGCGCTCGAGAATGACCTTTCCGGAATCATGCCGGTCAATGCCGCCTTTTTGGCCAAGCCGCGCAAGCTGTTGATCGACGGGGCCTGGGTCGCGGCCGCCAGCGGCAAGACCTTCGAGGTGCGCGACCCGTCCAGCGATCGAGTCATCGCGCACTGCGCGCTCGGCGACTCGGCCGACGTGGACTTGGCCGTCGCCGCAGCGCGGCGTGCGTTCGAGACAGGCGATTGGGCGCAAATGAAACCCGTCGACCGGGAACGCGTGCTGCACCGTTTAGCCGACCTGATCGAGCAGCATGCGGACGAACTCGCCGAACTCGAGGCCATCGATAACGGCAAGTCGGTGCTGATGGCCCGTCATGTCGATATCAAGCATGCGCTCGAAGTGTGGCGCTACATGGCGGGCTGGCCGACCAAGCTGGAGGGTAAGACCCTGCCGCTGTCCGGCACTCTGGTGCCCGGCCAGCAGTACGCCGCGTTCTCCACGCGCGAACCGGTGGGCGTCGTCGGCGCCATCATCGCCTGGAATTTTCCTTTCCTGCTGGCGACATGGAAGTGCGCCCCGGCGCTCGCGGCGGGTTGTACGGTGGTATTGAAACCGGCCGAGGAAACTCCGTTGACGGCGCTGCGCCTGGGCGAATTGGCTCTGCAGGCCGGTCTTCCCAAGGGAGTGCTCAATGTCGTCACGGGCATGGGTCCGACCGCCGGAGCCGCGTTGACGGCCCATGCCGGCGTCGACAAGATCACTTTCACAGGGTCCACCGAAGTCGGGCGTCTGATCGTTCAGGCGGCGGCCGGCAATATGAAGAAGGTCACGGTGGAGCTGGGGGGCAAGTCGCCGACCATCATTCTGCCGGACGCGGATCTGGATATTGCGATCCCCGGCGCGGCCAGCGCCATCTTCTTCAATCAGGGCCAGGTGTGCAGCGCGGGTTCTCGATTGTATGTGGCCGCCCAGCATTTCGACCGCGTCGTCGGCGGGATTGCCGAGCAGGCCAAGAGCATGAAACTGGGTCCTGGCCTCGACCCGACCGCGCAGATCGGTCCCCTTGTGTCATCGATACAGCGCGAACGGGTCACGCGCTATTTGAATGACGGAGCGGCGGCCGGGGCCCGGGCGGCCGCGGGAGGCCGTGCACTGCAGGCCCCCGGCTACTACGTTGAGCCGACGGTGTTCGTGAATGTGAATAGCCAAATGTCGGTGGTGCGGGAGGAGATCTTCGGGCCGGTGGTCGTGGCCCAGCCCTTCGATGACATGGCGGATATCGCCCGCATCGCGAACGACACCATCTACGGCCTCGCGGCCAGTATCTGGGGCCGGGACATCGGCAAAATCCTGCGGCTTACCCCGAAGCTGCGCGCCGGCACCGTCTGGGTGAACTGCCACAATGTACTGGATGCGACCATGCCCTTCGGCGGCTTCAAGCAATCCGGTTGGGGCCGTGAACTCGGCGGCGAAGCGGTCTATTCTTATCTCGAGAGCAAATCCGTGTGCATCAACATCACGGCTTGATGACGCAGCAGGGGTTTTCTCGTTGCAATATCATGCGCCAGTCGCGTTAGGGTTGAAGGGGTCATCTTGAACAAGAAACAAGCGCGCAATACGAAGGTCACATGGCTGCTGTTGCCGGCTGCCGTCATGGGTATGTTCGCCGCCGCGGCCGCCCGCGCGGAAAATGCGCCCACGGATATCGAGGGCATCCAGGAAATCGTCGTCACGGCGGAGAAGCGCTCCGAGACCCTGCAAAGCGTTCCGGTCTCGGTGACTGCGCTCACGGGTGCGCAGCTCGCGCAGCTGAAAATGGACTCGCCCTCGGACTTGGTCACGCAAGTCCCCAATCTGCAAGTGAACGGCATCGTCGGTGAGGGCTCGCCCTTATTCTCGCTGCGTGGCGTGTCAATGTTCGACTACAGCCTCAACCAATCGAGCCCGGTGGCTAGCTATATCGACGAGGTCTACAAGGGCAGCTTTACTTTGTTCGGTGTCGAGCTCTACGATCTGGAGCGGGTCGAGGTGCTGCGCGGGCCTCAGGGAACCCTGTACGGCAAGAATACGACGGGCGGCGCGATCAACTTTATCACCCACAGGCCCGGCTTCGACACCGAGGCCGATATCAAGATCGGCGTGGGCAACTACCACCGCCGCGAAGTCGAAGGCGATTTACAGACGGCGTTGATACCGGAACGCGTCGCCGTCCGATTCGCGTTCACGTACACCAAGGTGGACGGCTTCATCCAGAACGTCCTGCCGGGGCATCCCGACCTCGAGGGTGTGGATCAGTACGGCGTGCGTCTGTCGCTGCTCTACAAGGCGTCCGACGATCTCGAATTCATGCTGCGGTTCTCTAAGAGCATGCAGGATCCCCAGAACTACGCGATTATCGGCGGACGTATTCCCGCTCCCTCGGCCACCAGCCCAGGCGGCGCTGGATTCACCGGTTATTTCCGTACGCGAGACGGCAGCTACACGGGCGCGCCGCTGTCCAACTATCAAATTGCGCAGGAATACACGCCGCGCCGCCGCCAGGACAACGAGGCGGTGTCGCTGACGGCTGAATGGACGGCCTCTCCCCACAACAAGCTGACCTCCATTACTTCCTGGGATGAAGGTGCGCTGTTCAACCCGGAAGGGACGGACGGAGCGCCGTATGCCATCTGGAGCATCCCGTATACCGGCAAGACCCGCCAGGTGACCCAGGATTTGCGTCTCACGTCCATCGGGGATGCGCCGCTGCGCTACATCGTCGGTGCCTACTATCAGCACGAAATCATTTTCAATTCCACCGAGAACCAGATATTCACCGACCCGGCATTCAACACCAATCACGACTACCGTGATTGCGCCGCGAGTTCGTTCACTCCCGGCGGGGGCTACAGCATCGGTTCGAACATCAATCTCGGCTGCGATTACTACAATTCGTTCGACCAGATCCGCAACACCTGGGCGGCGTACACGGATGACAGCTACAAGCTTGCGGATTGGGTCACTCTGCGCGCCGGCCTGCGCTACAACCATGACAATGGTTCGCAGAAGAACGCGCTCGATCAATTGCGCGGCAGCGACCAGGTACCCATCGCCAACCTCGGCTTCTTCAGTATGGCGCCGAACGGTATGATGGAACCGACGCTGGTTCTGCCCGGCTCGCCCAACTACGACGCATTGATCAATCAGACGCGCAGCCAAACCTTGCACAACACGGCGCTGACCGGCCGCGCGGGGGCCGATTTTACGCTGACGCCCGATGTGCTGCTGTACGTCAACTACAGCCGCGGCTATCGTTCGGCGGCTTTCAACGCGCAATTCCTGTTCACGCCCAGCGATTTGACCACGGTGAAGCCGGAGACCTTGGACTCCGTCGAAGCGGGCTTCAAGACGTCTTGGTTCGACCACCGGCTGCAGGTGGATGGTGCGGTGTTCCACTACCAGTACAAGGATCAGCAGATCATCAATGTGTATCCCACCGGCCAGCAGCCGTTGATCAATCTCGGAAAATCCAAAATCGACGGCGGGGAAATCGAGATCGTCACGCGTCCGGTGCGATCCTTAACTTTGCGTGCCAGCGCCGGCTTCCTGCATTCCGACGTGCAGGATGGCGTGCTGGCCACCGGTTCCATCGACGGCCAGCAGCTGCCGTACGCTCCGCATGTCTCCGGCACTGTGGGCGTGGATTGGGAGGCGTGGCAGATCGACGCGGTCAAATTCAATGTGCATGTGGATACGAATTACAATTCGAAACAATACCTTGCGCTGCCCAATGAGGACGCGATTTCACAAGGTGGGTACTCGCTGCTGAACGGGCGCCTGAGCCTGCAGTCGAGGGATGACAAGTGGGACATCGGAGTCTGGGGGCGTAACATCGCCAATAAGTTCTACCTGACGAATGCGGTGGACGTGCAGGGCTTTGGATTCGACTATCGCCACGTCGGCACACCGCGTATGTTTGGCGTCGATGCGCACTATCATTTTTAGGGTCCGAACCGGCTAGGGTCATATGCCTCCGATCAGTGGACCATCCCGCTTGAGTTACGTGTCGGGCCCGAGTGAACGGCCGCTGCTCTATCGTACGGTGGACGGAGTTCTCAAGGCGGCCGCCGCCGAGACGCCGGATCGCGCGGCGCTGGTGGTGCCGTTTCAGTCGCGGCGGTTCACCTTCGCCGAATTCGATGGCGAGGTCGAGCGGGTCGCGCGCGGCATGGTCGCTTGTGGACTGAAGCCCGGCGAACGCATCGGCATCTGGGCGCCGAATTGCGCCGAGTGGGTATTGACGATGTTCGGGGCTGCGCGCGCCGGCCTGGTACTGGTGAACATCAATCCCGCCTACCGCCTCACTGAGCTTGAGTTCGCGCTGCGCCTGGTCGGCTGCCGTGCGCTGGTGTTCGCACCGCGCTTCAAGACCAGCGACTACGCGGCCATGCTGAACTCCTTAATTCCCGAACTGGCCATGGCCGCCCCCGGCCGGCTGGTATGCGCGGCCTTTCCGCAGCTTCGCTTGCTGGTGCAATTAGGCACGGAGGTCTTGGCCGGCACCCTATCCTTCGATGACCTAATGGCCTCAGGGCACGATCTCGGCGCGGAGGCACTGGCGTCCATCGAGGAGTCGCTGGATGCGGACCAAGTTTTCAACATCCAGTTCACCAGCGGCACGACCGGCACGCCAAAGGGCGCGACCCTGACCCACTTCAATATTGTGAACAATGGATTCTTTGTCGGCGAGGGCATGCGGCTCACCGCGGATGACCGCGTCTGCATTCCGGTGCCTCTATATCACTGCTTCGGCATGGTGCTTGGAGTTCTGGCGGCCATGACGCATGGTGCGGCGAGCGTGCTGCCCAGCGATGGCTTCGAGCCGGTGGCGGTGCTCGAGACGGTGGCGAGGGAGCGATGTACGGCGCTGCACGGGGTGCCGACTATGTTCATCGCTGAATTGGAACATCCTCGCTTCGGCGAGTTCGATCTGTCGTCGCTGCGAACCGGGATCATGGCGGGATCGCCCTGTCCGATCGCCGTCATGCGCAGGGTGGTCGCCGAGATGCACATGCCCGAGGTGACCATCGCCTATGGCATGACTGAGACTAGTCCCGTGAGCTTTCAGAGCCAGCCCGACGATCCCCTCGACCTGCGGGTCAGCACCGTCGGTAGAGTGCATCCGCATGTGCAGGTGAAGATCATCGACACGGACGGAAGGGTCACGCCGCGCGGCACGTCCGGCGAATTGCTGACTCGCGGCTACAGCGTAATGCGCGGCTACTGGGACGATGCCCAGCGTACGGGCGATGCCATCGACGCAGGCGGCTGGATGCACAGCGGCGATCTGGCAGTGATCGATGAGCACGGTTACTGCAACATCGTCGGCCGCGTCAAGGATATGATCATCCGCGGCGGCGAGAACGTCTATCCGCGGGAGATCGAGGAATTTCTCTACAGGCATCCGGCGGTGCTCGACATCGCCGTGGTCGGTGTCCCGGATGCCAAGTTCGGCGAGGCCGTGTGCGCCTGCATCCGGCTGCGCGGCGGAATGACCGCGACCGAGGCGCAAATCCAGGAGTTCTGCCGTGGGCAAATTGCGCACTACAAGGTGCCCCGCTACGTGCGCTTCGTGGATAGCTTCCCCCTGACTATCAGCGGCAAGGTTCAGAAATACTTGCTCCGTGAGCACCTGCGTGCCGAGCTCAATCTCACCGAGGAAGAGCACGCATGAAGCGTGACCTCGCTACCGAGGGCTGCGCGTGATGCACGGGTCCGCCGCCGAGGTATGGTGCGCGTGATGCACGACATCATTGTCTGCGGCGCCGGGCCGGCGGGCAGCGTGGTGGCGCAGCGCTTGGCGGCGGCAGGCGCGCGAGTCGTGTTGGTCGGGATGGCATCGCGCGCGGGCTGGGAGGGGTTGTCCGCGCGCGCTCTCTCTCTGCTGGCTGACGAGGGCCTGGATCAGGACACCGACCTCGTCGCCGGGCCGTATTCTCGGCGAGGCATATGGGCTGATGGCCGTTCCATTGAAGGAACTGAATGGCTGGTCGAGCGCTCTGCACTGGCCGAAGCAGCGTGCGCGCGCGCGCGATCGGCGGGCGCCGATTATCGGTTGGATGGGATGACGAGCGCGAAGCGCGCCGTCGATCACTGGCGTGTGTCGCTGCGCAGCGGCCATGCGCTCGAGGCGCCGATACTCGTCGACGCCCGCGGCCGGCGTGGTGCGCAGCGTCGCGGGCCGTTGTTGCTGGCCTACGGGCAGCGCTTTCGCAAGTGGATGCAAGGCTCATCGGGAACGGGCATCGCTGCGACCGATGACGGCTGGTGCTGGTGGGCCGAGCGAGGGCCCGAACTTTGGGTCCAGGTGATTGGGCGGCCACGCTCAGGACATCCCTCAGCGTGGATCGCGGCGGCCGCGGCGCAAGTACCGGCGCTAGCCCGAGCACTCGACGGCGCCTCGATCGATGGCGATCCGGTGGCGAGGCCCGCCCATGCGCGGCTGGGGATGAGGAGTCAGGACCCAACGCTGTGGCGTGTGGGGGATGCGGCGTTCGCGCAGGATCCGCTGTCCGGCCAGGGCGTGTACGAAGCCGTGCGCGGCGCACGCCTGACGGCCACCGCAATTCAGTCGGTCATCGATGGCGGGGACGCCGTGCCGGCGCATCGCTTCATTACCGAACGCCATGAGGAGACCTGGCGGGGCGGCGTGCGAGTGGCCGCAGGCTTCTATCGCGAGAACGGCGGCCGCGGTGCGTTTTGGATTGAAACCGCTGCCGCATACGAGGCGCTGCTGCGAGGGGCCGTGGAGCGCGCGACAGGTGCAGATGTCGCCGCGGACGCCGAGGCGGCGAGGCATGTCGAGGCGGCGCAGGGAGCCGAGGTAGCAGACGGCGCCGAGGTGGTGCAGGACGTTGCGATCGCGAAGAGCGTGGTTGCCATTTGCATTGAGCGCCGTCCAGTACTTGACCAGGGCCGCATACTGGAGCGCGACGTCTTCGTCACGGCCGAGAATCCGCGAGGTGTGTGGCATGTCGGCGGCGTACCGCTGGTTGCACTGAAGAGGTATTTAGAGACGGCCGAGCGCGCGACGATTGCCGGCGCGGCCGTGGCCTTCGACCGTCCGCGTGCCGCGGTGGCGTCGGCAATTCATTGGCTGCAGAAAACCTACGCCGTGCCAGGGCAGGTCCCGCCGCGCTCACCTTAGGAGGTTAAATCCGTGTCGATCGGTTTCGTGAAGAATTGGACATTGGTAGCGGGCGCGCTGCTGCTGGGGATGGGTTGTCATTCGACGGCGCAGGCCGCAGCGCACGCGTCGGGTGAGAATCTGATGCGTGCCTACTGCAGCGGCTGTCACCAGGAGCACGCCGGCGGGTTGGAGCGCATCTCTGCCATACGCAAGACGCCGGAAGGCTGGATTATGACTCTGGTTCGCATGCGTCAGGTGCATGGCCTGGTCCTTGGCGAGGAGGTGCGCGATTCCATCGTTCGTTATCTTGCAGATACTCAAGGGCTCGCGCCGGCGGAGTCCGCCGCCGGACGCTTCGCGCTCGAACGGCGGCCCAATGCAAAGGACGTCGATCTCGGCCCGGATATCGGCGTGATGTGCGGGCGCTGCCACTCGCTGGCGCGCGTTTCTCTGCAACGCCGCGATGCGGACGAATGGCGGAAACTTGCGGCCACGCATGTCGGGCAGTGGACTTCCATCGAATATTCCGCGTCCGGGCGAGACCGGCCGTGGTGGCAGATCGCCAGTGGCCCGCAGCCTGATAAGCTCGGCTCGATGTTCCCGTTCTCCTCCACGGCGTGGAGAGACTGGCAGGCGCGGCCCGCTCGCGACTTGAGCGGCGCTTGGGTGGTGGTCGGCCGTGTGCCCGGCGGGAAGGATTTCTACGGAACGGCGCGCATCGATCGCGAAGCCGGCGGCGACTACCAGGCACACTATAAATTGGCGGATATCGCCGGCTTCGAATTTGCCGGCGACTCCAAGGCCATAGTCTATACGGGCTATGAATGGCGCGGCAGTGCGCAGGTCGGCGACCGTGCATTGCGCGAGGTCTATGCCGTATCGGAGGACGGCAACCGCATCACGGGGCGGTGGTTCGATGCCGATCATGCCGAGGAGGGCGGCGAATGGATCGCGATTCGCGAGACCGGCCCCGCCGAAGTTCTGGCCGTGTTCCCGCAATCTCTGCGCGCCGGGTCCACCGCGACCGTGACCCTCGTGGGCAATGGCCTGGGCGCGGCGGCAGCTTCGCCCCTGTCCTTCGGCGCCGCGACGGTCGCCACCCATGTACAACGCGAGGCGCATCGGATTCGCGCGCTGGTGAAAGTAGCGCCGGATGCGGCGCCCGGACTGCGTACGGTGTCGGCAGGCGGCGCGTTAGGTAGGCTCGTCGTCTACACCCAAATCGATCAGATCGACGTGGTGCCGGGCTACGCCATCGCGCGTGTCGGTGGCGGCCGGATCGATCCCGTGACGGCGCAGTTCGAGGCGATTGCCTCCACGCGGCTGCCGGGCGGTGAGTTGCTGGGCCTCGGTCCGGTGGAGGCCGAATGGACCACCAGCGCTTTCGACGCCGAGGCGAAGCGCACCGAGGACGAAAAGTTTGCGGGGCACTTTGATAAGCGCGGTCGCTTCCTGCCGAGTCCGGCGGGCCCGAATCCGGCGCGCGAATTTTCCGGCGACAATGTCGGCAATCTCACGGTGCTCGCGCATGCACCGGACGGCAAGCACACGGTGGAGGGCCGCGGCCATCTCGTGGTGACCGTGCAGCGCTGGATCACCCCACCGATTTACTGAGGTCCTATGTACGAGACAACCGAAAGACTCGAGTGGAATTCCTGGAATGGGCATCTGGTGCGCACGGATGCGGACGTCTATCTCTTGCATGTCCCGACGACCGCGGTGTTCGGCGTCGATGACCTCGGCCTCTCGGTCATCGAGCACTGTAGCGCGGTCGGGGGCCGCAGCGTCGATGAGCTGGTCGCCCTGCTCGCCGGCCGCTATCCACCCAGTCGAGTGCGCGGATTCACCGCCGAGCTGCGCAAGCTTGAAATGCTGCAGCCCTCCGGCAGCCTCAAGCCCATCAATCCCAGCAGCGTCAAAGTGAGTTCCTATCCGCTTAGCACCTTGGTGTTGAACGTCAACACCGGCTGCAATCTATCCTGTACGTACTGCTACAAGGAGGACCTAGCCAAGCCGGCCGATGGCCGCAAGATGGATTTCGTGACCGCGGCTCGCAGCGTCGACCTACTGCTCAAGGCCGGTGCGGCGCGCGAGCGCGTCAACATTGTGTTCTTCGGCGGTGAGCCGCTCAGCAATACAGCGCTGATCAAGCAGGTTGTGGGCTATGCCGAAGTGGCGGCCGATCGCGCTGGGAAGCACATGGATTTCTCGATGACGACGAATGCGACGCTGCTGACGCCCGCTCTGATCGACTACTTCGACGCGCACCGGTTCGGCATCTCCATTTCCATCGACGGTCCCAAGGACATACATGACCGCCACCGCAAGAGTGTCGGTGGGCGCGGAACCTACGAAGTAGTCGCACGCAAGGTGCGAGTGCTGCTGGAGCGCTATCGGTCGCGGCCGGTGGGGGCGCGCGTGACTCTGGGCGGCGGCACCACGGAGGTGGAGGCCATTCACGCGCACCTGAAGGGCGAGATCGGCTTTCACGAAGTGGGCTATGCGCCGGTGACGGCCGCGGCCGAGGCGAGCCACGCGCTATCCGATGAGGAACTCAAGGAGGTGCATCGCGCCTTCGAGCGCCTCGGTGAGGATTATCGGCGCGCGGCTCTGCGCGGCGAGAGCAACGGCTTTTCCAATATGCACCAGCTCATGACGGATCTGCACGAGGGACGGCGCAAGTCCCTGCCCTGCGGCGCCGGCGTCGGGCTTCTGGCGGTGGATGGCGACGGCGATCTGAACCTCTGTCATCGCTTCACGGGCTCGGACCTGCCGACCTTCGGCAATGTGACTTCCGGCATCGATGCCGAGCGCCTCGGCGCCTTCATCGACAAGGCGATGGACCGCGAAGGCACCCACTGCAAAACCTGCCGAATTCGCAATCTCTGCGCGGGGGGCTGTTATCACGAATCGTATGCGCGCTTCGGCGACGCGCACCATCGCACCTACCACTACTGCAATCTACTGCGGAGCTGGGTCGACTTCGGCGTGCGTGTGTACGCCGATATCCAGCGCCATAACCCAAGTTTTTTTACCCGCCACCTTGCACAGCGGAGTGCCGCATGAGCGAACTGAAACCTACCAATCACAAGGCCGAGCTGCTGCTCGACGCCGTTGCCGAAGGTCATGTGGCCGAAGTGCTGGCCATGGAGAGCGTCGCCGGCTGTTCGACCACCTTCGACCCGGGCTGGGAAGTAGATCCATTCGGCGGCGTCGCCTCGCTGTGCCAGCCCATGGAGGCGGATCTGTACGGCTGTTCCGATCCTTGCTGGTGGCCGGCGCAGGTGCCGGACACGATGAGCACCTATCCGGGCTGGGATGCGGGAAAACCATCGGCTCCAGGCGACTGGCGCGATCTCGATTCAGTGTTCCCGAAAAAATGAGCAGGAGAGTGAGGATGTCATTGGTACGGTCACTAGGCGCCCGTCCGGCGTGTGTCGCGATCGCGCTGTCGCTTGGCCTGCTCTGCAACGCGGCCGCCGCCCGCCCCCTCGCTGCCGCGGGGGACTTGCTCGTTACCGGCGCCAAGCCGGATCGGCTATTCGTTATCGATGCAGCGACGCGCACGGTGCGCGCCGAGCATCGCGTTGCCGGCGCCAATGGCCAGATCTTCACCATCGTCATATCGCCCGATCAACGCATCGCCTATCTGCTCGTCGACCGCATGGAGAGGATTCTGGGCATCGATCTGGCCAGTGGGCGAGAGGTGTTCCGCGCGGACCTGTCCGCCTCCGATGAGCGCGTCAAAGACTTCTTCGCGCTCACCGTCACGCCCGACGGCAGGGAATTGGTAGTGTACGAGCTGCCTACCCAGCTCAAGCCCAGTGAATACATCGTCGAGGAACCTCGCTTCGCCGTGTACCGCACCGACGCGGGCCTGGCAGCGAAGCCCGTGCGCAGCTATCCAGCGCCTCGCCGCGTGCACTTGATGCTCATGCGGCCGAACGGGCTGAGCTTCTATGCCGTGGGATTCGACTTATATGAATACGACGTCAAGACCGGCAAGCTGCTGGGGACGCGCGGTATTCAAAAGTGGGCGCTGGCTGATCATTCCCAGCCCGACCTACTCGCGTTCTGGCCCGTGACCGAGCCGACGGGGGTGTTTACTAGCCCCGTCTATTCGGAAATCAAGAAGAGTGACGGCAACGTTCCGATGACGGCATTGATGTCGCTGAATCTCAAGTCCGGGGCTCTTTCCTACGCGGACTTCGAGCCCCTGTCCGCGCTGATCTTTTCGACCGTGCTGAGTCCCGACAAGAAGCATGCGTACGGCGTCTACACCACGCTGACGAGCATCGACGTCGAGGGCCACCGGCTCGAGAAGCGGGTGCCGCTGGATCACACCTTCTACGCCGTGAACGTGGCATCGGACGGGCGTGAGATCTATATCGGCGGCGCGAACTGCGACGTGGGGTTCTACGATGCATCCAGTCTCGAGAAGCGGGCGATTCTGAAACTTCCCGGCTGCAGCGATCAGACGCTGTCCACCCTGCGTGTCATCCACGATAGGTAAGGCATCCGGCATCAGGCGGCTGTTGTGGCCGCATTTGAAGCCACAGCTCGGTACGCTGATCTTGGCGCTGCTGCTGGGGCTGTTGATTGCCGCCATGTCGGCGGCCCAACCCCTGCTGACGCGGGTGGTCATCGATCAGGGCCTCATCGGCCGGCAGTTTCCCCGACTGGTCGGCGCCTGCCTCGGCATGCTGGGACTGGGGGTGGCGGGGTTCGCACTCGGCGGGTTGCATCGTGTCATTTACGTGCGCGCCTCGGGACAGACATTATTTTCGCTGCGCGGTGCGGTCTATGCCCACCTACTGAAGGTCTCGCCGCGACGCCTGGCGCGGGTTCCGGTCGGCGACCTAGTCAGCCGCCTCGATGGCGATATCGCGGAAGTGCAGCGCTTCGGCACCGACGCGGCAGCCTCCTTCGTCAGCAGTCTGCTGACCCTGGTCATCGTCGGCGCAGTCATGCTGGGGCTTTCGTGGCGCTTGACCTTGCTGGTCGCCGCGCTGCTGCCGCTGCAGCTGTTGGTGCGCCAGTATGCGCGGCCGCGCATCGAGGCAAGCACGCGCGCGCTGCGTGAGGCGGCGAGCGCTTTAAGCGGATTTCTGGTGGAGACTCTATCAGGCGCGCGCCATGTTCAGGCGGCCGCTGCCGAGCAGCTGGAGAGGCAAAGACTTGATGTCTTAGGGGCAACCTACCTGGATCGTGTCCGCCGACAGCAGCTCGTCGGCTATGCGACGGGGTCCTTCGCGGGATTTCTGGGGCATCTCGCGACGGCTGCGGCCTTCGTGCTGGGCGGTTGGTATGTGCTGCAGGGGCGCCTTAGCGTCGGTACTCTCGTTGCATTCGTCGCCTACCTGGGCCGCAGTTCCGGGTCCGCGGCTTCCATCGCGGCGCTCTACACTGGGTATCAGCGTGCGCGGGTGAGCCTGGAACGCGTGGAGGAGTTGCTCGATCTGCCCAGCGTGGGCGAGTCTCCCGACGCTGTGGCGGTGCCCACCGCGGCTCGCGGTGCACTGCGCTTCGAGTCGGTCAGCGTCGGTGCGGATGTGGATGGCAGGCCTGTGCTCGATGCCATCACCGTAGACATACCGGCCGGCAGCAAGGTGGTACTGCGAGGCGCGTCCGGCGCGGGCAAATCCACCCTGGCCGATTTACTGCGCCGCTTCGTCGAACCGGATTCGGGACGGATTTTGTTGGACGGGCGGCCGCTCGATGAATTCAAGCTGGCCGATCTGCGTCGGCGCATCGTCGTCGTCGAGCATTCTCCCGTGTTGTTCCGCGGCACCATTTTGGACAATCTGCGCTACGGGCATCCGCAGGTGGACGAGGCCAGCTTGCTCGAGGCTGCGCGCCAGGCCTTGGTGGATGAGTTCGTCAGCGCTCTGCCGCAGGGTTATGCCACTCAGGTCGGTGAGGGCGGCTCGGGTCTGTCCACCGGCCAGCGGCAGCGCATCGCGATTGCGCGTGCCGCGCTTGCACGGCCGCTGATCGTCATCCTGGATGAAGCCACAAGCGGTCTCGATGTCGACGCGACCCGCGCCGTGCATCGTTCACTCGACTCGGTCTTTCCCGATCGGACCCGACTGGTGATCACGCACCGCGCGGGCGATATCGAGGGCTCGGATGTTTGCTGGCAACTCGAGGCCGGCAGACTGCGCCCCGCGCTCCTGGTGGGTTGATGGCATGAGTTGGCGCATCGCCCTCATCGATAGCTGCGGCAGTTGGCCTGGCGCCGTCGACGCCGCCGCGTTTGTCAGTGTAGGACGGCAGGTCGAACGCCGCGCGCCAGTGACCGATCGCAGCGGCCACGGCTCGCGCGTCGCGCAATTGTTCGCGAACGGCGACGCCGCGTTTGAATTGTTGCTCGGACAGGTGTTCCTCGGCGCAGAGCCTGCAAGCGCCGCCGCGGTCGCAGCCGCCGTCGATTGGGCCGTCGCGGAGCGCGCCGATCTCATTCACATGAGTCTGGGGCTCAAAGACGATCGCGTCGTGCTTGCCGCCGCGGTTAAGCGCGCCACCGGCTCGGGCTGCATCATCGTCGCTTCCATGCCTGCGCGGGGAGGACTGGTTTATCCCGCGGCGTATCCACAGGTCATTCGCGCCACGGGCGACGCTCGCTGCGCGCCCGAGGAGCTGTCCCATCTCGGCCCGGGATTCTTCGGTGGTTGCCCGCGGTTCGCTGTGGGAGGGTCGCAAGAATCGGCAGCGAGTATCGGCGTCGGCGCCGGTGGTGGTGCTGGGAGCGGTGCCGCGGGAGGCGCCAGCGTCGGCGCCGCCTGGGTCACGCGCAATATTCTGCGTGGACCGAAACACCGGGATGCAAGCGCTTTGGTCGCCGCACTAACATCAAGCGCACGCTACCTTGGAGCGGAGCGCCGAGGATTGTTGTCTGCGACTTGAGACGGGAATGCATGACACGCAAGCGTCCCCTGGTCATACTAATGGTATGAAAGTTGCCGTCTCAATCCCTGATGAAATCTTCGTCGAAGCCGAAGCCCTCGCCAAACGGGTGTCTGATCGCGTCAGCAAGGGCACCGGTAACGAAGCCTGGCCCGACGTCGCGGATGTCTTCGGTGAAAATTCGTTCACCCACTTGATTGGAAGCACCGCCCAGCGATAATTCGCTGGTTCAGTATTTGTGGACGAATGCAGTGTCTGTCCAATGGCGAGGTTTAAGCAGGCTTGCTCCAGGAGCGACGAGCCATATGGATTAGTTACCTGGGCGGCCTGGACCCGACCGCCGCCGTTTATCCACACAAGCACCTGACATGTTGCCCAAGTCTTTTGGTGTTTGCCTTCCAACGCCTTAGCCGCCAAAGTGGCATCGGAATCATCATCCAAAGACGCGGAATGCGGCGACTGGGCGGGGGCGGTCAAAGCGCACGCCAGGCATGCGAGGGGCACCGGCCCCGCTGCCGCGGGAAATACCTTTGACTGACCCGCACTTTCCTGTGTCATGTCAATTAATGGATTGCGATCTTTCACCTTGTGAGTTCTAACGGAATCTCATTCCCGGCCCTTTAATTCGCTGCTGCTTGTAGAGGCCGGTCTCTCATGTAAGGCGGCGGGGTTATTCGATATTTCCCATTATCCAATCGACACATGTTTGTAGCGAGTGCTATTGCTATGTTAGCGCTAGGTGGCGACAACCGCCTAGGATCCCTGAAGGCTGGCAACGGTGTAGCATTGCGAATCCTCGGCATTTGCCGCAGAGACGCCGAGGAAGCTAACGAGAATTGACGCTGCTGGGACAATCCAACTTCTGTTTGCTGAACATTATTTCTCTCTCCTTGAATTTTTCAATCCAATCCCAACGATCCGTCCGAAAACTGATACGACGTGCGCTGCGTTCGCTCCACATTTTCGTGCACATCTTTGGAATCAATATGCCAACTGCAGCAGCCATGGCTAACCCAGCCCCCAGCTCTACTATTTTGAACGCGCAAGGGGCAAAGATTCCGCGTTGGGCAGGCGTTGCCGCGCTCGGTGTCGTCTTCGGCGATTTAGGTACTAGCCCCCTTTATACCCTGCAGACGGTAGTCCAAGCGATGGGGGGGCAATTTACCCCTGCAAGCGCATTGGGGGTCCTCTCCGCGGTCTTCTGGACCCTCATCATCACGATATCGATCAAGTACTGCTTATTTGTGATGCGTGCGGATAATCATGGGGAAGGCGGGATTTTAGCGCTGATGTCCTTGATCGGCGCCAATACTTTGTCGGGGCGCGTGGCCGTCTTGACAGGCATGGGGCTGCTCGGGGCCGCGCTGATCTATGGCGATGGCGCCATTACGCCGGCCATCTCGGTATTGAGCGCCCTTGAGGACATTAACGTCGTCACCGCCTCTTTCAAGCCTTACGTGATGCCGACCGCGGTCGCCATCTTGCTCGCCTTATTCGCATCGCAGCGCTACGGCACGGAGAAGATTGGCCGCGCCTTTGGGCCGGTGATGCTCTTGTGGTTTGTCGTCATTGCAATCTTGGGGATTGTCGCGATCATGAAACATCCCGCTGTCCTTGCAGCGATCGACCCCCGCTACGCCATCAATTTCTTAAAGCATTCCGGAAAGGCGGGCGTGTTTGTACTCGGCGGCGTGTTTCTCTGCATCACGGGCGGCGAGGCACTGTATGCCGATATGGGACACATTTTGGCAAAGAGCCAATCCGGCGCTCTTGGTATTTTATCGTGTTGCCTGCCTTGCTCTTAAGCTACGATGGCCAGACCGCATTTTTGCTGGGCCAAGGGTCCGTATCGGGGAACCCATTTTTCTTAATCGCCCCGCAGTGGTCGATCTACCCGCTGGTCGTGCTGGCGACCCTTGCCACGATCATCGCGAGTCAGGCGATCATCACCGGCTCTTTCTCGATGACCCGACAGGCCATGCAATTAGGATGGCTTCCCGGCATGTCGATTCGCCAGACCTCCGACCAAATTTACGGACAAATTTACGTGCCGGTGGTCAATTGGATGCTGATGGTAGCAACGGTGACGATCACCATCGCTTTCGGCACTTCCGATCGGCTGGCTGGCGCTTATGGCACCGCGGTGGCAACGACGATGCTGCTGACCACCGTGCTTTTGTACAAAGCCATGCGCGACAGTTGGCACTGGCCGCTCGCGGTTGCCGTGGTGGTATCAGCCTGCTTTTTGATTGTCGATACGAGCTTCTTTATCGCTAACTTGTGGAAAATCGCCGATGGCGGATGGCTGCCACTGACATTAGCCGCGATTCTTTTCCTTATCATGGTGACCTGGCGCAGAGGCATTGAAGCAGTGCGTGCGACTCTCATGCAACGACCTGAAGTGGGTGAGCAATTCCTGAAGGATCTTAAGTCCGGAATGATCTCTCGAGTCGAGGGCACGACGGTATTTTTAACCCGCAGTACCCAGAAGGTATCAAAGCTCATCATCGATCATGGGCGCTTCGTTGGCACACTATCCCGATATGCGATTGCCTTGAGCATCGTCTTCGAACCCGTGCCGCGGGTGTTGGGAGCCAAGTGCACATTGGTGGAACCAATCGGTGAGGGTTTGTGGCGGGTTACCGCGCGGTTCGGATTTTTAGAAATTCCGGATCAGCGCGCAGCTTTAAACCACGCGCAAGGATTGGATCCGGCCATCGATTTAGATCAAGCGCGGTTCATCGGAACGCGTGATTTGGTGGTATGCAAACGTGGTAATCCAGCGCTCAAAGGATGGCGCTTGTCTCTCTTCGCTTTCTTGTACCGAAACTCCGTCAAAATCGTCGATCGCTTCAACTTGGCCCCGGAAAAAGTAGTTGAAATTGCGCATCAGATCGAGATTTGATGGGCAAGTTACTTTCCATCAGAGCGCGCTTTGCGCGCTACTGAATTGCAAGAAATCATCAAGCTCGTGAAGAGAGGCAAGAAGACTGCGGTGGACGCCGCGCGCTTATTCGGTGGCCGGCGAGTGATCTGGGCAACTGGTCATATCTTATTTTTTCAAACAGAGACAGTACCCTTACTACGCGAATCTGGTGCCCAGCCTGAACGCGGCATTAGAGTGGCGGGTGTTTCTAATTGCGGCGTTACTTTGCCCTCCAGTCGCCGAATCCTGTGAGAATTTGTCCGTTTGTTTAAGTGCACCCTACTTTGCCTGAATGGTGCATGAATTCTCATTGAATCTGATCTTTTCTCCGACGTGCCATCCATCCTCGGATTTCACCGGAAGAGCAAAGTAGTAGCGGAAGCGGCCAACGCGATGAAAAATAATCGCTGCGGCTCCTGAGGAATCAGCTGGCGTTTGTAGACGACCAAGGCAATTTACATCCGCGTAGGTTGGAACTTCAGGCAATGGAACGATGGCGTAAATCGTCGCCACATGCGCAACATCGGCGGCATACCACGGAGGCAGCGTGCAGCCGCTTGTGCCGGCCAAGACTCCGATTATCGCCAAATGCTGAATTATTAGTAGTTGACGGGCAGAGTATTGAACTCGCAATTCAAAGTAGCGGTGCAATACGGCTAGAAGTATCATGGCGTCGGGCTCCCCCAAGTGCCGCTGGACAGAATTCCGGCTGTGGCGCCGTTCCACAAGCCGCCGCTAAGGCATGAAAGAGCGCCACAATATCGGTCGCAGTTTTCGCCACAGCGGCGGATCGCGGTAACCATTTTTATTTGCACAATTTGCCCCATCCTTCGAAAACTATACCCATGTGGGGGTCCTCTTGATTTCCCTGCCACAAGTGCCGCTACTTTCTCTGGGTAATTCTAGCGCTTAACACCGCTTTTCCCAAGGAGGTCAAGCACTTGCTGTGCGCTGTTTCGAGGGGCGTATTGTGGCGCTCATCGGGAGGCAGAACATGAACGATTGGCGGTCCACCTATCTGGGGCGGAGCTGCTCAGCGTCGAGCCTGTGGCGGACTATGCCGCGCTTTCTCGCATCATTGCCCAGTATGCAAGCCTGCCCTGCGACTATGCCGACGCGACACTCATTGCATTGGCCGAGCACACCGGGGTAGCCGCCATTGCCACCATAAATCGGCGGGATTTTTCCGTGTATCGGCTGCGAGGCCGCAAGCGGTTCCGAATTCTTCTGGCGGCATAGGAAATGTGGAGTGAAGCGCTGTTCCGGGGAATCGACGCGGCCGTTGCGGACTATGTGAAGGTTCCTCAGAAACTACCAAAGTCGTAAGCCTTTTTGTAAGCTTGATACCAATCGTGCGTCTGCTTATCTCCCGGTAGACGTTCGGCTAAGTACCGAAGTTCAGAGAGCATCTTCTCGGCGCGCGACGTGTTCAAGTACAGGTCCACCAACCGCCAGCGGTACGCCAACTCGTCCGGTGACAGCGCCGCGGCCTTTTCGTACAGATCAACCGCGGGCGTGAGCCAATTCATCTCGAATAGATAGAGGTCCGCCAATTCGGCGTAGTTGGCTGCAACCGAGGGTGCTGCGCGGATTTTTGTCTCCCCCGCCTGCACCGCTGCGGTGAGCGCGAACGGGTACTCGGAGAGCTGCGGCGTGCGCACATGATCGCCGTACACCGCGCCATCCATGTTGGGCACATGCTGTGAACGCAGCGCCGCAAAAAAAGGATTGTCCGCAAATTTGACGAAGAAATTCACGTTATCTTCGAAGCGATGAAAATAGGTCCATGCCTTCGCTTCGTCCACATACCAAAGATCGTCGGTTCCTCGGCGCAGCACGATGGGCAAATTGGATTTGCCGGCTCCCGGGATCGCGAGACCGAGACTGTCCGCGAACAGCAGCCGGTGGGCACCTGCGGATCTGAAGAATTCGTTGATTCGCTGCTGCTGTTCTTCGTTGCGGGGCACGATCGAGCGAAAGACCCCGCTGCCCTCGGTCAATAGCGGCAGCCGTGGATCGCCGATGCCGGCCGCCAGCGAGGTCAGATAGCGCTCCACGGTTTCGGCTGGGTCCCGCGACGGGGCAAATTTGCCCAAATCTGCGGCCGGCAATCGTCGGATGGCGCGCTGATAGTCTTCCAGAGTGCGGCGGTAGCCTTGCGAGATTGCGCCTGCGCCGCCCGACAAGAACTCGGCCATCAGCCAACGCGGCTGAGCGACGGCGCCGGTCTTATCCTGAGTGCCCATGCCGCGTAAATTGGTGGTGATAATGAGTTCGGACAGAAAGTCCTGCGGCACTTCGGACAGCATGTAGGTCTTCGCCGCTGCTTCGAGGCGCCGGCAGAATAGGTCGGGAATGTCGCCTTCGAGGGCATAGGAAACCTCGATCTTCAGCAGATTCTCCTTGGCGGCGTAAAGATAAAGAATGCCTCTGCCGTTGCGGCGCGCGCCGATCCGCAGGCGCGATACAAGCTCCGCAGCGGTCTGTTCGATGCTTTTCGACGGTGGCAAGGATTTCAGCAATACCAGTGCGTTTTCGATGCCGGAGTTCTTCTCCGCGAGCTTGAGGCTCATGCGGAATGCTAGATCGAAATCGTGCTGGTCCGTTTCGTTGATCAGTACGTACTCAGGGCGCTGCGGTGCGCGTATGTGGTACCACGCGAATACACCGCCCAGCGCGGCGAGCACCGCGACGTATGCCAGGATAGTGCGTCTAATCATGTGCACTCAAAAGCTGCCGAAAACTTCGGTCTTGTTCCGTTCCGCCGAATAGTTGACCAAAAACGGATCCGTTGAAACTGGATTCAGGCCGAAAACCGAGCGATCCGCGCCCTTGTTCTTCAGCACCACCACCGGCGTTTCCTGCGCTCCGAACAGGCGAAAGATGCCGGCGGCTGCTTGGTGCGTGTCATTGAGAACCACGAATGGATATTCGCTTTCCGCAGGGGAGTACAGCCCCAGCACCAGCCGGTTTCTCCCCCGAGAGTCGTAGAAGAAGAGGCCAGGCCCTCCGTCAGGCGACATGGCGAGTTCGGCGCGCGCTCGGCCGGTTGCATCGAGCAGACGAATCCGGCTCGCAGACACGATATCCTGTGCTGTCGCCGCCGCGGCCTGCGGCAGTATGTTATGCAGATCGGCGTGCCCGAGGACATACGCGCCGATGATCCCGCCGATGAATCCCGATAGGGCCCCTGAAACGTAGGTCTTGTTCAATAAGTTTGCGCTCCGGTTGGTTTGCCTGTCGCCCGTGCATCAGGCTCGCTCGTGCGGCGACCACAATATCCGCAAAGTCGAACTCGCCGCAACGATCCGGCTCCTGTTGGGGAATTCGGCTGCAAGTGCATGCTTCGCTCGTTTTGAGCGGTGGCTAACCCCAGTCGAGCACCTGCGTCGCTTTAGTCATTGAGTGTCTCAATACTGGAGCCGATATGAACCGAATATTCCTTTTCGTGATCCTTGTCGGGCTGGCGACGACCTGCCGTGCGCAGGCGGTAGGCGGCATTGCGGAAGTCGCGATCGTCGACCGAGATAGCGGGGCCGTACTGAGCCCGCATTTCTACCGCGGCGAGTACTGGGTGGCCGGAAGGCCGGGGGCCCGCTACGCAATCGAGATTCGCAACCGCCTGGGCGAGCGGTTACTGGCCGTGACATCGGTAGATGGCGTTAACGTTGTCTCGGGGGCGACCGCGGGTTGGGATCAAACCGGCTATGTGTTCAGCCCCGGCGAGCGCTACCAAATCACGGGTTGGCGGAAGACCGACGCGGAAGTGGCCGCGTTCACGTTCACCGATTCGCCCAATTCCTATGCGGAACGCACGGGTCGGCCGGCGAATGTCGGTGTGATCGGCGTGGCGATCTTTCGCGAGCGTCGAGCGCAACCCCTGTACGCGCCGATGATCGGACAATCGTCGGGTCAGCCGGAAGCGCCTCGCGCAGTCGACTCCGACTCGGCTCTGCCGAATGAATCGATGGCGAAAGCGCCGGCGGCGAGGGCGGCAAACTCGGCGGCAGCGGCTGAGGCTAAGGTATCGCCTGCGACGCCGACGGCGGTGACATCGTCCATGCTGCGCGCACCCGTGCCTTCGCCAAAACTGGGCACGGGCCACGGCGAGCGCGAATATTCGTACGTCAACCGCACTGAGTTCTCGCGGCTGCAGGCGCAACCCAACGAAGTCATACGGGTTCGCTATGACAGCCTCGACAATTTGGTCGCCATGGGCATTATCAGGCGACCGCGGCCGGGGGCGCCGACCGTCAACCCGTTCCCGGTATCGCCCGAGGAGCAGTACGCGCCGGATCCCCCGGGATAAAGCGCCGAGTAGCTGCCATACTGCGTCGAATGACGGTCACGGACGAGAGTGACGAGAGCTTGATGGAGCGCTATGGCCGCGGCGACGCCGCGGCCTTCGAGCTGCTGTATCGGCGCCATGAAATGCGCATTTGGCGCTACCTCGAACGCAATGTGGGCAACCGGGCGACCGCGGACGAATTGATGCAGGAGGTATGGTTCGCTGTCGCTCGGGACGCTGCGCGCTACCAGCCGTCGGCGCGATTCACGACCTGGCTGTTCACCATCGCCCACAATCGGATGATCGACTCGATACGAACCAGCCGGCGACTAACGAGCTTGGAGACGCTGGGATACGAGGCGGAACTCGTGGTCGAGCAACTCACGGCCGATCCGGGCGCCGGGCCCCTGGCGGCGACCGTGGCGCGGGATGAAGCGCAAGCGCTGATTCAAGCCATCGATAAATTGCCCGGCGAACAGCGCGAAGCGTTTCTGTTGCAAGTCGAAGGGGACTTGAGCGTCGAGGAGATTGCAGCGATTACCGATAGCAGCTTTGAGACGACCAAAAGCCGTCTGCGCTATGCGCGCACCAAGTTGCGCGAGCTGCTGAAGGACCACCTATGAACGAAGTGCCGCCGAAGCAGGACCCACCCGAGGACGTCGATGCCCACTATCGGCGCGCGTCGGCTCTCGATGCTAGTCGGCCGAGCGAGTCGGTGCGGCAAGCGGTGCTTGGCTATGCCGCGCGGCTGGCCAAGCACCGCTTGTCGGAAAAAGGCGCTGCGAAGCTCGCGTCCAGGCAAGCGGTGAATCAAACTTGGCGTCGGCCGGCGATTATCGGCATCTTCGCCGCGGCGGCGCTTGCCGGGTTGCTAATTACGCCGCGTTTTTTCGTGCCTAGCGCCCCCCCGACTGCGACGTCGTTACCGGCACAGGTTTCTCCGCTAAAGACGGCCGCGCCCCCGGCGCCCCCGGCGCCGCAGGCAGAGCTTACAGAGCCGTTGCCGGAGACGATGGCTGATGGACCGCCGCCTTCTGCGCTATCGGCGGACACGCGGGGCCAGTCCGAGCTTCGCTCTTCTCCCCGCGACGCCGCACCCATCGTGAAATCACCTGCAGAATTCGCCGCGAGCAACGCGCCGGCCGAGACGCGCAGCGCGGACGAGGTGCGCAATAGTGCCGCGCCAATTGCCAATTCGCCTGCGGAAATCGCCGCGAAGAACGCGCCAGCTAAGGCGCAGAGCGCGGCCGGCGCGCGCAGTGCCGCCACCGTTGCGCCGGCGGCGCAGTTGACCGACCCGGCCGCGGCGTTGCGGCATGCAGCCGAAACTGGCGACATCCCGCAACTGCAAATGTTGCTTGGCAAGCCGCACTACATCGATGTGCGCGACGACAGCGGCCGTACGGCTTTGATGCTGGCAACTCTGCATGGCCAGATTCGCGCGGCCGATTTGCTACTGGCACAGGGTGCCGATCCAAATGCAGTCGACGGGCAGGGTACTACGCCTCTTCAGGCGGCAGTCGCAGGACATCAGCATGCAATCGCCGCGGCCCTGCGAAGCGCAGGCGCTCGATAGTACGACGGCGCTGACCCCTTCATCTGAGGTGCCGCGACGGTCGATGGCTAGGTTCTCTTGATGACCCACTCTGGGTGGTATGACGTGATGCGATCCACCTCGGCTCGTGGGACCCCCGCGCGGCGCGCGAATTCGGGCCAGCGTGCCACGACGCTTGCGACACGATCGAGCAAGTCGCTGGGCTTGCGAACGTCGAAGGCATCGGCAAGCGCAATGAGGTCTGCAGCAGTGATTCCCCAAGCTTTTCCGCCGACCAGCATTTGATGTTGACGCGTCCACTTTCCCGCAGCGGGATTGTGCGAAAAACAAGTGTCATACGCCGGGGCGATGTCCCATCGTCCGGAGCGGTCAAGCATGAATGCGAAATTCTTGGTGTGATCGTCGCAATTGACGGCGGCAACATTGAACGCGCAGCGCAGCCATGCTTGCTCCAGTGCAGGTGCATCCAGATTCAAGTCGAGCACGGCACGTAGGTATTGCTCGTAGCCGTGCACGTAGGGCGTATTGAAATCCAGGTGCTTCAGGCCGCACAGAGTTTGAACATGCACTTTCGCATTGCCGCGACGGTCGAAGCGCTTCGTCATGAAATGCGCGCGACCGCCTTCTTCCAGCAGGCGGCACTCGCTCATCTCGATTCCCGCCTCGGTCGCCATGAGGTAGTGCGCATATTCGATGCGGCCGAAGCCGGCCGAGCTATGCAATACGCCGTCGGCGCCGACATCGAATTTCAGAAGCCAGTGCTCATACCCTGGAGGTAAGTCGAATTGTCCCGAGACAACCTCATTGGTTTGCGGATTCCAGCCGATTACGGCTTTGGCGCGCGCGCCGCCGGCCGAACTGCCGATGTCGAGAATTTCCTGGGCGATTTTGCCGAGTTCGCCGCGCAAGGCGCGGCGTGCGTCCTCGACGAGATGTGCCATGTCAAGGGGCGTAATCGCGGCCGGGCTTCGGGTCTCGGTGACGGCCGGCTCAAATTCAAGCGCGCCCATGGCGCGACGGCCGACGTAAACGAGGCGCTGCAGAGTTGTGATCTCTGTCATCGGGGTGCCGTGACGGGCTAGGTATTCATCGATTAGCGAATTGCCGAATTTATCCGGGAGGGAGTCAGCCAAGAGGCCGGGCAGGCCGTGATAGGTGTCCTGTGCCAATCCGGGAAAACTGAACCGCCGCTTGCCCTCCAGTTGCATGCGTAGCGGCGACAGCTCCAAGCCGCTAGCGGCGAAGGCCGGCGCGTATTGGAACTCATAGAACCCCGGTTTCCCTTGCAGAGCGGCCACAGCTCCCGCCGAGCGCTCCCAAATGCGCACTTCGACTACTTTGAGATCAGCCATGCTCGATGTTCGGCCTTGCCTGAGCGGTGCCGGCACGGGGCGCTCGTTTGCGTTGAGTTCGCTTTTGCTCAGCGGCCAGTAGCGCAAGGGGTCCCGGGGCATCGGGCGCCGGAACGAGGGTCTCCAATCCGTCCAACAAATTCAGGGCACGCAGCAGGGCCACGAGATTGCGCAAAGTGATCGCCCCGGTCTTTTCGAATCGTTTGAGCGGCGTTAATCCAATGCCGCTCTTGCGCGCCAGATCCACCTGCGATAGGGCCGCGCCTTCGGGTGAAATTCGCCATTCCCGCATGGCGTGGGCCAGGCGCTCGGCGATCTCTGTATTGGTGAGATTATTGAAAGACATGGCCTAATTTTAGCTCATTAGTGCTAATTATGGCAAATAATCTTTTAATTTTAGGCTATATTCTGATTTATCTCGAATATAGTTTAATGTTAGACTATTATGTCGTTTGCTGGGCTAAATAGTCTATTGTTAGACTATATAGGGTTGGAGCAGCGCTCAAGCTGCAATCGACATCACGATTCTGTAGATGCGGCCGCGGGTTACGGGCGGGGACGAACCGGCTTTGCGTGAAACTTTATAGCTCCGTCATTGACCGATCCCCATCCATGCGCGGCGAGGTCCTTGAGATAGTTCTGTTTGACTCGCCACGGGGCTCTCTGCCCTTGCTTTGGAAGCACGGCATCGGCACGACGCACGTAGCCGGAACTGAAATCCAGCCAGGGCTCGGGCTCAATCGATTCCCCCTGAATAGGGGTGCAGACGACCCACCTTTTGCGGCCCATATAGTTGAGCAATCGGCACACGTAACGAGCGGACAGATCGCATCGCAGAGTCCACGAGGCATTCGTGTAGCCAAAGGCAAACGCTAGATTGGGGATGCCGCTGAGCATCGCCCCCCTATACACCAGTTTCTCGTCGAGTCTGACGGGTTCATCATCGACTCGAATATCGATGCCGCCCATCAGCTTCATGACAAGGCCTGTCGCCGACACAATGATTTCGGCCGGGATAGTCGCGCCTGAGCGCAAACGAATGCCGTCTTCAACGAACGTTTCAATTGTGTCGGTAACGATCTCCACTCGTCCGGAACGAATGGCGGCGAACAGGTCGCCGTCGGGTACCAGACATATGCGTTGATCCCAGGGGTTATAGCGCGGCGTGAAGTGGCGGTCGACGTCATATCCGGCAGCGAGTTGTTGCCTGACACCACCGATAATCAACCGCTTGATCGTCTCTGGTCTGCTGCGCGCAAGATGAAACATCATTATGCCGTGCGCCACGTTCTTCCATTTTATGAGCTTTGCCGCGAGACCTCTGGGCAGATGCCGATAAAGCCAAATGGCTTTGGTATCTTTGGCCGCCCGCGAAACCACGTACGTGGGAGATCGCTGCAGCATCGTGACCTGTGCGGCATCCCTGGCAAGTGCCGGAACGAGCGTAACCGCGGTCGCGCCACTGCCGATGACCACAATTTTCTTGCCTGCATAGTCGAGCTTCTCGGGCCATGCCTGCGGATGTAGGATTTGACCCTTGAACCGCTCCATCCCCGGAAATTCGGGGCTGAAACCGCCACCGTAGTCAAAGTAGCCACTGCACATGTAGAGAAATTGGCACCCCAGTCGCACGGTTTTCCCATTCACTTGCGCGTCAACGGTCCAGCGCGCGTCAGTTGAGGACCAAGAAGCCCGCGTCACCCGATGCCCCACTCTAATCTTACGATCGATTCCAAAATGCGCTGCAGTGTCACGGATGTAATCGCGGATCGCAGGCCCGTCGGCGATTGCCTCTTCGGCGTGCCATGGCCGGAAAGGAAATCCGAGGGTGTGCATGTCTGAATCGGACCGCACGCCCGGATACCGAAACAGATCCCAGGTACCGCCGATGGCGTCGCGCTCCTCGAGGATGGCGTAGCTCTTGCCGGGACAAGCGGTCTGCAAATTATACGCGGCGTCGATACCCGACAAGCCTGCGCCGATTATCAATATGTCGAAATGCTCGTGCGATTCCATGTTTGGTGCGTATCGTCAGATGAGCAGGTCCGGTGATCTCGGCCAACACGGCCAATGGGCGGCCCAAACGTCGATCCGGCGTTTCGCGCCGATCCGATCTTATGGACTTCGCGATGAAGTGCGCTGCTGAGGACGACAACCTATTGACCGGCGGCGACAATCGCCCTGTCCTACATTCGCCGCTGGTAATAACCTAAGGTCGCGTTGCAAGACCGATTCAGGTTAGAACGACTCGTCTTGTGATCGTCCCTCGACGGACACCGTCGCCAAGCGCCGGTGTGAACGCAGGGTTCGCGAGCTTGTTCCATCCCGCCATTCCGACGGGGACATACCGGTCCAGCGGCGAAATGCGCGCGTGAAGCTGCTGCTGCAGGAAAATCCGAGAAAATGAGTAATTTCATTGACGCTGTGTTTTGGCGCGCTCAGGTAGGCAAGTGCCAGCGAATGTCGCGTCTCGTCCAATATCTCCTTGAACGTGGTGCCGCAATCGACGAGCTTGCGCTGCAATGTGCGAGTAGTCATGCTCAGGACTTCGGCCACTTCCTTCTGAGACGGTTCCCTATTAGGCAGCCGCAGCGTCACGACTTCGCGTACGCGCGCCTCTATATTGTAGCGTTCGATCCGCGCAAGATACTGAGTCGAGATGGTGTCGCTCTGCCGGGCGAGTTCGGGATTGCCGGTGTCAAGACGACGCTCGATGCTCTCGCTGTCGAATATCAGGCGGTTTTGCTCGGCGCCGAATCGTAAGGGAGTGCGCCAAAGCCGCTCAAAGTCATCGATGATTGCCGGTCGCGGCCGCCGCAACTCCACCGATACGGGGGAGAACTCCCGTCCGATCAACCAGCGGCACAGCTGAATGTACATGCCCACCAAGGCATCGACAGACTCGACGGGAACGCCTATCACGGGCAGTAGGATGAAGTGATACTCGTCTCCGCACCGAAAAAACTCATACCCCACCGCGTCGCTGACCACATGCGAAAAACGCTGCACTCGTTCAAAGGCCTCTTTCAGGCTGGAACTTGCACTAAGACCGTAGCCCAACGCATGAAACATGGTGTGCTTGTATTGTTTGGTCACTTTGAGGCCGAATGCCGGATCCCCGGTGGCCTCCACAGCAAGGCGCCACAAGCGTTCGATCTTGACCAACGGACATCGGGCATCGGGGCCTTCCAATTCTTTCAAGTCGAATCCGGCCTCGGTAAGCAGAGCCGCGCCATCACAGCCCGCAGCGTCGAGCGCCCGGCCGATGGCCTTGACGCAAGAACCTAAGATTGAATTTTGCCGCGTAGCAGTATATGCCCGCATGGCGCAACGACCTCCCGCCTGAGCCCGCCAATTGTTGCTTTCAAGCTTACCCCCAAATACGCCAGGGCGTCGATCATGACTCCTGCCCCGGGGGGGGGCTGCCGCTCATCCCAGCACCCATTTTATGTCGTTTGATGTCAAAACGTTGTCGTCTACGGTGCCGCACCACTGTCCGTATCTCGTATTTTACACTGCAGGTACGACTGTGGTGGAAAGACATCAGTCGAAAAAAATAGCCGATCAATTCGGTGCTTGGTTTGGGTCTTTATAAAAACGGCGTGCGGGATCGCTGCGGGGAGATAGCTGATGAATCACTCAAGTTGCTTTAAGAGAGTACTTGTAGTTTTGTGCGGGTTAAGTTCGATTGCGGCAACGTTGCCCGCCCTGGGCGAGGGCAGCAGCGCGACTCCGATCTCGGAAATTCCTGAAATCGTGGTTACCGCGCAAAAACGCGCGGAAAGCGCGCAGAGCGTACCGATTGCCGTGACTGCTTTCACGGGTGCAACTCGCGATTTGATCGGCATCGAAACCACCCAGGATTTGACTAACTATGCCCCGGGCGTGACGTACAGCTTCCAGTCCGATCGTATGTATGTTCGAGGCCTGGGACGCTCGGCGAATAATTTGGGTATCGACAACTCGATCGCCACTTACTTGGACGGCATCTATAGCTCGTTCTTTCGGATTGCGGATTCGAGTTCTCTGTTTATCGGTCAAGAGGAAATTTACCGCGGACCGCAGGGCACGTTGTTCGGACGTAATGCCATTGGCGGCGCCTTCGTGCTCACCAGCCCACGCCCGACGGACCAGCTGGAAGGCGAGGCGCATCTGAAGATCGGCAACTATCATTCCGAGGACATCGAAGCCACGGTTTCCGGTCCCATCAGCGATTCTTTGCGCTTTCGTGCCACCGCCGGTGAATACAAGCAAGGACAGGGATACTTTAAAAGCGTGACGGGTAGCGATCGCGATGGTGCCGGCTGGAAGAACGACCACGAGTATCAGATTCAATTGGCCGGCAACGTCGGCACTGCGTTCGATTGGTGGCTGAAGGCCGATCATCTGCATTGGAACATCGGCTGGGGCTCACAGGTTCAAACCAGCCCCTATGTCACGAACTGCGTGGGCCCAAGCCTTTTAGGCACCCCCGGTTCGATTAATTGCGGCGGTCTGCAGCCAAGCCCGTGGTACAACGCCGCGCCCGGCTTGAATCCGGCGGTGCCGCAATTGACACAGCCAAACCCGCCGAATAACGGCTCAACGTACACAACTCCCAACGACACCAATAATCGCGAACGTCTCAAAGACGATCAATTGTTCGTGTTCGAGGGCGTCGGGCATTTGGGCTTCGCCAATTTGAAATACACAGGCGGCTTTTTTTCCTCGGAGTACCAGCTGGTCACCGACTACGACAATACTGCACGTCCGTCCTATGTGTTTACCCCCAACGGCGGCGCACCGGTCACGATCAATTCAGCGGAATATTTGAGCTATAAGGAAGTCCGGCGTTATTACAGCAATGAGTTGGACCTCATCTCGAGCACCGACGATGCGCTGCAGTACGTTCTCGGCCTATATCAATACGATGAGCATAGCCGACAGCCGGTAACAATCGGCAATGTGGTGCCGCAGGCCGTGTATCAGTCGCCGCTCGACGGTGCGAGCCTCTTGGCGGGCGCCCCCGCCCCCGCGCCGCTGAATCCCGATGGCGCTTGGTACCACGTCGACCAGCACACGGCATCGAGATCTGCAGCGGCCTTCGGCCAGCTCGACTGGAAGTTTGCCGACACCTGGAAGGCAACGGTCGGCGTACGCTACACCCGGGATAGTAAGTCCTCCCTGGATTCCGCACGCTACGTGGTATGGGACCCGACGTTGCCGTTTGGCCTTGGCGGCGTAGGCATCGATTTCACACCATTGGCCTTCGGCAAGGTGGCTAAACCCGATCCGTCAGGCAATGGCAACTACAGCCGTCAGCTGCAGATCAATTCGCACGCCGTGACCGGAACCGCCGGCGTCGAGTGGATGCCCGATCGCGACACCCTGGGCTACCTTAAGTACAGCCGCGGCTACAAGGAAGCGGGCATCAATGCCGGCTCGGCCCTAGTCGCAAACCCCTACACCAAGCCTGAATACAATGACGCCTTGGAACTCGGCTGGAAGCAGACCTTGAATCATGTGTTGCAGATCAATTCGTCGCTGTTCTACTACAAGTACCGAGGGGCGCAATATCCCTTGGTTGAATTCGGTGGCCCAGTTGCGCAGACGGTGTTCTTCAATCTCGACGAGAGGGTTTACGGCGCCGAATTCGAGACCCAGTGGCAGGTCAGCGACGCGCTGCGCCTTCTGATGGACTATTCGTATCTGCGCGCCTATTTCACGGATCGCAACACCTATGTCGATGCATTCTCCGGGCTGCCGACGAGCATTTACGGCAACGCGGTCCCGGGGTCGCCCAGGAACAAGTTCACCTTTAACGGCGTCTACACCTGGCTATTCGCGCCAGGCTCTTTTGCGCTGTCGGGTAGCTACGCTTGGCGCGATCGCGTCGTGTCCACGCCTTTCCCAGATTCTCAATTTGCCGCGGGCTCCTATGGGCAGACCGACTTTCGCGGGACTTGGACGGATGTCACCAACCGCTGGAGTGTATTCGGGTATTTAAGAAACGCCCTTGACGTGCGCGGCAGCGATGGCGTCGGCATCGATTCCAGTCTCTACAGCGCACCGGTGGGCGCAGGTGGACCTACGCTGGCTCGAAGTCTCATCTACCCGCGAACCTTTGGCGTCGAGTTTCGAGTTCGTTTTGGGGCCAAGGTGCATTGACAGGGCTAACCTGCTGCGCCTGTGAACCTACCCATGACTGAAACTTTGAAGCTGCGATTTTGCCGTGCCGCGTGTGCTGCACTAGCCGCGAACGCCTGTCTTGCCGCCATGGCAGTGGCGCAATCGGCTCCGGCCGCACCGCTCAGCGGTGCGGCCGTGTTCACTGCGCACTGCAAGTCTTGCCATGAACCGCCCATCGAACGAGCGCCGAGTCGGGTGGATCTCGCGTTTCGTCCGCGCGCAAGCATCGTGACGGCATTGACGACCGGAGTGATGTCGCCGATGGCGAAGGACCTGTCGCGTGCGGAGATTGACGCGGTCGCCGCCTACTTGCAGCCGAGCGAGATTTTGAGTTCGACCGGGGTCGACCCGCCATGCTCGACAAATGAACCCATACGCGCCGGCTCCTCCGACTGGCCGAGCATGGGCATTGACGACTCTGCCGGCCGTTTTCAGCGACATCCGGGATTGCGGGCCGAGGACGTGCCCAAGCTCAAGGTCAAGTGGTCCTTTGCCATGCCGGGCGGGGGGCAGCCCACCGTGATCGGCCATTGGCTGTTCGTCAACAACCGCGGCGGAAAGCTTTACGCCTTGGACGCCAGGACGGGATGTGTTCATTGGGCTCATGAGGGCTCAGGATCGCGCACGACCGCGATGGTGCTCCGCTCAGCGATTTCGCCGAGCGGCTGGGTGACGCTCGCCGGCATCGACATCCGCAGGGTGCGCGCCTTTGATGCCCAAACCGGCAAGGAGTTGTGGACCAGCGAACCGCTGGATTCCCACGCCGCCGCATTCATCAATGGCTCCCCCGTTGTCTCCGGAACTCAGATCTTCGTTCCCATCTCCTCGGGCGAGGAAGTGCTGGCCATCCCGAAAGACTACCCCTGCTGCTCCTTCCGCGGATCCTTGGTCGCGCTCGACCTTAGAACGGGTCGCAGGCAGTGGCAGACGTTCATGATTACGCAGCCGCTTCACCCGACCCGCGTCAACGCGGCGGGCACACAGATGCAAGGACCGGCTGGGGCACCCGTTTGGGCGGCACCCACTGCCGATCCGCAGCGTGGCGTGGTGTACGTCGCGACCGGGAATAGCTATACCGACGTAGCGACGGACGGTACCGACTCCATCGTCGCGCTCGACATGAAAACCGGCAGCCTGCGCTGGCGAACTCAGGCCACCGCGGACGACAATTTCATTCAAGGTTGCTTCGGCGCGGTCAAGGCCGCAAATTGTCCCCAGACCACAGGTCCTGACCATGACTTCGGCGCAACTCCCATCTTGTTCGGTAAACGCGGGACGCCACAAGTCCTGGTAGCAGGGCAGAAGTCGGGGATAGTGTACGGCCTCAACCCCGACACCGGCCGCGTGCTGTGGCACACCGCCGTCGGCAAAGGGTCGCCCCTTGGCGGAATAGAGTGGGGAATAGCGTCCGACGAGCGCCATGTTTTCGTACCGGTCGCGGATATCGGCGAACTTTTCGATGAAATTTTAGTGGCCGCCGGCAGACCTCCCATGCTTGGGCTTAACACGCCGGGCCAACCGGGCCTGTCTGCGCTGGACCCCACCAGCGGCAAACTCATCTGGAACACGCCCGCCCCCGTCGCGCCGTGCAAGTACGCGGGCAACCGGTCCGGTGACTTCATGCAAGGGGCCTGCGTACGCGCGCAATCCGCGGCGCCGGGCGCCATGCCGGGGGTAGTGTTCTCCGGAACATTGGACGGTTGGCTGCGTGCCTATGATTCGGCCACCGGACAAATCATTTGGGCGTTCAGCACGACGGCTCAAACTTACCAGACGGTCAACGGCATTGCCGAACAACCCGGCGGCGGAATCGATGGGATGGGCCCCACCATCGCCGGCGGCATGCTGTACACCATGTCAGGGTTCAATGGTGCCAGTCGTACCGGAGGCAATGGAGTCAATGTCCTATTAGCGTTCTCGGTCGACGGGCATTGATCAAAGTCACAAGCGCAAACTGCGCACGGGGAGTGTTCGTGGCAAGTAGGTATCTCTTGGCATTGCTCTTGATGATGGCAGGCGTGAGTACCCAGGCGGGAACGCTGTCCGGCACCGTCATAGGCGAGGCGGGTGCCCCGCAGGCAGGCACCATGGTGCGAGTCACTGAAGACAAGCCGAACGGCAATTCGATAACGGTGTACTGCGATGCGCAAGGCCGCTTCCGCCTGAAAACCAGCTTGCAGGGCGCATTGAAAGCCCGCGTGCGACAGCCTTATTACGAAGATCTGGAGGAGTCGATCACCCTGCAGCCGGATGCAGTGCTGACTCGCGCATTTGTCTTAAAGAAGATGGCGGACGCCCAGGCGATCTCCGACAGCTTGCCCGCAGGCTACCATTTTGGACATCTGCCCTTCGAGACCGCCGTAGGCTCGCCGTTCACGAAGTACCAATTTCAGCGCGACTGCCTGACCTGCCATCAATTGGGCAACGCCCTGACGCGCGTACCGCGCTCGGCGGAAAGCTGGGCGACCACGATTCAACGTATGCATGCTTACCTTGGGAACTTCGACGTCGAGTTGCGGGAGCGTCGCGCCAAGCTGCTCGCGGCAGGCTTTGACGGCAATGCTCTGGCGGTGCGTCCGGAGTTTCCAGTGGACCCGCTGATCTTCAAGGCCGCTGTCTATGAGTATCCCCTGCCGGGTGCCTACTCGCCGCACGATGCGGCCGTCAGCGAGACCGATGGCTGGGTGTATATCGTCGATCAAGGGGTCGACTTCATGGCGGCAGTCAACCTTGCAACCGGCACCTCTCACTACATTGCGCATCCGGCACAGGGGGTGAAACCCCATGGACCGACTGAGATGGGCGGCGGAGTACTTCACGGCCCGCATTCGCTCGCCATGGGGCCTGACGGCAAGTGGTACACGACCAACTCGTTTTCGCAGCGCATTGGGATTTTCAACCCTAGAACCATGCAGTGGGAAGACTCGATCCCGATCGGCGGCCACGCTGCATATCCGCATACCATTCGCTTCGATAAGCATGGCATTGCTTGGTTCACCCTCGCGCAGAGCGAACAAGTGGGGCGATTGGACCCGAAGACTCGGGAGGTGAAACTGATCGATTTGCCGGCTCTGCGCTCAACGGGAATAGCGGGAGTCACTGTCCCGTACGGAATCGATGTCAGTCCGATCGACGGCACCGTGTGGTACACGCGTTTGTTCGGCGACAAGATCGGGCGCATCGAGCCGCAGACGCTGCAACTCAAAGAATATGATTCGCCGGTCAGGGGGCCGCGCCGCATGCGCTTCGACAAGGAAGGCTCGCTATGGGTCACCGGTTTCTCGGACGGGATTTTAGCGCGCGTGCGGCCGAAGCCATTCGCGGCGAGCGAGGGCTTCAAGTCCGAACTTTACCGGATGCCCGAGTTTGCGGCCGGATACCAGCCGGCGCCGTATGCACTCGGCATCAATCCAAAAACCCAGGAAGTGTGGATCAACGAAAACCTCACCGATCGCATTTTCCGGTTTATTCCGAAGTCGAAACGCTTTGTCGTGTATCCCATGCCGCTGAGAGGCACCTACACTCGAGATTTCAGCTTCACGAAGGACGGTAAGGCGTGCACCAGCAACGATCCCGTGCCGCCCGCGGCTCTCGAAGGTGGCGTACAGGAATTGATTTGCATAGCGCCGTAGGCAGCCGCGACGGCGTTGGTCTGCGGCCGCCGCATCGATTCGCCAACGCGCTCAAGCGTCACGGCGTCGAGTATCTGTTCGGGCAGAGCAATCCGCCCGCCCTGACTCTGGCGGCGGATGATCTGGGGATTCGTCAGATCGGGTACCGACAAGAGAACGCCGGCACCTACATGGCCGATGGCTATGCGCGCATCACAGGCAAGGTGCCCGTTGTTACGGCCCAGAACGGCCCGGCGGCGACCTTGTTGGTGCCAGGGCTGGCCGAGTGCCTGTCGGCGTCCGTTGCCATCGTCGCCCTGGTCCAGGATGTCGGTCCCGGCTGGCGAGATCGCAACGCGTTTCAGGAATTGGATCAGTTGGAGCTGTTCAAGGGAGTGTCCAAATGGATCCGGCGTGTGACGACTGCGGATCGAATCGAAGACTATGTGGACATGGCTTTTACCGCGGCTGCCAGCGGGCGCCCGGGACCCGCGGTACTGCTGGTGTCCATGGAATTGCTGGCCGAACAAGCTGAGCAGCCCGTGGCGGCGCGCAAAGCTCGCTTAGGCATCTATCCGCTCGACCGTACCCAGCCTGAGGCAACACAAATTACCGCGGCAGCCGAGTTATTGGCCGGCGCTCACGCGCCATTCGTCTTTGCCGGCGGAGGTGTAATCGGTTCAGGGGCTCAAGAGGAACTGCGCACATTGCAGGAGCTGGCTCACCTGCCGGTCGCAACGACCACCATGGGCAAGGGCAGTGTAGACGAAACACATCCCCTGTCGATGGGCGTCATTGGCTACTTCATGGCGACCCGGGGCATGGCGAAGTTCGTCAAACCGATGGTAACGGATGCGGATGTCATCTTGCTGATTGGCAATAGAACCAACCAAAACGGCACCGACTCCTGGAAGCTGCTGCCGGCACAGGCAAACTACATTCACATCGATATTGATCCCGGCGAAATCGGCCGAAACTACGAGGCGCTGCGCCTCAATGGCGACGCCAAACTAACGCTGCAGGCCCTGAATTGCGCGCTGGCCGCACAGGACCTTTCCAAGCGCAGCTCAGCACGCGCGGCGGCACAGAGCATTATCGCGAGCGCGAGGATTCGCCATCGTGAAGAAATCGCCGGCGTCACTCATTCCAATGCCGCACCGATTCGCCCCGAGCGTTTCATGGCCGAACTCGAAGCGCAATTGTCACCCGATCATATCGTAGTGGCTGACGCGAGTTTCTCGTCAATCTGGGTGGCCAACTATCTCACCGCCAAATTCGAGCGGCG
The DNA here is from genome assembly GCA_025357835.1 of Gammaproteobacteria bacterium. Taxonomy (GTDB): domain Bacteria; phylum Pseudomonadota; class Gammaproteobacteria; order Steroidobacterales; family Steroidobacteraceae; genus Bog-1198. The sequence goes on from JANYLM010000130.1 coordinate 129,713, forward strand.
TTTTATAACTCCCCGCGGCCAGGCGGGTCTCGGCTGGGGGTTTCCCATGGCCATGGGCGCGAGCCTAGGCAGGCCCGATAGACCGGTCTTCTGCGTCGTCGGCGACGGCGGCTTTGGCCATGTTTGGTCTGAATTGGAAACGGCACGGCGGCACGCCATCCGCGTGGTAGTGGCAGTCATGAATAACTCGGTTCTCGGCTACCAAAAACATGCCGAAGATGCTGCGCTGGGGCGGCATACGAATGTCTGCGATTTCTTGCCGGTTGACCACGCAGCGATTGCCGAAGCGTGCGGAGTGAAGGGAATTCGCGTGGCAGGCGCCGAGCACATTGCGGCGGCAATCAGGGAAGCAATGGCGGCCGATACGGCCGTGCTCATCGATGTACTGGTCGATCCCAACGCCATGCCGCCGGTGACGGCGTTCACCCGCTTGCCGCACTACTGAATGCGGCGAACGCCGCGGCATTTCAATCCGCGAGGCGAGCTAGGACATTGTTGCGAAAACCCGTGAGCCGCCCACCGTCCACCACGAAGGTGTGGCCGGTGATGTACCTGCTCTGATCGCTGGCGAGAAAGTGGTACACACCCACCAAATCGTCTACTTCAGCGATTCGCCCCAGAGCTGAAAGATGCTTTGCGAGGGTGTTCAGAATGTGTCCGGGCGGCAGCATGGGAGTTTTGACCGGCCCAGGCGCAACGGCGTTGCAACGAATGCCGCGTAAGCCTAGTTCGACCGCTGCGGTCTTGGTCATGCTGATGATGGCGGCTTTGGTCGCGCTATAATCGAAGAAGCCTTCGTTTTGCTGCAGTCCGGCTACCGAGGCCGTGGTAATGATCGACCCGCCGTCTCGCATGTGCCGAGGTCCATACTTCAAGATGTAGTAGGTGCCGTAGAAATTCAGTGCCACCACAGCGTCCAGCACTTCCTCATCGGACTCTGTGATGTGTTGGCCTTTTCCAGGCATCCCCGCATTGTGAACGATGACATCAAGTTTGCCGATGGTTTCCTCGGCGTCCTTGAGGGAATTGACGACGTTGTCGCGATCGGTGACGTTAGTCGCGCGGAAAATCCCCCCGGCGTCGAGCACCGATTGCGGTGGCGCTTGAATATCGGCGACGACAACCCGAGCGCCCTCCTGCAAGAAGCGCTGACAAGTGCCGAGGCCGATCCCCGACGCGCCGCCGGTGATGAAAACGGATTTATTCGCGAGGCTGAAGGGGGATGGGTTTTCGATAAATCTCTCCGGTCAAGATATCTCTTGTGCATGGGAGCGGGATGGCCAGGATGTTTCAAGCCTATATATAGGCGGCATCGGATTCAATACGCGTGGCAGAGCTCACGCCTTTATGTCGCTGGCGGTCAATTCCTTGTCGGCTACGGTGCAGCGGAGGGATCGCTTTGCGGTAAGAAGGGGGCGCGTAGTACATCCCATACGAGATCAAAATTGGGGAGTGACCCATGTCGAAGCCCTTGCAATCCATCGCAGCCGCTGCGCGCGGCGGCCATAGCTCGCGCGATTTAAAGCCCGCAGGGATCTCCGGCACCTGGTTCGCACTGTTCGTGCTTTTCGCGCTCAACTTGCTGAATTTTTTTGACCGCCAACTCATCGGCGCACTGGGCGAGCCGATTCGTAAAGAGTTTCATTTGAGCGACACCGGACTTGGCCTGCTGAGCACCGTTTTCACATTGATGTACGCGGTCGTCGGAATTGCATTCGGTCGCTTGAGCGATCGGTGGTGCCGCACTCGGCTCATTGCCGCCGGCGCCGCGGTGTGGAGCCTGCTTACGGCCGCCTCTGGGCTGGCTCAAAGCTACACACAGCTGTTCGTCTCGCGGCTGGGCGTGGGGGTGGGTGAAGCGACCTGCGCGCCCGCTGCCCATTCGCTGATCGGCGACTTGTATCCGCCGCACCAGCGGGCGCGCGCCATGGGAGTGTTCATGCTGGGTCTGCCCGCCGGCATCTTTCTCGCCTACATGAGCGCCGGCGTGCTCGGTCCGGCGCTCGGCTGGCGCAGCACATTTCTGATCGCCTGCGTTCCCGGCTTGATATTCGCGGCGCTCGCGGCGAGCATGACCGAACCAATGCGCGGTGCCCGGGATACGGGCAGGGCGGCCGCATCGTATGACGCCGTCAATTCGCCGTATCTGGCGGTGCTCAGACTGCCGACGATGTGGTGGATCATCCTGTCGGGCGTGTTCCACAATTTCAATATGTATGCGCTCAATGCTTTCCAGGCACCGTTCCTGCAGCGATTCCATGAAATGACTCTCAAAGAGGCCAGCACTGTGTCCGCTGTATCGGTGGGCGCGGTCGGTGCCATCGGTCTGCTGGCCGGCGGATGGCTCGCCGATAGGATCAGTGTCACGCGCCGCAATGGACGGCTGCTGGTTGCGGCATGGGCCATGGCCATCGCTGCACCGTGCATATTCTTCGCTCTCCATCAACCTAAAGGCGCCACTGCGGCTTTTATGGTGCTCATGACGCTGGGCACAATGACGATGTATGTTTACTACGCCACTGTTTATTCAGCGATTCAGGATGTGATCGAGCCTGCATTGCGGGGTACCGCGGTCGCCATCTACTTTTGCGCCATGTACATACTCGGAGCCAGCATGGGGCCGTTGGGGACGGGAATTCTGAGCGATTACTTTGCGCATCACGCCATGCTCATCGCCGGTGCATATTCCATGACTGCGGAATTCAAAGCAGCCGGCTTGCATAGCGCCATGTATGTCATCCCGGCGCTGGCCGTGGCGGCGTCGCTGACACTGTTCGCGGCGTCGCGGACAGTGGCAAAGGACATTCAACGGCAGGATCGGGCCGGCAAAGAATCGAAGCCTGTCCCAGAGAAGCGCGTGACAGTTTCTTGAACAGCAGCGCCGGGGTCCGGTGCCGGGGAAGATAGTTCCTACGAACGCCGCGGCAATGATCGGGCGACCACCCAGGCAGATGCCGCCAGGGATGTTGCCCAGAACAGGGCTGTGATTTCCACTCGTAGGGTGGGTGCCCACGCGGGGGGAGGAGAAGCCCACAGGCTGGGCAGGTGCAATAGCACCACGAACAAGCTCATCATTACCGCTTCCAGCAGAGCGGCGAGCCGCGGCAGCACCCTGCAGGCGATGGCGAGACCCGCGACTACATGGGCCGCTCCGGTTACATAGGCCAAGGCCAGCCGCTGCGGCAGCCAGTGGGGAATCATGTCGGCGGTAAACCCCGGGTAGGCGAAGTGCGATATCCCGTACACAATGCAGCAAAGACCAAACAGAACGCGGGCGGTGCGCTGCACTTTGGCCCGCGCTGGGCCGGCCCAGATGATCACGGCACCGCAAGTGACGCCCAAAACCTCGCAAAAGCCCAGCCACGAGGCGATGCTGGTATACGCCGGCACGACGCTCAGCAGCTGCGGCGGCAACCAGAAAACACATAGATAGCACGCCAACATTAGCGCCGCACGCACGTGGACCTTGGTGACCAGAGCGATGCCGCCGGCCGTCAGCAAGGCGGCCGATACATAGGCCAAGACATGATAGCCCGGCAAGGTTTTTGGAATGGGTTGCCACTGCAGCGCAAAATCGCCGTAAAAAGCCGTGACTACCCCAAGTCCGCACATGCCGAGTGCAAACAAAATCCGACTCAGATCAATTTTCTGCAGTGCAACCATAGCCCGTGAGATAGTAGGGCATCAGCGCAAAACGATGCTTGGGGAATATTGCTGAACTTCGCCATTCGAGAAGAATCCTGTGTCGCAGCGGTGGGTGCGCTAGTTCGGGACAAACGCTATGGCCACCCCGCTATCGGCATTGTGCTTTCCGGCAGTTTTGAATACCACGCCGACAATGGCTGTGCGACCGCAGTGCCGGGTACCCTCATCCTCGGCAATACGGCCGAGAGCTTTCGCTGCGTGCACAGCGAGCGTGGAGGAAATCGGCGCCAAGTGGCGCGATTCGACTGCCGCTTCGTCGAGCACATCGCACGCGATGTGGGATTGAGCGAGCCCACCTTTCGCACCGGGGTCGTGCCGCCGGGAAACCTTGCCGCCCTGGCGTTTGGATTCATGCAGCGCTTGGCGCTGGACGGGGACCGAGATGAGGCCGCCTACGAATTGGCGGGTTTGGCGTTGCAGTTGGACCGATCGACTTTGATTTCTGACCGAGTCTCGCCACGCAATCGGCAGCGCGTGTTGGCGGTGGTGGTGCATCTGGAGTCGCACTTCAGCGAGCCGTGGAACTTGCGCGCGTTGGCGAACCTGGCGCAGCTCAGTTCCTATCATTTCTTGCGCGTCTTCAAATCGGTGGTCGGGCAAAGCCCCGCACAGTACATCCTGCACGCGCGGCTGCGCGCCGCTGCAAGTCATCTGCTGTCCTCGCGAGCACCCGTTTCGCAAGTCGCGCTGCAAGCTGGCTTCAATGATATTTCTCATTTCAACGCCTGCTTCCGGCGCCAATTCGGCGCAAGTCCCATGCGCTGGCGCGCGTAACGGAATGGCTTCGCCGAGGCGCGGCAGTGGCCCCTTCACTAAGCAACACTTGACAGGTGACTAAATGGTCACGTATCGTCCAATTCATGGATGATGTTTTCAAAGCGCTGGCGGATCCGACGCGTCGAAAGCTGCTCGACAAGCTGTTCAAAGAGGATGGGCAGACCCTTGGCGCACTCGAGAAACGGCTGCCGATGACGCGCTTCGGTGTCATGAAGCATTTGAAATTGCTGGAAGAAGCCGGTCTGGTAGTGACCCGGCGGCAGGGGCGCGAGAAGCTGCATTTCCTCAACGCGGTCCCGATCCGACTGATTCACGATCGTTGGGTGAACAAATTCACCGCGCCATGGGTCGCTGGCTTAAGCGGCCTCAAACAAAGTTTGGAGGACAAGTCGATGAAGAAGGTATTCGAGATCTACATCAAGACGACGCCGGTGCGCCTTTGGAAGGCCATCACTGACACCGAGATGAGGCGCAAGTACAACTTTGGCGCGGTGGTGACTTCGGATTGGACGCCGTCCTCCCGCTACGTGGGCGTGGGCGGCGCGGCACCGATCTTCGAGGGCGAAAATCTGGAAGTGGATCCGCCGCGACGGCTGGTGCAGAGCTTCCGGGCGCTCTGGGGCGAGGATGTAAAGAGCGAGGGCACCTCGCGGGTGACTTGGGAAATTGAGCCGGTGGGAGACTCTTGTCTGCTCAAGGTCACGCACGATGAGCTGCGCGAAGATGCCAACGCTCAGCTGTATGGCGGCTGGCCGATGATTCTCTCCGGGATCAAGACGCTGCTGGAGACGGGCGAGCTTCTCACCACCCCCGGCTCGCTGCGCTGGATGCAGGGCGCGCAGGAACATTTGTCCGACGTCGGCCGCTCGAAATCTCCCTGAGAAATTGCCTGCGCAATGATGCGCAGAGCAAGGTATCTTTGTCCGGCCGGCCTTGGCGGCCGGACAGTGACATGGGTGTGGGCAGGAGGGGCGGGCGCAATCCGATGTACGATTTATACATAGGGAACAAAAATTATTCCTCATGGTCGCTGCGGCCGTGGGTATTGATGCGCGAACTTCAGATCGGGTTTCAGGAGCACTTGCTGCCCTTCGGGCAGGAATCAAGTTGGCAGGGTTTTCGCAAAATTTCTCCCAGCGGTAAAGTCCCCTGCCTCATCGACGGCGAGACCGTAGTCTGGGAGTCGCTGGCCATCGTCGAATACCTGGCCGAGCGACACGCCGCCGTTTGGCCGGCTGCAGGGACGGCACGGGCGTGGGCGCGCAGCGCGGCGGCGGAGATGCACGCAGGTTTCGGCGAATTGCGCGGCCGCTGCTCCATGACTTGCGGCCAGCGCATCCGGCTACATGAATTTCCGGCGGCGCTGGGGCAGGATATTGCGCGGCTCAACGCCCTTTGGAACGATGGCCTGCGCCGCTTCGGCGGCCCCTTCCTCGCAGGTGCGGCATTCACCGCCGTCGATGCCTTCTACGCTCCGGTGGCATTTAGAATCCAGAGCTATGGCCTTACGCTGGATATTGCGGCCATGGCCTACGTCGATCGCTTGCTGAGCACGCGCGCCATGCGCGAATGGTATGCCGACGCACTGAAGGAAACGCTGCGGGACCCGCCGCACGAGGAGGGCACAGGCGGGGTCGGCCAGGTGCTGGAGGATTTGCGGGCGAAATGAGTTGCACGGGCAGGAATGCCCGGCAGCGAGCTCATGTGAATGGATTCAGGAGGCGCACCCCGGTTGATTCGAAGTGCGTGGTGTTGCGCGTAGCTAACGCCAAATCGTAAATCAGCGCAGTGGCCGCAATCTGTTTGTCTAGCGGATTTTCCCGATGCGGAGCGCGCAAGCGGCCCCAAATCTGCGCCGTCTCATGATCGAACGGGAGAATGGATTCCGCGTAGACGGAAGTTACCTGCCCCAACCAGCGATTTAGGCGTTGCGCCTGTGCTTGGTCGCCGCGCTGGCGGATCGATTCGACGCCCTGTCGGAGTTCCCCAATAGTGATCGCCGACAAGTAAAGCGCGATATTGTTGCGAGCTGCATTGTCGAAGAATGCTAGTACTCCTGCGTTGGCTTTTCTGCCCTTGCGGGCCTCGCTGATTACATCGGTATCCACCAAGTACACGTTCAGCTTCTCTTATCCGATTGCTCGCGCCTGAAGTCTCTGTCGTCGCCGACATTGGGCATGGCTGCCAGCACTTCTGCCAGAGGGCGCCGGCGGGGTCCGCGCAGCGCTTACTGAAGGATCTCGCGATGTTCCTGCTCGGCGCTGCGATTGTGTTTCGCGGCGCGCCGCTTCAAGGCCCTGACCAGATCTTCTTCTAGATTACGAACCATTAACTGGGCCATGAATGGGCTCCTGCAGTGCTAAATGCTAGCAATGCTAGCACGCGGGAATACCAGGCGCAGGCGCCGCAGGCAGGCGCAATATGGGCCGATTCGCGCGACAAATGCCTTCACTGTGCTTAGGATATGCGCAGAATTTCGCTACGATCAAAAGGGTAATTTCACGATGCGAGGCACTATTCTGGCCGCCGACGATCCGCCGCCGGTCCTCGAGATTGGACGGCAGGGGCGATCCAACTTCGTCATCGTGGTCGATCATGCCGGCCGCCGCATTCCGCGGCAGTTGGGTAGTCTCGGGCTACCCGCGTCCGAATTGCAGCGTCACATCGCCTGGGATATAGGCGCCTTGAGTGTGGCGCGGCAAGTGGCCGCGGCGCTGGATGCGCCGCTGGTAGCGCAAAATTATTCGCGGCTGGTGATCGACTGCAATCGCGATCCCAAGGTCGCGTCATCGATTCCACGATTGAGCGAATCGATTGAGATTCCTGGCAATATGGGCTTGAGCGACGCCGCAGCCGGCGCGCGGCGCGTGGAGATCTTCGATCCCTATCACAATCACGTGAGCGCGCTGCTGGACGCAAGACTGGCGGCGCATCAACCCACTATTTTGGTGGCCCAGCACACCATGACCGATAGTTACCAGGGTGTGCGCCGGCAGATGCATGCGGCGGTGTTGTACAACCGCGACCGCCGCTTCGCCGGCCTGGTGCTCGATAAGCTGAGGCAGGAAACCGCCTGGCTGATAGCGGACAACGAACCTTACTTCGTCAGCGACGAGACGGACTACACCATTCCGCATCACGGCGAGGCGCGCGGCCTGCCGCACGTGGAAATTGAAATAAGGCAGGACCTCGTCAGCGACGTCGCGGGACAAACCGCATGGGCGCAACGCATCACCCGCGCGCTGCAGCACGCGGAGCAGGCTTTTTGGGCGCAACAGGGGCGCACCGAGTTTAAATAGGCCCTGGCTCCCGCGGGGAGCTTCGAGAGTACGGCTGATTTGCGCAAGACCCAAGCTGCGTCACAGCTTTCGGAAGGTGGATGGCCGTACTCTCGCCTGCATGTGTGATCGTTACGCACTTCCGGAGCAAATGGCCGCGGAACGCGAGTTCTTGCCGGCAATGGCGTGGTGGAAATTTACCGCGAAATTCAACGTTGCGCCGCCGCAATACGTGCCCACCGTCCGCGTGCACGAAGGTCAGACGGAGGGAATGATGATGCGCTGGGGTTTGATACCTTCGTGGGCCGAGGGTAAGTCGACCGGCAATGCCACCGCCAGCGCAGCAATGGATCGCATCGAACGCTCGACTACTTACCGCATGCCCTGGCTCAGTGGTCAGCGTTGCATCCTGCCGGTGTCGGGTTTCTATGCATGGCAGCTCACCCGCGAAAATTACCGCCAGCCCTACTTTGTGCGTCTGATCAATCGAACCGTTTTTGGACTAGCCGCTATCTGGGATCGCTCCGTCGGCGAGGATGACGATGTGATCGAGAGTTGCGCGGTCATCCGCGTGCCGGCGAACGATCTGATGGCCGACATTGCCATCTCCGACGCCCGGATGCCCGCCATCCTGAGACGCCGTGACTATGAAACTTGGCTGCGGGGAACGCCCGTTCAAGCAAAGACGGCGCTGCAGTCTTACAACCCGGCGTGGATGCAAGCCTATCCCATCAGTCCGCGGATCAACTCCACGGAGTTGGACGATGCAGGATTGATTCATCCGGCGCACTGATATCTTTCCGCATCGATGTGCCTATGGCCCGCCGGCACCCAACGTGCGGCGGCGGGGTTGAGTCGCCCTACTTCTTCACATAGACCAGCGTGGGCTCAGACGCCACGCCGTTGGCGACGACCTCGAGCCGGCTGAGCCCTGGCTCCTGGGTAACAGGCACGTCGAAATGCGTGGACGACTCGTTTTCGGACGCGACCGCCATGCTGCTGTGGTCGTGCGTGCGGCTATAGAACACATGGTGGGTGTGCAGGTTGGTAACGCGGACCAGGGGGTAGTTGGTGGCATCCTGCAGTTCGTCGCCGAAGGATGAGGCCTGCGACATGCCGTTCAGCCGAAATCCCTCGAGCCGGTACGAGCCGCCGGGACTGACCACCCGCGGTGCATAGGTAATACGCGGCGCCCATTCCGGCCGCTCGTGATCACCGCGTTCCTGATCGTCCCGCTCCTGATCATCGCGCTCGTGATCGTCGCCGCGGTCGTCGCCTTTCTCTTCGGGGGTATAAATCTCGATGTCGGTCGTACCGTCGACTGAGAGCACTTGGCCTGTGGGCAGCAACAGCAGGCTAATCGAGCCGGACGCGTCATTTGCCGCGTTGGGTATGGTCGGCTCGGGGATGAACTTGTGCCCGTTGAACTCGAAGAACGCCACGGGTGGATTCGAATAGCCGGCCGCGGCAGAGCCGCCGCTCGCGGCCACGAGCACATGACCGCTGGGCAATAGGGCGCCCGGCCCGTCCTGCGCGGTGTACTGGAACCCTTGCGGGCTGATGGGAAGCCTGGGGCCCAACACCCACCGTTCCTTGCGCGTGTCGTAGATCGATGAATTGCCCGAACTGCCGAGGGAGAAGACGGTGCCGTTGGGCCTTAGGATGGCCGGGCCCGTCTCGTCCAACAGTGGGTCCGTCAGCGTATGGATGGTGCTGCCCGCACTCGACCATTCGCCGGTTGCCGGATCGTAGATCTCCGAGTTCGTTGGGTTCGCCGGATAGGTCGGGATGAGGCCAAAAAAGAAGTCGGTGTAGCAGTCCGTCGTCAGCACCTTGCCGTTGGGCAGCAAGGTCCAGCCTTCCTCGTCGTTCAGATCCGCCTTCGTGTTGGTGCCGGTCTCGGTCCACGTCAGTGTTTTCGGGTTCAGCGATGCGGCCTGACGGCTCATCTTGTCGGCCAGCATGAAGGTGCCGTCCGCCAGGACGACACTCTGGGAGTCTCCGATGGGGTGGGGCGCAAATAGCGCGCGCGGGGGGTAGAGGTCATTGAAGAACAGAGGAGGCGGCACCAAAGTCCATGTATTGGCAACCGGGTCGTAGATGGTTCCCTGGTTCGTCAGTAGAAAATCATATCCGTAGTTGGAGTATTCGCCACCTTCGAGAAGGATGCGCCCATCGGCGAGCACGGCTTGTGCGGCGGCCGACGAAATGAAGGGTTTTGACGCAAGCTGGGTCCAGGTGCCGTTTACGTAGCTGCCGTGACTGTCCGGGGTTAGTTTGAAGATCTTGGCGTCTTGACCATTGAACCCCGCGTTCTGGATGAGCACGCCGCCGTCCGTCATCAGAAGCGGGCCCACCGCCCCTCCGGGGCCGAAATCGTTGCCGGATGGGTCGATGATCTCGGGGATGGGCGGCGGATTCTTCAAGGTCTGCCATGTGCCCGCCGCGGCGAGCAATGGTGCGCCGAAGAGTGCGGCGGCGATGACTGCCCGCAATTTGCCTAGATTGCGTCCGTGAGTCTGCGGTTCTCTGCGTGTCAAACGATTCATGGTATTCACTCGAGGATTTCCCTTTCTCTGTATGAAGTTCTCAACGGCCGTACGACGCGAATTGTCGCCATACGAAATCCATGTAAGGACAACGAACCTAGGGCATTTGCGCTGCGCTCCTACAGGTCCGCCGGGATCATTTGGGGGACGATGTGCAATGCGAAATCGACCACGCGCGAGCCCACGCCGGCGACGGCAATGTCCGTAGTCAGGCCGTCCGTCACCGCCATGTATTGAACGATATCGCGAAAATTGAGCGGACGTTCGACGGGCCATGTGGCAAAGCTCTCTTCGGCCAGACGCATGATTTTGAGCACGGCGCCGGCATCCGCGCCGCTGCGCCGTTCGATGACACGCACGTAGCGCGCCGTGTTGGTGGCTTGCGGCATTTCAATTTCCACCTGCCGATAAAGCTGCAGCGACTCCACACAGATGCGGCGAATCTTGCGTCGCTCGTGAAGCGCTGCGATGAAATTGAAGTGGAGCAGCGTCTCTTTCAGCCAGCTCCTTTTTAAGTTTACCCCGTCCGACATGTGGGCCCACTCCATCGCCTGTCCCATCATTGTATCGCCAATTGCGGTAATGGGCGCACGGGAGATCCCATGTGACTGGCCGCCTCGTGACACAGATCGGCGCCGCACGACACAGACAATCCATCGATCGATTGTTTGGGCTAGGATGCGCGAATGCACATCACTCGTTTGATTGCCTCGATATTGGCGTGCGCATTGCTGTTTCCCGTGGCTTCGGCGCAAGACATCCAGGAAGTTACTGACGAAGGGCTGAAGCAAATGCTGGCCAACCCCGGCACGGACCCGGTAGGTGCGCGCAAGCCGGATGTCATCATCGTCGAATATTTCGACTATAACTGCGCCTATTGCAAGAAGTTGGTACCTGCATTGCAGGCCTTGCTGTCTCAGGACCCTAAAGTGGCCGTGTTATACAAAGACTGGCCGATTTTGGGTGCCGTGTCGGTGTATGCAGCCTCATCCGCGCTGGCGGCGGGATGGCAGGGCAAGTATCTCGCGGTCCATGACGCCTTGCTAAGCGGACCGCGTCTCGCGCAGAACGATCAGGTCGACGCGATTTTGCAGAGGGCGGGCGTCAACATGGATGCCTTGAAAAAGGATCGCACTAGTCACGCCAAGGAGATCGCCGCACTCCTGGCGCGCAACGATATGGAGGCGCACGCACTTACCCTCGAAGGCACGCCGGGTCTCGTGGTCGGCCGGCTACTCGTGCCGGGTATTGCCGACGTGAGCGTGTTGAAGCAGTTGGTCGCGGATTCCCGCCAAGGAAAATGAGACTAGGACTTCACGGTACGACGTGCGAGTTGCCCACATCCTTCCACTCATAACGCGGTACCTGAATCCACTGCCCGCTCTTGAGTTCAGGTACCTTATGCACCTTGGTTTGATCCACGGTCATCTTGCCGTCCTTGTCGCTGACCCAAAAATCGATGTCGTAGATTTCGTCCTTGGTGCCCACCGCCCGAAAATCGGTGCAGGCGAAGTAATGGCCGTCGTCGAGCTGCCGCACCGGTTGGTGGGTATCGACGAACTCTAGCTGCAGCTCCTTGCCGGTCTTGTCATCCTTGAGCTTGAACACGCCGTTATTCTTCAAGCTTTCCGTCACCGCGTTTTGCTCGACCGCCGACATCACCTCCCAGCCGCGCTTCGTCGCCAGATGGCCAGGGTGCTCGGAAGCCGGTATCCACCACCACGGGATGGGCTGGCGGGCCATGGTGGTCCAATTGCCGTCCGCCTTTAGAGGTTGCTTATAGATGCGAATTTCCTGTATCTGCAGCTTGCCGTCCTGCGGTATGACCCAGAAATCGATTAGGTATTTTCTGTGGGCGTCTTGGGAATCGTGGAATTTCACGTCCGGAAAGAAGCCATAGCCGTCAATGGTGCGGGTGAAATCGATGTCGTCGTAACTTAGTTGCAGATGCTCGCCGTGCAGAGGATCGTCAAAGGGGAAGATGCCACTGTTCGCTTTGAGCTTATTGCCGATGAAATCCCTGACCAGCGTTTCCGCATCGGAGCCAGTGAAATCCTGCATGGCTTTTTCGGTGGACTCGACGCTGCCGGCGGCCATAAATGCCCGCGCTCTTTGCAGATTCTCGGCCGGGCTCACCAAGAATGATTTCTTGGAGCTCTCACTGCTGAAACAATAGGTCATGCCATCCTTGTCGGTCCAGGTGCTCGCACAGTTGGTCATGACATGCCGACCTTCGGCCAGCGCCTGCGTGCACTGGCCGCCGAACTGGGTTTGCGAGGGCGGTGCGGCCGCGTCGGCTGCATGTGCGCAGCGGGACATGCCCGGCGGCAGGGCGGCGATGCAGAGAAGGGCCAGCCAAGTGCTTTGCCGCAAGACCCACCAAGGTCGAGGCGGGTTGTACAGTGTCATGGGACAT